>NZ_FNGH01000001.1:74170-81003 GCF_900102875.1 Franzmannia pantelleriensis
GGAGCGGTTTCAACCGCGATTGCAGCGCGCAGCGCTGCTGGCTGGTCCATTACCGCGTCGCGTCTTCTCAGAGACTATCCAGCCGTCGCAGTGTCTCAGTCAGGACCCGACAGCCATCGGCGGCTTGCTGGGGGGTAATACTCTCCTCCGGGCAGTGGCTGCGGCCGTCCAGGCAGGGGACAAAGAGCATGCCGGTGGGGGCGAGGGAGGCCATGTAGACTGCGTCGTGCCCGGCGCCGCTGGGCATGGCCATATGCTCGAGGCCCAGCGAGTCTGCAGCGGCGGTTATCTGAGCTTGCACGTCGTTCGCACACTGAGTCGGCAAGCCTTCGCTAAGCGGGGTGGCCTCGATGCTCACCCCGGTTTCGGCGGATTGGCGCTGAGCCGATTCCAGCAGCGGCGGGAAGAAACCCTCGAGCAGGGCAGCATCATTGCTGCGCACCTCGAGTACCATCTCGACACGCTCGGGAATGGCATTGCTGGCATTGGGCGAAACGGTCAGGCGTCCCACGGTGGCCACCAGGTAGGCGTTGCCCTCGGCCTGGCGCCGCGCAGCCTGCTGTATCGTCTTGATCAACCCGCTGGCCTCGGCCAGGGCATCACGGCGCAGGTCCATCGGCGTGGTGCCGGCGTGGTCTGCCTGGCCGCTCACCACGATGTCGTAGCGATGGATGCCGACGATATCGCTGACCACACCGATCGGTACCCGCTGCGATTCCAGCACGCGTCCCTGCTCGATATGTAGCTCGATAAACGCGGCAAGCGCACCGGGTTTGCGTAGCGGTTCGCTCAGCGCCTCTGGCACGCCACCCATGCGGCGAATCGCATCGAACAGCCGCTCGCCGCCGGGCTCCTGGAAGTCGAGCATTGCAGGGCTGAGCTTGCCGACCATGCCACGGCTGCCAATGCACGAGACGCCGTACTCACTGGGTTCCTCGGACAGGAAGTCGATCACCTCCAGGCTGTGACGCAGTCGTATGCCCGCTTCCTGCAGGCTGCGTACCGCCTCGAGCCCGGCCAACACGCCGAGAATCCCGTCATAGCGGCCACCACTGGGGACCGTATCGATATGGCTACCGGTGGCCAGCGGGGCCAGAGACGGCTCACTGCCGGGCAGGGTGCCGATCAGGTTGCCGGCCTCGTCGAGGCGCGTGGACATGCCGGCCTCGTGCAGCTTGTGGCGCAGCCAGGTACGGCCCTCTAGATAGCGTTCGGTGAAGGCGCGGCGCGTCCATGGCGCCGCTGGATCGGTGATCTGCGCCAGTTCCTCGAGCTGCTCCCAGAGGCGCTCGGCGTCGATGGTCATGGTGTCTTGCATATCAGCGCCTCATCCAGGTATCGAGCTCATCGAAGAACGCCAGGCACTGGCCTAACTGATCCATCTCGATGAACTCATCGGGCTTGTGCGCCTGTCGGATAGAGCCGGGTCCGATGATGATCGAAGGAATGCCGCCGTCGATCTCGAATACCCCGCCCTCGGAGCCGTAGGAAACCTTGCCACCGCGTGCCGGCAGGATCGGCTCGAGCTGTTTGAACATCTCGCAGCCGGTGGCGTCGCCCATGGCCGGGTAAGAGAATACCTCCTGCCACTCGATGCTGGCGTTAGGGGCGAGGGCCTGCATCTCGGGCAGCAGGGCGGCTTCGACATCGGCGATCAGGGCCTGCATATCCGCTTGTGAGGCGTCCTGATCGATACTGCGTAACTCGAAGATGAAACGGCAGGCATCGGGTGTCACGTTGGTGGCCACCCCGCCCTCGATGATAGTGGCAAGCGTCGTGGCATGGGGAACGCTGAAGTCGGTATCGAACGGGCCTTCGTGCTGATATCGTCGCGATCGCTCACCGATCATGGCGATGATACGCGACGCATACTCCACCGCGTTGACGTGCTGTGGCGAAAAAGACGAGTGTCCGCCGTCGCCGTGCACCGTTACCTCCATGGCGATCTTGCCTTTCTGGCCGTTGATCAGCTGCATTTCACTGGGCTCGCCAATGATCGCCAGCGCCGGGGGGACGTCCAGTGCCGCCAAGTGCTTGGCAATCGCAGGGGCGCCCAGGCAGCCTACTTCTTCGTCGTGTGAGAAGCAGAAGTAGAACGGGCGGCTCAGATTGCCCTCGGCAAAGGCCGGGGCCGCCGCCATCACGCAGGCTGCGAAGCCCTTCATGTCACAGGTGCCGCGACCAAACAGCCGGCTGCCGCGCTGCTGCATATGAAACGGGTCGCTGGTCCAGCTCTTGGGGTTGGCCGGCACCACATCGGTATGCCCCGAGAGCACGATACCCGGGACGTCGGCCGGACCAAGCCGTGCGATCAGGTTGGCCTTCTCACCGCTGGCATCCGGCAGCACCGTGACATCAGCACCCAGCGCGGCGAAGAAGCGGCGCAGATGCTCGATGATTGCCAGGTTGGAGTACGCGCTAGTGGTATCGAAGGCAATCAAGTCGGCGAGGTGCGATACAGCGGCATCGAGTCGCGGATGATGCTGGGTCTGGGCGCTGGCATGCATGGTGACAAATCCTTGGCAAAGAGTGAAAAAGATCAGGCCTTGGCTTTCTTGAGCTGCTGGCGAATCGTGATCACCACCACGAACACAGCCAGCGAGGCGAAGAGCCAGGTGATGGGCGATGACACCAGAATGCTCGGGTCACCGCGGGAGATGGCAAGGGCGCGGCGCAGGTTCTCCTCCAGCATTGGCCCGAGAATGAACGCGATGAGGAAAGGTGCGGCCGGAATCGCGAGCAGGAACATGAAGAACCCGAATACGCCCATCGCCAGCAGCACGATCACGTCGTACATGCTGTTGGAGATCGAGAAGATGCCAAACAGGCACAGCACCAATACGATGGGGGCCATCAGCCCTGGGGGGATGCGAGAGATATGCGAGAAGAAGCGCATGGTTGCCTTGCCCGCACCGAACAGCAGCACCGAGGAGAACAACATGCCGATGAATAGCATGTAGACCTCGTTGAGGTTGGTCTCGAATAGCATCGGGCCAGGGGTCATGCCATGGATCATGAAGGCGCCCAACATTACCCCGGTGATCACGTCGCCGGGTACCCCCAGTGCCAGCAGCGGTATCATGGTCGAACCGCAGCAGCCGTTGTTGGCCGACTCCGATGCTGCAATGCCCTCGACCTCACCCTTGCCGAAGTTGTCGCGCTGCTTGGAGGTGCGCTGGGCCTCGCCGTAGGACGAGAACGCCGCCGCGGAGGGGCCGATGCCGGGGATGGCGCCCATTACCACGCCAATCATGCTGCCCTTGAGCATCGACTTGATCGAACGGCGCAGCTCGGCCCGGGTGACCTTGTTGTCGCCCAGCTGCATGGCCTGCTGCGTCTCGGTATTGCGAAACACCACAATCTTGAGCAGCTCGGGAATGGCGAACAGCCCGATCAGCACCGGTGCCACGGCCAGGCCACCCTGCATGTCCACGGTGAGGTCGAAGCGGAACGAGCCATACATGTCCTCGCCGACCGTCGCCAGCAGCAGCCCCAGGCAGGCCGACACCAGCCCCAGCAGCAGCGAGCGACCCGAGACCCCAGCCACGGTGGTCAAGGCGAATACCATCAGCATGAAGTACTCGGGCGGGCCGATGCGCAGCGCCAGCAACGCCAGCGGCGCGGCGATGAAGATCAGCGAGATATTGGAGATGAAGTCGCCGGTACACGAGGAATAGAGCGCCATGTTCAGCGCCTTGCCGGCCTTGCCCTGGCGCGCCAACGGGTAACCATCGAGCGTCGTACAGGCCGCCGACGCGGTGCCCGGCGTCTTGATCAGGATCGCCGAGACAGAGCCGCCGTAGGTCGATCCCTTATACAGCGCCACCAATAGCAGGATGCTGGGAATCGGCTGCATGTAGAAGGTAAACGGCAGTGCCAGGGTCACCGCCATGGTGCCGGTCATCCCGGGAATCGCGCCGATGATCACGCCGCCCCAGATCCCTGCGGCCATGATCAGGAAATTCTCGATCGTTGCGACTGCCTGAAAGGCAATCAACAGGTCATTGAGCATGGTATCGATCCTGTAATACGCGGTGCGTTATACGCCCAGGGCCCTTAACAGGCTGCCGGTGGGAAAGCGCGTATTGAGCGCGCTGGAAAAGAACAGATAGAGGAGTAGCGGTAGCGCCACGGCAACGATCAGCGTGACTCTTTTGCGCCGCCAGTAGCCGGTGAGTACCAGCATCGCGACCAGCAGCAGAATGCTGGCCAGTAGAAAGCCGAGTAGCGAGACCGCGCCAACGAACAGCGCGAACGCCAGTACCGACCAACCGAAGCGCACCAGCAGCACGGCCAATGGCGTATTACCACGGATCGTCGCGGCATCTTCCGGATCGGCGATGGCTTGGGTTTTCTTCGACAACGACAGGGCTAACAACAGCAGGCCGAGCACCATGCCGAGGAGTGAGACCGCCCGCGGCCACATGTCGGGCGGCGGAGCGAACCCGGGAATGAAGCTGGGGCGGGGCACATAGAGGGGGATCATTACCAATAACACGATCCCGAACAGCGCCGTTACCATCACGCCGCGTGCAATACCCATATGCCCCTCCCGATGCTTGTCGTCGTTACGTCAGTCGGCTGTCGCGGATGCGTTGCCGATCACTCCAGGTAGCCGAACTCTTCGGCAAGGCCGCGATAGAACTCATACTGCTCCTGGGCATAGGTCGCCATGTCCACGCTGCCGATGGTAGAAATCGAACCACGGTCATCGGCACGGCTCAGCCAGCTATCGCTCTCGGCGACCTGCTCGAGCACATCGTCCCAGGTGGTGACCACGTCTTCCGGAAGGTCGGGCGGGCCATACAGAGCGCTCCAGCCAACCACCTGGCCGGCCAGCTCGTAGTCCAGCTCCTGAGCGGTGGGAACGTCAGGCAGGGCATCCATGCGCTCGGGGGAGTAGACCATCAGCGGGCGCATGTCGCCGCTTTCGATGTGCGGCATGAGCGAGCCAGCAGCAATCGCCAGGAAATCGACATGCCCGCCAAGCAGTGCCGTGGCCAGCGCGCCGCCGCCACGGAATGGCACCAGCGTGGCGGCTGAGAGCGGGTCCATGCCGGCATCGGAGAGCAGCGTCTGCACGGTAAAGCCATCGATAGCGGTGGCACCGGATGCCGCATAGCTCATGGCACCGGGATTGTTTTCGATGCCCTCGAGCAGCGCCTCGACGCTCTCGTAGGGCGAGTCTTCGGCCACCGCCAGAATCATTGGCGTGGCTTCCAGCGCACTCAAGAAAGTGTACTCATCCCAGTCGACGCTGCTGTTGGCGTTCACGGCCGGTGACAGCGCCATGCCCACTCGCGCCAGCAGCAGGGTGTAGCCATCGGGATCGGAGCGCGAGACATCCCGCGCACCGGTCATGCCGCCGGCGCCGGACTGATTGACCACGGTGACCGGTTCGCCGAGGAACTCTCGGGCCGACTCGGCAAGTGCGCGGCCGGCGAGGTCGGAAGCACCGCCCGGGCCGTAGGGCACGACCAGGGTAACCGACTCTGACGGGTAGCTCTGGGCGTTGGCGGCACAGGTCACCATCAAGGTGGCCGCTGCTAGGCTCAAGGCACGTTTCATGTTCGTCTCCTTCATGTTGTTGTGTCAGACGCTCACCAGTGGAGCGAGCTGTTTCAGCATAATCGGCTATGAAAACTATTGCAAAAAAAGGGCTCAGTATGCATTTTTGTGCTACCGGTGGTGCAATGCTGCATCCCAGCCAACGTCGGGAGGAAGAATGAAACTCAAGGAAATCGAGGCCTTCGATGCCTTCATGCGGCACGGCACTACCAAGGCGGCGGCCGAGGCGCTAGCGATCAGTCAGTCGATGGTCAGCCGCCTGCTCAGCGGGCTGGAGGAGGAGTTGGGGTTTGCGCTGTTCAAGCGCAGCAGAAATCAGCTGGCGCCCACTGAAGAAGCGTTTCTCTATCACGCTTCGGTGCTGCGGCTGATGGCCAGCATCCGCGACACCCAGAAAGACGCCGAAGCGATCTCCAACAACCAGCTGGGCAACGTGGTGGTGGCTGCTCAGCCGATCTTCTGCGATACATTCCTGCTCGATGTGATCCAGCGCTTCAAGGAACGCCATCCCAAGGTGGGGGTGCGGGTGGTCGACGCCGGTTTGCAGGAACTGCTCAAGATGATCGACAACAACACCTGCGATGTGGCCCTTGGCATCACGCTGGAGGCCGACACCTATGGCGCCAGCGTGACCAGTCTGGCGCGCTGCAGCGCACGCTGCATCATGCATCGTGAACATGAGCTGGCCGCTGATCCGGTGGTGCCCATTGCCTATCTGCAGAACCAGACCTTCGTGGAGCTGATGGCCGATAGCCCGCTGCGTGCGCGGGTCGACTACATCATGCAGACCATCGACATCAAACGGCATATCTCTGCCGAGCTACGGCATATGCGCGGCGTCTGTGCGTTGGTCGACCGTAACGTGGGAATCGCCGTCATCGACCCTATTGCCGAGCTGCTGCTGCAGGGCACCGCGGTCGTCTCCAGGCCGCTCGAGCCTGCTATCGAGTGGGAGATAGCGCTACTCAAGTCCAAGAGCCGACCGCTTAGTAAGGTCGCCGACGCCTTCTGTGAGGAGATCCATGGCGAGATCGACAATCTCAAGCAGATGGGCATCCTCGAGCCTTTGCATCGCGGCTAAAGCCGCTCCTACATTAACCTCGGCGCCGTTCCTTATGTAGGAGCGGTTTCAACCGCGATGCAGCGCGCAGCGCTGCTGGGGTAGAGCATCCCATCGTGACTAAAGTCACTCCTACATTAGCCTTGGCGCCGTTCCCTCTGTAGGAGCGGTTTCAACCGCGATTGCAGCGCGCAGCGCTGCTGGG
>NZ_FNGH01000001.1:82034-95564 GCF_900102875.1 Franzmannia pantelleriensis
TGTAGGAGCGGTTTCAACCGCGATGCAGCGCGCAGCGCTACTGGGTAAGCCACCCCCATCGCGAATGAAGTCGCTCCTACATTGGCGTTGTAGCCATTCCCAGTGTGGGAGCGGTTTCAACCGCGATTGCAGCGCGCAGCGCTGCCGGTGTAGAGCACCCCATCGTGACTAAAGTCACTCCTACATTTACCTCGGCGCCACTCCTTACAATGATACACCGCGCTTCCAGGGGATGAAGTCGTACTGGGCCAGCTGCACTGCTCTGGGCTGGTAGCGACCCGAGGCGGTGTCGATGCACAGCCTGAGCAGTTCGTCGGCGAGTTCGTCGATCTGCGCTTCGCCACGGATGATCGGGCCGGCGTCGAAATCGATCACATCGCTCATGCGCGTTGCCAGTTCGCTGTTGCTGGCGATCTTCATCACCGGCGTGACCGGATTGCCGGTGGGGGTGCCAAGCCCGGTGGTAAACAGGATCAGGTTGGCGCCGGAGCCGGCCAGGGCGGTGGTCGATTCCACGTCGTTGCCCGGTGAGCAGAGCAGGCTCAGGCCGGCCCGGGTGCGCGGCTCGGTGTAGTCGAGCACGTCGACGATGGGGCTGTCGCCGCCTTTCTTGGCCGCACCGGCGGACTTCATGGCATCGGTGATCAGCCCGTCGCGGATATTGCCCGGCGAGGGGTTCATCGAGAAGTCGGCGCCGACCCGGGAGGCGTGGCGCTGATAGGCGCTCATCAGGTCCTGGAAGCGTTCGGCCACGGCATCGTCACTGCAGCGTGCCACCAGCTCGTGCTCGACGCCGCATAGCTCCGGAAACTCGCTGAGCATGCCGCTGCCGCCCAGCGCCACCAGCCGGTCCATCACCGCGCCGACCAGCGGATTGGCCGACAGCCCCGAAAAGCCGTCCGAACCGCCGCACTCGGCGCCCAGGGTCAGTGCCGAGAGCGGCGCCGGGGTGCGCGGGGTGCGATTGGCCTCGGCGAGGCCGTCGAAGATGGTGGTCAGCGCCTCGCGGATCAGCGCCTCCTCGCTGAGGCTGGCCTGCTGCTCGAGGTAGTGAACCGGACGCAGCCCCTGAGGGTCGCGGCTCGCCACGGCGTTCTTGATCATGTCGATCTGGGCTTTCTGACAGCCCAGGCTGAGCACGGTGGCACCGGCCACGTTGGGGTGGCAGATGTAGCCGGCCAGCAGCTGGCACAGCGCCTGGGCGTCGTCGTCGGTGCCGCCGCAGCCCAGGGTGTGGGTCAGGAAGCGCACGCCATCGACGTTGGGGAACAGCCGCTCGGCGGCAGCCTGTGGCGCGGCCTTGGCGTCGTCGCCGTGGAGCAGCTTGCGCGCCATCTGCTTGTAGTCGCGGTAGGGGTCTTCGCCCAGCGCATCGGCCACGCACTGGCGCAGCACCTCGATATTGCGGTTCTCGCAGAACACCAGCGGGACCACCAGCCACACATTGGCGGTGCCGACGCTGCCATCGGCGCGCTGATAGCCATCGAAGGTCAGGCCTTCGAAGGCGCTCACGTCCGGCGCCTGCCACTCGCCGCGGCGCGCCTGGGGCGTGCTTGAGGCGGTACTGTGGGCGGTATTCTCGGTGGTGATGGCGGCCCCGGCGGCGATCGGCCGGGTGGCGCGCCCCACGGTAACGCCATACATGATCACGCTGTCGCCCTCGGCGAGATCCGCCAGGGCGAACTTGTGCTTGTGACGAATCGGCTCGACCAGGCGCAGCGTATGGCCGCTGTCGTCGATCTGGCTGCCTGCCGCGAGGTCCTTGAGGGCCACCCGCACGTTATCGGCGGCGTGCACGCGCAGGCTGGTCAGACGACCGGCATCGCTGGCAATGGGAGTGGTCATGGTCGTACTCCTGCTCATCGCGGGTCGTCTTCGGCGACCAGGCGCTGCTGCTGTTCGCCGAGGCCGTCGATGCCCAGGCGCATGGACTGGCCGGGGCGCAGGTAGACCTGGGGCGTCTGGCCCATGCCGACTCCTGGCGGGGTACCGGTGGAAATCACGTCGCCGGGCTGCAGGCTCATGAAGCGGCTCAGGTAGCTGATCAGATAGGGCACCTGGTAGACCATGGTGCGGGTGCTGCCGTCCTGGTAACGCTTGCCGTCCACGTCCAGCCACATGCTGAGGTCGTGAGGATCGGCGATCTCGTCAGGCGTCACCAGCCACGGACCCAGCGGGCCGAAGGTGTCGCAGCCCTTGCCCTTGTCCCAGGTGCCGCTGCGCTCGAGCTGGAATTCCCGCTCGGAGACGTCGTTGACCACGCAGAAGCCGGCCACGTGCTGCATGGCGTCGGCCTCGTCGACATAGCGTGCGGTCTTGCCGATCACCACCCCGAGCTCGACTTCCCAATCGGTCTTTTGTGAGCCGCGGGGAATGATCACGTCGTCGTTGGGTCCACAGATGGCGCTGGTCCACTTGTTGAAGACCACCGGCTCCGGCGGTACCTCGGCGCCGGTTTCGGCGGCGTGGTCGGAGTAGTTGAGGCCGATGCAGATGAACTTGCCGACCCCGGCCACGCAGGGGCCGAGGCGGGTATCGCTGGCCACCTCGGGCAGCTGTGCGAGATCCAGTTCGGCCAGTTCGGCCAGCGCCTGGCGGTCGAGGTGGGCACCGCTGAGCTCGGTGACGTGCGCCGACAGGTCGCGAATCTTGCCCTGGGCATCCAGAGCGCCGGGTTTTTCCTGGCCGGGGGGGCCGAAGCGCAGCAGTTTCATAAGCGATTCCTCGTTGTTTAAGCGGTGGGGTCAGGTCAGCCAGCCACCGTCGATGGTGTGGGTGGTGCCGGTGGTGTAGCCGGACTCGTCTGCGGCAAGATAACAGGCCAGCGCGGCGATTTCCTCGGCGCGGCCCAGCCGCCCGAGTGGCTGACGAGCCTCGAACTCGGCAAATACTGCGGCCTCGTCGCGGCCCTGCTGTTGGGCCTGATGATGAATACGCTGGCGTAGCGACGGCGACTCTACGGTGCCCGGACAGATCGCGTTGCAGCGTATGCCCTGGCCAATATAGTCGGCGGCGATCGACTTGGTCAGCCCGATCACCGCCGCCTTGCTGGCGCCGTAGGCGCAGCGGTTGGGCACGCCCTTGAGGCTCGAGGCCACCGAGGCCATGTTGATCACGCTGCCGCCGCCGGTCTCGATCATGCGCGGCAGCAGGGCGCGGGTGAGATGAAACATGGCCGTCACGTTGAGCTCGAAGGAGCGATGCCAGGCACTCTCCTGGCACTCCAGCAGGTTGCCGTCGGCCACGTAGCCGGCACAGTTGAACAGCACGTCGAGCCGTTCGATATCGGCGGCGAGCTGGGCGATCTGCTCGGCGTCGGTGACGTCGAGACGGCGGGTCTCGATCCCGGCCGTGGGGGCCAGCGCGGCCAGTGCATCGGCATCGATATCGGTGGCGATCACGCGGGCACCTTCGGCGGCGAAGCGCTCCGCGGCGGCGCGGCCGATGCCGTTGGCCGCGGCGGTAATCAGGGCGGTCTTGTTCTCCAGTCGTCGCATCGGCGGGTCCTTGGTGTTGGCGTTATCTGGTATGACAGGATGCTAGCGTGATGGCCAGTTAGTATGGAACATCTCGCTGAGCTTGCCAACTGATGGGCGCGGTCAGCCGTGAAGAGCGTAACTGACCCTAAGCGAGGGACGCCGGGGGCAAGGCGAAGAGGGGGTTTGCGCCATGGGTTCGGAGCACGGCTCCGAACGGGCTGGCCATGGATGGCCAGCCCCGGTCCTGCAAGCGGAGCAGGATGCGAGAGCGCAGCAGGGCGCAAGGTAGCGCCCAGGGACGGGTTCACAGCGCCCCCTCGAAGGCTTGTCGACGGATCAGTACCGAGCGCTGCTGTCAGCCTACGGCAGTCCTGCTAAGCCGGTGCTCAAACACAAAAAAGGCGGCCCGCAGGCCGCCTGATGTGATGTTGCCGCATGTTGCGGCGGATTACGCTTCGCGTTTGCCGTCCATCAGCCGGCTGACCGCATAGGGGTTGTCGTCGTGCAGTGCCTCGGGTAGCAGCCCCTGGGGCAGATTCTGGTAGCACACCGGGCGCAGGAAGCGCTGGATCGCCGCGGCGCCCACCGAGGTGGTGCGGGCATCCGTGGTAGCCGGGTAGGGGCCGCCGTGCACCATGGCATGGCACACCTCGACCCCGGTCGGCCAGCCGTTGACCAGGATGCGACCGGCGCGGCGCTCGAGGGTCGGCAGCAGGCGACGGGCCGCGTCGAGATCGGCGTCGTCCATCTGCAGGGTGGCGGTCAACTGGCCTTCCAGCGCCTCGGCCACCGCCTGCATCTCGCTGACGTCGGCGCAGGCCACCACCAGCGCAGCGGCACCGAACACCTCGGCCTGCAGCGCCTCGTCGGCGAGCAGGTCGGCCGCTTCGGTCACATAGAGGCCGGGCTGGCACTGGTGCTGGCCGTCGCCGGCCTGGCCGCGGGCGACCTCGCGGACCTTGGGATGCCCGGCCAGGGTCTCGACGCTTTGCTGGTAGGCGGCATGAATGCCCGGTGTCAGCATGGTCTGGGCCGCGCTCTGCTCGAGGGCCTGCCCCGCCGCGCTGATGAACGCATCCAGCGGCGCACCCGCCAGGCCCAGCAGCAGCCCCGGGTTGGTGCAGAACTGCCCGGCGCCCATGTTCAGTGAGCCGACGAAGCCCTCGGCGATGGCCTGGCCGCGCTCACCCAGCGCCGCCGGCATCAGAAAGACCGGGTTGATCGAGCTCATTTCGGCGTAGACCGGAATCGGCTCCGGGCGCGCCTGGGCGATGGCGGCCAGTGCCTGGCCGCCGCGCCGCGAACCGGTGAAGCCTACCGCCTTGATGCGCTCGTCCTTGACCAAGGCCTGGCCGAGCTCATTGCCGGCGCCAAACAGCAGCGAGAACACGCCCTCTGGCAGTTGGCAGTGAGCGACGGCGGCCTGGATGGCACGGCCGACCAGCTCCGACGTGCCGGGATGGGCGGGGTGGGCCTTGACCACCACCGGGCAGCCAGCGGCCAGCGCCGAGGCGGTGTCGCCGCCGGCCACCGAGAACGCCAGTGGGAAGTTGCTGGCGCCGAACACCGCCACAGGGCCCAGGGCGATATGCCGCTGACGCAGGTCGACGCGCGGCATCGGCGCGCGCTCTGGCAGCGCCGGGTCAATGCGTACATCCAGCCATTCGCCGCGGCGTACCTCGCTGGCAAACAGGCGCAGCTGGCCGCAGGTACGGCCGCGCTCGCCCTCGAGGCGGGCCTGGGGCAGGCCGGACTCGGCCATGCCGCGCTCGATCAGCGCATCGCCGAGCCCTTCGATCTCATCGGCAATACGCTCGAGAAAGGCCGCGCGTGCCTCCAGTGAGGTTTCACGGTAGCCATCGAAGGCCTCCGCGGCCAGCGCGCAGGCGCGCTCGATCTGGCTGTTGTCGACGCCGGGATACGCCGGCGCAAGGCGCTCGCCGCTGCTCGGGTCCACGGCATGCAGCGGCTCACCGCTGCCGGCGACGGTCTGTTGTCCAATCAGAGACTTGCCTTCCAGTGTCATGGTGACTCCTGTGTGGTGGTAGTGTGACATGCTCGGCAATCGCCACCGCGATCAGCCGGATAGGCACCATTGAACGCACTATCGTGCTGTCATACAAGGCTACCACGGCACGCCACTCAAGACTGATGGACCCAGGACGCCATGGCGCCGGTGATGCGGCGCAGTTCATCCGGCGTGGTGATATAGGCCGGCATGGTATACAGCCAGCGGCCGAACGGCCGCAGCCAAACGCCCTGACGGCGGGCATGGGCCTGGGCACCGGCCAGGCTGGCAGCGTCCTTGAACTCGATGGCGGCACAGGCCCCCAGCACGCGCACGTCGTTGACCGCCGGGTGGTGCCTCAGCGTATCCGTCAACAGTTCTTCACGCAGTACGTCATTGAGCCTGGCGATCTTGCCCAGGTAATCCTCCTCCTCGAACACCGCGATACTCTCGAGGGCCACCCGGCAGGCCAGCGGGTTGCCCATGAAGGTGGGGCCGTGCATGAAAGCGTGGCCCTCGTCGTCGCTGAGAAAGGTATCGTAGACCCTGGCCGTGGCCAGGGTGGCGGCGTGGCCCAGGTAGCCGCCGGTAAGGCCCTTGGAGAGCACCATGATGTCTGGCGTGACGTCGGCATGCTCGGCGGCGAACAGCTTGCCGGTGCGGCCGAAGCCAGTGGCCACCTCGTCGAAGATCAACAGCACGTCGAACTCGTCGCACAGCTCACGGGCGGCCCGAACATAGTGGGGGGAGGTCATGTTGAGCCCGCCGGCGGCCTGCAGCAGCGGTTCCATCAGCAGGGCGGCCACCTCGTGGTGGCAGGCCTCGAGGGTCGTGCGCAGGGCGGCGATATCGGCCTCGACATCCTCTGCCGACGCATCGAAGGGCGCGGTGGGCGCAGGCGCAAAGTGATGCCGCGGCAGCAGACCGGCAAACAACGCGTGCATGCCCTCTTCGGGATCGCATACCGCCATGCAGCCGCTGGTGTCGCCGTGGTAGGCGCGCATCAATGACAGCATGCGGTGCTTTTCCGGGCGGTCGCGCAGCACCTGGTACTGCACTGCCATCTTCATCGCCACTTCCATGCCCACCGAGCCGCTGTCGGAGAAGAACACGTGATCGAGTCCTGGGGGCGTGATCCGTACCAGCGTCTCGGCAAGCTCGACGGCCGGCGCATGAGACATGCCACCGAGCATCACATGGCAGAGGGTATCGGCCTGTTGTTGAATCGCCGACACCAGACGCGGATGGCCATAGCCGTGAATCATGCACCACCAAGAGCAGGTGGCATCGAGCAGACGCTCACCGCCGGCGAGGTCGATGAAAGCGCCCTGGCCGCCGACCACGTCGAGCGGTGGCGGCTGAGTCTGCATCTGCGCATAGGGGTGCCAAAGGGTGTGTGATGGCATGGGTAACCTTGTGGGTATCCTGTAAACTCATGATTTAAAATAGGTTAACAAAGCCTGGCAAAGGGCGCCAGCAGTGGGGCAGGCGAGGTATGCGAGTGAATTTGACAGGTCCTCATGGCGGTCAACTACGCTGGGCAAGTCGCTTGTGAAAGTGTGCGCCGGGGGGTTAAACAATAAACACTGCTATTGCGCGGTTGATTAATTGACTTGCGGTTAAGTTGAGGAGTCGAGATAATGCCGCTACGATATTGAAACTCAGCGTCGATTGCGGTGATAATGCCTAGGCATCCCGCAAACTAGCATCTGTTAAAGAAAGGAAACGCAATGTCTCTGCTTAGCGCCTACATGCAGAAAGAGCAGCTTCTCAAGCAGCTCACCGAAGAACTGCAAAACATGGAAAGCGATCAGCGCCTCAAGGCCGAACTCGAGTTCAAGGAAAAGCTCGAAGCGCTGATGAAAGAATTCGACAAGTCCGCCGCCGACGTGATCGAGCTGCTCGATCCCAAGCCGGCCAACAAGGCCGCCGCCAAGGCGCCCGCCACCTCAGCCGGCGGCCGTCGCAAGCGTAAGCTGAAGATCTACAAGAACCCCAACACCGGTGAAGTCGTCGAGACTCGCGGTGGCAATCAGAAGACCCTCAAGGCGTGGAAGGACGAGTTCGGCAACGATACCGTTGAGTCTTGGCTGGTCCGCATCGAAGAGTGATGCCGCGTTACCCGGGTTGATGCCCGTAAAAAGGCCGCGCTTTAGCGCGGCCTTTTTGCTGCGTGAACGGCAGCCGGGTTATTGCGGGCCGATGATATGTTTGACTTCGAGATAGGCGGACAGCCCCCATGGGCCGAGCTCCCGCCCGATACCGCTACGTTTGAAACCTCCCCAGCCGGTTTGCGGCGGCACTAGCTGTTCGCTGTTGTACCAGATACTGCCGGCGCGAAGTTGGCGACCCACGCGCTTGGCGCGATCCGAGTCACCGCTAATTACCGTGGCGGCCAGGCCGAAGTCGCTATCATTGGCGAGTTCGACCGCTTCGGCCTCGTTTGCCGCCGAGCGGCCGCAGAGTACCGGTCCAAAGATCTCCTCCCGCCACAGCCGGCTAGTGGTCGGCACATCGCGATACAGGGTCGGCGCCAGGAAATAACCCTGCTCGGGCAGGGTGCGATGGCGCGCGTCGCGTACCGCAGTAAGGCCCTCCTGCTCGGCAACGGCCAGGTAGGCCTGCACCGCCTCGCGCTGGCGAGCGCTGGTCAGCGGCCCCATGTCGCTGCGCTCATCCAGCGGGTCACCGAGATGCAGCGCATCGATGCGGCTGGCCAGGGCGGCGTAGACCGTATCGGCCAGCGACGCATCGACGATCAGCCTCGAGGTGGCCGAGCAGATCTGGCCGGCATTGAAGTAGATACCGGCCATGATCCAGTCGGCGGCCTGCTCGGGGTCGGCGTCGTCGAGCACCAGTACCGGCGACTTGCCGCCGAGCTCCAGCGACACGCCGCGGGAGCCCTCGCTGGCGGCGCGCATCACCGCTTCACCCACCCGGTTGCTGCCGGTGAACGAGACCTTGTCGACGTCGCGATGCGCCGTGAGCGGGGCACCGATGCCCTCGCCGTCGCCGTGCAGCAGGTTGAGCACACCCGCGGGCAGGTCGATCTCGGCAGCGATCTCGGCCAGCGCCTGCTCCGGCAGCGGGGTCACCTCGGAGGGCTTGAGCACCGCGGTGCAGCCGGCGGCCAGCGCCGGGGCCAGCTTCCAGGCGCTGGTCACCAGCGGGAAGTTCCACGGGGTGATCAGGCCCACCACGCCGGCAGGGTCGTGGTAGCAGCGCGCTTCGATACCCTCCATCTCCAGCGCCACCGGCTGGCCCTGGCGCGCATCGAGGGCGCGGGCCTGGTCGGCGTAGTAGCGGTAGCAGGCGATGGCGTCGTCGAGGTCGATACCGGCCTCGGGCAGCACCTTGCCGTTATTGGTGCAGGATAGCCGTATCAGCGCCTCGCGGCGCCGGGTCAGGGCGTCGGCAAAGGCATCCAGATAGGCGCCGCGCTCGGCGCCGCTGAGGGCCTGCCAGGCGGGCAGGGCGCGGCGAGCCGCGGCCACGGCGTCGTCGACATCGGCCGGGTCACCGGCGGTGACCTCGGCGATCAGCTGCTCGCGGTAGGGATCGCTCACCGGCAGCCAGCGGGTCCCGCGGCTGGCTACCCAGCGGCCATCGATATAGTGATGGTCGAGTCGTTGCACGTAAGAACTCCTGTATTTGTCTTGGCGCCATCGCCCCTGTAGGAGCGGTTTCAACCGCGATTTGTGGGAGCGACTTCAGTCGCGATGCAGCGCGCAGCGCTGCCGGTAACCCAACCCCATCGCGAATAAATTCGCTCCTACATTGGCCTAGGCGCCATTGCTTCTATGGGTGGGATAACCCCATCGCGAAACAATTCGCTCCTACATTGGCCTTGGCGCCACTCCCTTGTGGGAGCGACTTCAGTCGCGATGCTTTTGCCAGGCGTCGGCGCCAATTTCGATCAGGAAGGGGCCATCCAGCGGGCGCGACGCCAGCGCTTCGTTCAGGCTTTCCGGGTCGTCGACATGGGTGGCCACACAGCCGAAGCCGCGCGCCAGCGCCAGGAAGTCCGGGGGCAGGATATCCACCCCGAGCCGCTCGACGCCGTGGGCATCCATATAGCGGCGGATCTCCTCGTAGCCGGCGTTGTGCCACAGCAGGATCACCACCGGCAGGCGCTCCTCCACGGCGGTGGCCAGCTCGGAGAGCGTGAACATCACCCCTCCGTCGCCGACCAGTGCCACCACCGGCAGCTCGGGGCGCGCCAGCTGGGCGCCGAGCGCCGCCGGCAGGCCGTAGCCGAGGGTGCCGTAACCGGTCGAGGCGTTGAAGTAGCGCCGCGGGGCCGGCTGTGACACCAGGTGGTTACCGGCATACACCGGCGCGGTGGAGTCGCCGACCAGGATCGCCTCGGGCAACTGCTCGGCCAGGGTAGCGTAGAAAGGCACGAAGTCGACGAAGGCCGGGTCATTGGCCAGGTTGAGGGCGGCATGCACGGCGGCGGTGCGCGCGGCACCCTCCCGGAACATAGGCGCCGGGAAGTGCTCCAGCAGCAGCGTCAGGCTGCGGCCGGCGTCGGCGACCAGGCCCAGCGACAGGCGCTGGTTGCGCACCAGCTGTTCGGGGTCGAGGTCGATGCGGATCAGCGTGCCGGCCAGCGCGAAGCCGTCGTCGAACACCACGTCATAGTCGGTTTCGCCGAGCTCGGTACCCACGGCGAGGATCACATCGGCATCGCGTGCCAGCTCGCGTACCGCCGGCAGCGCAGCATTGGCGCCGAGGTCCAGCGGGTGGTTGCGACCCAGCAGGCCCTTGGCGTTGATGGTGGTCACCGCCGGCGCATCGAGGCGCTCGACCAGCGCCCGCGCCGCCTCGGGGGCATCCACGCAGCCGCCGCCGAGCAGCAGCAGCGGCCGTTCGGCGCTGCGCAGCCAGCTGGCTGCCTGGGCCAGGCCTTCGGGGTCCGGCGCGGCACGGTAGAACGCCGGCGGATGCCAGGACATGGGCGGTGTGACCGGCGCATTGAACAGATCGATAGGGATCTCGATGTGTACCGGCCCCGGGCGCGCCCCGCGGAACACCGCAAAGGCCCGTGCCAGCACTTCCGGCAGCGCCTCGGGGTCGAGCAGGGTGTGGCTGAAACGCGCCACGCCGCCAATCATCTGCTGCTGGCTGGGCAGCTCATGCAGGCGACCCTGACCGCGACCCAGGGTGTCGCGGCGGTTGACGCTGGAGATCACCAGCATCGGCACCGAGTCGGCCAGCGCCTGCCCCATGGCGGTGGTGATATTGGTCATGCCGGGCCCGGTGATGATCAGACACACCCCGGGTTTGCCGCTGGCGCGGGCGTAGCCGTCGGCCATGAAGCCGGCGCCCTGTTCGTGGCGCGGCGTGACGTGCTGTACGCCGCTGCCCTCGAGGCCGCGGTAGAGCTCCACGGTATGCACCCCGGGTATACCGAACAGGGTGTCGACCCCGTAGGTATCGCGCAGCAGCCGAATCAGCAGCTCGGCGCAGGTCATGGAGGTGTCGGTCATTGCGTGTGCCTCAGAAGAAGAAGGTGTGCGCCATGAAGGCGATGATCGGCAGCGTGATCGCCGTGCGCAGCAGGAAGATGACCAGCAGTTCCCACAGCTTGAGCGGGATCTTCGACTTGAGGATCAGCGCGCCGATTTCCGACATGTAGATCAGCTGAGTCAGCGACAGGCAGGCGATCACGAAGCGCGTCAGTTCGCTCTCGATATTGGTGGCCAGCACCGCCGGCAGGAACATGTCGGCAAAACCCACCAGGGTCGCCGGTGCGGCGGCCTCGGCCTCGGGAATGCGCAGTAGCTCGAGGACCGGCACCATCGGGGTGGAGAGCCAGGTGAACAGCGGCGTGAACTCGGCCAGGATCAGCGCCACGGTACCGATGGCCATGACCAGCGGCAGCAGTGCCAGGAAGATATCGGCGACGTTGAACAGTGCGTTGCGCACCAGTTCGCGCGGGCCGGGAGCGTTCTCGGCGCGTTTCACCGCCATGCTCAGGCTGTAGCGGAACACGCCCATGTTCTCGGTGCGCTTCTCCTTCAGCTGGCAGCCCACCGGCTCGTAGTAGGTGTCCGGCTTGCGTGACAGCGGCGGCAGGCGCGGTACCACGACGGCGGCGATCAGACCCGATACCACCACCGTAAAGTAGAACTGCACGAACATGTGGTTGAGGTCGACGAAGCTGGTGATCAGCAGGCTGAAGGCGATCGACACGATCGAGAAGTTGGTGGCGATCACCGCCGCCTCGCGGCGATTGTAGTAGCCCTTCTCGTACTGCTGGGTGGTGATCAGTACGCCCACGGTACCCGAGCCCATCCACGAAGCGGTGGCGTCGATGGCGCTACGGCCGGGCAGGCGGAAAATGACCCGAAACGGCTTGCGCACCAGGCTGCCAATGAACTCCATGAAACCGAAGTCGACAAGAAACGGCAGCAGGATGGCGGCGAAGAAGAAGAACGTCAGCAGCACCGGCGCCAGGTCGTTGAGCATCACCCCGCCGGTAAAGGAGGCGGTGACGAACTCGGGGCCGAACTGAAACAGCACCATCAGCGCGAAGGCCGCGCCCAGGATGCGCATGCCGAACCACACCGGGCCGACATGGAACATCTCCTTGAAGACGCCCTCGGCGGCGAAGGCCGGCTTGGCGACCTTGACCCAGGTGGTGATCACCACCGACAAGCACAGCACCACGGTGGCGATGGCCGGCAGTGACTCGCCCAGCAGGGTCTGCAGGCCATCGGCCATCAGGCCCATGCCGATGTTGATGGTATCGCCCACCTGAAACGGGATCAGGAACAGGCTCACGCCGATCAGCGAGGGGATCAGGAATTTCAGCAGGTTGCCACGGTCGAGCGGTGCTCGTGGCGCCACCTCTTGGGTGGTATCGGAAGAGGGCATGAGGTCATCCTCGTTGTTGTCGTAAGGGGTTGATGATCAGGAAAGCAATAGATGGATCAGTCCTGATGCTTTACGCCGGGCAGTACGCAGAGCATTTCATAAAGTAGCGTGGCGCCCATCAGCGCAGTGTTGCCGCTCTGGTCATAGGGTGGCGAGACTTCCACCAGGTCGCCGCCGACGATGTTGAGGCCGGCCGCACCGCGCACCAGCTCCAGGCCCTGGGCCGACGTCAGGCCGCCCATCTCCACGGTGCCGGTACCCGGGGCCACCGAGGGGTCGAGGCCGTCGATATCGAAGCTGATGTAGACCGGCGTGTCGCCCATCTGTTCGCGCACCTCGGCCATCAGCGGCGCCAGCGACTTGTACCAGCACTCCTCGGCGGTCACCACGCGGAAGCCCTGGTCGCGGCACCAGTCGAAGTCCTCGGCGGCATAGCCGGTTCCGCGCAGACCGATCTGCGCTACCTTGCCATGTGCCAGCAGGCCCTCCTCCTGGGCGCGGCGGAAGGGCGTGCCGTGGGCGATGGGCTCGCCGAACATGTGCTCGTTGACGTCGGCGTGGGCGTCGATATGGATCAAGCCCACCGGGCCGTGCTTCTTGGCCATGGCGCGCAGGATGGGCAGGGTGATCACGTGGTCACCGCCCAGCGTCAGCGGCTTGCAGTCGTGGCTCAGCACCTCATCGTAGAAGGCGGTGATGATGTCCACGGTCTTGGGCAGGTGGAAGGTGTTGATCGGCACATCGCCGATATCGGCCACCTGCAGGCTGTCGAAGGGCGCGGCGCGGGTGGCCATGTTGTAGGGGCGCAGCATGCGCGACTCGTCGCGGATCTGGCGCGGCCCCAGGCGGGTGCCCGGCCGGTTAGAGGTGGCAATGTCCAGCGGTATGCCGACGAAGGCTACGTCGAGGCCGGCGGCGGTGTCCTGGGTGGGCAGGCGCATCATGGTGGCCGGGCCACCGAAGCGCGGCATCTCGTTACCGCCCAGCGGCTGATTGAACTCGCTCATGCTGTTCTCCTTGTTGATGGGTCCTGGTGCCACTTCGCCCCTGTGGGAGCGACGTCAGTCGCGATTGCAGCACGCAGCGCTGCCGGTTAACCCCATCGCGAATGAATTCGCTCCTACATTGGCCTTGGCGCTGTGGGAGCGGTTTCAACCGCGA
>NZ_FNGH01000001.1:95872-152657 GCF_900102875.1 Franzmannia pantelleriensis
GGCGCTGTGGGAGCGGTTTCAACCGCGATGCAGTGCGCAGCGCTGCCAGGCTTTCCTCCAGTACAGTAAGCATATTGCGTGCCAAGTTTACGTGACTGTTTTTTGGGCAGTTTCCGCCATGGTGATGCGTTTTTACATCATTGAGCCGTCAGTTTGATTTATTAATGCATCGATGATGCGTTAATGTATCGTTTTGAGCCGGGTAACGACGTCCATGAGCGAGATCGACAGCCAAGTGTTGGCCACTATCGTCGAGACGGCCAGCGACCACTTCTTCATCGTCGACGGCGACGGTCGGGTGCTGGACGTCAGCCCCGGCGCAGCGGCGGTCTACGGCATGAGCCGCGAGGCGCTGTGCCGCACCACGGTGCACGCGCTGGAAGCCCAGGGCGTGCTCAAGCCGTCGGTGAGCCTAGAGGTCATGCGTACCGGCGAGCCGGCCCAGGTGATGCAGCAGACCGCCACCGGACGACGGGTGGTCGCCCAGGCCCACCCGGTCCATCTCGACGGCGAGCTGGTGCGGGTGGTCAGCCGCTCGATGGACCTCACCGACCTGCAGCTGCTGCAGGACGAGTACGCGCTGCTGCAGCAGCGCTTCAGCGACCACCTCAAGCGCGGCGGCTCGCTGGTCGACGACCTGGAACTCGACAGCCTCGAGGTGCGCAGTGGCGTGATGCGCGAGATCGCCGTGCTGCTCAAGCGCGTGGCGCCCACCGACGCCACCGTGCTGCTGCTCGGCGAGTCGGGGGTCGGCAAGACCGCCTTCGCGCGCCAGCTGCACCGCTGGAGCCAGCGCGGCAATGGCCCCTTCATCGACGTCAACTGCGCCTCGATTCCCGAGAGCCTGTTCGAATCCGAGATGTTCGGCTACCAGCCCGGCGCCTTCAGCGGCGCCACCCGCCAGGGCCGCGCCGGGCTGCTCGAACAGGCCGACGGTGGCACGCTGTTTCTCGATGAGATCGGCGAGCTGCCGCTGGCCATGCAGACCAAGCTGCTCAAGGTGATCCAGGACGGCAGCCTGACGCGGCTCGGCGATACCCGGCCGCGGCGGGTCGATTTCCGGCTGGTGGTGGCCACCAACCAGGACCTCGCCGGGCGGGTGGAGGAGGGGAGCTTTCGTCTCGACCTCTACTACCGCGTCAACGTGATCCCGGTAACGCTGCCGCCGCTGCGCGAACGTCGCGAAGACATTCCGGTGCTCGCCGAGCTTCAGCTGGCGCGACTCAATCAACGCTATGGCGGCAACAAGCTGCTGCATGCCAGTCTCTGGTCACAGTTGATGACCCGCGACTGGCCGGGTAACGTACGTGAACTCGAGAATACCCTGGAGCGTGCCTGGCTATCATCGCCCGGCGATCTGATCGAACCCGACGCCGGGCAAGAGAGGTTCGCCGTTGGTCGGGAACCCGGTATACTGGCTAGTGATAGCTCACCTGATACGCCCGACGCCATGCCACTGCCCGAGGGGCAAACCCTCAAGCAGGCATTATCGGCCGTCGAGCACGACATTCTCGCATCACTGTGCCGGCACTATTCGAGTACCTATGCCATGGCGCGGCGCTTGGGCATCAGTCAGCCCAGCGTGGTGCGTAAACTTCAGAAGCATGGTCTGACGATTCATCACGAGAGATAAGTCACTCACGAATGCGATACGAAAAACGCCAAAAACCCATGGACGAGCGCGAGAAGCTGCGTAAATTCCGCGAGCTCGACGATGCCTTTGCCGACGCCCTGGCCGCCCTCGACAGCGGTGAAGCGCCCCGCGACATGCCCAGGATGATGAGCGCTGAAGCCCGCCGCGAAGCTGACCAACTCGATCAGCAGGAGCGCTTTGAGCGCCGCGTCACTGCGCTGATGCAGGAGTACCAGCAGTCCAGTGAATCGGTCAGTCTGCTGATGCGCACCCTGCAGTCACTCGGCAAGATCGCCTGATCACGCCATACGTCTCGGTTACATAACGACACATTGCCTGGTTCCCAACCCGGGAGTTAACGCGTTAGAGTTCGTATATAACTGTATTGAAACGGAGATTATATGACCCTTGTAAAGCGCCTTGCCGCCCCGATGTTTGCCGCCCTGGTGGCCGTGCCGGCTACTGCTATCGCTCAGGATATGGGCCAGGGCATGGCACCGCAGCAGGCGGCACCGAGCCCCGAGGAGCAGGTTGCTCAACTGGATGAGATGGTGGGCCTGGATCAGGCGCAACAGGATCAGATCGTCGGCTACCTCACCGAGCTACAGCAGGGCGTGGGTGAGCGCCAGCAAGAAGTGCAGGCGCTCGAGCAGCAGCTGCTCGAGCACTCCGGTCCCAACTACGACGAGAATGCTATTCGCCAGGCGGCTGCTCAGCTGGGCGACGCCACCGCAGAGATCGCGGCCGACAGCGTTATCCTGCAGTCACGCATCGAAGCGGCCATGACCCAAGAGCAGCGCGACGCCCTCGATGAAGCCGCGCGCCAGCAGCAAGAGCAGATGCGCCAGATGCAGGAACAGATGCAGCAACAACAGCAGCAGCAAGCGCCGCAGTAATCGTCGCCATGCTCACGCCGTGAGCGCTCACGGCAACGCACGCGAGGCGGCTCCCCAGCGGGGAGCCGCCTCGCTGTTATATGGGCAATCGCATCGTGCTGGTGGTGGGCCAGGCCATCGGGTAGGCTGAGCGAAAAAGATAAGCCTGCAAAGGACGTGGGGATATGGACGACTACCCGCAGATCCGTCACCACGGCGGCGACGAAGGGGTAACCGGCAGCTGCCATCGGCTGCAGCTGGCAGAGGATCGCGCGCTGCTCGTCGACTGCGGGCTGTTCCAGGGCCAGGACGCCGACGCTGACAGCAGCTTCGAACAGCATCAGGTAGCGTTCAGCGTCGACGACGTGCTGGCGCTGCTGGTCACCCACGTGCACATCGACCACATTGGCCGGCTACCCTACCTGCTGGCGGCGGGCTACCGCGGCCCGATTGTCTGCTCGGTGCCCTCGGCAACGCTGCTGCCGCTGGTCATCGAAGACGCGCTGCGCATCGGCTTCACCCGCGACAAGCGTCTGATCGAGCGCTTTCTCGACGAAGTCGACGAGCGACTGGTGGCGCTGGCGTACAACACCTGGCACAGCCTAGTCGATGACGACCGCCACCGGCTCAAGGTCCGGCTGCAGCGCGCCGGGCACATTCTCGGCTCGGCCTATATCGAGGTCGACAGCCTCGACCGCGCCAGCGGCAAGCAGCAGCGTACGCTGTTTTCCGGGGACCTGGGCGCGCCCTACACGCCGCTGCTGCCGGCGCCCAAGCCGCCCTACGGCTGCGATGTGCTGGTGCTCGAGTCGACCTACGGCGACAGGACTCACGAACAGCGCCGCACCCGCCGGGCACGCCTCAAAGCCGCCATCGAAGGGGCGCTGGAGAACGGCGGCACGGTGATCATTCCCGCCTTCAGCATCGGCCGCACCCAGGAGCTGCTCTACGAACTGGAAGGGCTGACCCACGCCGCCAAGGATAGCCGCTGGCGCGAACTGGAGATCATCATCGACTCGCCGCTGGCGGCGCGCTTCAACAAGCTCTATCGCGAACTCAAGCCCTACTGGGATGCGGAGGCGCATCGCCTGGTGCGCGGCGGCCGTCACCCGCTGAGCTTCGACAACCTGACCACGGTGGAAGGCCATGACACCCACGAGCGCACCGTGGCCTACCTCGCCAGCAGCGGCCGTCCGGCGGTGGTGATCGCCGCCAGCGGCATGGCCAGCGGCGGGCGGGTGGTCAACTACCTCGAACAGATGCTCGGCGACCCGCGCCACGCGGTGCTGTTCGTCGGCTATCAAGCCCCGGGCACACTGGGCAACGACATCCGTCGCTACGGCCCCCAGGGCGGCTGGGTCGAGATCGGTGGCCGACGCATCGACATCCGCGCCCGGGTCGAGAGCCTCACCGGCTACTCCGCCCACGCCGACCAGCACGACCTCCTCAACTTCATTCGCCGCATGAGCAAGCCGCCCCGCGAGATCCGCCTGGTACACGGCGACGCCCACGCCAAAACTGCCCTCAAGGCCGAGATCGACGCCTGGGCGCAGCAGGTGGGGCACCACGTCGAGGTAATCGCCAACGCCGACCCGTCTCAAGCCGATCGCGAATGAGGTCGCCGCTACCTGGGCCGTGGCAGCATGTCGTTAGGGGCCTGGGGGGTTGCCGGGGGTTATCTTGGTCCAGTTCAGCAGGTTCTTCTGGATGTCCGCCAGCGACACATCGGAAGGCAGGGGGTGTTCCACCTGGCGGAGCGCCTCGCTGGGTGTCATGCCGTAGTAACCGCGAAACGCACGTTGGAATTGGCGCTCCGATGAAAATCCCCAGCGGTAGGCGGTCTGGCTGATGTTACGGCGGCGCCCGCCGGGCTGCTGCAGGTCACGCATGGCCGCCTCGAGGCGGCGGCGCTGAATGTAGCGCTGAACGCCGCTGCCGCCGAAGACGCGATAAAGATGAGGTCGCGCCATGCCGAAACGTTCGCACAGGTGCTGTGGCGACAGCTCCGGCGAGGCCAAGTGCACCTCGATGTAGTCCAATAGCTGCTGGCGCATGCCGGGCCGTGGCCGGGCCACGTCGGGCATCTTGTCGAAACGGTCGCGCAGCGCCGCCGAGAGCATGGCCGCCGAGGCATCCTGCATGGCGCGCCCCTCCTGCTGGGACATCTCGGGCAGCAGCCTGGCCAGTGTCAGCAGGTGAGCGCCCAGCGCCTGGCCCATCGGCGTTCGCCGCGACAACACGTTACCCGACAGGCCGTGGCGCATCACCTTGCGGTCCAGGGTGTGGCGTGGAAGTACCAGCGTCACCGTACTGCCCTCGCTGGTATCGAATTCGAACGGATCGCTGAGATCGAAAATGCAGACATCGCCGCTGCCGGCGCTGAATGCATCGCCGCTGCGGCCGGCATGCCCGCTGACGCTACCGCTGCGCAGCAGCTGAACGAAGACGTACTCCATCTCGCAGCGGCGTATGTGGCCATCGGTCAAGCGATACCCGCGGGCGTTGTACTGAGTGGCGCCTGCCAGGCAATCGCCCATGGCGTAAGACAGGATGGCGCCGTCCAGGCGTCGCTGGCCAGCCTCGCGGGCCAGCACCTCGAAGAACGGCATGGCCAGGCTTCGCCATGCGTCGGTGCTATCGTCCGGTGTCAGTCCTTGCGTCGTGAACAGCGCCGCCGACAAGCGGTCGTTCAATGTCGCTGGTTTCATAGGGGCTATGACAGGCTAACGAATCGATGCCCATACTCTACCTGCCGACGGCGTTGACTGCACGTTAGCCCTCTCAGATGCGGCGTGAGATGCGGCTGGGCAACCCCATCGAGACTGAAGTCTCTCCCACATTGGCCGAGGCGCCGCCCCAAGTGTAGGAGCGACTTCAGTCGCGATTGCAGCGCGCAGCGCTGCTTGGATAGATCCACCCCCATCGAGACTGACGTCTCTCTCACATTGGCCGAGGCGCCGGCCCCCAGTGTGGGAGCGAATTCATTCGCGATTGCAGCGCGCAGCGCTGCCTGCCCTCCATGCAGAAGGCGTCTATGCTCAACTAACAAGGAGAGTAGGGGGCGTTACCATGGAAAAGGATCAGCCGCACAGCCATGCTCTGCGTCGTGGCCGCATGTCTCTGCATCGCCAGGCTTATCTCATCACGACCTGCACCCATCAGAGATTGCCCTTGCTGGATTCTTGGCCAATCGCAAGGCATGTGGTAAAGGAAATGCAATCATTGGAGAAAGAAGGCTGGGTCTCGTCGCTCTCCTACGTGATTATGCCAGACCACTTGCACTGGCTGTTTATGCTTGATCAGGCTGAACTCGATGCTGTGGTGAAGCGATTGAAAGGCCGCTCGGCGAGAGCTATTAATTCCCACCTCCATCGTCGAGGGTCTGTGTGGCAACAGGGTTATCATGATCGCGCTCTGAGGCGCGAGGAAGACCTGCGCAGCGTTGCGCGTTATATAGTCGCCAATCCCTTGAGGGCGGGGCTGGTGGACGATATTGGCAAATACCCGCTTTGGGATGCGATGTGGCTATAACCCATCGAGACTAAAGTCTCTCCCACATTTGCCTTGGCGCCGGCTCCCAGTGTTGTAGGTAATCCATTCCCACATTGGCCTTGGCCCCCAGTGTGGGAGCGAATTCATTCGCGATGCAGCGCGCAGCGCTGCTGGGGAATTACTGCTCCGGCGGTGTGTCGTGGCGCATTGCCACGATGTCGGTTTCGCTCAGGCCGGTAGCCTCGGCGATCTGGGCATCGCTGAGCGTGCGGAGAGCAATCAGCCTGCGGGCGATATCACGCGAGGTTTCTTGGCGTCCTTCTTGGCGTCCTTCCAGCCGTTCCTTCTTGGCCCAGCTTTCGAGTTTCTCTGCCAGCATATCTTTATCCTCTACCAGACTGTTGAGTTGCTCCAGGTTGACGCCTGCACCAAGCCACTGCAGGTGGCGCTTTAGCCAGCGGGTAATGATGGCGCCGGCCCCCAGTGTTGTAGGGAATCCATTCCCACATTTGCCTTGGCGCCGGCTCCCAGTGTGGGAGCGGTTTCAACCGCGATTGCAGCACGCAGCGCTGCTGGGGTAGGGCAACCCCATCGAGACTAAAGTCTCTCCCACATTGGCCTTGGCGCCGGCTCCCAGTGTTGTAGTCAATCCATTCCCATATCTGCCTTGGCCTCGGCCCCAGTGTTGTAGGTAATCCATTCCCACATTGGCCTTGGCACCACTCCAAGTGTGGGAGCGAATTCATTCGCGATGCAGCGCGCAGCGCTGCTGGGGAATTACTGCTCCGGCGGTGTGTCGTGGCGCATTGCCACGATGTCGGTTTCGCTCAGGCCGGTAGCCTCGGCGATCTGGGCATCGCTGAGCGTGCGGAGAGCAATCAGCCTGCGGGCGATATCACGCGAGGTTTCTTGGCGGCCTTCTAGTCGACCTTCTTGGCGTCCTTCTTGGCGTCCTTCTTGGCGTCCTTCCAGCCGTTCCTTCTTGGCCCAGCTTTCGAGTTTCTCTGCCAGCATATCTTTATCCTCTACCAGACTGTTGAGCTGCTCCAGGTTGACGCCTGCACCAAGCCACTGCAGGTGGCGCTTGAGCCAGCGGGTAATGATGGCGTCGGTGCGCTCCTTGTGGGGATCGTTCTGAATGATCGCCACAATACGGTCGACAGCCCGCTGCAGCGCGTGGCGGTCAGCCGTGGCGTTCTCGATGCCGAACACACCGCTGAGGGGCGTGTGGCGCTTCAACAGTTCCTCGTCAGTATAGCGTCCTTCGTCGATCAGGTAGTAGCGCAGGTGTGGCTGGTAGACTCGCAGGAAGGCGGGCGGTTCCGGCTGCACCATGTCGTAGATGTCCTGCCGGGCCGACCAGCGCTGGCTGCCGTTGTAGAGCACGATGGGCAGTATCGGCGGCAGCCCCTTGCTCGGGGTTGTGGTCCTCTGCTTGAGCAGGTGATCGTAGAAACAGGCCACGTAGTGCATCAGGCGGATCGGCATGGTGTGATCCACCGCCGACTGAAACTCCAACAAAATATACAGGAACACCTGCTGCCTGGCGCCCTGCCAGCTGATATCGACCGACCACACCACGTCCTCGAATTTCTCCTCGAACAGCGGTGTGATGTAGTTACCGTTGTGACTTTCCAGGGTAGTAAAGTCCATCAGCTCGGCGATCTCGGTGGGGGCAAAGCCTTCGATTAGCTGCTGGACGAACTCCGGGTAGCTGAACAGCTCCTTGTAGCCGGTATCGTGGTGGTTGCTGACCATGGGGCACCATCTGCAAGTTACTGGTTAAATATACAGCATATGCGCGTTGCAGCATAATGCCACTCGACCAACCCATCGAGACTAAAGTCTCTCCCACATTTGCCTTGGCGCCGGCTCCCAGTGTTGTAGTCAATCCATTCCCATATCTGCCTTGCCCCAGTGTGGGAGCGAATTCATTCGCGATGCAGCGCGCAGCGCTGCCTGCTGAGCCCTATGTTAGGATTAGGCCATAGGAGAGTAGGGGGAGTGGCGTAATGAGCGAGCAGGATCCCGTCCTGGCCAAGATCGTCGAACTTGGTGCCGCCGATGGCCAGCTCGATGTGGTGTGGTTGTACGGTTCGCGGGCCAAGGGTGCCCATGCTGAATCCAGCGATTACGACCTGGCGGTGGCATTTCGCGACGCTGTTGAACCGCCGCTGGAGCGCCGCCTGCGCCCCGAACTGCTGGCACAGCAGTGGGCAGATTCGCTAGGGCTGGCCGACGATATGCTCTCCATCGTCGATATCAATCACGCGCCGCTGCCGCTGGCCATGGCGGTGATTCGCACTGGCCGCGCGATCTGGGTACGCAGCCCGTTGCGGCTGGCCAGGGAAGAGAACCGCATTACCTCGATGTGGGAACTCGACTATCTATATCACCAGCGCCATTATGGCGTGTCGTGACACTATGGATGACAGCGATGGAGCCTGAGTACGTTGCATCGATGCGTGAGCACTTGGCTCGCCTGGGTGAAGAGCTTCAACAGCTGCACGAACTGCTCGTGGCAGAGCGCGTGTTGTCACCCCTCGTGTATCGTGCCGCGGAGCGTAATCTGCAGCTGCTGACAGAAGCCTGTATAGGCATCGCCAAGCAAACGCTCAAGGCCCAAGGCGTTGTCGCGCCCAGCGACGCCCGCCAGGCCTTTGCCAAGTTACGCAGTATGGGGCTGGACGCCACCGAGGCCGAATGGCCCAAGATCATTGGCCTTCGCAACGCGCTGGTGCATGACTACCTCAATCTCGATGAACGCATCGTGCTCGATATCATCCGTGAACAGCGCTACCAGCTACTGCTCGACTTTGCCGATCAGCGCCTCGCTGACCCACAACCCCATCGAGACTAAAGTCTCTCCCACATTGGCTTTGGCGCCACACTCCGTGTAGGAGCGAATTCATTCGCGATGCAGCGCGCAGCGCTGCTGGGGTAGGGCAACCCCATCGAGACTAAAGTCTCTCCCACATTGGCCTTGGCCTCGGCCCCCAGTGTGGGAGCGAATTCATTCGCGATTGCAGCGCGTAGCGCTGCCGGTTTGGTTACCAGCGATAAGCGACGGCTAGGCGTGCGCCGTGTTCGGTTTCGCGGTCAGCGAACGAGCCTTCGTACTGGCCGCTGATTGCCACGCTGCTGAGGCCCTGGAGTTCGCGCTCCCAGCTCAGGCCGGTGGTCACGTCGGCGCTGTGCACGGTGCGGTTGTCCGGGGTGATGACGAAGCTGCCGCCGCCGGTGTCGGCGCTGAGGGCAGCCTGGGTGGCGCCGCCGGACTGGTCGCGCATGCCCCAGGCCAGGCCGCCGGTGAGGTGGATCGTGGTGTCGTCGTGGCGGCGCATCACGTGGCCGGCATCCACGCCGAGGCTGGTGCGCCAGACGTTCTGGCGCTGCGAGCCGTAGGCCATGGTCAGCGCCGAGTCGCCCCGTTCGGTGTAGGCGGTCTGGTGCAGCCAGCTGTGCATCAGCCGCGCATTGGGCACCAGCTCCCAGTCGTTATCCAGCTCGATGACGTAGCTGGCGCCCAGCGCCAGGGTCACGTCCTCGCTGCGGTTGCTGCCTTCCACCACCTCGGTAGCCACGCCGGCAATCTCGCGGCGGTGGTCGTTATCGCCGAAGCCGGCCATCAGGGTGGCGTCCAGAATCACCGCATCGCGGCGCCAGGCGGTGTAGGCGCCCACGCTGACGCTGTCGATCTCGGTACGCGCATTGGCGGCATCGTCGCCCTGCACGCGGCCCTGGCCCACGCCCATGAACAGCCCGGCCAGCCAGGCATCGCTGAGCCAGCGGTCCATGCCCAGCAGGGCGCCGTAGCTGCGGAAGTCGTAGCCGTCGCCGCTGCCCTTGCTCACATAGCCCTCGGCCCAGCTGCTGAACTGGCCGGGGCTGCTTTGCCCCTGGTGGGAGAGCTGCGAGGCCATGCCCAGCAGGCCATCCACGGATTCGTGGTCGCCGTAGCGCATGACGCTGGCCTCTCTCGCGCCGCCACCAAACGACGACCAGCCCTCCAGCTGCTGCTGTGCCGTGCTGCCGGCCAGGGTACTGGCAAGGTTGAGGCTGGCGCCCATCTGGCCGCCCATGCCGGTGCTGGCGAAGCGCTTGCCGAGGGTGTTGAGCATGCTGCGGCTAGCGCTAACGCTGGCATCGCGGGTGCCGCTGCGCGACACGTTGGAGCTCATGCTCTCGACGAAGCGGGCGCGCTGGGTCTCATCCAGGCCGGCCTGCTCGGCCAGGGCCAGCAATACCGGGCTGTCAGCGTCGTTCAAGCGCAGCTCGCTCACCACCCGGTCCAGATAGGCACCGCCGGGCTGGTTGCGGCTGCCCGCCACCGGTACCTCGAAGAGGCCGTCTTCACCCACGACGACGACGCCGCCCGGTCCAAACACGAAGAATGACAAGGGATAGCCCAGTGGGGCGCCGGCTGAGAAGGTCGAGACGACTACGGTGTAGCGCTGGCCACCCTCCAGTTCGAGGCTGAGGGCAGGGCATCGCCCGGGGAGCACAACGTCGTCGGATGAGCAATTGATCGGCGTGAGGCCAAGTGCCTCCAGCTGGTCGCCAATTGCGGTTCGGTAATCGTCGTTACCGGTGATATACCCCAGGCCGGGCTGTTCAGGGTCGAAGATACCGCGGTAGACCAGCATAGCGGTATCCACCGGCGCCTGGCTCTGGCCCATCAAGTACTCGCCTGAGGTCTGTACGTCCAGCTCCTGGGCAATGAAGTTGAAGGTCGTTGTGCCGCTGTCGATCGTGCCGCCCTCGAGATTGGTGTTACCCAGGTTGCCCAGGTTCACCGACATCGTCCCATCGAACGGATGCCCCGCTTCCAGGGTGAACTCGGTCAGCACATCGGCATGAGCGGAGAGGGCACCGGCGCAGGCAGTGGCCAGCAGGGCAGGGCGAAATCGACGGGAGTTGGGCTGCATGAAAGCTTCCGTTGTTGTGTTTCTGATATAGGACGTTGTCGTGTTATCGGCCTGGCCTCGATGAGCTTTAGTAAATAAGTTTTATTTGTATTAGTGGTGCACTGCTTCCAGGAGGATAGGACTGTCGCCGGCTTGGGGCGCTCGGTGTGATCGGTTACACTACGTCAAAATGCCGGAAGGCATTGATATATGCATATTACATAAAGAAGTAAAACGAATAAGCCGTACGACCGATTCGGCAACGTGACTGCAAGGGAAACTCCATGGCAAACCCATCCCCCGACAGCGATGAGATCTCGCTGGTCGATCTCGCTGTAACTGTCGTACGGCACTGGCTGCTGCTGCTTGGCACGTTTCTGATCGTCACCGCGGCCGCCGTTGGTTATGCCCTGATGCAGACCACCGCCTACCACTACACCTCGCTATTCCAGTTTGCCGAGTACCAGGACGCCGAGGGCGCGCGGCTGCCCCTGGTTGCGGCCGGCGGCGTGCTGGGGCAGTTCAATGTCCAGCATCTTCCCGCGGCCACCCGAGCCTACCTCGAAGAAACGCAGCGTGAACGGGTGGGGTTTGATGTCAGCGCCGAGCTGCTTAGTGATACCCGCATCCTGCGCGTGCGCACGACCACAAGCCCGGAGCGAGAAGACGAGGTGGAAGCCCTGCACCTGGCAGCGCTGACACGGTTGGAAAGCGCCCAGCAGCAACGGCTGGAGCGTTTGGAAGCTAGCCTGCAGCAGCGCCTTGACGCGGCCGAGGCCGGTCTTGCCGATGCCAGCGGCGAGCGCGCCAGCCAGCTTGCCGCGCGGGTGGCCGAGCTGGAAGCTCAGTTAGCCGGCCTGGTACCGGCCGAGCTGAGCGAGGTGGCCACGCGCAGCTCCGAGCCCGTGGCGCAGCGTACTGGGCTGATCATCGCACTGGGCGCTATGCTGGGGTTAATGCTGGGCCTGATGGCGGTATTCGTTCGGCAATTCGCCCACAGCGTTCGTCAAAGTTTACATAAGCGCGCATAATTGGTCGCTTACGTTCGTGTTCCTGTCGCTTTCCTGCGACAATCGACGAACAAAAACGATACGTAGAACAGTAGCTTAGCAAGCGCTGCTCTCATAGAATCGTGACCATCATCCATACAGTGATGCTGTGGTGCCGGCAGGATGCCAGGGGCGCTGGGCCAAGAACGGCTCCCCATGGTGTTATCCCGCCGGCCCTGCATTCATGGCTCAGGGCCTGAGAATCGCCCGGAACAATCTCCGGGCGGTAGCGTGCCCGGAAAACTCCCATCACTATCTACGCACGACTGGAACCACCACGATGACCCAGGAACCGCGTGAAAACGCTTATCAGGACGATGAAATCTCACTGGTCGATCTTGCCAAGATATTGATCCAGCGCTGGCTCACGATGGCGGTGATCTTCTGTTTGGTGGTCGCCGGCGCGCTGGCCTACGCGCTCTCGCTACCGCGGCCCTATCAGTACGTCTCGCTCTACCAGGCCGCTGAGCAGTCGCCTACCAGCGCGCTCGAATCCACCGGCGCGCTGGTCGCCAGAGCCAACAACCTCTACCTGGGCCCGCTGACCCGCGAGATGCTGGCCGAGCACGAGGAGCAAACAAGCCTGCCGTTCAATGTCGACGTCGACTCGCCCAGCGACACCCTACTGATCCGCGTTCGCTCGACCGCCGAAACCGAGCACGCCGAGCAGGTCGAGCGCATGCATCGGCAGCTGCTGGAGCGGATGCAGCAGGATCAGCAAGCCATGGTAGAGCGTCGCCAGGAGACCCTCGAGCGGCGCATCGACAGCAACCAGCAAGCGCTGGAAGCGCTGGATGATTCCACCAGCCCGGCGGCAGGTGAGCTAATTGCCACCTACAGCCAGCGCGTGGCGGAGCTTGAGAGCGAGCTGGCCGACCTGCAGTCGGGCGAGGTCATCCAGACCGCGGTGCAGAGCACCCAACCCAGCGGCCAAAGCCGCGCCATGGTGCTGGCGCTGGGCATCGTGCTCGGCGGCATGCTGGCGCTGATGGGCGCCTTCTTCGCCCACTTCGGCAGCTTGGTACGCGCCAGCCTGCGCGCCGAGCGCACCTGATCTAGCCAAGGCGCCATACCCATTGTAGGAGCGGATTCATCCGCGATGCAGCGCGCAGCGCTGCTGGTAAGGCCAACCCCATCGCGAATAAATTCACTCCCACATTGGCCAGGGGCGCCACACCCAGTGTGGGAGCGAACTCATTCGCGATGCAGCGCAAAGCGCTGCCACCACGTAACGCCATGCCAAGGTAGCCAATATCGCCTTATGCGCCTCACAGATGCCCAGCGCCAGACCATTCTGCAGATCGTTACCGAAGAGCTAGGCCCCAGCGCCAGTGTGCGGCTGTTCGGCTCACGGTTGGACGACAACGCCCGCGGTGGCGATATCGACCTGCACGTTGAACTCAGCGAGCCTGTGGCGCATCCCGCTCAGCTCTCCGCTCGGCTCAGCGCACGCATCATGCGTGCCATGCACGGGCGCAAGGTCGATGTGCTCATCAGTGCACCGAACCTCAGCGAGCAAGCAATACACAGGCTGGCCCGAGAGCAGGGGGCACGGTTATGAACGATAACCTTTCCGAACGATTGCGCTTTCTGCGCCGCGTCGTGGAGCGAGAACTTCACCACCTGCGCTACTCGTCGGGCAGCGTCTTCGGTTCGCCAATGACCCGCGAGCGAGCCGCCAAACTGGGCGAAGATGAAGCGCTGGCAGAGCGAGTGGAAGCCTACACCAGCCGCTTTTGCCGTTTGCAGGATACGACCGGCGACAAGCTGCTGCCGCTATGGCTGCGTGCCCTGGGTGAGAAAACCGGCGCCGTGGTCGACAACCTGGACCGTGCCGAAAAGCTGGGCGTTCTGGCATCCGCCGATCAATGGCTCACTATTCGCCAGATCCGCAATCAGATGATTCATGAATACATCGAATCTGCCGAGGTGCTGGCCGATGCACTCAATACCGCCCACGACTATGAAGAAACCCTGATCGCCTTTGCCAACGCCATGCTTGCCGACGTACAGCGACGAGGGATCTAGGCTAGCTCGTATAAGTACGGTTGCAGCGCGCAGCGCTGCCGAACAACCCATCGCGAATAAATTCACTCCCACATTGGCCAGGGGCGCCATCTATCATTGTGGGAGCGGTTTCAACCGCGATGCAGCGCGCAGCGCTGCCAAGTTCTGCCCAAGCCCCAATAGAAAAACCGATAAGGACCCGTTTTGCCTCATTTCGTGACCAACTCCCTCCGCGCCCGCTTGATCGAGGGCGTTCACGCCGCCGGGCGCGAGGTGCTGGCGATCTACCAGCGCGGCTTCAGCGTCGAGACCAAGGACGACGACAGCCCGCTCACCGAGGCCGACATGGCCTCGCACCACGCCCTGGTGGCACTGCTCGAGGACCTCACTCCCGAAGTGCCGGTGCTCTCCGAGGAGTCTGCCGAGGTGCCCTACGCCACCCGCCAGGCCTGGCAGCGCTACTGGCTGGTCGACCCGCTGGACGGCACCAAGGAGTTCGTCAACAAGAACGGCGAGTTCACCCTCAACGTGGCACTGATCGACGACGGCGTACCGGTGTTCGGCATCGTCCACGCGCCCGCGGTTGGTGGCGGGGGCGGAAGCACCTGGGTAGGCCAGGTCGGCGGCGAAGTATTCAAGATATCGCAGGGCGTCTACGCCAATATTCAGGTGCGTGAGCTCCCCGACCCCGAGGCCGAGCCCTGGAAGGTAGTGGGCAGCCGCCGTCACGGTGCCGAGGCGTTCGACGCCTTCTGTGCCGCCTTGCCCAACCACGAGTGCGTCTCCATCGGCAGCTCGCTCAAGCTCTGTTGGGTCGCCGAGGGCAAGGCCGACCTCTACCCGCGGCTGGCCCCCACCAGCGAATGGGACACCGCCGCCGCCCAGGCCGTGGTCACCGCCGCCGGCGGCGAGGTACTCAACGCCGAGACATTAGAGCCGCTGCGCTGCAACCAGCAGGAGAGCGTGCTCAACCCGTTCTTCATCGTCTGCGGCCAGCGCGACGCGCGATGGGAAAACGCGCTGCGCGCCATCTGATATTTACCCTCTTCAACACTAGTGGATGGACAATGAACGTTACCGTTTTCGGCACCGGCTATGTCGGCCTGGTACAGGGCGCCATTCTGGCGGATGTGGGCCACCACGTGGTGTGTGTGGATGTGGACGCCGACAAGGTAGAAAGGCTGAAGCAGGGCATCATCCCCATCTACGAGCCTGGCCTGGAGCAGCTGGTGAAGGAAAACCACGCCGCCGGGCGGCTCGACTTCACCACCGACGCCGAGGCCGGCGTGACCCACGGCCAGGTGCAGTTCATCGCCGTGGGCACCCCGCCGGACGAAGACGGCAGCGCCGATCTGCAGTACGTGCTCAAGGTGGCCGAGACCATCGCCACCTACATGCAGGGCGAGCAGATCGTCATCGATAAATCCACCGTGCCGGTGGGCACCGCCGATAAGGTGCGCGCCAAGCTCGCCGAGGTACTCGAGGCGCGGGGGAGGGCGGATCTTAGCTTCGACGTGGTCTCCAACCCCGAGTTTCTCAAGGAAGGCAGCGCGGTGGCGGACTGCCAAAAGCCCGACCGCATCATCATCGGTACCGAGAACGCCGAGACCGTGGAGGTGATGCGCGAGCTCTACGCGCCGTTCAACCGCAACCATGACAAGATCATCGTCATGGACGTGCGCAGCGCCGAGCTGACCAAGTACGCCGCCAACTGCATGCTGGCCACCAAGATCAGCTTCATGAACGAGATCGCCAACCTCGCCGAGCGGCTGGGCGCCGACATCGAGGCGGTGCGCCAGGGTATCGGCTCCGACCCGCGCATCGGCTACCACTTCATCTACCCCGGCGTGGGCTACGGCGGCTCGTGCTTCCCCAAGGACGTGCAGGCGCTGATCCGCACCGCCGACGATATCGACTTCGACGCCAAAGTGCTCAAGGCCGTGGAATCGCGCAACATGGAGCAGAAGACCACCCTGTTCCAGAAGATTCACAAGCACTTCGGCGGCGACCTGGCCGGCAAGACCTTTGCCGTGTGGGGGCTCGCCTTCAAGCCCAACACCGACGACATGCGCGAAGCCCCCAGCCGCGTACTGATGGAAGCGCTGTGGCAGGCCGGCGCCAAGGTCCAGGCCTATGACCCCGAAGCCATGGAAGAGACCCAGCGCCTCTATGGCAGCCGCGACGATCTCAGCCTGTGCGGCACTAAGGAAGCGGCCCTTAAAGGTGCTGACGCCCTGGCAATAGTGACGGATTGGCAAACCTTCAAGGCGCCTGATTTCGACGCCATCAAGGAACAGCTCAGAGCGCCAACCGTGTTCGACGGCCGCAACCTCTATGAACCCAAGCGCATGCAGCGTAAAGGCTTCACGTACTACGGCGTCGGCCGCCAATAACGCCACCGCGTGGCACCCCGCGCGCACGCGGCATTAGCTGCGTAGGGTGTGCAGTTACTAGGGGGGCATTACAGCACTTGCTACTCTGGTCTCAAGCCGGCTGGCATAGAACGTGCTGCTGATGGCGGCTTTGGCATTTCTGGCCGTCTCCGGGATACTCAGCTCCTGCGAAGTACTAATCGGGTTCACCAACCTGGAAACCCCCTATATATGCGGTGCGATTTACTACACTTCCTTCGAAAGAATATGATAGTGATTAACTTGTGATTGCTCATGTGAAGCAACTAACGAAAAGTAAGTTCGCTCGAAATGTTGCTATTGTCGCCAGTGGAACGGCCGGCGCTCAGGCCATTACGATGGCTTTCTCACCAGTCATTACGCGCCTCTATGGTCCTGAGGCATTCGGTGTTCTGGGCACATTCACTGCCATCTTGGCTATCCTCACCCCATTGGCTGCGCTGAGCTATCCGATTGCTATTGTGCTACCCAGGCATGATGCAGATGCGCTTGGGCTAGTCAAGCTATCACTTGGCATTGCTGTGGCCATGTCGTTGCTAGCAGGGCTAATTCTGACGCTCTTTCAGACGCAGATTGTCGATGTTTTTAATCTGCACACTGTTGAGCCGTTCATACTGTTTCTGCCTCTGGCTATGCTTTTTACTGCGTCCATGTCGGTGATGAATCACTGGGTTGCTCGTAAAAAACTATTCAATATTAAAGCTAGAGTGGCAGTGCTCCAAGCACTTTGGCTAAATACAGCTAAGGCTGGTATAGGCCTGGTTGCGCCTTTAGCAACTGTGCTTGTTGTTTTGACCGCTATGAGCAGCGCGCTACACAGCGCAATGCTATTTTTCGCCGTTCAAAAGAATGAGAAAAGCCAAGCCTTTAGTGGTGTGCCGGGGAAAGAAAAAAATTGGCAAAAAAAAATAAAAAACTACAGGCACCTAGCTTTTTACAGAACGCCCCAGGAGATGCTAAGTGCTTCATCTCAAAGCTTGCCAGTAGTTTTCATTGCGTCTATGTTCGGGCCTGCAGCAGCAGGATTTTATGCGCTTGGGAATATGGTACTAATGATGCCATCTAGCCTAGTTGGAAACTCTGTCAAGGAGGTGGTGTACCCTAAAATGGCCGAGAAGATGAATGAAAATCTTTCGGTGACAGGCCTGCTAGTTAAGGCCACGCTAAGTCTTATGTTAATCGGACTTTTTCCCCTAACAATAATTGTTTTATCAGGGCCCTGGTTGTTTGGCATCGTGTTTGGTTCTGATTGGACGGTTTCAGGGCAGTATGCGCAATGGATTGCATTGCTAGTTTTTTTTAATTTATCAAACAAGCCTTCGATTGCATCAATACCAATATTGCACCTCGAAAGAGCTATATTGGTATATAGCGTCGTTGCTACTTTTCTGAGGCTTTCCTCAATTTGGGTTGCCTATTATCTCTGGGGGAGTGACTTATCAGCGGTCGCATTTTTTAGCATAACTTGTTCGATTTCATACATTGTTCTGCTAGCGATTGTATTTATTGCCAGTGTAAAAAGAGATAAAGCGCTCGAGTGAAATTTGGCTAAAGGTTTTTAGTTTTAGAGAAGGGGTTAGGATGGAAGTTTTCTCAAGTAAAGTTATTAATGAAGACTTTTGCATAGGCTGTGGTGTATGTGCATATGTTAATCCGAACAAGTACACAATATCATTCGATGACTATGGCATGCTAAAGGCACGCGCTGGCAGTGCTTCTGCTGTCGTTGATGATAGCCAATATGAAAAGCTAATTAATAAAGTATGCCCATTTTCTCCTGAAGCACTTGACGAAGACGAAATAGCAATGTCTTTGTATGAAGGCATGAATAAAGATAAGTATATTGGGTATTATCAATCTCTATATATTGGCTACGTGAAGTCTGGAGAGTTTAGGGAGGCTGGTAGCTCTGGAGGAGTTGGAAAGTGGCTGCTATATAGCTTGCTGAGCACTGAGGTGGTAAATAAAGTCATTCAGGTAGCTTACTCAGATAAAAAAGATCTTGCTTACGAGTATCGTATTTTTAACGGTCCCGAAGACGTGTTGTTGGGTTCTAAGTCTGCATATTATCCAGTCACGCTGGAGGAAGCATTAAGCTATATTAAAAATAATAAAGGTAGTTATGCTGTTACTGCGGTTCCTTGTTTTTCAAAAGCAATAAGGAATTTAGCTAAACACGATAATATAATAGCGGAACGAGTTAAAGTGGTGGTTGGCATTGTTTGTGGCCACCTGAAATCTAAAGGATTTGCTGAATCGTTTGCATGGCAGCAGGGTGTTGCTCCTAAAAATCTTTCTAATATAGATTTTAGGGGAAAAATACCTGGAAAAAAAGCCAATGATAAAGGGGTTATAGTAACTGACAGGCAAGGTAAAAAAACTAGTGCCAAATCTTCTAAAGAGCTTTTTGGTGGGAACTGGGGACATAACCTTTTTAAATACAAAGCCTGCGATTACTGTGATGATGTGTTGGCGGAGACCGCAGATTGTGCTATCGGTGATGCGTGGCTCCCGGAGGTGATGGAAGATCATCGCGGCAATAATATTGTAGTGGTGCGATCTGAGCTGTTACGAAATGTTATTGAATCTGGAATTTCTTCTGGTGACCTTGAACTTAAAGAAATCAGCACTGATCAAGTTGTTAAATCTCAGCTTGGTGGAATAAGGCATAGGAAAGAAGGTCTTGCTTGGAGATTGGCTCAAGATGAGTCTGTCGGTCAGTGGTACCCTAAAAAAAGGGTTTCACCAAGTGAGAAAATTAATCCTGATAGAGCAAGGATATATGAAGCAAGGGTAGAACTTCGTGAAGCTTCTCATATACATTTTTTGGAAGCAAAAGAGCGGTCTGATTACAGTTACTTTGTTAAAAAGCTATCTCCACTTATAAAAAAAGTCGAATACAGACCTTTGTGGAGAAGAGCGGCTTCATATATAAAGCAAAAAGCTCTTAAAGTTTCAGGTAAATAATATGATCATAGAGATAAGAAAAGCAGGCTTTGTCAATAAAGGCGCTGAGCTGATGCTTTATGCTGTTATGCAGAAAATAAAAGAACGATATCCTGATGCGACCCTTGTTATGGCGCCGACTCATTCGAATGCGAGCCAGCCATTTCACAAGTTTGCGCCACTTGGCATATTCCCAAAGGCATCTTTATGGCGCAAAGGAATTCAATTTGGGCGCTTAGCTAATTTTATACCTAAAAACCTGCGCGACATGTACGGTCTAGTCCTAGATCGTGAAGTTGATGTGGTTCTAGACGCTGCTGGTTTTTCATATAGCGATCAATGGGGCGTGAGTCGTTGTAGGGAACTCGCAAGCTCAAGCAAAAAATGGAAAAGGAATGGGACTAAAGTTATCCTTTTGCCTCAAGCATTAGGCCCTTTTAAAGATCCCAAAATTCAAGGCTTTGTAAAAGAATGGGCTTCGAATGTTGACCTGATTTTTGCTCGTGAGGAAGATTCTTATCGCTATCTAACCGATATTACGGGCGAGAAAAATAAGATTAGTATTTATCCCGACTTCACCAACTTGATAAAAGGCGAGTTACCTGTTGAATATGATTCAGCCGATAAGAGAGTGGCGCTTGTACCCAATTACAGGATGATAGATAGGACAAGTAAAGAGGAAAGTGAAGCATACCTTCCATTTATGATTCAATGCGCAAAATACTTAGTTGAAAAAAAATCTCAACCTTTCGTCTTGGTACATGAAGGGGAAAATGATGGCATGTTGGCTCGGAAAATTTCTGAGGCAGTGGGTGGGATACCCATTGTAACCGAAACCAACCCCCTAAAGATTAAAGGAATCCTTGGTAGCTGTGAGGCAACAGTTGGCAGCCGTTTTCATGGTCTTGTAAGCACACTCTCGCAGGGAGTTCCATCGCTCGCAACTGGATGGAGCCATAAATATAGACGTCTTTTCGATGATTATGGCTTTAGTGAAGGTATTATTTCAGTTTTAGACTCTGAAGAGGAGGTAAGGAAGAAAATTGACTTGATCACGAAAGACGAAAACCTTGATTCATTAAAGAAGCAGCTTATAGAGAGGTCTCAAGTTTTGAAAAGTAAGTCTGAAGAAATGTGGGCGCATGTGTTCTACCATATCGATCAGAAAAATAATAAAAAATGATTTTTTACATTCTAGGTGTTCAACTTTCACAGAGTTCTGTGGGCCTTTATGTTACGCTATACTATAAATACGTATTTAATCAGGGCTAAAAATACAATTGTTGTTAGAGCTGAGTGTGTTTATTATTAAATAATGATTGTTTGCGTTAGTGCTACTGTGTTACGAATGTGTATCTAGATAAACAGTAACCATCTAACACGTGCCCCCTAGAGTTTATATGGTCAATCAGTGTTTTCTCCCGTTTTTCCGATCTCCTTCGTCGCCGTTTTGGTGAGCCTTTTCTTGACAGGGGAAACGTATTAGAAACTGCGCTCTAAAAAGGGCTTTGCAACGCTTCACCAGCTGGAGCTAATGTGATGTATAACACCGTCGGTGACTGTCAACATCTATGATGCCTGAATCGGGGTTGTTCTTTAAAAGCCTGCTGATTTCGGCACTGATTCCTGCTCGGGATTCAGATGCACGTTTTTTTTGGTAAGCCCAAATGTCTTAACGAGAAAGCCAAAGTTTCGGGCAAGATCAGGCCTCAACCGATGTTATGAGATTGTTTCACGAATCGTAACAGGATCATTTATGACATAGTATTGCTAAAGATTGGGTATATGTGAGTGGTAAGTATATACCCAAGACTCACAAACAGCGACATGCATCCGCATTGGTGTCTAAAATTATGTGATGTGCTGTTTGTCTCAAGAAATTATTATGCGCCACTCTGGCGTTAAGTGTCTATTTACGGCGATCAGTTGATAATTTAATGAGTGTCGTCGTGTATAATTCTTTTCTTTAGTGAGAAAGAGCATGCGTTATTCACTTATCATCCCCCACTTTGATGATGTGGAAAGGCTTGAGCGTTTACTTTCCACAGTGCCTGTCAACCGTAGTGACTTAGAAGTCATTGTAATTGACGATTGTAGTTCCGATCAGTACAAGCTAGAAAGTATTAAGTTGCGTTGGCCTATGGTTAATTGGCTAACGACTGAACGAAACGCCGGAGGGGGGGCGGCGCGAAATATTGGACTTAAAGAAGCTAAAGGTGATCACTTAGTTTTTGCTGACTCAGATGATGAATTTCTGCCTGAGGCTTTTACTTATTTTGATACACATGTTGATGATAATGATGACTTGGTCTATTTCCTTGCCGAGGCATTACAGGAAGCTGATGGCTCGTCATCGAATCGTGCTGATAGTTTGAACGAATTATGCGTCTCCTATACGTATAGGCCTTCTAGTCAAGCACTCAAGAAAGTTCAGTTTGGCCACGTTGTACCATGGGCGAAGGTGTACTCTCGACGGTTTGTTGAGTCATCTGGTATCAAGTTCGAAGAGACGTCTGTGAGCAACGATGTTGCCTTCAACGTGTTGTTGGCTATTCAGGCTCGGAATGTGCGAGTTGTACCAGTGAAGGTGTATCGAATTCATCGCCGAGCAAAAAGTTTGACAGCCGACACTAGTCCTGAAGCATTCCTTGAGCGTGTCTCCGTTAAAGCCCGGCTTGCAGATTCACTGAAAAAATTAGGGGTCCAAGAACTACCATCAGCAACGGGGTGGATGTTGGCATCGTTCGCTTATGGCCCCCGAACCGTTTATAGAACTTGGCGCATGTGCTTGGCTTCAGAATTGCAGATTGATTTATTTCGCGCACTCGACCCATTTAGGTGGAAGCGCTTTATGGCTAAGAGCCGCGCGGATCGTTCGGAAAAAAGTGCAGCTGAATCATCTCGCGGGCAACGATGATAAGATAATTGCATATGAGGGATAGAGATAGAAGAGAAGTGCTCACAGCATCGAGTTAAAATCAAGTAGCGTAGATTTTGATGAGCTTTATAACATCGTTTATACGGCGGTTTTAATCACCAAGTTAAATTTTTATATCGATGACATTTAAATTTTGAATCATGTATGTTGTAACTTAAAATAATCAAAACCTATTACAACCTCTGAGTTGGCCGGAGTGTCTAGAAAAAAATTACAGACCGCAGCATGTAAGTCCCCTCCTTCTGGCTGATATCGCTAGCTAGAAAGGGCCTAAAACACACGTGAAGAGTATGTAGTTGCCTGTAGCTATCTATCTTACCTGTCGGCATCTTAACAGGAAGTAATAAGAGGCTTTTCAGGTCTACCATGAGATCATGACAGAACATTCAGTTTTCTTTTCCAGAAAAAAAGTCTGGAAACTAATTTTTCACTTTATTTTAATTGTTGTCTTGGTTCTTCCTAACTTCCCGATGTTTCTCGGTAGCGAGGTTTACATAAATTTTGGTATTCTATATATTTTTGTTTTGTTGCTGATTTTTCGCCGTTCCTCTCTCTCTAGAGAAGAAGTTGCTATAATGATTTTTTATTCACTTCTCCAGCTTCTTCTTGTTTTATCTTGGGTGAATGAAGTTTCTCTAGGGAGTGCCTCAATTTCAGATATTCCAAGCTTGTTACGGCCTGTTTTTTTATTCATCCTCGTGCTGGGGTTTGTTCTTTTATATTCGCTTGTAAATGTCCATCCAGTAGTGATACTTGATTGTTTTGTAAAAGCTTCTTTTTCTATTTTAGTGTTTTACTATGTCCTTGAAACATTTGGTATGGTCGAATTTATTAAGCACCATCTTTGGGTTAGGCCTAGGCTTTCACAACACAACTATTTTACTTCATTTTTTGTGACCACTTATTTTGCTGCATATTTTTATACAATATGCTTTGGCTATTCGGTGGTTAGGCTTCTCTATCGTCCCTCTTTTTCTTGGTTTGCTATTTCTATTGGATTTCTATATTTTGTTGTTATTGCCGAAAGCAAAAGTTTTTATGTTTTTTCGTTTATCTTTGCTTTTTTATGCATATATATTGCCTTCAATAAAGTGTTTAAGATTTTTGCCCTCACGATAGCGTTTTCGCTTGCTGTTGTGGCCGCATATTCTTTCCACCATATACTTGAGTTGATCGTCAGTACTGACCTTAGATCATTTCGATCTATTTATACATTGCTATCAAATCCCGAAGAGTCTATTACGTTACAAACTCGTTACTCACAGATTGTTATTGCTGTCAGTGGTTCTTTTGAAAGAGGCGGATTGGGTGTTGGGCTTGGTAGAAGCATTTCTTTGGAATCATATATCGCTTCTTTTGTTTATCGCTATGGTCTTATCGGCTTCTCGATGTACACTCTCTATTTCCTTTCTATTTCTTGTTGGGCTTATAGGTCTTATAGTGCTTCGAAAAATTATGATGATAAAACTATATTTCTTTTTGTTAGTATTTGGTTTGCATTGCTTCCTTTAGGTTTGATGAGTAGTCCCATGTATGAGATGGGTAAAAACTCAATATTTTCTGCATTCATAGTTTCTTCTTTTATATGGGCTAAAAAGTATTATGTTGAAAAACCTAGATGCCTATCGAATGCTTGAGGAATAAGTATAGAATCTGATTTGGTTTCCGGAAATTAATGCGCTGTTATGCTTTCATGGCATTTAAGATAACTTTCATGGATAAGAGCGTAATAGCAATTAATTATAAATTACCTGGCATGGAAGATTACCCCCCCCGGTCGCGATCATGTTTGACTACTGCCGTCTTTTCATTGTTGATCTTACCTAGCATTGGTAGACACTGACCTAAGCGATCATTCGGGCATCGGAGGCCTCCGGCTCTGCAACCTGGGCATTACACCATCGTAAAGCCGGCCTCGGTTTAGCTATGACAACGCCCACTCGGAATCGGTGTTCAAGACATTGAAGTTCCGGCCGGACTTTCCGACGACGCGCTTTGCTCCGCTGGCAGACGCCCGAGACTGGGTGCAGTCATCAGCCACTGGTACTACCATGAGCACCGCCACAGCGGCCTGCGCCACGTCACGATGGCCCAGTGCCATTCCGATGAGGCGGAGAAGATCCTGCGACAACTGCGCGGTGTTTTTGAAGCGCGCCATCCATAACGCTGGCCCAAAGGCATCCGCAATTGAATTTGCCAAAAAACCGTGCATCTTCATCCCGAACGGAAGTCAATGTTGAAAGCAGTAGAGTTTTAAAGAGCGAACCCTGTTCAGGTGTCATCTATATTTACAGACACCGTGGATTAGTTGTGAGAAAACCATGAATGGAAAGCTATTTATTTTATTCGAGTTTGGTATACCGCATTATAGGGGGTTCTTGCTTGAAAAGCTTAATGCTTCTTTTCAAGAAATTGTGGCCTATCATGCCGATGATAAGTTTAGTGGAACGTTTGAAAATCATTCGTCGAAGTGCAAGTGTTTTGGAAGTGGTGAGAACAAGTTATGTATATTTAATGTATTTTCCTTGCTATCAGCTAGCGCTATTGTTACGACCCTAAATTTAAGGCGGCCCCATACATGGGTGCCTATGCTTCTTTTACCTTGGAAAAAATGGATAATCTGGGGTAGTGGAGTCGGCGAAAATAGCTCGCTTATAGTGCGTTTTCTTAGAAGAATTCTATTATTTATTAGTGACGGTTTCGTAGTCTATACAGAAAATGGACGAAAAAAATTAATTGAATTTGGCTATTCAGATGAAAAGATCACAGTTGCATATAATACACTGAAAATTGAGAATTCTTGTCTGACTAGCGGAGAAAAGTATTTTCTATATGTAGGGAGGGTTCAGAAAAGAAAAGAGTTAGATGCATGTTTTCATGCCATCAAGAAGCTTCAGAAAAAACTCTTAGTCGTAGGTGGCGATTACAATGACGAAATTTCGAGGCTTAAGGTGCTTGCAGATGAGGAGGGCTGCAGTGACTTAGTAGAGTTTCGTTCGCCTATTTATGATGACGCCGCCTTGAAAGATGTGTTTTCAAATGCCATTGCCTACGTCTCACCTGGCCATGTTGGCTTGGGTGTTGTGCATGCTTTTGGTTATGGTGTTCCTGTTGTGACATTTATGGAACGAAACCATGCCCCAGAATTTGAATATTGTAATAAACATAATTCATATTTAGTGTTAAGTGACAATATTTCAGATGCGCTTTATGAGTGTCTGAATAAGCCAGTGGAGCATTTTAAGAGGCGCGAGTCTGCATATTGTTTTTATAAAGAAAATCTTTCTGTCAAGAATGTGTATAATGCTTTTTTTTGCCAGTTTGAAAGACTGGGTATTTCGACTGATAAAACTGATGTGCAGGATATTCCATGAAACAAGTTTTACAAGACCTTTCCAAAGGCATTACCACTTTAACAGAATCGCCTTCTCCTAGCCTTAGTAAGGGTACCCTGCTTGTAGCTACGACAAAGAGCCTTGTTTCAGTGGGCACAGAGCGGATGCTGGTGGATTTTGGGCGCGCCTCCTACTTGCAAAAAGCTCGACAGCAGCCTGAGAAAGTCAAGATGGTGCTTGAGAAGGTCCAGACAGATGGCCTGATGACCACGGTGGAGGCAGTTCGCTCTAAGCTGGCCCAGCCGTTGCCACTGGGGTATTGCAACGTTGGTGTTGTGAGTGAGGTAGGTAAAGGAGTCGCCGGCTTTCAGCCTGGTGACCGCGTGGCCTCGAACGGGCCTCATGCGGATATCGTTAAAGTGCCGCAGAATCTCTGTGCTCGAATTCCTGATGATGTTTCCGACGAGCAGGCGGCTTTCACCGTTGTGGGCAGTATCGGCCTGCAAGGCATACGCCTGGCTCAGCCTACTCTCGGAGAGGCATTCGTGGTCACCGGAGTAGGCTTGATTGGCTTGCTGACCGTGCAGCTTTTGCGCGCTCACGGCTGCCGGGTGCTTGCTATTGATTTCGATGCCGCCAAGCTGGCCTTAGCCGAGCAGTTCGGCGCTGAAACATGTAATCCCGCCCAGGGTGAAGACCCAGTGGCAGCGGGCCTCGCCTTCAGCCGCGGGAACGGTGTGGATGGGGTAATCATCACCGCTTCAACAAAATCCAATGACCCAGTCACACAAGCGGCGCGTATGAGTCGTCAGCGCGGTCGTATCATACTTGTCGGGGTAACTGGCCTTGAGCTCAATCGCGCCGATTTCTATGAGAAGGAGCTTAGCTTCCAAGTATCCTGTTCCTATGGCCCAGGCCGCTATGACCCAAGCTACGAGGAGCAGGGCCACGATTACCCGCTGGGCTTCGTCCGCTGGACCGAGCAGCGCAATTTCGAGGCGGTGCTGGATATGCTCGCTAGTGGGCAACTTAACGTCGAGCCGCTGATCACTCACCGATTTGATTTCAGTGATGCCCCGGAGGCCTATCGGGTGCTAACCGGTGATCGTGCTGCCCTGGGCATCCTGCTTGAGTACGATGCCCCGCTTGAGCAGCGCACGGTCTCTTCCGTCACGCTTAACCACGAAGCGCACTTCGATGCCACTAAGCCGGTATTGGGGATGGTCGGCGCCGGCAACTACGCTTCTCGGGTGCTGATACCCGCCTTCAAGGCCGCTGGAGCCCAGCTGCATACTCTGGTCACCGCCGGGGGTATCAACGGTGTGATCCACGGCGAGAAGGCCGGCTTCGCTGAGGCCTCCACGGATATGACGAAGCTACTGGCCAACGATACCGTCAACACCCTGGCTATCGTCACGCGCCACGATACTCATGCTAACTTCGTTGCTCAGTCCCTGGTGGCAGGTAAGCATGTATTCGTCGAGAAGCCACTCGCGATTACCGCAGAGGGGCTGATAGAAGTGGAAGGGGCTTATCGCTCGGCCCTCAATAATGGCAAACCCCTCCATCTCATGGTCGGTTTCAACCGACGCTTTGCTCCCCAAGTCCAGAAGATGAAGGTGTTGCTCAGCGCGATCAAAGAGCCCAAAAGCTTTATCATGACCATGAACGCTGGCGCCATTCCCCCCGAGCACTGGACTCAGGACCCTACCATAGGTGGCGGACGCATCATCGGCGAGGCCTGCCACTTCATCGACTTGATGCGCTACCTTGCCGGGAGCGAGATCGTCTCGGTTCAGGTACGACGCATGAGCGACAACCCCGGCATGGCCATCACCGAGGACAAAGCGGCTATTACTCTGGGCTTCGCCGACGGCTCCTTTGGCACCATTCATTACCTGGCCAACGGCGCGGCAAGTTTTTCCAAGGAGCGCGTCGAGGTGTTTACCGCCGGCCGCGTGTTGCAGCTCGACAACTTCCGCAAGCTCAAGGGGTTCGGCTGGCCTGGGTTCCGCAAGATGAATCTTTGGAAGCAGGACAAGGGCCAGCAGGCCTGCACGGCTGCATTCTTGTCTGCTATTTCTCAGGGGCAGCCTACGCCAATCCCTGCTGATGAGACCTTTGAAGTCGCCCGGGTGAGCATTGAGGCGGCCGAAGCGCTTCGGGCTCAGTAGTCACTTGCGTCAGCTAAGTCCGCCATGGTCTGACCGGCTCAATTCACGCAATTATGATGATGGATGACAGTGCATGATCTCACTGCGACCTTTGCGCTCGCTTTGCGTTTTTGGCACCCGCCCCGAAGCGATCAAGATGGCCCCGCTGGCTCTGGCCTTGCAGGCCGACCCTCGCTTCGAGGCCCACGTGTGTGTGACTGGCCAGCATCGGGAGATGCTGGATCAGGTGTTGGAGCTGTTCGAGCTTGTACCGGATCATGATTTGGCGATCATGCGGCCTGGGCAAGACCTTACCGACGTTACCACCGCCATTCTTCAGGGCATGAAACAGGTATTGCGTACATGGCGGCCCGATGTGGTGCTGGTGCATGGCGATACCGCCACCACCTTCGCTGCCACTCTCGCTGCTTACTATGAGCAGATACCCGTTGCCCATGTGGAGGCGGGGCTGCGTACCGGCAATCTCTACTCCCCTTGGCCGGAAGAGGCTAACCGCAAGCTGACGGGAGCCTTAGCCACTTGGCACTTTGCGCCAACTGAGCGCTCGAGGCTCAATTTGCTAGAAGAGGGCGTCAAGCCGGATGCTGTGCAGGTGACCGGTAATACTGTGGTAGATGCACTGCTGGAGGTTGTCAGGAAGCTTGAAGCGACGACGGCGCTCCAAGTGAAATTTCGTGATCAGCTCTCCTTTCTGGATGATGCCCGGCGGATGGTGTTGGTTACGGGCCACCGCCGTGAAAGCTTTGGCGGCGGTTTCGAGCGTATCTGCCAGGCGTTGCGGATTACGGCACAACGCCACCCCAACGTACAGATCGTCTACCCGGTCCATTTGAACCCTCAGGTGCAGGAGCCCGTCAACCGGCTGCTGGCAGATATCGATAACGTCCATCTGATCGAGCCGTTGGATTATCTGCCTTTCGTGTATCTGATGAACCGTGCCCACCTGATTCTCACTGACTCTGGTGGCATTCAGGAGGAGGCACCATCGCTGGGCAAGCCGGTGCTGGTGATGCGAGATACCACGGAACGACCGGAGGCGGTCGAAGCGGGTACCGTCAAGCTGGTTGGCACCGATGTTGCCGCCATTACCTCCGAACTCGATCTTCTGCTACGCGATGCCGAAGCCTACCGACGCATGAGTCGCGCCCATAATCCCTATGGGGATGGCAAGGCCTGTTTGCGGATTCTCGATCATCTGGCTAATGTCGCCGACCGCCTGGAGCATTGAACGACATGGAATTCACGACCATTTCCGTGGTTGGCCTGGGGTATATCGGGCTGCCGACCGCCGCTGTCATCGCTTCGCGCCGCAAGCGGGTGATCGGTGTGGATATCAGCCAGCAGGCGGTTGATACCATTAATCGTGGCGATATTCATATTGTCGAGCCCGAGCTCGACATGCTCGTGCATGCGGCGGTGAAGGAGGGCTATTTAGAAGCAACTACCTCACCTGAGCCGGCGGATGCTTTTCTGATCGCGGTACCCACGCCCTTCAAGCGTGAGGAGGGCAAGGAGCATGTGCCGGACCTGAGCTACATCCGTGCAGCAAGCCTGTCGATTGCGCCGGTCTTGAAGCAGGGAGATCTGGTGATCCTCGAGTCTACGTCACCGGTGGGGGCCACCGAGCAGATGGAGGCCTGGCTGGCTGAGGCACGACCGGATCTGAGCTTTCCCAGCCAGGAAGGCGAGGCCTCTGATATTCGCGTAGCGCACTGCCCCGAGCGGGTGCTGCCCGGCCATGTGGTACGCGAGTTGGTGGAGAATGACCGGGTCATTGGCGGCATGACGTCACGCTGCTCAGAAGCCGCTTGTGCACTCTATGAGCTGTTCGTGCACGGGGAGTGCATTACCACTACGGCGCGCACCGCCGAGATGGCCAAGCTGACGGAGAATAGCTTCCGCGATGTGAACATCGCTTTCGCCAATGAGCTTTCGATCATCTGCGACAAGCTCGATATCAACGTCTGGGAACTGATCCGCTTGGCCAATCGCCACCCGCGGGTCAATATCCTGCAGCCAGGGCCCGGGGTGGGGGGGCACTGTATTGCCGTAGATCCTTGGTTCATCGTTAGCGAGACCCCCGACCAGGCTCGCTTGATTCGCACTGCCCGCGACGTCAATGACGGCAAGCCGGAGTGGGTGATCGATAAGGTCAATCAGGCGGTGGGGGAGTTTCTGGCCCAGCACCCTGAGAAAACCGCCGGGGAGGTTAGCGTGGCCTGCCTGGGGCTGGCCTTCAAGCCTGATATCGATGATCTGCGCGAAAGCCCGGCGTTGGCCATCACCCAAGCGCTCAAGGCTAGGCTGCCAGGCAAGCTATTGGTGGTTGAACCCAATATCGAGAGCCTACCGTCGAGCCTGGAAGGCGCCTGTCTTGCTGGGATCGATGAGGCGCTAGCCGAGGCCGACATTATTGTGCTGCTGGTAGACCACAAGGCGTTCAAGAAGGTTGGCCACGAGCGTTTAGCCGGTCGCCATCTGGTGGATACCCGCGGGGTATGGACTGGCCAAGTACGGCGCCGAAGCGATTTTCAGGTTCCTAGAGGGTAAGGGCACGTCACTGGCGCCTAACAGTAGATCTTGGATCGTTTTACCTGACGCAGTACTGAAAAGAGTTGCATCATGGGGCATTGCTAACAGTGCGGTTCCCACGATATATAGCGATATACCGAAGTGGAACCAGTAACGTACAGAGGGATTGAGTTAAAGGGCCGGTGGACTTTTTAGGTTTGTGGCGAATATGGCAGGGAATTTATCGATACTGACCAGATTCGACATAATGGTGCCTCAGTCCGTGATGCGCAGCGTGCCCACGACCCGCTATTCCCCCTGTTAAAACCAGTAGCTTGAAAGGCGCTTGAAGCGCAATTTCAGGATCGGCCATCGCTGAAGTTAAGGGGGTTATGTCGAGCCTGTTGGCTTTCACCGGTGGTCATGAATATGGATGTTCTAATGTCGCTGTCTCGTCACTCACGCCTGTTTCACACTGTTCGCCACCTCAAGCCTGGGCAGATTGCATGGCGGCTCTATTACCGCTTGCTGCGTCAACATGTATACCGAAAGGCCATGGCAGCGCTCGGACGAGTAGAACGGCGTCAGTGGGCCAATTCGTGGTCGGCGCCTTCCTGGATGCCATCTACTCTGGTCGGCGGAATGAGCGCGGGCGAATATGAGTTCGAGTTTCTCGGTGAGCGGGGAGTGTTAGCCAACAAGGATGACTGGAACCACACTGAAAGGAGCAAGCTCTGGCTCTACAACCTGCACTATCTGGATGACTTATGTGCATGGGCGGCTGAAGACCGCGTAGTTCAGCACCGTGTGCTTTTTACGCGTTGGATAGAAGAGAACCCCCCCCTGGCGGGCAACGGGTGGGAGCCCTATACCCTCTCGCTTCGTTTGGTGAATCTGGTCAAGTGGCTTGGGCATGGGCTTTGCCTGAACAGTCAGCCGATACCTAATCACTGGTTGCAAAGCTTGGCGCGCCAAGCCCAGGCGTTATCCGCCCAGCGTGAGTTTCATATTCTTGCCAATCATCTGTTTGCCAATGGCAAGGCGCTAACATTCGCCGGTGCCTTTCTGGACGGACAGGATGCCGAACGCTGGCTGAGTCAAGGGCTGGTGATTCTCGATGCTGAGATTCCCGAGCAGTTCCTGGGCGACGGTGGACATTTCGAACGGTCGCCCATGTATCACGCCACCCTGCTTTGGGATCTGGCCGATCTGATTCACTTGGCCGAGTGCTCAGGGCTTAACGCACTGCGCGAGCGCACCCCGACCTGGCGCCAAGTTCTGGCCAAAGGGCTGGCATGGCTGGAAATGATGAGCCATCCCGATGGGGATATCAGCTTCTTCAATGACGCAGCGTTCGGTATTGCTCCCACGTTGGCCGGCTTGCAAGATTACGCTGAGCTATTATCCGTCCGTTTGCCGAAGGGCGTAGATAGGCCGTTGGTGGTAAAGCATTCGGGGTCGGTGCTACATGTCGAACATGCTGTCTCCAGTGGTTATATAGCACTCAACTGGGGCGACGGGGACAAGGCCATCCTCGATTTGGCCCCGGTGGGGCCGGATTACCAGCCTGGGCATGCGCATGCCGATACGTTGAGCATGGAGCTGAGTCTTTCTGGCCAACGAGTGTTGGTCAACTCTGGAACTTCTTGTTACGGGAACGACAATCAGCGGCAGTGGCAGCGCAGTACTGCTGCGCACAATACCGTGACGGTGGACGGGGCGGATTCCTCAGAGGTGTGGGCCGGGTTTCGAGTTGCCCGGCGTGCATATCCCAAACTGGACCGGCATGAGGCCGACGATCGCCAGATATTGATTGAGGCGCACCACTCAGGCTTTGAGCGCTTGCAGGGTCGGAATTGTCATGCTCGAACCTGGAAGGCTAAGGAACGCTCTCTTGAAGTGCATGATGCCGTTACAGGCCGCCACGGTCATGCGGTGGCACGTTGGTACTTTCACCCAGAAGTAGAGTGCCAGTGGCAGGAAGACGCCTTAGTGATACGCCTGCCGACGGGGCAGACGGTCGGGATGCGGATTGACGGAGCTGAACAGCAGCGCCTTGAAGCATCCACGTGGCACCCTGCTTTTGGCAGCAAACGATCTAACTACTGCCTTGCGGTGACGTTCACCGGAGGGAGTTTGACCACGATGATCACTTGGTGAGGTTTTTTTGCGAATTCTGTTTCTGAGTTTCTACTATCCGCCAGACTTGTCGGCGGGGTCTTTTCGCGCATCCTCCTTGGTCAAAGCGTTACTTGAACGATTGCCCGAGACAGCGCATATTGAAGTGATTACCACTTCCCCTAACCGCTATCTTTCGTTCAGTCAGGCTGCCAAGGACGGTGTTCCGGCCTATGAGCAACATCCAGGCTTGACTATTCACCGAGTCGCGTTGCCCGAGCATCAGAGCGGTATGCGAGACCAGTCACGTGCATTTTACGCTTACGCCAGGGAGGCTCTGCGGATAAGCCGTGGACATTCCTACGATATGGTCTATGCAACGTCTTCTCGATTGATGACTGCTAGCTTGGGCGCCTGGCTGTCACGTCGCTTGAAGGCACCGTTATACTTGGATATTCGAGATATTTTTGTCGACACCTTAAAGGATGTACTGCCGTCGAGGGTTAGCTGGCTAGCTAAACCTATATTTGGCCGTATAGAGAAGTGGACCTTGCGGCAAGCCAAAGGCGTCAACTTGGTGTCGGAGGGCTTTCTGGAATATTTCGAGCCCCGCTATCCTGGGCGCCGTTTTTCACTGTATACGAATGGTATTGATGAAGAGTTCCTCCGTGCTGCTCCGATAACGACATCCTGTAGAGAACAGAAACCACTTAGTGTCGTCTATGCAGGCAATATGGGGGAAGGGCAGGGGCTTCATGAAATCGTCCCTGAATTAGCCAAGCGCTTGGAGGGCAGGGCTCATTTTATCCTAATCGGTGATGGAGGTCGTCGTCCTCACTTGGAGGCGGCGTTAGCCAAGGCGCACTGCACCAACGTAGAAGTGCGGGATCCCGTGCCCCGGGATCAACTGATCAAGCTGTATCAGCAAGCGGACGTGCTGTTCTTGCATCTCAATGATTATCCGGCTTTCCGCAAAGTGTTGCCTTCTAAGCTTTTCGAGTACGGTGCGCTGGGCAAGCCTATCTTGGCCGGGGTATCCGGATATGCTGCCCGTTTTATCGAGAAGCACTTGGACAATGCTCAAGTGTTTCCGCCATGCGATGTGGACCGAGGTGAAAGCGCTTTTACTGCCCTGAGCCCCGAGACGGCTCCACGCGAAACCTTCACCCGCTCGTTCGCCCGCCACAATATTATGCTGGAAATGGCGCAGGATGTGCTGGCGGTCAAGACTAGGGAGAAGGTGTCATGAAGGTGTTGGTTACTGGGGCTAGTGGATTTATAGGCAGTGCCCTGATTGGGCGGCTTGCCACGACGTCAGCTTGGGAGCCCAGGCTAGCTCTACGCCGAAAGCTGGCGACCGCTTCCGATTATGCCGGGTTTGCAGTGGGTAATCTGTCTCCTGACAACGATTGGAGCGAGGCCCTTCAGGGGTGCGATGCGGTTGTGCACTGCGCTGCACGCGTTCATGTCATGGATGACCCTGAAGCTGATCCGCTTGCCGCATTTCGCCAAGCTAATGTCCAAGGTACTCTCAATTTGGCTCGCCAGGCGGCAGCGTCAGGTGTGTCTCGCTTCGCATTCATCAGCTCCATCAAGGTCAACGGAGAGCAGACACCAACTGATCGAGCATTTCAAGAAGACGATACGCCAGCCCCGAGCGACCCTTATGGCATATCCAAACACGAGGCTGAGCAGGGCCTACTCCAACTTGCTAAAGAGACCGGCATGGAAGTGGTGATCATCCGCCCTCCGCTGGTCTATGGCCCCGGGGTAAAGGCCAACTTTGCCACCATGATGAAGTGGCTCGAAAAGGGTGTGCCTTTGCCACTAGGGGCGATCCATAACCTGCGCAGCTTGGTGGCTCGTGATAATCTGGTTGACCTGATCATGACCTGCCTCGATCATCCCGCTGCAGCTAACCAGGTGTTTCTCGCTGGGGACGGTGAGGATCTTTCGACGACTGAGCTGCTACGGCGTCTTGGGCGTGCGCTTGGCAAACATGCCAGGCTGCTTCCGGTGCCTGCTGGCGTTCTCGAAGGCGGCGCTGCCTTACTGGGCAAGCGTGCTGTCGCCCAGCGGCTGTGCGGCAACCTCCAGGTGGATATCAGTAAGGCCAGGGAGCTGCTGGGCTGGAACCCGCCTGTCTCCGTTGATGATGCCCTCCAAGAAACCGCCAATGCCTATCTAACGGCCCGTCAAACTTCTTCTCGGGATGGTGACTCGTGACTCGACTGCTCGATATTCTCTTTTCTGCCGTTGGCCTTGTGCTGGGGTTCCCGGTACTACTTGCGCTGTTGGTGGTTGGCTACTTCGATACCGGCTCGCCGCTGTTTCGCCAACGCAGGGTAGGGCGCCATCAGAAGCCTTTTACCTTGGTGAAGTTTCGCACCATGAAGCCGGATACCGCCTCGGTGGCCTCGCACTTAGCCGATGCTAGTTCGATCACGCCTTTTGGTCGTTTTTTGCGTCGTACCAAGCTGGATGAGCTGCCGCAGCTGTGGAACGTGCTCAAGGGCGAGATGAGCCTGGTCGGACCAAGGCCCTGCCTGTTTAACCAGCAGGAGCTGATCGATGCCCGCGAGCAGCGCGGCGTGCATCTGTCGCGACCGGGCATTACCGGGTTGGCACAGGTCAACGATATCGATATGTCCACGCCTGAACTGCTGGCAGAGACCGATGCCAAGATGCTTGCCAGCCTTACGCTGGGGGCCTACTTTCGCTATATCGTATTGACGGCGCTGGGCAAGGGCACGGGTGACCGCGTCAGAACCCCGTGACAGGCTTGCCTGGTGGCATGGATAACGCGGCTAACACTGGATGTTGCGAATGATTCGACGAGGAAGGTGGCACCGCCAAGTGGCTGAGCTCAGCCGCACCAAGAAGCGCTTTATCATGATCGCGGCGGACCTTGTGGCGCTGCCGTTGGCGCTGTGGTCGGCCTATGCGCTGCGCTTTGCCGAGTGGTGGCCCGACCGCTATATCGATCCCTACTGGTGGCTGTTCTTCGTGACGCCGGTGGTGGGGGTGTACGTGTTTGCGCGGCTGGGGCTGTACCGTGCGGTGGTACGCTTCATGGGCCCCCAGGCGCTGTGGGCGGTGGTCAAGGGCTCCTGCCTGCTGGCGGTGCTGATGTGGGCAGCGGCCTACTTTTACCAGTGGCAGAACTTTCCGCGCTCGATCCCGGTCAATTTCGCCCTGGTCACGCTGGTCTATGTCGGTGGCACCCGGCTATTGGTGCGCACCTACTACCAGTGGCTGGTGCGCCACTACACCGAGAAGCAGGCGGTGGCGATCTACGGTGCCGGTGGCGCCGGGGCACAGCTGGCCCTGGCGCTCTCCAGCGGCCGCGAGTTCTATGTCGCGGCCTTCCTGGACGACGACCCGGCGCTGTGGGGCAGCACCATCAAGGGCATCAAGGTCTACAACCCGGCCGAGTTCGACCCGCTGGTCGAGTCGCTCAAGATCGAGCGGGTGCTGCTGGCCATGCCCTCCGCCACCAAGGCGCAGCGCAAGCACGCCCTGGATCAACTCGCCGATGCCCCGGTGCATGTGCAAACCGTGCCCTCGATGCCGGAGATCGTTTCCGGCGAGGCCAGCCTCGACCAACTCCGCGAGGTCGACCTCGAAGACCTGTTGGGGCGCGACCCGGTACCGCCGAGAGAGGAGCTGCTGGACGCCAGCATTCGCCACAAGGTGGTGATGGTGACCGGGGCGGGTGGCTCCATCGGCAGCGAGCTGTGCCGCCAGATCATGCGCGGTGGGCCCAAGGCACTGGTGCTGTTCGAGCTCAGCGAGTTCAGCCTCTATAGCATCGACCAGGAGCTGGAACAGCTGAAGCAGGAGATGGGCGAAGACTTCACCATCTACCCCATGCTCGGTAGCGTGTGCCATCGCGAGCGCATCGAGGCGGTGATCCAGCACTACGGTGTACAGACGCTCTACCACGCCGCGGCCTATAAGCATGTGCCGCTGGTTGAACACAATATTCTCGAGGGCATACGCAATAACGTGGTGGGCACCCAAGTGGTGGCCGAGAGTGCGGCCAGGCTGGGCGTTGAGCGCTGCATCCTGATCTCCACCGACAAGGCGGTGCGCCCCACCAATGTGATGGGGGCCAGCAAGCGCATGGCCGAGCTGGTGCTGCAGGGCCTCGCGGAAACCACCAGCAGCACGGTGTTCTCGATGGTGCGCTTCGGTAACGTGCTGGGCTCGAGCGGCTCGGTGGTGCCGCTGTTCCGCCAGCAGATCCAGGCGGGCGGCCCGGTCACCGTGACCCATGCCGAGATCACCCGCTACTTCATGACCATCCCCGAAGCCGCGCTGCTGGTGATCCAGGCCGGCTCAATGGCCGAGGGCGGTGACGTGTTCGTGCTCGACATGGGCGATGCGGTGAAGATCGTCGACCTGGCGCGGCGCATGATCAAGCTCTCGGGGCTGGACGTGAAGGACGACAAGCACCCCGAAGGGGATATCGAGGTGGTGTTCAGCGGGCTGCGGCCGGGCGAGAAGCTCTACGAGGAACTGCTGATTGGCGATAACGTGGTGGGTACCGCTCACCCCAAGATCATGCGCGCTCAGGAGGAAAAGCTTACGCCCACCCAGCTGACCGGTTTGCTGGAGGAGATCGAAGAGGCCCAGCGGCAGATGAACTGCCACCAGGCCTGCGAGATTCTCAAGCGCGCGGTGAAGGGCTTCCAGTACGGCAACCCCGAGGTGGACCTGCTGTTGCCGGCCACCAAGCCCAAGGTGGCGCGCGCCGTGGCCGCGGAAAAGCCAGGGTCATTGCATTGATGGGTCCACGTTAAGCAGAAGTTTGATATCATTCTGCACGATCAAGCGGGCGCCCCTTGGGCGCCCGCTGCCGTTTGTGAGGTAGAGTCCGGACGTGGTAACCAAGTATATACCCCAGGTGGCGCTGGGTGGCCCAAACCGCTGGGTGGGCTGGATAGCCATCCTCTGCTATGCCTTTTTCTGGCTGCTGAACCTGGATGTATCGCGCTCGGCGGAAGTCGTGGTGATGCTATGTTTCCTGGTGGCAGCATGGCGCGATCGCCCGTTGCTGCCTGAACAGCGCTGGCTGCTGTGGCTGTTGCTGGCGTTCGTTTTGCTGCAGCTAGTAGCCGCTTGGCGCGGCACGGCGCTGTTTCCGGAAACTGCCGACCATCAGTGGGACTTCAGCCGCTACTACCTGAAGCTGTTCCTTTGCATTGCCGTTGCCTGGTGGATCAAGGGGTCACTGCGTGCCGCCTTGGTGGTATGGGGCGTGACCCTGGCCGGCCTGCTGATAGCGCTGCTGTGGCATTCCGATGTGGCGCAGTGGAGCCGCGCACTGCAGGGGCGCCGGGTCGATTTTGGTTTCATGAATGCCCAGCACACCGCGATTTATTATGCGCTGCTGCTGATCGCTGCCGTGGCGCTCTGCATGTATTTCGCCTTTGCAGGCAAGCGGCGCTGGTGGGTATCGCTGCTGGTGCTGCCAGTAGTGCTGTTTGGCCTGGCCGGGACGCTGGTTACCCAGACCCGCGGCGTGTGGGGCGGGTTGGTCCTCGCCACACTGACCGTGCTGCTGTATTGGCTGGTGGCCGAGATGAGGCGCGCGGGTAGCTGGCGAGGCCGGTGGGCGAGACTTGGAGGAGCTGGTGCGCTGCTGCTGGTAGTGGTCATTGCTCTGAGCCAGGCGTGGCCGACCGTGGAAAAGCGCATTGGCGCCGAGCAGCAGGAGATCCAGGCGTTCTTGCAGGGCAATCTGGATGCCATGGAAATGCGGAGCGTCGGAGTCCGAGCGCACACCTGGGTCTATGCCGTGGAACAGATTACCGAGCGGCCGCTGGTGGGCTGGGGGCCGGCCAGCCGTATTCCACTGATCGAGGAAGGCCCCTTTCCTGAAAACGTACAAACCCGTTTTGGGCACTTTCACAACAGCTACCTTGAAGTGCTACTGGCGTATGGGCTACTGGGTCTTGGCATGCTTGGGGTGCTGCTGGTTGCTGTTATCAAGGGGCTGCGGCAGTTGGCACGGCGTGGCCGCGAGGGGCTGTACCTTTCCGGGTCGTTGGCGGCATCCTTCCTGATGATGGCGGTGGCGAATCTTTTCGAGTCGTACCTGGTCTTCCGCACGGGGATCTATTTCTTCGTGCTGGCTGGCGGGGTCGGGTTGTCGTTCTTCATGTATCGCGATAACAAGCGGGCGGTTTGATGGTCGATATCGTTCTCTGCGCCGATGAGGCCTATATTCCCTATGCCGCCGTGGTCATGGCCTCGGCGGTGCAGGCGAGTGCTACTCCGCAGGCGCTGCGTTTTCATCTGTTGACCACGGGGATCTCCGAGGAGAGCGAGCGGCGACTACACGGCATGCTGGCGCCAAGCGGTGCGCAGCTCAATGTCGTGCCGGTGCAGGCGGATTTTGCTGCAGGCTTGGCGCTCGGCCGCTTCGGGGCGGCATCGCTGCTGCGCTTGATGATGCCGCGCTTCCTGCCCGAGGGGTGCCGGCGTGCGATCTACCTCGATTGCGACGTGATGGTGGTAGACGATCTGGCGACCCTGTGGGAGACCGACCTGGAGGGCCATGCGGTGGGGGCAGTGATGGACCTGTGCGGCCCCACGGTGGCTGAGTGGAAGCACGATTTTGCCAGCTACTTCAATTCCGGTGTGCTGCTGGTGGATCTGGAGCGCTGGCAGCGTGACGAGATAGAAGAGCAGGCCCTGGCGTTTTTGCGCCACCAACAGCAGCCGCTTGACTGCCCAGATCAGGATGCCTTGAACGACGCTATAGGCGATGCATGGGCACGACTGCATCCGCGCTGGAATTTTCAACCCACGGCGTACCCTTCGGTGGAGAAGCCATACCCGCACATGGGCGAGTTCAACCCCGGCTTGCGCGAGGCCATCGCCTCGCCGGCGGTGATCCACTTCATCGGCCCGGTGAAGCCGTGGCATGCCATGAGCCCGCATCCGCTCAAGCATCTGTTTACCGATTGCTCACTGCTAACGCCCTGGCCCATCGACGCCCGGGCCTTGCATCAGGCCTTGCCGCTCAAGAAGCGGCTGCGGCTCAAGGCCAAAGCCCATAAGCTGCGGAGAAGACGACAGATGTCTCGTATTTAAGCGGCATTCGGCTCTATCAGCCTGAGGAAACGCGGGACCACGGCGTCTTCACTGAAGCGCTCGGCCCACTGGGGACGCACTGTCACCGGTTGGTCGAGCGCTTCTTGCATTTTGGCCGCGAGGTCTTGCGCATTAGGGGCTGCGATCAGGCGCGCCTGATCGTCGACCAGGACCTCGCGGATGCCGCCGGGAACGTCGGTGGCGATGCACTGGGTACCGAGGGCGAGGGACTCGATCAGTACCAGGCCGAGCCCTTCGAAGTTGGAGCTGAGCACCAGGGCGCTGGCCTTGGCCATCCATGGGTAGGGGTTGGCCTTGCGGCCGAGAAACTGCACACGTTCCTCGAGGCCGAGGCGTTTGACCAGGGCATCCAGCTTGGCCTGTTCCGAGCCTTCGCCGATGATCAGCAACGGGGTGTCCAGGCCATCTTCGACGGCCTTGTGGTATGCCTCGATCAGCAGGGTGGGGTTCTTCTCCGGGACCAGGCGCGCCACATGCAGTAGGAAGGGCGTGTCGGGTATGGGCTCATCGGCCTGTTCGCTCAGCGTGCGGACGCGCTCGAGGGGCACGGCGTTGTGGATGACCTCGCACCGCTCCAGCGCGATGTCGCGTGCTGCCAGGTGTTCCGACAGGCCATCGGCCAGGCCCTGCGATACGCAGATAACGCGCTTGGCATCGAAGAGCTTCCTGATCAGCCAGCGGGGTTGAGTCTGGCGACCTTCGTAGTCGCCCACCACGGCTTCTACCATCTGCCAGCAGCGTTTGTCATCGAACGGCCAGAGCAGTTCGAAGGCGCCTTGGCCGCGGATCAGGATCATGTCGAACGCGCCGTGGGCGGCTTCCTGTTCGGCCAAGAAGCGTTCGAACAGCGGCGTGACGGCAAGGCCCTGCCACACGAACCCGGAGCCGGGTAGCACGGCCTTGAGCAGGGTGCGACCGACGAGGTGGAGCGCCAGGCCCTTGGGGGTCTTGCGCGCTTGCCGCTCGAATGGCTGGCAGTGCACCGTGACGCCGGGCGCGGGCGACTGTTGTGGCGTGTCCTTGAGCACCAGCAGGTGCACATCATGGTCGGCGTGATGCAGTGCATTGGCGAGCGTGATGGTAGCCTGCTCGATACCGCCGAGTCCCAGGCGTCGGATGACGAGGAGAATTCGCTTACTGTCACTTGGCACGGGATGACGACTCACTGACGGCTACTGAAAACGCCGTGAATGATACCCGCCAGCCCTTAGTGAGTATATTGTTGTCGATCGATACACCTTCGACTGGGGGGGCGGTGTCAGTCATCGCGAGAATTCGCGTTGTGCATCCATTTGCTGTCGTACAAGCGCCAGGCCGGTGAGGGGGTAGCCCGCAACGGGATACGGTGAGGGCTTGGTGCTGAAGGTTAGGCAGCGCTGCGCGCTGCAATCGCGAGTGAAGTCGCTCCCACACTGGGAGCGGCGCCAAGGCCAATGTAGGAGAGACGTCAGTCTCGATGGGGTTGGGTTGTCTTGGCCTGGCAGCGCTGCGCGCTGCAATCGCGAATGAGGTCGCTCCCACACTGGGAGCGGCGCCAAGGCCAATGTAGGAGAGACGTTAGTCTCGATGGGGTTGGGTTGTCTTGGCCTGGCAGCGCTGCGCGCTGCAATCGCGAATGAGGTCGCTCCCACACTGGGAGCGGCGCCAAGGCCAATGTAGGAGAGACGTCAGTCTCGATGGGGTTGGGTTGTCTTGGCCTGGCAGCGCTGCGCGCTGCAATCGCGAATGAATTCGCTCCCACACTGGGCCGGCGCCAAGGCCAATGTAGGAGAGAGGGGCGCTAGGCTCAAGCGCCACCTGCAGTGGCTTGGCGCAGGCGTAAACTTGGAGCGGCTCAACGTTGAATCCTCTTGAATGCGCACGGTAATGCGCATAAGCTGGAAAATGCATGTACCAGCCTATCGGAGGCTGCAATGGCCGAACTCTACAACACAGCCGCACCCAAAAAAGCAGCAAACTTGTCAGTTAACAGTGACCTGCTTAGCAAAACCCGGGATCTGAACATTAACCTGTCAGCAACCCTGGAGCGAGCTCTGAAAGAAGAGCTTTGCAAACGCGAAGCGGCTCAATGGGTCGAAGAGAATCGCGCTGCAATCAGAAGCTACAATGAGTTTGTCGAGCAACATGGATGCTTCGGTGACGAATTCAGGGAGTTTTGATGGCGCAGTTCGATGTTTACCCCAACCCAAGCAAAACCAGCAAAACTCAATATCCCTACCTCGTCGATATTCAAAGTGGCCTCCTGACAGATTTGGCAACTCGTATCGTTATTCCTCTGGGCAAATATGCAGCATTTGGGAGCCAGTCGATGCGAGGCCTCACGCCTGAGATATCGTTCGGCGAACAGCAACTGCTGTTAGTGACTCCTCAAATTTCATCGGTGCCAGAAAAACACCTTAAAAATCCCGTCGGCTCCCTTTCACATTTTAGGGATCAGATTGTTGCGGCACTGGATCTCGCGGTCACTGGCATTTAACAGTCTGGTAGAGGATAAAGATATGCTGGCAGAGAAACTCGAAAGCTGGGCGAAGAAGGAACGACTGGAAGGGCGCCAAGAAGGTCGTCAGGAGACGGCCCGCAACTTGATCGCCCGCACCGAGATGGACGATCAGATGATTGCCGAGATTTCCGGCCTACCGCGCGAGGTTATCGCCACACTGCGCGCCGAGAGCCAGCGCTGAGGCGTTAATCGGCAGCGCTGCGCACTGCAATCGCGAATGAATTCGCTCCCACACTGGGAGTGGCGCCACTGGCTAGTGTAGGAGCGACTTCAGTCGCGATGGGGTTGACCAACAGTGCTGCGCGCTGCAATCGCGAATGGATTCGCTCCCACACTGGGAGTGGCGCCACTGGCTAATGTAGGAGCGACGTCAGTCGCGATGGGGTTGGGTTGTCTTGGCCTGGCAGCGCTGCGCGCTGCAATCGCGAATGAATTCGCTCCTACACTGGGAGTGGCGCCAAGGCCAATGTAGGAGAGACGTCAGTCGCGATGGGGTTGGGTTGTCTTGGCCTGGCAGCGCTACGCGCTGCATCGCGAATGAATTCGCTCCCACACTGGGAGTGGCGCCAAGGCCAATGTAGGAGAGACGTCAGTCTCGATGGGGTTGGGTTGTCTTGGCCTGGGCAGCGCTGCGCGCTGCATCGCATATGAATTCGCTCTTATACATTCTGAGTCTGGCTTGCTTGGCATGCTGACGTCGCTATCCGATAGGTCTGGGCGGGGTGGATTCACCATAATCTTGATGCTGATCAAGAAGTGGGTGGCAGCGCTCGGTTAGCCTCACGGGCACGAGGATAGCGCGTCGCCATGATCGCGGATCCTGGCCACCCATCCAGGCGGCACATAACAATATGGGCATGGCGTCGGGCGATTGCCCCTGCGCAGGGACATACCCCATCTTCCGAGATTGCCAGCATGACCAATATCCAGACGCTTACCTTGCTTCCCCAGGACCAGTTAGCGCTGCTCAATAGCATTGAGGTCCAGGCTGTCCTGCGCTACCGCCGGCTTGCCCTGCGCTTCATCACGTTTAGCACCGTACTAAGCCGTCAAATGGCAGAGTATGGCATCGCCTGTGAACAACGTATCACCTCACTGCGGGATGCTGCCGAGAGCCTGGGCCTCGGCGCCTGCGTGGGCGTGCTCGATGTACGCCGGCTCCAGGAGCCTGCTCAGGAGCCGAAGGACAGGTTCTTCATTATCGATCAGGCAATCGTTGACCAGGAGCTGCAGAGGGCACTGGCCACTGCCTTTGAAACGCACAGTGTTGCGAGACAGCTGCTGGGCGCCAACGGCACACCAGAGCTGGAGCGGCCGCTGTGGGAATACGCGCAGCACAAGCAGTTCGAAGTGAATGCGCTGATGCACTGCTGCACGAGGCAGTTGCAGCACGCTTGAGATAATCGCGACTGACGTTGCTCCCACAGGGGAGGTGGCGCCCTGCAAACGTAGGGGCGCCACGATCAGGTCTCGACCTATCTTCCTCTACTGGGTGGTCCAACGTGCTGCGGTTACGCTATGGATCTAGGGGAGAGATATTGTCTCCAACAACGCGGTTGCGCCCAGCCCGCTTGGCGGCGTACATGGCGCGATCGGCGCGCTCGATCAGGCTGTCGCGGCCGTCTTCAGCGCGATAGCTGGCTACGCCGGCACTGAAGGTCACCTGATGCTCAACGCTGAAGGCGTGTGATGCGATGAGCTTGCGCAGGCTATCGGCTAACGCGAGAGCGTCGCGGTGCGGCGTGTCGGGGCAGATCATTAAAAATTCCTCGCCACCCCAGCGACTCAGGCAGTCGGTGATACGTTTACGCTGTTGAAATAGTCGGGCGATATCCACCAGCACCTCGTCTCCCTTGCGGTGGCCGTAGTCATCGTTGATGCGCTTGAAGTGGTCGATGTCGATCAGGATCAGCGAGAGTGGCATCGGCGTGCGTGTTTGCCGGAGTAATTCCTCCTCGAGCACTTCATCGGTCTTGATGCGGTTGAATAGCCCGGTGAGCGGGTCCGTGATGGCCACCTGATGCAACTGGCGATGGGCGTTTTCGAGTTCGTGGGTGCGCTGCTTGACCAGCCGTTCGAGCACCACAGCGCGGGCTTCGAGCTGCTTGAGGGGGTAGGGTTCATCGTCGCCGTGGGCCAATGAGGGCTGTGAAAGGTGTTTGTGCTCGACCTTCCAGCCACTGGCAGTCAACCGCATCAGGAGCGTGAAGCGCACATTATGCATGGTGACGGCCTGCTGGTGAATGGTCAGGTGCCAGTCGCATTCGCCCATTACCAGCCCTAGCGTTTCACCCAGCACAATGGCCTTGCGGCGTTTTAGCGTGTAGTGAACGGGGTTGGGCATCGCCTCGATGTCGCGCTGATAGAGATGCAGGGCGAAGTCGATGTCGTAGACGCTCTCATCGGCGCCGGTGCCGAAGCCGGTGATGTCGTCGGTGGCCAGCGCGGCGGCCCCGGCAGCATCACGCTGCACGAAGAAGACGTGGAAGTAGTGCTCACAGGCGTCCAGCAGGGCCTGCTGCTGTGGGCTTGACATGCTCTTGTCGCTCTCCTGATGCAGTGTCGCTGTGTGGTGACAGTATGCCAGCCCGGCGAGCATTTCTCTCGGTCTTCCATCGGCATCTTGAGATTGCCAGTATAGCCAACATCCAGGCGCTTATTCTGCTTCCTCAAGACAATCCATGAGGTATCACCTCCTTGCGGCATGTTGCCGAGGGGCTTGGTCTAGGCGCCTGCATGGGCGCTTTCGATAGGCGCTGCAATCGTCACTGAAGTCGCTTCCATAGGCTGGTAAGGTTTTGCTTGCAGGGTAAGACACTTCAGTCAGGCACAACGCCAAGTTGCAGCGCGCAGGGAGGCGGGGTGAGGGCGAATTATGCCTTTATCGATCCGTCTCTGGCCTATGACGATACACGGGTCTTTCTGACGCTGGCGCTCAAGGAAGATGGGGCTGATCCAGCTCCCGGCCCTGAGCTGACACAGTTGCAGGCGCTGGCCCGGCTCTATCAAGCTAATGCCAACCAGGGTGAGCTTGTCGGGATCCTCGATAGCCTGGAGACGAGCGATCCGCGATATCCTGAGTTTTTCAATACCTTCGTTGGGTTGAGCGATGATCAGGTGACAGAGGTGCTGGAGGAAATGAGCGGCAGCCGCGGGGCAGGGGCCATGGCGCTGTCGATCCCGGTGGCCTCGGGCCTGATGGATTTCGTCAATGTGGCCGATGGCTTCGGTGGCTTCATGGGTATCGGTGGTCAGGCGGCGGCCCTGATGTCTTCAGGCACCCAGCAGTTCGCTAGTACCAGCGGCATGTCACAGCACGGCTGGGATTCATTAGCCAAGTCGGCTGCAACGATTGGTGTTTCTGGTGGGCCGGCCTCCTGGGTGCGGGTCGTCGAGCAGACCGGGCGTCAGGGTAGCAGCAGCGGCATGCCGGGGAGCGATACCCGCTCGTCCGGCCTTCAGGCCGGGGTCGAAATGCCGTTCACAGACGCGATCTCGGCTGGCGTGGCGCTTGGTTATCAAGAGGGGCGGATAACGTCTGGCGACCTGACGCGTATTGATAACGAGGTTGACAGCGGAGTGGTGTATGGGCGCTATCGCATCGAGGACGTTCGCCTGTCTGGCGCCCTTGGCTACTCACACATCGACAACGACAGTAGTCGCAGGATCCCCCAATTCGCTCATCAGACAGCGGAATATGGCGCCGACGTCTGGATGGCCGATGCCCAGGTCGCTCGCGACTGGCAAACCGGCGTTGAGCGTCTCACCCTGTCGCCCTTTGTTGGATTGCGCTATGCCGCTCTAGATCAAGACAGCTACGTTGAGGAGGGGCCGGCGGGCCGCGTGACTTGGCCGACGTGGGTGTGGGAGTGAGCGCCGACATCACCGAGCGCGTTAGCCTGCATGCCACCTATGACGGTAGCCTGGCCGATGACTTTGCTGACCACCGCGGCCAAGCTGGTGTCACCTTCACGTGGTAGCAGATAGAAAACAACGCCGTGGACCTGCGCGTCTCAAGCCATTCTTCCATCGCCCATCGCGATAAGGGGCTGCCACGATAAATCACGACGTTGCGTCGCGAATGTATTCGCTCCGCCAAGGGGGAGGAGTGTCTGGTCAGTGCAAGCCCTCGTGCTAGACTCGTCGGTAATAAAAAATGACTGATGGACTCATGCAGGGGATACCTTCCATGCCAACATTCGGTGTGTTTAGCCGTCGTTCGCTCGTGCCTATCCGCTCCGCGCTGCTTGCTGCTGCGCTGTGTCCAGCGGGTGTTGCGCTGGCCGGTCCCGAAGTGCTGGTACTACAGCACGGCGAGCAGGCAACGCAACTGGCGGTAGCGGAGCTGCGCGAGCAGGCCGACGTGCACTTTACCTTCTTCGATCCCTATCTGGCCGATGAGGTGGAGGTGTCAGGGCTGGTGTTCCGCGAGCTGCTCGTCGAGCAATTCGGTGCGGTGCCCGAGCAGCTGACCTTCAGCGCCTGGGATGACTATGAGGTAACGCTGAGCGGCTGGGACGATCCCAATTGGATACTCGTTACCCACCATGACGGTGAGCCGCTGAGCCTGCGTGAGCGGGGGCCGGTGCGGCTTGTGGAGCGCGACTATGGCGATCGCGATCCGGATAACCTGCGCAACTTCAATGACTGGGTGTGGATGATTCGCAGCATCGAGGCACACTAGTGAACCCCGTTCCTCGTCGACGGCGCACCCCTGGATGGCTGTGGCTCGGCCTGATGAGCTTCACGGCGCTGATGCTGTTGATTGCCTATGAAACGCGCTGGGTTCATCCCGACATTCACGCCTACTTCAGCCAGTCCGGCAACCTGACGGGCCAGCAGCTGGCGACCCGTTCGCGCCGCTACCTGGAGGAGAGCCTGGGCACTCTCCTGGAGGACGATGCGCCCGACGCGGTAGAGCGCGCTCGCTTCCAAATCGAGCTGGGTTATAGCCTGTTCGATATCGGCCTCTATCGAAATGAGTATGCCTGCACGCTGCCGAGCCTGCGGCGACTGGATGGTCTGTATGACACGCTTGGCCGCGATGTCGTGCCGTCGCCGGCCCTGCTCAGCCAGGACCTACTGCAGCCGATTCGCTGCCTGACCGAGATCGAGATGAACCAGCTAGACCGGCGCAGCGAGGTGACCAATCGTTTCGTCGAGGAAACCCGTCGCCACCAGACCCTGGTGCTGGCGGGCAGCCTGGTGATCTACCTGCTGGGGCTGCTGTTCTGGGGCATGCATGTGTACAAGCACCGCATGGCGGACCGTGCTACCCGTGAGAGTCTGCGCTGGATGGCCCAGGCGCTGCGCGACCCGCTGACCGGGATTGGCAATCGCAGCGCGCTGCATGACGATGTGCTCACTGAGCCGGGCCGTTCTCTGGGGCTGCTGCTGATCGATATCGACTACTTCAAGCAGTACAACGATGCCTTGGGCCACCCGGATGGTGACCGCCTACTGCGCGAGCTGGTGGCGCTAATCGACCGAGCCCTTGGCGGCAGTGCGCGGCTCTATCGCATGGGCGGCGACGAGTTTGCCGCGTTGCTGCATTGCGACGGCACCCAGCCCCTGGAGCAGGGCTGCGCCGCTGTGGTGGAGGCGGTGCGTGGCGCCGCACTGCCGCATCCGGGACATCCCGCCGGCGCTCATGTCACCCTGAGCGTTGGCGGGGTCCAGTTTATTGCCCGGCGCGACGCCTTTGCCGCTGCCTATAGTGCCGCCGACCAGGCGCTGTATCGGGTCAAGGCCGAAGGGCGTGACGGCTGGCAGGTAGCGAGTGGCATTACGCTGCCGGCGTCGCTATAGCTGCTATTAAGCAATGGCGCTGAGGCCAATGTAGGAGCGACTTTAGTCGCGATGGGGGGGCTGCCTCCTCTGGCAGCGCTGCGCGCTGCAATCGCGAATGAATTCGCTCCCACAAAAGTAATGGCGCCAAGGCCAATGTAGGAGCGACTTTAGTCGCGATGGGGGCTGCCTCCTCTGGCAGCGCTGCGCGCTGCAATCGCGAATGAATTCGCTCCCACAGCAATCGCGAATGAATTCGCTCCCACAAAAGTAATGGCGCCAAAGCCAATGTGGGAGAGACTTTAGTCTCGATGGGGTTGGCTGCCTCCTCTGGCAGCGCTGCGCGCTGCATCGCGAATGAATTCGCTCCCACAGTAATCGCGCATGAATGCGCTCCCACAAAAGTAATGGCGCCAAAGCCAATGTAGGAGCGACTTTAGTCGCGATGGGGTTGGCTGCCTCCTCTGGCAGCGCTGCGCGCTGCAATCGCGAATGAATTCGCTCCCACACGGAGTGTGGCGCCAAAGCCAATGTGGGAGAGACTTTAGTCTCGATGGGGTTGCCCTGCCCCAGCAGCGCTGCGCGCTGCAATCGCGAATGAATTCGCTCCCACAGCAATCGCGAATGAATTCGCTCCCACAGCAATAGCGCATGAATGCGCGCCCACATTGTTAACCGACGGTTGGTACCTCGCCGAGCACGTCGAGGCCGTTGCCAAGCTTGGCTTCGATGGCTTGGCCGATGGCGAGCAGTCGGGCGTCCTGCCAGGGGCCGGCCATGACTTGTAGCCCGACGGGCATGTTGGCGGCGTCGCGGCCTACCGGCAGGGTAAGCGCGCAGAGTCCCATGAAGTTGGCAATGACGGTATTGCGCAGTGCCTTCATGTTGGCCTTGGGGTAGGCGCCTTCGGGCGCGAGGCTTTCCAGCGTCGGCGGGGTGATGGCGACGGTCGGGGTTAGCACGGCATCCACTTGCGTGAGTCGTTCGCTGGCAGCGCGAGTCAGTTCGTCGATGACCTGGCGGCGACGCACGTATTCCCAGCCGGGCATGCCGTCGGCGGCGGCGATGCGCGCGGCGACGTTGGGGTCGAGTTCTTCGATGGCGTCGGGCAGCGTGGTGTGCAAGAAGGCGGCGAGCTCGGCGGCGGCCAGGCCACCCTGCTGGAACAGCGTGAAGGCGTCGTCCATCTTGGGCAGTTCCAGGGTGACGATCCGCGCACCGGCGGCTTCGAGCTGCTTGATGGCGTCCTGTACCGCTTCTGCGATGCCGGGGCTGCAGTCGTCCCAGAAGAACTGCTCTGGCACGCCGAAGGTCAGGTCGGCCAGGTCGGGCGTGGTGGGCACGGCGCCGGGAGCGGGACTCAGGCCGGGGTCGAGGGCGTCGAAGGCAAACGCCAGGTCGTCCACGCGGCGGGCCAGCAGCCCGGGGGTGTCGAGCGTGGTCGACAGCGGCACGATCTGGGCGGTAGACCAGCGCCCCACGGTGGTCTTGAGGCCGGCCACGCCGGTCATGCTGGCGGGTACGCGTACCGAGCCGGCGGTGTCGGTGCCGAAGGCCAGGCCCGCGGTGCCGCTGGCCAGCGAGACGCCGGCGCCGGAGCTGGAGCCGCCCGGGGTGCGGTGGGCGAGCGTATCCCAGGGATTGCGTGGTGCGCCGTGGTGGGCGTTGGTGCCGAGGCCCCCAAAGGCGAACTCGACGGTGTGGGTCTTGCCCATGACGACGGGGAGCTGGTTGAGCAGGGCGCTGACCACCGGCCCGGGCGTTTCCCACTCGGCAGGCAGGCGCCGCGATGAGCCGGCATAGGTCGGCAGCCCGGGCACGGCGTAGATATCCTTGATCGAGACGGGCAGGCCCATCAACGCGCCAGCGTCGCCGCCCTGCTGCAGGAGGGCGTCGGTGGCCTTGGCGAAGGCCAGGGCGGCGTCGCCGTTCCAGGTCATGTAGGCGTGGTCGTGCTGGCCGCGGGTGCGATAGGCCTGAGACGCGCTGTCGGCGAGCTCAACGGCGCTCACGCTGCCGTCGCGCAATGCCTGGTGCAGGGCGCGCAGCGGTTGTTGGAGCGGGGGTGTCGTCATGGTGGGGCTCCTGGCGATTAGCGAATTTCGAAGATCGATTCTACTTCGACGGCGGCGTTCCCCGGCAGGGTGGCCACGCCGATGGCGGTGCGCGCATGGCGGCTGGCGTCGCCGAACAGGTCGATGAACAGCTCCGAGGCGCCGTTGATCACCAGCGGCACGTCGTGAAACCCCGGCGCGACATTGACGAAGCCGTTCATCCTGACACAGCGCACGACACGGCTCATGTCACCCTCTACGGCGTCGTTCAGCGCGGCGAGCAGGTTGAGCGCGCAGGCCTGGGCGGCGAGCTTGCCGGTGTCCAGGTCGAACTCGGCGCCTACCTTGCCGGGGTAGAGTACCTTGCCGTCTCGCTCGCAGATCTGCCCGGCGAGGAACAGCTGGTTGCCGAGTCTGGACCAGGGCAGAAAGGTACCACGGGGTTCGGGGATGGCGGGGAGGGTAAGGCCGCGTTTGGCCAGGGCATCGGCGAGGGACATGGAGTTCTCCTGAGGGTAGTGAAAAGTGTCAACGGGCTAGCAGGGTGCCGACGGTGTCGGCCAGGGCGCGCACGGCGATGTCGGCATCGTCGCGCTCGATATGCTCGTCGGGATGATGGCTGATCCCGTCACGGCATGGCATGAACAGCATGGCGGTGGGGCAGCGGTGGGCGAGGTGAATGGCATCGTGGAAGGCGCCGGATACCAGCTGCGGAGCATCAGGGGCATACGCCTTGACGCTGGCGTCGAGCATCGCGACGAGCTGGTCGTCGAATGCCACCGGCGGCACCCGCGCGCTTGCCGCCAGTTCGACCGTGCAACCGGACCACGACTGGCCGGCGAGACGCTGGAAGCTGGCATCCAGTGCAGCCAGTACCGCGGCGCTGGGATGGCGCAGGTCGATACTGAAGGCGGCTTGCTGCGGGATGGTGTTGGTGGCGTTGGGTGCCAGGGCAAACTTGCCGATGGTGAAGCGCACCTGATCGCCGTGTTCGGCGACCGCTTCGCGCAGCGCGCTGATCAGGGCGTGGGCGCCGGTGAAGGCATCACGCCGTGCGTGTTCAGGTGTGGTGCCGGCGTGGTTGGCCTGGCCCTGCAGCGTAACGTTGTACCAGTTGACGCCCTGGATGCCTTGCACCGCGCAGGCGGGTATCCCGAGGGATTCGAGTACTGGCCCCTGTTCGATATGCAGCTCGAGAAAGGCGAACGGGGTGAACGCGTCGGGGCGGTAGCTGACGCCGTGGGCGTCGAGCCGTGCCAGGCAGTCGGCCAGGGCATCGGCGAAGCGCACGCCATCGTCGTCTTCGGCTTCCAGAATGCTGGTGGCCTGGCGCTGGCCGGCGAACCACGACGACCCGGAGGCGCCGGGGGCAAAGCGCGCGCCCTCCTCGTTGGTCCAGGAGACCACCTCGACCGGCCTACGATGTGCGATGCCGCCATCGTGCAGCGCCCGCAGCACGGCCAGGCCGGCCACCACGCCGAGGGTGCCGTCGTAGCTGCCGGCGCTGGGCTGGCTGTCGAGATGGCTGCCGATCAGCAGCGGCGGCAGGTCAGGATCCTGGCCCTCGCGGCGCAGAAAGACGTTGCCCATGGCGTCGTAAAACGTCTCGCAACCCAGCGCGCGGCCGCGGTCGACCAGCCAGCAGCGGGCGTGGTTGTCGTTGTCGTCCAGGGCCAGGCGGCGCAGGCCGCGGGGCGACAGGGCTCCGATCCTGGCCTGGTCGAGCATGTCGTCCCAGAAGCGCTGGCCGTCGACGCTTTCGGCAAGTGATGTGGGCGTGTTCATGGTCTGCTTCTCCTCGAAAACCCGTTCAGTAGATCAGCGACGGCAGCCAGGTGCTGAGGAATGGCACATAGGTAAGGATGATCAGGGCGATGAACATCATCACGATCAGCGGCAGGCAGGCCTTGAACACCTCGACCAGCGACATCCGCGAGATTGCCATGGCCACGAACAGGTTGAGACCCACCGGGGGCGTGATCATGCCCACCGAGAAGTTGACCAGGGTGATGACGCCGAAGTGCACGGAGTCGACCCCGACACGGCCGGCGATCGGCTCGAGCAGCGGCGAGAGCACGATGATCGCCGAGGCGCTGTCGAGGAAGAACCCGGCCACGATCATGACCACGTTGAACAGTGCCATGACCTGTATCGGGTCGTCGGTGAGCGACAGCACCTGATTGGCCAACTGCGTGGGGGTGCCGGTGATCGCCAGCAGCCAGGAGAAGGCCGAGGCGCCGGCGGTGATCAGCAGCAGGGTGGCCGAGGTCAGTCCCGAGCTGCGCAGCGTGCCGAGCAGGTCGCGCCAGCCGATGGTGCGGTAGATCGCCATGCCCACGAACAGGCCGTACATGCAGGCCACGGCGGCCGACTCGGTGGGGGTAAAGATGCCGCTGTAGATGCCGCCGAGGAGGATGAAGGGCAGCCCCAGGCCCCAAGCCGCCGAGCGGAAGGCGGTGGTGACTTCCTTGAGCGTGGGGAAGGGCGCCCGGGGGTAGCCCTTGAACGAGGCGTAGATGATGCAGTAGGCGATCAGCAGCGAGGCGATCAGGATGGCGGGGATCAGCCCCGCGGCAAACAGCCGGCCCACCGAGGTGCCGGTGACCGAGCCATAGATGATCAGCGCGATGCTTGGCGGCACGATGGGGCCGAGGGTGCCGGCGGTGGCGATCAGGCCGATGGCGAAGCGCTTGTCGTAGCCGGCGGCCACCAGCGCGGGGAACATGATCGAGCCGATCGCCACCACCGTGGCCGGGCTGGAGCCGGAAATGGCCCCGAACAGCAGGCACGAGAGCACGGTGGCCGCCGCCAGGCCGCCAGGGACCCAGCCGACCAGCGCCTTGGCCAGCTCGATGAGCCTGCCGGAGAGGCCACCGATGCGCATCAGCTCGGCGGCCAGGATGAAGAACGGGATCGCCATCAGCGAGAAGTTGTTCATCCCGGTGAACATGCGCATGGGCACGATGACCGGGTCGGTGGTGCCGAAGAACTGAATGGCGAGAAAGACGGCGAAGGCCAGGGCGGCGAAGATCGGCAGCCCCAGTAGCAGCACCGCAAAGAAGATGGGCAGAAGTGCCGTGATCATAACGAACTCCAGTCGTCAGACGAGCTTGTCTTTTTCGGCGGCAAGCTCTTCAGCGAGGCTGACCGGCGGTTTGGTCCAGGCGTGATGAATGACCCATAGGTAGCGAACCAACAGCAGCAGCCCGGAAATGGCGATCGGCAGGTAGAACCATGCCATTGGAAGGCGCAGCGCGGCGGTTCTCTGGCCTCTTCCCAGGGTGTTGAAGAACAGCTGGAACCCGTAGTAGGCCAGGAAGCAGGCGAAGACAATGCCGAGCACGGCGGCGATGATATGCAGCCAGCGATTGACGGCGGGCGGCACGAAGGCGTTGAGCACGTCGACGGAGATATGCACGCCGTTTCGCACGCCCATGCTGGCGCCGACAAAGCTCATGCAGATGATGGAGTAGATGACGACTTCTTCGACCCAGAAAAGCGAGCTGTTGAAGCCGTAGCGGTAGATTACCTGGAGGGCGGTGAGCACGGTGGCAATGGACATGAACACGACCATTGCTACACTTTCCAGATGATCGAGGATCCTGTTGAGCGTTGCGAACATGGTTAGGCCACTTCGTGGAAAAACCCGTGATGGGATGCGGGCGCCGCGAGGGCGCCCGCGGCGTCTCAGTACTCGATGCCGACGACGTCGTAGACCTTGTGGAGCAGGTCGGTGGTGACGACGTCCTCATACTCCTCGTGCACCGGCAGGCTGGCCTGGACGAAGGCTTCACGGGCCTCGGCGGAGATCTCATTGATCTCGATCTCGCCTTCCAGCGAGGCCATGATCTGCTCTTCGTCCTCGAGGGTCAGTTGGCGAGAGGCGGTACGGCCGTTGTCGAAGGCGTCGCGCATGACCTCCTGGAGGTCCTCGGGGAGCGAGTTCCAGGAATCGGTGTTAATTACCGCGGCATACGCGTGATAGGCGTGGTTGGTCAGGGAGAGGTAGTCCTGCACCTCGTGGAAGCGCATGGTGTAGATATTGGCCAGCGGGTTTTCCTGACCGGACACGACCCCTTGCTGCAGGCCGTTGTAGACCTCGGTGAAGGCCATGGCGGTGGCGTTGGCATCGAAGTTTTCGTAGGTAGAGATGATGATCGGGGCCTGCATGGTGCGCATGCGGATGGCCTCGAGATCCTCCGGGGTGTGGATGGGGCGGTCGTTGTTGGTCATGTGGCGGAAACCGGCGCCCCAGAAGTTCACGCCGTACATGTTGTGATCGTTCAGGGTGTCGAGAATCTCGCGGCCTACCTCGCCGTCAAGCAGCTCGACCATGGTGTCATAGTCGGGAATCAGGAACGGCAGGTCGAGAATCTGCAAGCGCTCTTCAAAGTTGCCGAGCGTGGCAGACGGCGGAATGCCGATATCCACGAGGCCCATCTGGATCTGCTCGATGATCTCGACATCCCCCCCCACCTGGGCGGCGGGCAGTACGTCGATCTGGATGCGGCCATCGGAGTTCGCTTCGACCTCCTCCTTGAAACGCAGGGCGGCCTTTCCGTTGGGGGTGTCCTCGATCAGTACGTGGGCGAAGGTAAAGGTGTATTCGGCGGCGTTGGCCTTGCTGATACCGAAGGTGGCCGCTGCTACCGCAGCCACCAAGGATGTCTTGATGATCTTATTGTTCATGATGTTACCTCTGCGGGTCGTTGGGTTTGTTCATCTGGTTGGGGCCGATGGTCCTGATCGGTCGTCACGCGGCGCTGGCGGACGTCAGGGTTTTCAAGCTCGCCTCGAGCGGCCCCGCTGTCGGTGAGGCGAGCAAGACGGAGAGTGCCAGCCGAGCCTTGCGGGCACTGAGATCCTGTAACGGGATGGCGCCGGCGGCGACCAGGTCGCAGAGGCTGCCGTCAAATTCGTAGACGGCCTCTATCGGGCCGCGGTGGCAGCTGCTGACGATGACGATAGGCGTGCCGTTGGCGACCGCCTTGGCAACGTGCTTGGGCCATGTTGGTGGCACATGGCCGCGACCCAGAGCCTCGATGATCAGGCCTTGGCTACCGCGTTCGATGGCCGCATCGATCATGTCGGGGGCGGCTCCCAGATAGGCCGGCAGTATGTCCACGCGTGGGAGAGTGTCGGCGAGGGGGGCGCTGATCGGACGGGCCCGTATGGGCTTGGCGGCCAAGTGGACGCGCGTCCCATCGATATAGCCTAGGGGCCCGGTTTCCGGCGCGGCGAACCCTTCCAGCTGGAAGGTGTTGACCTTGCGCACCTGGCGGGCGGCAAACAGCGTCTGATTGAACAGCACCAGGGTGCCGAGTCCGCGCGCCTGGGGTGAGGCCGCCAGCTGAATGGCATCGGCGATGTTGCGGAAGGCATCGGTGCCGGGCTCGTGGGGGGCGCGCTGCGACCCGGTAATCACCACGGGGATGTCGCCGGGCAGGGTGATGTCCAGGAAGTAGGCGGTTTCTTCGAGGGTGTCGGTACCGTGGGTAATCACGATGCCCACTACCTCCGGCGACTCGGCGAGGGCCAGGCAGTGTTTGCGCAGCAGCAGCAGGTCATCGAGCGTGATGGCATTGCTGGGCTTCTGCAGGACTGAGCGAACGTCGATGTGCGGTGTCAGTCCGTCCGGCAGTTGGACCTCCGACAATAGCGACTCGCCCTGGAGGGCACCGGAGCGGTGACGTCCCGATTCAGCCTGGCTACTGGCGATGGTGCCGCCGGTGGTTAGCACCACGAGCTTGGATGTTGTCATTATGATCTTCCATGGCTTTACATGGCAGACATCTGATGTCTGATGTCATGTGGTTTATACTAGTCAGGGATTCGACATCCTTGCAAGCCAGGCTTGGCAACGTCCTAATGTCGATTTGGTAACATGCGCTCTGGCGCTAACAGTGAGATATCCCATGAGTCTGAATCCTCGGCTTGCTTCACGCCCTCTCTCGAGCGACTCCTTCGGTGGCTCCATCGAGCGCAGCTCGGTTGCCATGCAGATCCTCGAGCGGATCAAGACCGCCTTGATCCGCGGTGAGCTTCAGCCAGGCGACTATCTTCCCTCGGAGAGCGAGCTGACCCACAGTCTGGGCATCGGCAAGTCGAGCGTGCGCGAGGCGATCAAGATGCTGCAGGCGATCGGGGTGGTGGAAGTGCGCCGCGGGCAGGGCACGGTGATTCGCCGCGAGCCGGGGGATCCGCTGGTCGATCCCATGGCCTTCGGGATGATCCTGGCCCGGGGCATGACCCGCGATGTGATGGAGTTTCGCCTGATGTTCGAGCCGGCCTACACCCTCCAGGCCATGCATAACGCCACGCCGGCGGATCATGTGCGGATTCGTCAGGCGATCGACGATATGGAAGCCGCCATCAACAATGGTGAACAGACCGCCCATCACGATGTGGCATTTCACCGGGGTATCCTCTACGCGACTCATAATCCGATGACCATCCGCGTAGGGGAAACCCTTATCCAGCTGATCGAAGCCGCGTTGGAGACGTCGATGCAGACGCTGCCCGAGGTGGCCTTGAAGGACCACAAGGCGATCTATGCTGCCTTCCAGGCAGGCGACGCGGCGGGGGTGCAGGCCGCTATTGAGGTCAGCAGCGAGAGCTGGGAGACCAACCTGACCTATGTGGATTAGCGCGTGGGTGGCAATGCGTCAGTAAGCCAGCGTGCAGAAGAGGTAGTGTGAAGACCCGTCATCTGCTACTGGGCAATCACATGCCGAAAGTGATTGGGACCTTAAGCGCACCTGGCAGGACATGGAACACTGGGAGTTGGAGAAGCGCTATGCGCCTAAGGTTGATTGTGAATGAATTCTCTCCCATAGGGGAGTGGCGCCGTTGGCAAAAGTGGGAGTGACTTCAGTCACGATGGGGTTGGGTTATTCTGGCAGCGCTGCGCGCTGCAATCGCGA
>NZ_FNGH01000001.1:152992-490062 GCF_900102875.1 Franzmannia pantelleriensis
AGGGAGTGGCGCCGTTGGCAAAAGTAGGAGTGACTTCAGTCACGATGGGGTTGGGTTATTCTGGCAGCGCTGCGCACTGCAATCGCGACTGAAGTCGCTCCCACAAATTGCGAATAAATTCGCTACGACTTTTCATTAGAGCTATTTATGGAAATTCCACACCAGCGCTTGATCTATTTCCAGTTGACGGTGGAGACCGGTTCGATCCGGGCGGCGGCGTCGCGGCTGGATATCGCCGCGTCGGCGGTGAGCCGGCAGATCGGGCTGCTGGAGACGGCGCTGGATGCCAGCTTGCTGGAGCGGCGTCGCGATGGTGTGCGTCCCACGCCGGTGGGGGAGATGCTGCTCGATTACTGCCAGCGGCGCACGCTGCTCGATCGTGAGTTCAGCGATGCGCTGGATGCTTATCAGCGGCTGGAGACCGGGCAGATCACGCTGTGTATCGGCGAGGGGTTCGTGGGTGACGTGATCGATCATCCGCTGCGTGAGTTCACCGAGGCGCATCGCGGCGTGCGTCTCGAGGTGGATACCGGCAGCACCAAGGAGATCATCGAGTCGGTGGTCAACGATGAGGCGCATATTGGCCTGATGTACCACGAGCAGGTGCACCCGCATCTGCGCTTCTGGTGCTCGACGCGCCAGCCGCTGGTGCTGCTGATGTCGCCCTGCCATGCGTTGGCCGGCAACAGCGCGCCGCTCACCATCGAACAGCTGGCAGAGTACCCGATGGCGCTGTGGCACCCCGGCCACGGCGTGCGGGCGCTGGTCGATGCGGCGTTTCGGGAAGCGGGGCACCGGCCGGTCGTGGGGATTCAGACCGGGTCGCTAGAGGTGCTCAAGCACTCGGCCCGAGCCTCGCTGTGTGTGACGCTATTACCGCGTTTTGCCGCGGCCAGGGAGCTCGAGGAGGGCACCCTGGTGGCCCGCGACGTGGTCGGGCGACGTTTCAGCGAGGCCAACGCCCATATGGTGACCCGCATCGGCCGGCGTATGCCGCGGGCGGGGTTGCAGCTGCTGCGCCATCTGCAGCATTGGATGAGCGCCTTTCGCTGCGACGACCCGCCCGCCAAGCGCTGAGCGTAGCGCGCTAGTTGCTGCCGTAGCCCATGGCGGCGCTGGCCTTGGGGGCGGTTTCGACCCAGACGCTGCGCGTGGTGGTGTACTCGCGCAGGCCGTCGAGGCCGCTGGAGCGGCCGTAGCCGCTGTCGCCGAAGCCACCGAACGGCGACATCACGTTGATGCTCTTGTAGCCGTTGACCCATACCGTGCCGGCGCGCAGCTGATGGGCGACCCGCAGTGCCTTGCCGGTGTCCTGGCTCCACACTGCGCCGGCCAGGCCGAACGGGGTGCCGTTGGCAAGCTGGATAGCGTCCGCCTCATCCTCGAAGGTCATGACCACCAGTACCGGACCGAACACTTCTTCCTGGGCAATGGCCATGTCCGGGCGCACCTTGGTCAGCACGGTGGGGGCGAGGAAGTTGCCCTGAGCGGCGTCGTCGGGCAGCCCCTCGGGCCGAGTGCCGCCGGTCAGCAGTTCGGCGCCGTCGGCGATGGCGTCATCGATGAGCTGGCGCACGCGCTGATACTGGGCGGCATTCTGCAGCGGGCCCATGCGGGTCGCTTCTTCTCCCGGCAGGCCGACCTCGATCGAGGCGGCGGCACGGGCCAGCCGCTGGCAGACGCTCTCGGCGATGTCTTGCTGGAGCAGCAGCCGGGAGCCAGCCACGCAGCTCTGTCCGGCGGCCGCGAAGATGGCTGCCTGGGCGCCGGCCACGGCGTCGTCGAGCGCGGCGTCGTTGAACACGATATTGGCCGACTTGCCGCCCAGCTCGAGCACGCTGGGCACCAGCCGCCGTGCCCCCGCTTCGGCGATGAGCCGGCCGGTTTCGGGGGAGCCGACGAATACCAGTTTGGCGATCTCGGGGTGGGTGGTGAGGGTGCTGCCGGTGGTATGGCCGAGCCCGTTGACGATGTTGATAAGCCCTGCAGGCAGGCGGCCGCTGTGCTCCAGCAGCATGGCCAGTACCGCCGAGGTCAACGGGGTGAGCTCCGAGGGTTTGAGCACCGCGGCGTTGCCGGCGGCCAGCGCCGGGGCGAGCTGCCAGCCGCAGGTGAACATGGGGGCATTCCAGGGCGTGATCTGCCCGACCACGCCGTAGGGCACGCGCTGCACGTAGTTGAGGTGGGAGCTGGGCACGTCGATCACTTCGCCGTGCTGCTTGTCGCACCAGCCGGCGTAGTACTCGAACATTTCCCGGACCTTGTCGACTTCGCCGCGGCAATCACGAACCGGCTTGCCGGCGATCAGGCTCTCGAGCCTGGCCAGTGGTTCTTCGTGGCCCTCGAGGCCGCGCGAGGCGGCCTGCAGGCGCCGGCCGCGTTCGCTGGCGCTAAGCGCCATCCACTGATGTTGGGCGCGGATGCCGGCCTCGACGGCCTGTTGCACGACCGTTGCGCCAGCATCGCGGTAGTCCAGCAGCGGCTGGTTGGTGACCGGATCCTGCAGGGTGATGGTCTCGCCGTCGCCGGCGAGGAACTGGCCGTCTACCCAGTTGGCACTGGGCCGCTGCGGGTCGAGTCCGTAGGCGTCGAGCAGCAGGCCCAGGCGGTCGCGGGCCTGTTGATTCAGGGCGTTCATGTGCGGTCCTCCTTGGGCTGGTCGGCGGCGTATTGCCTGGCGGCTTCCAGCAGGTGCACGGTGATGCGGTTGAAGTCGTCGTCATCCTCCAGCGCTAGACGTTCGTCGTGCCAGGCATCGCGCACGCGTTCGAGTAGGCCGTCATCGAGGCTTAGCTGTTGCGCGGTCTGGTGGGCAAGGCGCAGGTCCTTGCGCATCAGGCCCAGGCTGAAGCCGGAATCGAAACGCTCGTCGAGAATCCAGCGCGGGAAGTTGACCTCACTGACGGCGCTGCGGCCCGAGCCGCTGTTCAGGCCAGCCAGGCAGGCGGCCGGGTCGACGCCAGCGCGCTGGGCCATGGCCACGGCTTCGGCAGTGGTGAGCAGGTGGGCGGCACACAGGTAGTTGTTGGCCAGCTTGACCACGTGGCCGCTGCCGGCCTCGCCGACGTGGGTGATGTTCTTGGTCATCGCGTCGAGCAGGGGGCGGGCGCGCTCGAGGGTGGTGGCTTGGCCTCCCACCAGCATGCCGAGCTGCCCGCTATGGGCGCCGCTGGGACCGCCGCTGACCGGGGCGTCGAGCCACTCGAGGCCGGCGGCGATGACCTTGGCGGCGAGCTGTCGCGATTCGACCGGGTCGCTGGTGGAGGTGTCGACGATCAGGCTGCCGCGGGGGGCCTTGGCCAACAAGCCCGGCGCCTTTTCGAGCACCGCGCTGACGTGGGCCGAGGTAGGCAGCGACAGCAGGTAGACGTCGCTCGGCGCGAGGGCGTCTGGCGCGGCGGTGTCGATGCCTTCGGCGGAGAGGCGCTCTCGCGCTGCGCTGTCGATATCGCTGCCTTGGACCTGGAAGCCGGCCTTGTGCAAGGTCAGGGCCATGCCGCGGCCCATATTGCCGAGGCCGATGACGGTAACGGACGTGATCAAGGTGACCTCCTGGTCAGGGGGTGTCGGAGTGTTGGGCCAGCAGCGTCCGGACGAGCCGGGTCCAGTACGCCACGCCGATCGGAGATAGCGCGTCGTTGAAGTCGTAATGGGGATTGTGCAAGGCGGCGCTGTCTTCGCCGTTGCCCAGCCAGATATAGGCGCCGGGACGTTCGCGGAGCATGAAGGCGAAGTCCTCCGAGGCCATGCTGGGCGGCAGATCGCGGTGGACGTGCTGAATCTGCGGCATGCCTTCGAGCACCTCGGCGCAGCGCTGGGCGTGTTGCGGGGTGTTGAAGGTCGCCGGGTAGCGCGGCTGGTAGTCGAGGCTGGCCTGCATGTCGTGGAACTGCGCCATGCTATCCACCGCCTGCTGGAAGCGCTCGGCCAGGTGTTCGCGCAGGGGTTCGTCGAAGCAGCGCAGGGTGCCGCGCAGTTCCAGGGTGTCGGGGATGACGTTGAAGGCATCACCGGCATGGATCTGGGTAACGCTGAGCACCGCTGTCTTGTGGGCCGGCGTCTCGCGGCTGATCAGTCCTTGCAGCTGGGTGACCAGCTGCGAGGCGGCAAGGATCACGTCGCTGCCAAGGTGTGGCATGGCGGCGTGGCAGCCATCGCCCTTGAGGGTCAGGGTGAAGACGTCGAAGGCGGCCATGACCGCGGTGTCGTGCACCGCGGCTTCGCCGACGGGAAGGCCTGGCCAGTTGTGGACGCCGTACACGGCGTCCATGGGAAAACGCTCGAACAGTCCTTCCTCGACCATGACGCGTCCGCCGCCTTCGCTCTCCTCGGCGGGTTGGAAGATGAAGTGGACGCGGCCGGCAAACTCGGGCGCGCGAGCCAGTTGGCAGGCGGCGCCCAGCAGCATGGTGGTGTGGCCGTCGTGGCCACACGCATGCATTTTCCCCGGCGTCTGGGAGGCGTAGGCGAGGCCGGTGGCCTCGGGCACATCCAGGGCGTCGATATCGGCGCGCAGGCCGATGCTGGGGCCTTCACCGAGGCGACCGTCGAGGCTGGCAACGATGCCGGTGCCGCCGCCGAGGCCGGTGACGATGTCGAGCCCGGCCTCACGCAGGATCTCGGCGATCCTGCGGCTGGTGCGGTGCTCCTCGAAGGCGGTTTCCGGATGCCGGTGGAAGTCGTGACGCCACTCGCGCAGCGTCTCGTCGTCGATGGTGATGTTGGGCATGTTCATGTTGGCCCCCTTCACAGCAGCAGGTTGGCGATCAGCGCCGACGAGATGAAGGTGCCGGTGAATACCAGCAGCGCCAGGATCACCAGCTTCCAGCCGGCCTGGCGGAACATCTGCAGCTCGCGGGTGGTCAGCGCCAGGCCGGCATAGGCCAGCACCGGGGTGACGATGGCGAGGAAGTTGACCGCGCTGAGCTGTTCGACCAGCCAGGCATTGCCTGGGGTCCAGGGCAGGGTGAACAGGATGCTGACCAGCGAGACCCAGGCGACGCCGGGCAGGTAAAAGGGCGCATAGCGCGTGACGGTCAGGCCGATCATGGTCATGGCGTAGAGGATCAGCATGCCGGGCAGCGCCTCGATCAGGCCGGCACCGTTGATGGTGTTGGCGACCCAGGCGACGGCACAGGCGGCGGCCATGACGATGGCGGTCTTGCCGAGGTTCTGCTCGGGGCGTGGCTCGGCGGGGATGTCGCTGTCGTCACTGGCCGTGACCTGGGCCCCGACCGGCTTGGCCTTGCGCTTGCCGCTGAGCAGGGAGTAGAGCTTCTCGGCGATGGGCAGCGCCACGAACAGCGTGAGGTAGAGCCCGGTGGCGTAGGTCATGAGGTTACTGGCGCCGGAGAAGGCGAGCAGTTCGTCGCGCATTTCCGGCAGGGTGCCGGCAATCGCGGCGGAGCAGGCGGCGACCATGCTGCCGCTACCCACGCCGCAGGCCATGGCCAGGGCGCGTGGGTCGAGGATATCGAGTGAGGTCAGGTAGCCTGCCATCAGGGCGAACCATAGGGTGCCGAACATGGTACCCACCACGTAGGTGCCCATGACGCCGATGCCTTCAGGCCCCTTGAGGCCATACTTGTCGGAGATGACGGCGATATTGGGTTCGCGGGCGATGGAGTAGGTGGCGCCGATCGACTCACGGCCCATCTTGAATACCAGCACCGCGACCGGCAGGGCGATCAGCATGGTGCCGAGGTTACCGAGTTCCTGGAGGATCAGCGCCGGGCCGGCATCGATGAGGTCTTGAATAGCAGGGCCGATGGTCGAGCCGAAGCGGGCAATGAACGGCATGATCGAGAGCAGGATGAGCGGGCCGGCGGCGTCGCTGATCCGCTTGGGGAACACTTTGCCAGCGGTGCGCGTGACATTGGGGTTGAGCAGCACCCCCAGAATAAAGGCGTAGAACAGCGGCAGCAGCAGCAGGGAGCCGGGCCCCATGGGAATCTGCTGGATACCGACGAATTCGGAGAGTAGTGATACGAGTATGACCAGCGCGTGCAGGCGCCAGTCGAGTAGCGTCGAGAGAGGCATGGGACGTCCTTCCTGGTCGGGTTGTGATTGTTGCTATGCCTGTGGTGTACGTCCCTGAGTATTGTGAAGCCCCCTGCACTAATGAAAGCTGAAGAGCGTTCTGATTTTTAGGGCGCGAGTTTGGCGTTCAGCCCCATTGGGCGTCGCGGATGCGTACGAAGAAGTGACGGTGGCTGGCTGTTCGGCACGTTCATGCGCACGCTGATACACCACGGGGTACCACACTTCGAGAATAACTACGCTTCCCGCAGTATCCGGCTGATCGCGAAAGACGTGAATCGGGACTTTTGCCGGCGGTGGTCGAGGCCGTTGGTCATCTACCCGTGATGCGCTTGGACGTGAGCACTGGGTCGTTGGTGACTGATAGCTACCTCTGTGTGGCTGGCAGAAAGCAGCAATGATGGCGCTTGGTGCAGGACTGACGCGATGACCTAGCGTTTAAGCACTGTTTTAGCAATGTGGGCAACTCCTTATGTACTATTGGAAAAAAGTGAATAGATAGGCTTGCGAGATCCTATGGACACATCGGTGCTGTCACGATTCACTCAATGCACGGCTTATCGCCGGTTCGAGGCCTTGCCGCCTCATGCCAGACAAGCATTGTTGCTCCTTGTGCTGGCGTTATTGCTGGCCTTGGGCACGCTGGTCGTCTACCTCACGGGGGGAACGCGCTATGCCTACCCGTACCTGATGCTGGTCCCGGTGCTCATGGCGGCGGCCTTCTTTGGGCTTTCAGGGGCGCTGGTCGCGGGGCTGGCAGCCGGGGGGCTGATGGCGGTGATGCCGCTGGATACCATCACGTATCAATCCCAGCCTACCTTCAACTGGGTACTTCGCATGGGGCTCTATCTGTTTATCGCTGGCGTGGCTGGAAGCGCCTTCAGCCTGCTCAAGCATGCCCATGCCGCCAGCGAGATCATCGCACGACGTGACCCGAGCAGCGGCCTGCCGAATCAAGTGGCGCTGGAGGAAGCGCTGTCGCGACGTCTCGCATACGCTGGCTCCCTTCGCCAGGGGGTTGGCTTAATTCTGATCCGCATCACGGATATTGCGGATGTGTTGGAGGCCCTTGGCCCAGAAGCGTCGGATACGTTGGTCAAGACCATTGCTGAGCGTATGCGTCACCAGGACCCGCTTATCGTCGATGTGTACCGTTTTAGTGGTGCCGAGATTTTTGTGCTGCTCGATGGCAGCGACCCTGAGCGATTTGAGCGCATCGCCAGCCGCCTCGTCGAGGCCGGAGAAGAAAATCTCATCGTCCAGGATGTGCCACTGCGGGTGCAGTTGGCACTGGGTAGCAGTTATCGATCGGCGTCGGAGCAGCTGACGCCGGAGGAACTCATCCGGCGGTCGCGCATTGCCTTGCTGGCAGCCGTTCAGAAGCATCGCTCCCACTGCCACTACAGCAAGGATATGGCGAGCCACACGCTGGACACTGTCAAGTTGATTGCGAAGGTGCGCCGAGGGCTCGAAGAGGGCCAATTTGAACTGCATTACCAGCCGAAGCTAAGACTCGCGGATGGTCAGATATGCGGCTGTGAGGGGTTGATCCGCTGGCGCAATGAGGACGGCGAACTGATTTCGCCGGCCAGCTTCATGCCCAAGGTCGAGAGCACGAGCCTCATAAACCCGGTTACCCGTTTCGTCGCCCAGTCAGCGTGCCGTTTTGCGACGCAGCATACAGGGGTCGTCAGTATCAACCTCTCGGTGCGTAACCTGCAAGACAGTGATCTGGTGGATGAGATCAAGGCGCTGGTGACGCGTAATGGAATTGAGCCTCAGCGCCTGGAAGTTGAGATCACCGAGAGTGCGTTGATGCACGACATGTTCATTGCAAAACAGGCGCTTGAGTCGCTGCGGCGATTTGGTGTCCGAGTCAGTATCGACGATTTTGGTACCGGTTTTTCTTCATTCGAGTATTTGCAGCACCTGCCCATTACGGGCCTCAAGATCGACCGAGCCTTCGTTAAGAATCTGGCGTCGAGTGAGCGAGCGCAGCGCTTGATGGCGTGCCTTATCGATGTGGGACACGCCCTGTCGCTGGAGGTAACGGCAGAGGGCGTCGAGACGCTAGAGCAGCATCGGATATTGTGTCGGCTAGGCTGTGATCAGGCCCAGGGGTTCCTGTATGCCAGGCCGCTGCACGTCGTGGACTATGCGCACTGGTGCGATGAGCACGTCGCGGCGTCCTGGCCGACGCTGAAGAGTGCGGGAACGTGAGGCGGCGTGTGAGCGCTCCCCGGCGAATGGCGAGGGCTTACGAGGTGTGTTGCTGAATCACCCAGCGCCGTAGCCAGTCGGCCAATTGTTGAGCCGCATGATTGGCCTGACTGTCATGTCGCAGCGCCAGCCAGTAATGGCACCCGGTGGTGACCTGGAAGGCGCCGAGTCGCTCCAGCGTACCATCCGTGAGACGTGCATCGATCTGGTGGCGCGTGCCGAGTGCCACGCCATGCCCCTGTTCTGCCGCATCGAGCAGCAGTGAATAGCTGTTGAATACACCCTCCGGGGCCAGATCGTGAGCCTCGATACCCAGCGCGCTGAACCAGCGTCCCCAGTTCACCCAATTAGGCTCGATACGCTCGAAGTCGAGCAATCGATGCTCGAGCAGTGCGTCAGCAGAGGCCAAGTGACGACCCTGCTGGTCGAGATAGTGAGGGGCGGCGACGGGGAAAAGGCACTCTTCGAACAGGGGCTCCAGTTGCCACCCCGGGCGGGGAGGGCTGTCGTAGAGCAGGGCGATATCGATGTCATCGGCGATAAGGTCACTACTGCGGTCGCTCGTCACCAGACGCAAGTGGAGCGCTTCATCACGAAAGTGGCGTCGGAAGGCGTTTACGGCTGGGCTTAACCACAGATGTGACATCGCGGTGTTGGCGGCCAGGCTCACGCCGAGCGGCTGCTGAGGCAAGGTAGCCTCCGCGACGGCATCCACCAGGTAGCTTAATGCCGCATTGACCCGTTCCTTGAGCAATTCTCCCGATGGCGTGAGCGTCACACCTCGCCCCTGGCGGCGGAACAGCGGCGTCTCCAAGTAGGCCTCAAGGTGCCGAACCTGTTGGCTGACGGCCGCTTGAGAGACGTGGAGTTCTTGGGCTGCCCGCGAGAAATTTTGCTGGCGGGCCGCTGCCTCGAAAACCATCAAAGCATGTAGCGGCGGTAGTCGGTGGCGAAAGCTTTTCATAAGTTTTTCTAACTGATTTTGATAACAAGATGGGGCATACACTCACCATTACAGCGGATGTAGAGTTGGTGTCTCGATTATAGCAAGCTCAGCTTATCAGTAGCGACGACCAGAAAGAGGTGTCATGGCCAACTTCGACTGGCATGCCGAACGCAGCAATCGCCACCCCCTCGACCTTGTCGGCACAAGCGAGATGGATGGTGACATCGATCTGGTGGCCGTACGTGGCTATCGCCTTGGGCGGGTGCGCGCAATGATGCGGCGGCTGGATATCGGCGCTTTGATCCTCTCGGACCCCGTCAATATCCGCTATGCCACCGGCGCCAGGAACATGCAGGTGTTCAGTGCCCGTAACACCCCCGCGCGTTACTGTCTGGTGACGGACCATCGCGTCATCCTCTTCGAATTCACCGGATGTGAGCATCTCGCCGACGGGTTGGAGACCATCGACGAGATACGCCCAGCGATGACAGCCAGTTTCGTTGCCGCCGGGCCGGATATCGCACAACGCGAAAAGGCCTGGGCCAGGGAAATGAAAGCACTGATCGATGCCGAGGCCGGGCCCGATGTGCGTGTCGGCATGGAGCGAATGAACGCCGGCAGTGCCGTTGCGTTGGCCCAACTCGGCGTTGGCCTGGTCGATGCGCAATGGCCCGTGGAGCTGGCGCGCTGCATCAAGTCGCCGGAAGAGGTGAAGTGTGCCATCGCCTCGCTGCGTGCCACCGAAGCGGGCGTGGCCGCCCTGCGTGACGCCATACGACCCGGTATCACCGAGAACGCGCTATGGTCGGTACTGCACCAAGCGATCATCGAGCGCAATGGCGACTACTGTGAAACGCGCTTGCTCAACTCCGGCCAGCGTACCAATCCTTGGTTCCAGGAAACCGGCCAGAAGCCGCTACAGCCCAATGAGCTGGTCGCCTTGGATACCGATGTCGTCGGCTGCCACGGCTACTATTCGGACTTCTCACGCACCTTCCATGTCGGTCCAGACCGACCCAGTGCAGAGCAGCGCGAGCTCTATCGGCTCGCAAATGAACAAGTCCAGCACAATATCGACATCATCAAGCCCGGGATGGGCTTTCGCGACTATGCCGAACGCGCCTGGAACATCCCGTCCCGTTTCCACGCCAACCGCTACTATCTCTCGGCACATGGCGTCGGCATGAGCGGCGAATACCCATATCTCTACCACATCCATGACTTTCCCGATGCCGGCTATGACGGTGAGATACAGCCGGGCATGACGCTCTGCGTGGAGAGCTACATCGGGGCTGAGGGTGGCCGCGAGGGCGTCAAGCTCGAAGAGCAGCTACTGGTCACCGACACCGGTACCCAGGTGCTGTCACGCTTTCCACTGGAGGACTCTCTGCTGGCCTCGTAATCCCACACCTCACGCTTACAACACCGAAGGAGGCACTATGACAACGACTCGATACTTTCCCCTGATGACCGCAGCTGGCTTGATGTTGGCCGGAAGCGCACTCAGCACTGCCCAAGCCCAGCCGCGCGACATTACCATCGGCATGAACAACTGGGCCGAGAACGTAGCCGTCGCCAACATGTGGAAGCTGGTGCTCGAGGAAGAGCACGGCTATGAAGTGGGTCTGACGGAAGCCGGCAAGAGTGTGATCTATAGCGGTTTGGCAAATGAGGATTTCGATATCTCACTGGAAATCTGGCTGCCAGTGACCGATGCCAGCTTTCTGGAGCCCTATGAAGATCACATCGATGTACACGACGGCTGGTACGAGGGCACTGGCCTCGGCCTGGTCGTGCCTGACTATGCGGAAATCGACAGCATTGCGGAACTCGTCGACCAGGCCGACAGTTTTCATTACCAGGGCCGGCCGGCCATTCTGGGCATCGACTCCGGTTCTGCCATCGCCGGTCTGACCGACGACGCTATCGATGCCTACGATCTGCCACAGACGCAGGTCAACAGCTCTGACCCGGCCATGATGGCGGCCTTGGATGATGCCATTTCACGTGATGAAAACATCGTCGTGACACTGTGGAGCCCGCACTGGGCCTTCGCGGAGTACGATCTCAAGTATCTGGAGGATCCTGAGAACATCTTCGGCGACAGCGAGACCATCTACTGGTTTTCGCGCAAGGACTTTGCCAGCGAGGATCCCTGGCTTAGTGCCGTGCTCGATGCCTGGAAGATGGACGATGACAGCCTCGGCAGCCTGATGGCCGAGATCGAGCGGCGCGATGACCCTGTCGCCGGTGCCCGCCACTGGATCGACGAGAACCGCGACCTGATAGACGCTTGGATCGAGGCTGGTGATGCCGCCATCGAAGGCTGAACGCCAAGTACCGGTGCGCTAACACTAACGGGCCATGACGCGCCGCCTCACCATAAGTGAGGCGGCGCTGTCGATTGCGGGCAATCATCTAGCCAAAGCTGACAGCACTACTCAAGTTGCGCCATAACCGATGCGCAGTCGGTAACGGTGGCGATGCTGGCCATATCTGCGATCGCGGTATCATGGGTCGCGCGCTTGAATGCCGCACAGCCGTCTTCCAGCACGAGCGTGTGATAGTCGCGCATATGGGCGTCACGCACGGTGCTGGCTACCCCGCCGTTGGTGACGATGCCGCAAACGATCACGCTGGTGATGCCGGCTTTCTTGAGCACCCAGTCGAGCTGGGTGTTGAAGAAGCCTGAGTAGGCGACTTTGTCGACGGCGACGTCGATGTGGGAGGCAATTACCTCGACGTTGGCTTGGCCGTGGCTGCCGGGGGCGAAGTCGCCGCGGACGAGAAACGGCCGCAGCATTTTCAGGTGCGGCGAGATCATCGGCTCGCCTTGCGCATCTGGCCAAAGGGTAAAGCGGGTGGCGGCGACCATGCCGCCGGCCTGCTTGAGGCGCTGAGCCAGAGGTGCGATTCGCTCGGGTAGGGCGATGGCCTCTGAATTGCTGGCGCCGCCGCGCGCATAGGCGCCGTCGGGGTGCAGGAAGTCATTCTGCAGGTCGACGATGATCAGGCCGGTATGGTGAGGATCGAGTGGCTCAGGAGGCATGGGATTCCTTGGCTGTTCTAAGGGCGCGCAGCCGGCGACGCACGCTGCTGGCGATGATGAAGCACACCGCAAGCCCGGTAATAATGAGGATGGTGAGGCTGATAGGCCGGTCGATGAAGGTATCGAGGCTGCCACGTGAGAGCAGCAGGGCCCTGCGGAAGTGCTCTTCCATCAATGGGCCGAGGATAAACCCAAGCAGTAGCGGTGCCGGGTCGAAGCGCAGCATGTTCAGTACGTAGCCAAGTATGCCGATACCGATCACGGTATAGATGTCGAAGATACTGTTGCTGACGCTGAAAACACCCACGCTTATGAAGATCAGGATGGTGGGATAGAGCAGCCGGTAGGGGATCTTGAGCAGGCTGATCCATACGCCGATCATCGGGATGTTGAACAACACCAGCAGAATATTGCCGATGATGAAGCTGACGATCAGGCCCCAGAACAGTTCGGGTTGTGAGGTGATCAGCTGCGGGCCGGGCGTGATGCCGTGGATGATCAGGGCGCCGAGGATCAGTGCCATGGTGATGTCGCCTGGGATGCCGAGGGTCAACGTCGGTACGAAGGCGGTTTGTGCTGAGGCGTTGTTGGCGGCCTCTGGGGCAGCCACCCCTTCGATGGCGCCTTTACCGAAACGCTGCGGATTCTTGGCGAGCTTTTTTTCGGTGGCGTAAGCCATGAACGAGGAAATCGAGGCCCCTGTGCCGGGCAGGGTGCCGAAGAAACTACCAATCGCCGAGCCGCGCGCCATGGAGGGAAGCGACAGTCGCCAGTCATCGCGGTTGGGCAGCATCGAGCGCATGGTGAAACGCTCATTAAGCCTGCTGGTGTCGATGGTGTTGATATTGCGAATGATGTCGGCGACACCGAAGATGCCCATCGCCAGGGCGACCAGACTCAGCCCGCTGGAGAGTTCCGAGAAGCCAAAGGTGTAGCGGATGACCCCGGTATTGACGTCGGTGCCGATCATGCTGAGCAGTAGCCCCAGCACCACCATGGCCCCGCCCTTGAGCGGCGAGTCGGAGAAGGTGCAGGCGGCCACCAGGCCAAGCAGCATCAATGAAAAATATTCGGCCGAGCCGAACTTGAGGCCCAGCTTGGCGATATAGGGCGAGAAGAAGATCAGGATGATCAGGCCGGTGATGGCGCCGGCAAACGAGGCGATGGTGGTGATGAACAGCGCTACGCCGGCGCGCCCATTGCGTGCCATGGGGTTGCCGTCGATGCAGGCCACCGCGGAAGAGGCGGTGCCAGGAAGACGTAGCAGAATGGCGGCAGTGGAGCCACCATACTGGGCACCGTAATAGACGCCGGCGAGCATCACGATGGCCACTTCCGGGCCGATGTAATAGGTGATCGGCAGTAGCAGCGAGATGGCTGCCAACGGGCCAATGCCCGGCAGCACACCGATAAACGTGCCCAGCAGCACGCCGATGAAGCAGTACCACAGCATCGTCGGCGTGAGCGCCGCCTGCAGGCCGATGCCCAGGTTAGCGATTACGTCCACAAACGACTCTCCTTCCGGACTAGCCCCACCATAGCGGCATATTCATGCCGAGCCCGGCGATGAAGATCAATGACGAAAGCGTAGCGACGACCAGCGCTAGTGTGATGCGCCCCGGCCAGGTGATTTCCCGATCGGCCCAGGATGAGACCAGCACGCCGACAAAGGCGGCCGGGGCCAGGCCAGCGGGTCGCAGCAGCAGCGCGAATAGCGCCATGCTGGCCGCCACGACCAGCACCTGGCCAAGCTGCAGATCTATTGCGCTGCTGGGTTTCAACTGCGAGGTGACAGCAAGGATGCCGCCCATCGCACACAGCACTATCGACAGCACCTGTGGCAAGAACCCAGGCCCCATCCGCGCGAGGCTGCCGAAGGCGTACTGCTGCCCGTGGTAATAGGCATAGGCGCCTATGCCAATGAGCAACAGCCCACCAAACAGCTCGTGATTGACCTTCAGTGTCAGCTTACTCATGGACATGATGACTGAGTGCCGTGATCACTGTTTCTCGATATCGCCAGCTTCGGCGATGGCTTTCCAGCGCTCGACGTCGTCGACGATGAACGCTGCAAAGGCTTCGGCACTGATGTCGATGGGCTCGGCGCCTTCGCGCTCCAGCAGGTCGGCACCGGATTCGCCATGCATGATCTCGGTGACATCGGCGTTGAGCCGCTCGACGATGGCAGGATCCATGCCAGCGGGGCCGAGCAGACCGAACCAACCGTAGGTGGTTGGGTAGTCGCTCAAGGTCTCGTTGATCGAGGGGATGTCGTCGAGGTTCGGCATGCGCTCCGGCGATGTGACGGCAATCGCATTGGCATCGCCTGATTCCACCAGCGGCATGGCGGCCGCGAAGGGCGCGAACATCACGTCGACGTGGCTACCGATCAGGTCGGCGATGGCCGGCGCGGTACCGTTATAGGGGATTTCGTAGCCGACCACCTCGGATTCCTGAATGAACTTGAGGGTCTCCATATGCAGTGAAGAGCCCAGTCCACCGACACCGAACGTGATGCCGTCGGGCTGCTCGGCGGCGTAGTCGAGCATGTCTTGCAGGCTGTCGAACTCAAGGTCTGGACGAGACAGCAGGATGCTGGAGACTTCGCCAAGCAGCGAGATCGGCGAGAAGTCCTCGACAGGGTCATAGGGCAGCTCGTGGAACAGCGACTCATTGAGTGTGTGGCTGGTATAGGCCACTAGCAGGGTGTAGCCGTCAGGATCCGCATTGGCGACGGCCTCGGTGGCAATGCTGGCGCCGGCGCCGGGGCGGTTGTCGACCACGGTTGGCACGTCGTACTTCTGTGCCAGGCCCTCGGCGACTTCGCGCGCCATGGCATCGGTAGTGCCGCCGGCGGAGGCACCAACGATCAGGTTGATCGGCTGGCTAGGGTAATTATCGGCGACGGCTTGGGTGCCGAGCAGCAGGCTACAAGGGGCCGCTGCGGCGAGCACGAGCAGAGCGCGGGGGGTAGTCAAGCGCATGTGGGACTCCATCTTGTTGGTGTAATAAAGCCGTTGGCGGGGTAGGCAGTTGTATTGAATGAGCCATCGCCATAGTGATATCCACTTTATGTAAAGTGTTATTGTAATGTCAATAGGACATGAAGCGGCATGTGGTGTTACGACGATGTACCTTTTACCGGCAGTGACGACCTGTTGCGGGTACCACCCACGGTCGATCGGCTAGGTAACGATCGGCAAAGTCGTTGATCTGCGTGTCCCATGCCAGCGTGGCCTGGATGTCATCGATACCTTTGAGCAGCCGCTCGCGGCTGCCATCGTCGATCTCGAAGGCCAGGCAATGGTCGTTTTCCCAGCGTATTTCACAGGCTTCAAGGTCAACCGTCAGCGGCGCCTGCGGCTGAGCCTGGCAGTAAGCGACGAGCTCGTCGAACGGGGCCTGATCGAGCATGATCGGCAGCAAGCCGTTGCGGATGGCGTTGTTGCGAAAGATATCGGCAATCTTCGTCGAGATGATGACCTGGATGCCGTGATCGACGAAGGCGTAGACAGCGCCTTCACGGGAGGAGCCGCAGCCGATGTTGTGGCCAGCGAGTACGATCTTGGCGCCACTGTCGGCCTCGGTGATGGGTGAATCGCAACGCGGCCGGCCTTGCATATCGTAGCGGGCATCGTATAGCAGGTAGTGGTGGTAGCCATCGCTGCGCGGTTTGCGCAGGAAGCGTGCCGGGATGATCTGGTCGGTGTCGATGTTGGCGTCAAGCAGCAGCAGGGCTGGGCTTGCGACCTGGGTGACGGGCTTCATGCGCTAGCCTCCTGTGCGGATGTCGACGATCTTGCCGTTGAGCGCTGCTGCAGCGGCCATGGCGGGGCTCATCAGGTGGGTGCGTGCGCCGGGCCCCTGGCGGCCGGGAAAGTTGCGGTTGCTGGTGGACGCGCAGCGCTGACCAGGGGCGACGCTGTCGCCGTTCATCGCTACGCACATCGAGCAGCCGCTTTCGCCCCAGCTGGCGCCGGCCTGACGGAAGATCTCTGCCAGGCCTTCGGCTTCTGCCTGCGCCTTGACGCGGTTGGACCCGGCAACGATCAGGGTTGGCACCTTGACCGTGCCACCTTGGAGTACGCTGGCGGCGTCGCGCAGATCGCTTAGCCGTGAGTTGGTGCAGGAGCCGATGAAGACCTGGTCGACTTCCAGGCCGAGGATGGGCTGGCCTGCGTTCAGGCCCATGTACTCCAGTGAGCTATGGGTGGCCTCGCTGTCGACGGTGGCAAATGGCTCATCCACGGCCACGGACTGCTCGGGACTGGTACCCCAGGTCACACGCGGTGCAACGTCGTTGGCGTCGAGGGTCACGGACTTGTCGTAAGCGGCCCCGGGGTCGCTGTAAAGGCTGAGCCAATGACGCTCGGCTTGCTCGAGTGCCTCGCCGGTGGGGGCTCTGGGCGTGTCGCGTAGCCAGCTGAGGGTGGTGTCGTCCGGGGCCACCATGCCGACCCGGGCACCTGCCTCTATGGTCATGTTGCACAGGGTCATGCGGGCGTCCATTGAGAGGTTGGCCACCGCCGGGCCGGTGTACTCCACGGCGTGGCCGGTGGCGCCGCCCGTGCCTATCTGGTGAATGATGTGCAGCGCGAGGTCCTTGGCGGTGACGCCGTGGGCGAGCTGCCCACTGACATGGATCCGCATTGTCTTGGGGCGACGTTGCCAGAGGGTCTGGGTGGCGAGCACATGGGCAACCTCGGTGGCACCGATGCCCATCGCCAGCGCGCCGAAGGCGCCGTGGGTGGTGGTGTGCGAGTCACCGCAGACGATGATCAGCCCGGGAAGTGTCAGGCCCAGTTCCGGGGCGGCGACGTGGACGATGCCGCGGTCGGTGTGGCCGAGCCCGAGGTAGGTCAGTTGATGCTTGGCGGTGTTGTCCTCGAGCAGGCGAATCATACCGGCGACCTCGGGGTCGTCGTCTAGGCGTGCCAGGTTGGAGGGCACGTAGTGGTCGGCGATGCCGAAGGTGAGCTCCGGGTAGGCCAGAGGCCGGCCGCTGCTGTCGAGCTTGTCGAAGGCGTGAAAGGAGCCTTCGTGGACGAAGTGGCGGTCGACCCACAGCAGGTCGAACTCCCCTGTGCTGGCGATCCTGTGCTGCTGCCAGATCTTCTCGAACAGGGTGAGGGGGGGCTGTGTCATGACGGAGTCCTCGGAGAGGGGGGTGGCGTGGCGCGGCGCTTGAACACGCTGCCAATGACTCGCGGCAGCACCGAGAGAAGCAGCAATGCCAGCAGTGCCAGGGTGATGGGGCGGTCGGCAATGAAGCCCAGGTTGCCGCCGCTGATCTGCATGCTGCGAACCAGCTCGCCTTCGGCCATGCCACCGACCAGCAGCCCGACCACGGTAGCTGCCACCGGGAAGCCGTAGCGGCGCATCAGCCAGCCGATGATGCCGGTGGCCACCACGGTGATTGGGCCGACCATGTTGCCGGTGATGGCATAGGAGCCGACCACTGCCAGCACCATGACGATAGGGATCATCAGCTTTAAGGACAGTTTGACGATATAGCCGGCGAGAAAGATAAAACCGACCCCGACCATCAACAGAAGGATCGCCTGGGCCATATTACCGATGATCAGGGCGTAGACGATGTCGGGGTTTTCGCGGATGAAGCGTGGCCCGCCGGTAACGTTGTGCAGGGCGAAGGCGCCGAGCAGCACCGCGGTGCCGGCACCACCGGGAATCCCCAGGGCCAGCAGGGTGATCATCGAGCCGCCCTCGGAGCTGCTGTTGGCCGACTCGGCGGCAATCAAGCCGGATGGATTGCCCTTGCCGAACGTCTCGGGCTCCTTGGAGCGCTGCTTGGCAGTGGCGTAGGCGGCGAGGTTGGCGATGCTGGCGCCGACCCCGGGAATGGCGCCGATCACCGCGCCCATGCTACCGCCGCGCAGCAGTTGAAAGGGTTTGCTGGCGGCCTGGCTCATGCCGCTGAGGATGTGGCGAAAGCTCACCACTCGCAGGCTGCTGTCATCGACGATGTAGCGCTTGCCGATCAGGTTGAACAACTCCGAGGCGGCAAAGAAACCGATCAGGGCGGGAATCACCGGGATGCCGTCGAGCAGGTACATGCTGCCGAAGGTGCCGCGCATCTGGCCGGCATCGCTGTAGCCGATGGTGCTGATCAAGATGCCGAGTATACCGGCAGCAATCCCCTTGGAGATGCTGGCATCGTTGAGCACGGCGATTAGCGTGACGCCCCAGATCGCGATCACCAGCATTTCGGTGGGCCCCAGGCGCAGCACCCACTGCGAAATCGACTGCACGGTGAACAACAGCAGCAGGTAGCCGACCAGGGTGCCGAGCACCGAGGCGACCAGGCCGATGCCAAGTGCCTGGGCATGCTCGCCGCGCCGTGCCATGGGGTAGCCGTCGAAGGCAGTGGCCACCGACGATGAGGTGCCGGGGATGTTGAGCATGATGGCGGGAATCGCGCCGCCAAAGCCGCCACCGGTGAAGATGGCGGTGAGAAATAGGATCGCTGGGAGGAAGTCCATGTACAGCGTGGCGGGCAGGAACACCGCCATGGCGATCGAAATCGAGAGGCCGGGTATCGAGCCGAAGAACAGCCCGATGATTAGCCCTGGCGGCACCACCAGCCAAGCCGCGGGGGTGTTGCCTAGTAGGCTGAGGGCGGCATGGAAGGCCTCGGCGTTGATCATGACGCAGGATGCCTCTTGTGGGGTAGAGGAGTGGGGCTCACAGCAGCAGGGTGGGCAGGCGAATGCCCAGCAGTTCGATGAACAGCAGCACGATGGTGGCCGAGACCACCACGCCGAAGCCGATGATCACCCACCAGCGCCGCTCACCCTGCAGGTAAAGTGCCAGACACAGAAATAGCAGGCTGCCTAGATCGAAGCCGATGATCGGTATGGCTGCCACATACACCGCCAGTAGCCCCATGAACAGCAGCGCGGGAAGCGCCGAGGGATCGTCCTCGGCGGCGGCGCTGACATGACGCTGGCGATACCAGTCGATGACCTTGGTGCCGACGATCGTCAGCAGGGCAGTGATGCCGATGCCGGCGGCCGGCACGATCAGCAACCAGTCGGTGACGCCGCGGGCGGCGGCATGTACCCCGTGGGCGTAGTAGCCGAAAACGGCCGCCAGGCTTAGTGAGAACAGCACGCTACCCAGGGGAAAGCCGTGCCGTCGAGTCGAGGTTGCCATGCTTGCCTCCCGCGTTGTCTATCCGAGGTGACTGGACGAGTGGGCCGCGCTTACTGCAGCAGCGGGGCATACTGCTGCACGGCACGGTAAGCTTCGTCGACCAGCGCCTGGCTGTCCTCGGGGGAAACCCAGTCGGCACCAATGCCGGCTTCACTGGCCCAGGCTTGGAACTCGTCGCTCTCCAGGGTTTCCTGATAGACCTGAAGCAGGCGCTGGTAGCGTTCAGGGTGTTCCTCCTGCAGCGAGGCGTGGGCGATCAGACCGGTGACGTTGCCGCCGATCAGCGGGAGCGGCTCGATCCCGAGTTGCTGCATTTCGTCGTTGAACAGTGGTGCATCCCAGTTGTCGCTTGGTTCATCGTTGACCACGGCCAGGGCACGGACCTCGTCACTGATCGATAGCGCGGCTTCGGCGGCGAGAATTTCGAAGTCGACCTGATTGCCGGCCAGTGCCGCGCGCAGCGGAGCTCCGCCGCTGTAGGTCACGAAGCGCACGTTGTCGTGCTCGATGTCCAGCGCGTCCATCAGCACCAGGGTCTGCAGGTGACCGCCGTTGCCGACGATGATGCCGGAACTGACCTCGCCGGACTCGCGCATGGCCTCGATCAGTTCCTCGAGGGAGTGGTAGGGGCTGTCGTTGTGCACCGCTACGATGCCGTAGTCATTCCACTGCGCGCTGAGCAGTTGGAAATCTTCCCATTCGACCGGGGCGCCGCCGACTTCGATGGCGCTGGCGAGGTAGGGGGTGGCCTGCATTACCAGCAGGGTCTGGCCGTCGGCGGCCTGCTGCTGGAAGTAGGTGGCCCCCAGGGCGCCGGCGCCGCCAGGACGATTGACGATGCTGATCGGGACCTCGAGGCGCGGCGACATGTGTTCGGCCAGGCCGCGCGCCATGCGATCGGCGCTACCACCTGCATCGAAGGGAACGATGATCTCGATCGGGTCTTCCGGCCAGTCGGCCTGCGCAGCGCTGGCTAGACCGACGCTCAACACCAGGCACGAGATGCCGGCGCTGACGGCAGGCAGGCTGCGCTTAATGGCGTTGGTGAGTGGGCTGATCTGATGGTTCATGGGGCGTCTCCGGAGTCGTTATTGTTTAGGGATATCTAAGCTCTTGCGACGGATCATGCATTGGCAAGGGTTATTCATGCATGGTAATTTTGTCATGTCAATAGGACATGACGTCAGATAAACAAGAGCCAGTGGCTCTTACACTCAGGTCTAAGGAGGCGCAGTGACAGACCTCTCGAAACGCCAACTCGGCGGAGATGCCAGTGATCCGTGGCCGAAGCACCACCGCGTTTATCTGGTGTTGCGCCAGGAAATTCTGGAGGGGCGCTATACCCCAGAACATCCGCTGCCCAACGAGATACTGCTGACCGAGCAGTTCCAGGTGTCGCGTATCACCATTCGTAAGGCGATGGAGCGTCTGGACCGCGAGGGCCTGGTGGTGCGCTACCGCGGCAAGGGCACCTTTCCGGTGGCGTCCAATGAATCGTCACCGGTGCAGGCAAGTATCTCCGGGGTGATCGAGAATCTGATCGCGATGGGCCTCAAGACCGAGGTCAAGGTGCTCGATTTTGGCTATGTGGCAGCCTCGGCCGAGGTGGCACAAGCGCTCGAGGTGGCGTCCGGGAGCTCGGTGCAGAAGGCTACCCGGGTGCGGAGCCACCGCGGGGCGCCGTTCTCACTGCTGACCACCTATGTGCCGGAAGCGATCGGGCGAACCTTCTCCGAGCAGGACATGGCGTCCCAGCCGCTGCTGCTGTTGCTGGAGCGCGCCGGGGCCAAGGTGGCCCGTGCCGAGCAGGCGATCACCGCCAAGCTGGCGACCCCTGCTCAGGCCAGTCTGCTCGACATGGAGCCGGGTGATGCACTGCTGTGCATTCGCCGTACCGTGTTCGACGAAGATGACCGCCCGGTCGAATACATCGAAGGCTTCTACTGCCCCGACACCTATGAGCATCAGATGTCCTTGGGGCGCAAGACCCACAATAATCAGCGCGTCTGGGACGCGTGATATTCATCGTTGAGGAAATGCCATGACTCCGCTCGCCGATTTGATCCAGCAAACCCAGGGTGCCGTGGTCGCACCGGGGGTCTACGACCCGTTCACGGCCAATCTGGCGGCGCAGGCTGGTTTCGAGAGTGTTTATCTATCCGGCGCTAGCCTGGCCTACACCCAGTTGGGCCGTCCTGACCTTGGGCTGGTGACCATGACCGAAGTGGCCGATAGCATCGCGGCGATTCGCGACCGTGTGGATATCGCACTGATCGTCGACGCCGATACCGGCTACGGCAATGCGCTCAACGTGCAGCGTACCGTGAGGGTGTTCGAGCGCAGCGGGGCCTCGGCGATACAGCTGGAGGATCAGACCTTTCCCAAGCGCTGTGGCCATCTGAGCGGCAAGACGCTGATCACAGCCGATGAGATGGTGGGCAAGATCCAGGCGGCCTGCGACGCACGCCGCAGCGAGACGACCCAGATCATCGCGCGCACCGATGCGATCGGCGTAGAGGGGATCGATGCCGCGATGGTGCGCGCCGAGCGCTATCTTGATGCGGGTGCCGATGTACTGTTCATCGAGGCACCGCAGAGCCGCCAGCAACAGCTGATGATCACCGAACGCTTTCAGCAGCGGGTACCGCTACTGGCCAACATGGTCGAGGGTGGGCGCACACCGGCGGGCAGTGCCGATGAACTGGCGGACCTGGGCTTCAAGCTGGTGATCTTCCCCGGAGGGCTTGCCCGCGCGGTCATTCGCCAGGCCTCGGCGTATTTCGAGAGCCTCAAGCACCACGGATCCACTGAGCCCTTCCGCGACCGCATGGCCGCCTTCGACGAGCTAAACGAGAGTATCGGACTGCCCGAGATGCTGGCCACCGCCGAGCGTTACGCTGCGAAGTAGTGGTCGTCTGTTGCTGGCCATCCTCCCGCTAGGCCTCGCGGGTGATGGGATGCCGGTCTCTCAGCGTGAACTGATAGCCCAGGATGGCGATGATAGCGATACAGCCTATTAACGTGCCCATCATGCCCGGCACGAGCGTCAGCGTGGCGGCAATCAGTAGCACCAGTCGGACCGACCACGCAGTGCGTATGAACCCTTGCCCAACCATCGCGACATTGAGGGCGGCGAGGGCCACGAGGCTGATGGCTATCACCATGAGCTGATCGACCAGCGAGCCCTCGAGCAGCAGCAGCTCTGGCCTGGCGACGAACAGGAAGGGCAGGAAGAAACCCGGCAGGCCAATTTTCACTGCCTGCATGGCGGTGGTGAAGTAGGACGCCTCGGCGATGCGGGCGGCGATCAGCGAGGCGACGGCTACCGGCGGGGTGAGCGCCGAAAAGATGGCGAAATAGAGCACGAACATGTGCGCGGCCATCAAGCTCAATCCCATATCGATCAGCGCCGGGGCGGTCAGCAAGGCGACCAGTATGTAGGCCGCCGAGGTGGGCAGGCCTAGCCCGAAGATCAAGCAGGCAACGGCGGCAATCAGTAGCAGCACACCGAGGCTGCCATCAGCAATGCTGAGCATCAGGTAGGAGAGCTTTTGCGCGAAGCCGGTGGCGGTCAGGACTTCCACGAAGATGCCGATCACGGCGACGATGACGGCGATGGTGGCGCCACTGAAGCCGCCCTCACGCAGACCATCGACCAGGCGGGTGACGGCGGTGCCCAGTGCCTTGAGTGGATGCCGATATTGGCGCAGCAGGCTGCTGGCGAGCTCGAGCACGATGATCGCGAGGCAGCCATAGGCCGCGGCATAGGAGGGCGGCATGCGGCTGACCAGCAGATAAACGAGCACGCCTATGGCCATCAGTAGATGGCCGTAGCGTGCCAGCAGCTGTTTGGCAGGCAGCGTTGGCGCCTGGTTCTGTTGATAAGGTACTAGGCCGTCGCGAGCGGCCTGCAGGTGCACGGCCAGGATCAGATAGAAATAGTAGAGGCCCGCTGGGATCATGGCGGCGAGAATCACCTGATCGTAGCCGAGCCCGGTGACACCAACCATCAGAAAGGCGGTGAGGCCCATCACCGGTGGTGTCATCTGGCCGCCGGTGGAGGCGACGGCCTCGACGGCGCCGGCGAAGGGTGCCTTGAAGCCCGTGCGCTTCATGGTGGGGATCGTCATGGTGCCGGTGCTGGCAATGTTGGCGACGGTGCTGCCGGAGATCATGCCCATGAAGGCGCTGGCGAGGACCGCGATTTTGGCCTGGCCACCGCGGGAGTTGCCTGCCAGCTTGGTGGCGAACCCCATGATGAAATCGATGCCGCCGGTGGCTTTGAGTAGCCCGGCAAAGACCATGAAGATGAAGATGGTGCCGGCAGACAGCTCGGTGAGCGATCCCAGCACGCCTTGGAAATTGGGAATTGAGGCATAGGACACCAGCCGCTCCAGGCCCATGCCGCCGTGATAGAGCAGTTGAGTGGGCAGGCTATTGCCAAAGTAGCCATATAGCAGGCCGATGACGCCGATCAGCGGGATGGTCAACCCCCACTGCTGCCAGGCGGCCACCAGGCAGGTGGCGATGAGCAGGCAGCCGATCACCACATCCATCGGCTCAGGGCCGAATACGCGGTCGGTGATCAGTCCGTCGTACTCCAGAAATACGTAGCCGGCGGCAATAGCGGCGATGCCGAAGCAGCCGGCATAGGCGAGCCGAGCGAGCCAGTGACGCGAATGACCCGCGGCACTGGTGAAGATGATCACCAGTGCCATGCCGAGGTGAAGGGTCTTGAACTGGCCTGATGGCAGGTAGTAATTGAACACCTGCAGCAGGTGAGTGGCTACCATGACCAGCGTCAGGAGCAGTATCAGGTTGGCACTATTGAGATAGCCGCGCTTCTCGTCGAGCAGCTTGGGTGTCATGGGGACCTTCAACCTCGTCGATGAACGGCTGCCATGCACCGCAGTGCATGGCAGACGGCAGGGTTAGGCGGTGACAGGATCGGCAATGATCAGCTCGTCACGCCATACGCCGCGTTCCTGAAAGTAGCGCGCTGCGCCAGCGTTGACCGGGTACTCCGAGAGCAGGTACTCAACCGCGAACTCCACGCCGATGTCCTGTAGCTGCGAGCCAACGCGGCGAACCTGCTCGGGGTCATCGAAGATGGCCTTGCAGACGGCGTAGGCTTCTTCGTCCGTGACGCCAGGCCGGGCCGCAAGGACGCCCGAGATGGCCGGCATCAGCATCTCGCCTTCCGCCTTGTCCCACTGCTCAGCAGTGACCGTTGTCGCCAGCAGGCCTGAGTTGATGCCTTGGGCGCGCTCTAGCACCTCGGGGTCGATCGGTAGGACGCGAAACTCAACGCTGCTGTCGATCTCTGCCAGCGACGGTGAAGGCCGGCCGTTGGTCAGTGTCGAAGGGATCGCATCCACGGACCCGGATTGGAAGGCGCTGAAGGTGTCGTTCCAGGAGCCGTAGGTCCAGTCGACGTCGTCGGCAACACCTGCTGCTTGAAGAATCGTCTGGTGCATGATGGCCGTGGCGCCGCCCGCGGTGGAGGGCATCACGCGCTTGCCAGCGAGGTCGGCGAGGCTATGGATGTCGGAGTCGGCGCGCACGATCAGCGGAATATTCCATACCGTGTAGGCAAACATCTGGCGTGCATCGATAGGCCCTGGGAAGGGGCGTTCGCCAGCGGTGGCCGGGGGCCAATCGGTGGAAGTGGTTTGGCCGAACTCGATCTCCTCGCGGCTGGCCATCACCATGTTCTCGGCGCCGCCTGAGGTGGCGAGCGTGGTGCTGCGCATGTCGCTGTTACGCTGCACGGCCTGAGCCAGTGCTTCGATGATGATATAGCCGGTAGATCCCAGGCTCGCTGAGCCCCAGCGCAGTTCACGGGTGGGCGATGCGGCCAGGATGCCGGGGAACAGGGCAACGCCGACACCGGCGAGACCGGCCTTGAGCAATTGACGGCGACGGGCGTCGATCGGAGACGTAGCGTTGGGGTTGATATCCTGAGTCATGTTGCTGCCTTTGTTGTTGGTGGAGCGGTTGGGTCATAACCATGGCGGCGGTACGCAGAGGGTGTCAGGCGCCGCGAACCTGACCTGCCTGAGTGCTGAGTTCGATATCACGATGCCCGGGCTGGACTTCGAAGCGCTGAAAGGTGGTCGGTGCCCCACCCCGATCGAAGCCTTGTACTCGCCACTGCATGCCGTGTCGGATGTCGTCGGCTAGACCAAGAAATCGCCTGGCATCCACGGAGAAAGGCGCGACGCCTAGGCGGTGCATGAAGTGACTGGTGAGGATGCGCTGGGTCTGGAACAGATGCTCATGCAGCGAGAGACCGTCGAAGTCGCTGGCTGGCTTGTCCAGCAGATCGTGGGCGTACTCCAACGGAAGAAAGAACTCATTGAAGGTCCAGGGTTCGCCTTCAACCTGAACCAGGCGTTTGACGACGGCGGCCTTGCGGCGACCGAAGAATGTCGCCAGTTCGCGGTCAAGGTCCACCACTTGGATGGCCAGGCCCTGCAGGGTCAGCGGCAGCGGGCGGCCGTTATCGAGAAAGCGGAAGACGCGGATGTCTTCGAACTTGATCTCCTGGTCGCGGATAAAGGTGCCGCGACCGTGCTCGCGAATGACGATGCCGTCGTCGGATAGTGCCTTTAGCGCCTTCTGGAGGGTGCCGAGGCTCGCTGGCAGCCGCGCCGATAGCTCCTGCTCCGAGGGCAGTTTGTCGCCCGGCATGAGGTGCCCAGCATGCACGGCCTCCTTGATGGCGTTGTAGAAACGCGCGTACTTCGGTACGCCGATGCGGTCGTTCTCGAAGTGGGGCAGGCAGGCGTTGACGATCTTGTCGAGTGTCATGGGCTACCGCTATTCAGTTGTCATTGGCGTTGTAGTAAATATAGCTATATAGCTTTAATGATCCTGCCTGTAAAAAATGGTAGGTTCAAGTACAACGTGAGCCTCGCCATACCGACGTCGCGCTCGACAACAAAAGGAACCGACTCCATGTCCAGCTTGCCGCCGTTTACCACTCGTCCCGAGATCAAGGGCACCTTCGGCGCCGTCAGTACCACGCATTGGCTGGCGTCCAGCGTCGGGATGGCAATGTTGGAAAAAGGCGGAAACGCCTTCGATGCCGCAGTGGCGGCAGGGTTTGTCCTGCAGATCGTCGAGCCACACCTGAATGGTCCGGGAGGCGAGGTGCCGATCATTGCCATGCGTCATGATGACTCGGCCCCCAGAGTGATCTGTGGCCAGGGGGTGACGCCCGCTGCGGCCACCGCGGAACGCTTCGCGGCGCTCGGCCTCAAGATGGTGCCGGGGACCGGGCTGTTGCCGGCCGTGGTGCCCGGGGCCTTCGGCGCTTGGATGACGCTGCTGCGTGATTACGGCAGCTTGCCGCTGGCGACGGTGCTGGCGCCTGCCATCGAGTATGCGGAGAGTGGGTTCCCGCTACTCAGCCGCGCGGTTTCCTCCATCTTGCCGGTGATCGATTTCTTCAAGCAGGAGTGGCCGAGCTCTGCCGAGCAATGGCTGGTTGGGGGTGGGGCGCCACGTCCCGATGCGCTGTTCCGCTGCCCGGGGATTGCCCTGACCTACCGACGCATTCTCGCTGAGGCGACGCTTGCGGGCCCCGATCGCGAGGCACAGATCGAGCGCGCCCGGGCGACCTTCTATGAGGGGTTCGTGGCCGAGGCGATCGATGATTTCTACCGTAAGCCCCTGATGGACAGCACCGGTGAGCGACATGCCGGCCTGTTGACGGGTGACGATATGGCGCGCTGGTCGGCGAGCGATGAGGCCACGGTGAGCGCTGAATACGCGGGATACCGGGTCCACAAGGCTGGCCCTTGGAGCCAGGGGCCGGTTTTTCTTCAGCAGCTGGCACTGCTCGAGGGGGTAGACTTTGCGTCATTCGGCCCGGACAGTGCCGAGTTCGTGCATCAGGTCGCTGAATCGGCGAAGCTGGCTTATGCCGACCGCGAGGCGTGGTATGGCGATCCGGCGGCCGCGGACGTGCCACTCAAGACGTTGCTCAGCGGGGAATACAACGCAGCACGTCGGCAACTGGTCGGTGATCGGGCGTCGCTTGCAATGCGCCCTGGGCTTGCCGGCGCTGATGAGCGGATCGAGGCGATCATGGCCCTGGCCGGCAGCGAGCCGACCATCGGCCCAGGGGGCGGTGAGCCTACCTTTGCACCGCTGCCCAGCGTCGAGGGTGATACGGTGCATCTGGATATCGTCGACCGCTTCGGCAACATGGTGTCGGCGACGCCCAGCGGTGGCTGGCTGCAAAGCTCACCCAGCGTGCCCGGGCTTGGCTTCTCGATCTCCACGCGAGCGCAGATGACCTGGCTGGCGCCGGGCCTAGCCAGTTCCCTGCGGCCTGGCGTGCGTCCGCGCACGACGCTGACACCGACCCTGGTGACCCGCGGTGACAAGGCAGTGATGGCGCTTGGATCGCCCGGTGGCGATCAGCAGGATCAGTGGAGCCTAACGACGTTCTTGCGGATCGTTCACTACGGCTATGATCTGCAGCGGGCCATCGATGCGCCGCAGTTCCAGATTCGTCACTTCCCCGCGTCCTTCCATCCGCGTGAGTGCGTACTGGGCCGCGTGCTGATCGAGAATCGCTTTTCGCCAGACGTCCTGGCGGATCTGCGATCCAGGGGGCATGAGCTGGCGATCCAGGATGCGTGGGCGCTGGGGCGCGTCTGTGCCGTGGCTCGCTACGATGGCATGCTCCATGCGGGGGCATCCGCTAGGCACATGCAGGGGTATGCCGTGGGGCGTTGATGGTCAAGTTTGCCTGCCAGCAGGCGCTGCTGGTCAGCAGTATGTAGCCAGGCCTGCCTATGACTAGCGAGTGTGCGTAATCGATCACTTTGCCGTGGGCGGTGGCAGGGCTCGTGACGCTGATTAGACCTTCACGACCTTCACCCCGTAATCGGCTGGATTGACGATATCCTCGAGCTTGCCGATCTGGGAGAAGTCGCCGCTACTGATGATATTGTCGATGTTGGTATCGGGAAAACGCAGGTTCTTGACGATGTGCACTTGGGTCGGCATGCCCTTACCGTCGATGTCCATGACCCAGGCGAGGAAGCCACCAGAGAACTTTGCCAGGCTGCCGATCGGGTAGAGGCCATAGACTTGGATATACTCCACCAGCACGGTTTTGTCATAGGCGGCGTTTGCCTCGTGAATCCTGCGGTAGGCATCGAGCGGGGGGCGAGGCGGAGCGCCGTTACGTGCAAAGCGCTGCTTATTGACTGCCTTGATTATCGATACTAGCCGCACCAGCTCTGAGAGCGACTCGGCGCGCTTGCCTGCTGGGTACCCGCTGCCATCCAGACGCTCATTGGCATTCTCGATCACGTCTCGGCAAGTGGGGCTGGGCGTCCAGTTCAGTTCACGCAGCTTGTCGCTCAGTACTGTCACGTGTCCCCGGAGAACCGCCTTTTGAGCTGGATTCATGTTGACCTTGAGCGACGGCAACTGGGGGCCGATTAGCAGCGGCTTACCCATGGTGTGCAGCAGTGCGCCGAGCACGGCTTCGCGCACTTTGGGGTCGTGCGGATCGCGTATGGTCAACATATCAGCCAATTGACCTGCTACCTGCACGGCATGGCGGACCCAGTCCTGCTCTTCGCGCAGGTAGGCCAAGGCATGCAGTAACGTTTTTCGGTCTTTTTCCACCAGGTAACGCAGGGTGTCGACGCAGTCATAGAAGATTTCTTCAGGGAACAAGTCGCGGGTCTTCATATACATCAGACCTACCTGAAGATGGTGAGCAATATGGACGACACCCCGCTCCATGGGCGACTGGCGCGAGTGCATCTCGCGCTCTTTGCTTTCACGCTGAAGAATCTGCTTCTCCTTGGTGCCGGGAATGAAGAGGGGAGAGTGCTGCGTCATTTTATCATTGGCCCCGGTACGGTAGGCCGCTTCGCGCTCGGACTCGCCGACGTATCGGAACAAGGCCTCTGTTTGAAGTGACGTCAGGCCTATAAACTGGATGCCGACAGCAGCATAGCCATGATTGCCAAAGGGGCGGATATGCCGGACCTTGCCCGCAGCGAAGAAACTTTCACCGTTGGGAAATTCGAGCGTAACACCAGGAATGTCCTGCTCCACGTTGATCGCGATGCTGTCGGCAAGGTCTATGTCGGCCATGCAGCCACCGACTGACAGGTTACGCAGCCGCCCTGGGACGTTGAGCTCGTGCAGAAAGACTTCGATGTTGACGCGGGCCTGCATGCCGAGGATAAAGGGAATCCGGATCGCCCCCCGTTGCTCTGCAACGAAGACAGATTCGGGAAGTTGGCACTCCAGGCGATACAAGATGCTATCGGTCTTGATCAGCTTGGCGTCGACATTGCTGAGGCTGTAGGTCTCACGCTCGAGGGCCTGTGCCCCCTTAAGCACCTCGAGGTCGAAGCTTACGCCACCCTTGGCTAGGTAGCGCTCGATATCCTGGCCGGCATATTCGACCTCCAGCACCAAGCGGCCAGTACTCTGGTCCAGTTCGATCACGTCCGCTTTCAGGGGATAAGCCATATCCTTGGCATACAGTGACAGCTCGTGTGTCTGCAACAACAGTGAATGAATCACGGTCGCCGTGGGGTTGTCATGCCTAGCGGGAACGGCCATAGGAGCCACCTGCGCATTTAATATTGGTTTTTATTGAACAATGTCAATGTGAAGTATCGGATCCTCAATTGCGTTACTGGGACTGTGAGACGAATAGAGCATTGCCTTATGCGCTAGGCTAGCCCTCGTTCGGGCCTCCTGCCAGTACCCAACTGTGCCACGTTGCCTTGGCCGCGTGCGGGCCATGGTCTGCACGTTTAATGGCAGGCTTCAACGAGCTTGGCCCCGCGCTGACCAATGCCACACCCAGGTAGGTGTAGCAATAATGTATCATCCTCTATGACGTGTGTCCGAGATTTACCGGTGAGGTTGCCAGTATCGTGCGTAACCGATCGTAGATCTGCCCGGCCTGGGTTTTGGCCCCCTGGGTAGATAGCAGTTTGTAGTGGTCATTGTTTTAGGTCACTACATTGCGTATCTAGGGGATGGCCACTGGGGGTAGGGGGTTGGGCAGTGCCAGGAGGTCTTGAAGCGGCATCGGTCTGGCGAAAAGGAAGCCTTGGAGCAAATCACAGTCACGACGAATCAGGTCCTGCTGCTGCTCGCGTTTCTCTATCCCTTCGGCGACCACGACCAGATCCATGTGATGAGCCATGGTGATGATGCCTTGGACGATGGCGGCATTGTTGCGGCTGGTGAGAATATCCTGGATGAAGGCGCGGTCGAGCTTGATCTTGTGGATGGGCAGGTCGCGCAGGTAGCTCAAGCTGGAGAAACCGGTACCAAAATCATCGATGGCGATGGTGATGCTCATCCCCCGCAGCTTGCCGATCATCTCGATAGCCTGTTCAGCCCCTCCCAGCAGGATGCTCTCGGTCATCTCCAGCTCGAGAAGCTCGGGGGGGAGACCCGTCTCATCGAGAATACCCTGCACTTCGTCTAGAAAGCCGTCGCGGCGAAACTGTAACGAGGAGATGTTGACGGCCACCGGGAACACTCGTGACCCTTTTGCGTGTAGGTCAGCCAGGCTCTGGCAGGCCTGTTTCAGCACCCAGCGGCCCAGGTCGATGATCTGGCCGGTTTGCTCGGCAATCGGAATGAAGATCCCGGGTGATACCGTCCCTAGGGTGGGATGGTGCCAGCGGACCAGGGCCTCGACGCTGCGCAGCTGGCCGCTTACAGCATCAACCACCGGTTGGTAATAGAGTTCGAACTGGTCATCGCGCAGAGCAGCGTGGAGGTCATGACGCAGCAATACATGTTCGCTGGTGTGCCGCTTGCTGCCTTCCTGGTACCACTGCCAGGTGTTGCGTCCCTGCTGCTTAGCCACTTCGAGGGCAAGGTCTGCATGCATAAGCAGTTCATGGGCCTGTTGAATGGGCTCGTCGCTGCACGCGACGCCAATGCTGGTACTGATGTGCAAGGCGTGACCGTCGATAGCGAATGGGCGTTCCAGGGCCGTGAGGATGCGCTCGGCGGCAGCGACCACTTCTTTTCGGGTTCTGAAGCCAGGCATTAAAAAGACAAACTCATCCCCGGCGAGGCGGGCTAGGGTGTCAGTGTGGCGAAGCAACTGACGCAGCCGGTCAGCGACGGCCATCAGCAGTTGATTGCCGATGGTATATCCCAGGCCATCATTGATTGACTTGAATCCGTCCAGATCGAGATACATCACCGCCAGCAGGTTCTGATTCTGCTGACTCAATCGGAATAGATCTTCGAGACGGTTCTCCAATGCAGGACGATTGGGTAAGTCAGTTAGCAGGTCGTGGGTAGCTTGATGGGCAATCTGGGCCTCTTGAGTCCGCTCGCGAGTGATGTCTTGTTGATTACCGATAAAGTGAGTGCAACACCCGGTTTCATCAATAACCGGGCTGATCACCAGGCGATTCCAGAAGGTCGTGCCGTCCTTGCGGTAATTCAGCAGTGTGACCTGTACCTCGCTACGCGCCGCCAGGGCGTGGCGGATGGTCTCGACGGCTGTTGGGTCAGTCTCTGGGCCTTGCAAGAAACGACAGTTTTTACCCAGCACTTCGCCAAGCGCATAACCGGTCAGACGACAAAAGGCCTCGTTGGCATACACCAGTGGCATGTCGCGTTGGGTGGCATCGGCCATCAGCACGCCATTGGGGCTGGCCTCGATGCCGCGTTGCAACAGGCGTAGCTCGGCCTCCTGCCGTTTGCGCTCGGTGATATCGTGACAGATGCCATAGACGCCGACGATCTCGCCATCGACGGTCACCGGGAAGTTGGTGATTTCCAGATGATAGGCATATCCATCGGCATGCGTGCCTAGGGTCTCGTACTGGCGTGAAGTCCCGAATCGGGCGGCATCGAAGGCCGCCTGGGTCAGTTCGCGATAATTGGGGGCGATAAATTCGTTGAAGTGGCGGCCGATCAGCACCTGTTCAGGATAGCCGGTGATCTGCTCCAGGGCGGCATTGCCACGCTGGAACCTGCCCTCGAGATCGAATTCATAGACGCCGTGAGGGTGATTGACGAACAGCGAGCGGTGCCATTCCGCCAGCGTACGGTGATGCCGACTGTCGCGATCTCTGATGACCGCCAGTGCAATCAGGGCGGCGGCCTGGCGGAGCCATCTCATGCTCGCGTCGCTTGGGGCGGCTGGCACGCGATGATAGGCACCGAATGTTCCCAGTAACTCACCCTGAGGGGTAATCACTGGGCTTGACCAGCAGGCACGGAGGCCTTCGGCAAGCGCAACATCGCGGTAGGCTTCCCAACCTGGATCCGTTTGGATGTCCTCGGTGATGACCTGTCGACGTAGATAAGCAGCGGCACCGAAGGAGGTCGTCCTGGGGCCGATGGGGGCATCCTGAAGCCGCTCGAAGTAGCGCTGGGAGAAACGTTGACTGGGGAACAAGCTGAGCGTACGGCGCGCTGGGTCGAAACGCATGAAGGCCACCACGGCACCGGGAAGCTGAAGACGAATCCAGTCAGCAATCGCATCCTGGGTTTTCGTCAGCGGCGCCTGTTGAGCGATCAGTTCATGGATCTCCTGCTGCGCTTCCAGCGGTGCGAGCTCGTCGGTCACGGGGGTGCCTCCAGTCGATATTCCTCCTGACAGTGGCAGGCGGCTGATCAGTTATCAGTAAATACTGAAGGAGGCCATCAAGCGAGGCAAGTGGACTGCCGACAGAAGACAATATTCGCGAGTTGCTCATCAATCTGGCGAGTCGCGACGCGTTTTAGAGTCGCTCCAGCAGGTGCTTAGCCGACCGCGATTCAAGCGTCATGATCGCATCGTGCAGTTCTGCAGCGTGGGCCTGGCCGATGGCCGGTGCGGCCAGGGCATGGAATTTCTGAGCCAGTTCGTCATCGCCAAGGGGGTTGTGGGGATTGCCGCGGGCTTCGTGCTCTTGGCTGTGATGATGGCTGCCATCGCGCATCTCGAGGCTGGCTTGCGCCCAGCGTTCAGCGGGAAAGCGCGCGTTGAAGGTCTCGTTCTCGACCAGCTCGATGCGTTCTGCCAGCGCCTTGATCCACGGGTCGTCGAGGGCGTCGGTGACGGCATGCACATCGAGGGTGCCAAAACCCAGCGCGCAGGCGACCGACCAGGGCAGGCTGTATTGCGCCTGCTCGGTGGAGGTGGGATGAACGACGTGTAGCCGCTTGGCTTCGTGGAAGGTGGTGATGGTGATGCGTTCTATCGCATCGATCTCGATGCCACGTTGGGCCAGTTCGAGCACGGCTTCCACTGCCGGCTGGGCCCAGCGGCACACCGGGTAGGCCTTGAAATACTGTTCGTGCAGGTACCAGCGGCTGCCGAGGTCCTGCCAATGCTGTGCGGCATCAGTGCCGGTCACGGTGACGGCCGGGGCGCCGGTGAAGCCGTCCTGGGCCAGCAGTGCCGCGGCGATACCGGCCTGAGCGCCCCAGCCCGAGCCATCCTTGACCATGGTGGGGTGGTCGATGCAGCGCATCATCTGGCTGCGCGGGCCGTAGAACTCGGCGATGCCGAGTGCCTCGTGAAGACGCTGGCGATCGAGCCGCAGCAGTTTGCCGGCGATGGCGGCCACGCCGATGGCATTCCAGGCGCCGGAGGTGTGGTAGTCGCAGGCGCTGGCATGCAGGGCGATGCCGGCGCGGGTCGCCACCTCGTAGCCCATCGCCAGCAGTCCGAGCAGTTCGCGGCCGGAGAGTTTCTCCGCTTCCGGGAGTGCCATGATGCCCGGCACCAGTGCCACACCGCAGTGCCCCTTGGTAAGGACCTGGCCGTCGTGGGCATCGAGGGCATCGATCATCCAGGCGCCGTGCAGGGCAACGCCGGAGGCGGATGCCGTGGCGTTGGAGAACAGCAGCGGGCGGCCGCCGCCGTGCTGGCTGACGACGTAGCGCTCGGCGTGCCTGGCCAGGGGGGTGCGGCTGGCGCCGGCGGCCACCCCGAGGGTGTCGAGCAGCGCGCGCTTGGCCTGGGCCAGATGCGCGTCGCCCAGGGCGCCCAGATCGACGTTGAGCATCCAGTCGAGCGGTGCGAGATTCATGTCATTGGCGCGCATGGTGAGAGTCGTCCCTGGTATCGGTGAGTGACGCCTGGCGGCCTGGCGTGGTAAGACAAGGGCCTTATTCGCCAGCTCTTTGAAGGAATCCTGCCATGAGCCACCCCGCTGCGGGCTATCGTGTCGCTGTCGCTCAGATGAATTGTGAACTGGGCGACGTCGAGGCCAATCTGCCGGTACATCGTGAACTGATCGGCGAAGCCCGCTCGCAGCAGGCCGATGTGCTGGTGTTCCCGGAGCTGTCGCTGACCGGGTACGACCTCGGCGAGCGGGTCCCTGCGGTGGCGATGGCGGCGGATGATCCACGCTTGTTGGGGCTGGCGCGGGAGGCGGGCGAGATGCTGGCGGTGGTCGGTTTCGTCGAGCGCATCGGGCGCGGCGAATATGCCAATGCGGTGGCTTGCTTGCAGCACGGTGAGGTGCTGGCGGTGCATCGCAAGATCAATCTGTGCACCTATGGCGGGCATGAAGAGGGCAAGGTGTTCAGCAAGGGGCAGCGTCTCACCCAGGTGAGCACGCGTGGGCTGGCCTGTGGTGTGACCATTTGCGCCGACCTTTGGAATCCCGGCGTGGTGCACGCGGCCATGCTCGAGCGCCCCGATGTGCTGCTGACCTCGATCAATTCGGCCACCGGCATGGTCGACGGTGATTTCGACGACGCCGCCAACTGGCAGGCGTGCCTGTGCTTCTACGCGATGGTATATGGCACGCCGCTGGTGATGGCTCACCGCTATGGTGCGGAGAGCGGGGCCTGGTTCTGGGGCGGCAGCTGTATCGTCGATGCCCGCGGCCAGGTCGTGGCGCGGGCGGAGGATGGGGTTGGCGTCGTCACGGCTGACCTCGACATGGCGGATATCGAGGCGGCGCGCTTTGCCATGCCCACCCATCGCGATGCCGATACGCCGCTGGTGGCATCGCTGATGGCGCGCCGGCTGCAGCGTGATCGGGACGCCTGAATCGCTGGCCCCTGAATGGTTAGACATGGTGCCGCTTGCGTCGGGTGATCCAGCGGCGGTCGATGAAACGCTCGCCGTTCTCGAAGGCCTCCAGGCGGGCCTCTAGATAGAACCACTCAGCATCGCAGCGCAGCTCGGCCCAGGTGGTGGTGTGGGCTTGCCAGTCATCGCGCTTGAAGTGCTGGGTCCAGCTCTTGCTCATCCGCGCCGTGTCCGGGCGGCGCGGGTCGATGTGGTAGTGTTCATCGGCGCTGGCGGTGTTGATCAGGCCGTGGTCGTAGGCGACCTCGCCAAAGTCATCGACGATCTCGTGGCGGGTGTGTCCGTCGGCGAGGGCATGAACCACATCGCGACGATGGCTGCCTTGACGCGTCTGTCGGCTCTGTGGGGGCCCGGAATGCTCGGCTGGCGCAAAGTGCACGGGCATCTCGATCGCAGGTGAGCGGCGTTCGGGCACATGCAGCGCTGATGCGCCGGGATAGAGCGTCAGGGTAACCGGGCGCGGGCTGGGCCAGATCAGCGGCCAATAGTCGGTGGTGACCGAGACGCGCAGGCGATGGCCGGGCGTTAGCCGGTGGCAGGCCTGGTTGAGCGCTACTTCGACATCCATCGCGGTATGGCAGGGCACCGCCTCGGGCTCGCTGTGGCTGCGGCGATGGCAGAGGTTGAGTACACCGTAGCTGATGCGCTGCGAGACGCCTGTCGGTGAGACGTCGCAGAGTCTGACGATGAGGTTGGCCTGGGGCTGGTCGACGCTGACGCGCAGCTTGAGGCGTGGTCGGCCCAGCAGGGTCATGGCCTCGGCCAGCGGTGGTGTGTCGAAGATCAGCGAGTGGGCATCGTCCTGGCGCTGATCGCCGGCGATTTCCGGCCCGCTGCAGTGGGGAATGTACTCGCCACACTGGCGGCCGTTGTCGGCCGGGGCGCTCAGCGTCAGCGTTGCCGGCGGCGCCTCATCGGGTGGCGCGGCGTGGAGGCTGGCGTTGCCCAGGGTGTACGTCGTATCGGCCACGTTGGGTGTTGGCCAGCTGGATTCGCCCAGCCAGTGTCCCGGGGTGTGCAGGCTATTGGGGTTTGCGTCGGAAAATTGCTGGCAATAGACCCGATAGCGAGGCTCATCCATGATGCCGCTGTCCTGGCCTTTCAGCCAGTGATCCCACCAGCGCAGGGCTTCCTGTAGAAAGCCGATGGTCGGGCCGGGCATGGCGACATGCGGATAGGCATGTGGCCAGGGACCCACGATGCCGAGGCGTGGGCCGCTGGCGTGCTCCATCAGCTCGGCCACGAAGTTGACGTAGGCATCGGCCCAGCCCGTGACGGCCATGATCGGCGTCTCGAGGCGGCGATAATCTTCACACACAGAGCCGTGCTGCCAGTAGGCGTCGCGGGTCTGATGCGCAAACCAGTTTTCGGCAACGAAGGGCTGGTGCGCCAGACGATGTCGCCACTGTTCCCGCCAGTCGTCGCGCAACGCGGGGTCGGGCGGCCGTGACATGAACGACAGCGAGGTGGCGGCCCAGCCGAAGTTCTCGTTGAGTATGCAGCCGCCCTTGTAGTGTACGTCGTCATGGTAGCGATCGACGGTGGCGCCCACGGCAATGATGGCCTTGAGGGCGGGTGGTTGGCGTGACGCCACCTGCAGCGAATTGAAGCCCCCCCAGGAGATGCCCATCATCCCTACCTGGCCGCTGCACCAGGGCTGCTCGGCGATCCAGGCGATCGCGGCGATGATGTCGTCCTGCTCCTGGGGCAGGTATTCATCCTCGAGCACGCCATCGGATTCGCCGCTGCCGCGCAGATCGATCCGCAGCGCCGCATAGCCGTGACCGGCGAAATAGGGGTGCGTGCGTTCATCGTCGATGCTGGTGGCATCACGCTTGCGATAGGGAATGCATTCGATGATGGCCGGTACCGGTGGGCCCTCGCTGGGACGCCATACGCGTGCTGCCAAGCGTGTGCCGTCGGGGAGGGGGATCCACAGGTTGGGCGTTTCGGTAATCGGCTGGGGGAATTCGTGTACTGCGCGGCTATCGGGTTGTGCACCGCTGGGGAACATAGCGTGATGACTCTTGGCCGTGGCTGATGGTCAGGGGGCGGTGCGTGTAGCAGCGCCCCCGGGCATGGGGTGATGATTAGTCGATAAGACCATGTTCAGCCAGGTAGCTGGCCGCCACGCGCTCGATTTCCTCACCCTCGACATCGACACGACTGTTGAGCTCGATGAGCAGGTCATCGTTGAGCGTCGCGGCCATGGCGTTGAGCAGTCCCTCCAGTTCGGGATATTCGGCTAGTGTGTCTTCACGGACCACCGGCGCCAGGGCATAGACGGGGAAGAACGCCTGGTCGTCTTCGAGTACGCGGAAATTGAAGGCACCATTCCGGCCGTCGGTGGCGAATACCAGCGCCACGTCAGCGTTTCCATCGCGCAGGGCGTTGTAGGTGAGGCCTGAGTCCATGCGTCTGACGCGGTTGCGCGGAAACTCGAAGCCATACGCTTCCTGTAGCGGTCGCAGGCCATCATCACGTGCATAGAATTCGGCATTCGAGGCGAGCACGAGTTCTTCACCGGCATTCAGTGCATCGGCCAGGTCGCTCATGGTCGCGATGCCGCGGCTCTCGGCGTCATCTTCGCGCATCGCCAGGGCGTAGGTGTTATTGGTATCGGTAGGGTCGAGCCATACCAATCCCTTCTCGGCGTCCAGCTCCTTGGCGATGCGGTACGTTTCCTCGGCGTTTTCGGGCTGGGGTTGGTCGTTGAAAAGAATCACCGAGTTGCCGGTGTATTCCCAGTACAGATCGACCTGCCCATTCTCCTGGGCCTGGCGTAGCACGCTGGTGCCGAGCCCCTCGCGCTGGTCGATCTCATAGCCGTGGTGCTCGAGGTACTGCGTGGTGGCGGAGGTGAGCAGCAAGTGTTCGGTATAATTGAGGCCGCCGACCACGATGTCATTGGCATGGGCTTGGCCCAATGAGGCGGTGATAGCGATCGTTGAAGCCAGTAACGTGTTCGAAATGCGTTGCATTGTCATGTCCCCAGCGGTGTGGTTGTTAGCTGTAAGACGATCGTAGCATGGTGACTGCTGCAGGCGGATGAGCATCTGAAATGCCTGCGATTGCCATCGTTACTGGTTGATCTCGGACCTCGTCCGGCCGGCGAGGTCGTGCCCAACGTCAGAGTAGCCGCGTGAATAGCGGCTTTTCTGCGCTTTGGCGGATTGCGCGATAGGTATCATGGCAACTTGAACGACGTCTCTCTTGAGTCATCTACTACGGGCGAGCGCATGAATCCTTCCACGCTTATCGGCATCGCCGCCAGTATCTTGATGCTGGCCAGTGTCCTCCTGCTGAGCGCCGAGTCGGCGGCCAGCTTTATCAACCTGCCGGGGTTGGCCATCGTGTTGACCGGCACCCTGGCAGCGACGTTCATCAGCTACCCGCTCAAGGAAGTGGTGCGGGTCGTGCGGCTGGTGGCGCTGGTGTTTCGGCGCGAGAACAGCCGCGTGCAGGAGGATGTCCAAGAGCTGGTGCGGCTGTCACGGTTGTGGTTCAAGGGCGATATCCATGCCGTGGAACGGGCCCTGGAGAGCGACGTTCGCAACCCCTTCCTGCGTACCGGTGTGCAACTCGTGATCGACAATACCCGCGAGGAGGAGATCCTCGACCTGCTGCGCTGGCGGGTGGCACGCATGAAGGCCCGCGAGCGGGCGGAGGCGCAGATCTTTCGCACCATGGCGCTCTACGCGCCGGCCTTCGGCATGATCGGCACCCTGGTGGGGCTGGTCAACATGCTCGAGGTGATGGATACCGATCAGATCGGGGTGATCGGTGAGAAGATGGCGGTGGCCCTGCTGACCACCTTCTATGGCATCGTGCTGGCCAACCTGGTGTTCAAGCCGATTGCGGTGAAGCTCGAGCGTCGCACCGAAGAGCGCCTGATCGCCATGAACATGGTGCTCGAAGGCGTATCGTTGATGTCCCGCCGCCGGCTGCCGTCGTTCATCGAGGAGACGCTCAAGTCGTTCATGGCCAATCACCACGATGAGCTGCGTGATGATGAGGTGCTCGACGAACCGATGGAGAAGACCGGTCGACGCCTGACCTTCGCCCTGAGGCCTCGCAAGCATGCCTAAGGCCTCACGCTATGATGCGCTGCTCGAGGACGGCGGCGATAGTGAGTCGAGCAGCGGCTGGATGGTCAGCTATATCGATGTAATGACGCTGCTGGTGGCGCTGTTCGTGCTGCTGTTTGCCCTGTCGTTCCGCTTCGGCGACAGCGACGCCGAGGCTGATCCGGTGACACTGTATACCGAGCTAGACGCCCAGCCGGCCTCGGCCATCGGTGTGCCGCTCCCCGAGGCGATGGTCGCCGCGATGCCGGCTCAGCGTCCCTATTTGAACGGTGCTGTGTCCAGCGTTGACCCTGCGGCAGTGGTCGTGGCCTTGGGCGTGGCGCGCCGCGCAGAACCCGTCCCCGAGCCGCCGACGCCAGCCAGGCCGTTTCCGGCCGAACCGATGATGGCCGATTGGCAGCCGCCGTCATCGCAACCGACACCGCACGTGGTGGCGGCTAACGGCGCCAATCTGGATGTTCCCCTCGACGAGATGGTGGTGGTTGTCACAGATACCGCGCCGGAACGCTCTCGCGAGGTTGATCCCGAGGCGGTGGCGGTGGCCACGACGCTGGCCGAAACCCTCGAACAGCGCCTTGCCGAGGCGCCGCATCTGCCCGATCTCGATGGGGTGGAGGTCTCCCGAGTGGCCGAGGGCATCAGCCTGCGGGTTGAGGACAACCTGTTGTTCTCCACCGCCGAGGCGGAATTGACCGGTGGCGGTCGCGATGTCATCGAAAGCCTGGTGGCGCTGATCCAGCGTCACGAAGGCGATGTCTCGGTGGAGGGGCATACCGATAGTCGGCCGATCAACACGCCGCAGTTTCCCTCCAACTGGGAGCTATCCAGCGCGCGGGCCACGGCAATCCTGCGCTATCTGGCGGACGAAGGGGTATCGCCCTCGCGGCTACGGGCAGTGGGCTTCGGCGATACGCGTCCGTTGGCCAGCAACAACTCAACCGAGGGGCGCGCCAAGAACCGCCGTGTCGAGGTGATCATTCATCTATGAGGGGTGGCAAGTATGGCGCCAAGGGCAATATAAGAAGCGGCGTTAGCCGTGATGGATTGGTCGGGCAGCGCTGCGCGCTGCATCGCGAATGAATTCGCTCCTACACTGGGGCTAGCGCGAAGGTTAGTGTAGGAGCGGCTTCAGCCGCGATGGGGGGGTAGGTAAGTGAGTGACTAGAAGTGGTAGGCAATCTTGGCGGTGGTGAGGTTGAGGTGCTCCAGGCGCGGCGCGTCGATGCGCTCATACTGCAGATGCGCGACGGTACGCGGCGTGAAAGTCAGGCGCGCGCCGAAGCCGTGGATCTGGGCAGTGCCGCCCATGGCCATGTCGACTTCCTGTGCGTCGCTGCCGGCCAGGGTGGTTTCGAGATCACCGCTCCAATCGGCAAGGCCGGATTTGGCGAACAGGCTGAACCTGCCCAGGTGCAGCCCAGCCGTTACCGCGCCCTGCAGGCTGGTGGTGTTGAGCAGTACCGACTCATTCTCTATGGCGGTGGGTGTCTCATCGGTGACCAGGTAGGTGACTTCGGCGCCGACGCCTATCCGTGGCAGCCTGGGCAGCAGGTAGCCCGCCAGCAGGCGAAAGCCGGAAGTGGCGCCGTCGGGCATCGCCAGCTCGGCACCTTCCAGCACCACGCCGTTATCCAAGGTAGCGAGTTCGGTGAAATCGCCACTGTACTGGATAGGCATGTCGCCTTGAGTGGGCATGGCGTCATCGTCGGCCAGCGCGACACCCATGGCCAAGGCCATGCTGGGTATCAGCGCGTAGCGGATAAGGTGGCGACGATGCAGAGCATTCATGGATAACTCAATCTGGCTGTGGCGGGTCGCAAGGTGGCGACACAGTGCTACTACCTTAGTCGTTTTCAGACATCCCTGCCAACCGCCGCCACCCTCAGCGAGACCTCAGGCGGAACATCAGGTACTTGATCAACAGCGTCAAGGCGAAGACCAGCCAACCTGAGGTCGCCAGGACGTTATACATCAGCATCTTCTGCTGGCCGCTGAGCGGTGTCAGCAGGCTCTCGATCAGTACGCCGAAGAATAGCGCCAGCAGCAGCGGCAGCGCAATGATATGCATCAGCATTTCAGTGCGCCGCCGACGGATACGGTAGCGCTGTAGCGTGAGGCGAAACGGCCGATGCGCCCAGCAGACGAACACCAGGGTGCCGGCGATGCTGAGCATGGCGACGCTGGGCAGCGGTTCGCCAATCGCCGCCGAATAGCTGGCCGACCATGCCAGCAGCAGCCAGATGGCGCCCTCGAGCAGGGCCACGAAGTCGCCCGATGTGCGTACCGCTAACATTCTTGTGTCCTGTGCTCGCTCATAGTTACCAGCCTATCTCATATTGCCGGGCGTTTATGCCATAACCGACGTATCCAGTGCCAGCGATTGATCAACAGCGCGGTAAAGATAAGCGCACAGCCTAGCCACTGCAGCGGGCTCATGGTTTCGCCAAACCATAGCGCGGCCAGCAGTGCGGTCCAGATCGCTTCGAGCATCATGATCACTGCACCGTTACTGGAGCTGGTAAGCCGTTGAGCATAAAGCTGCACCCAGAAGCGCATCACGCTGGCGATGATCACGCTAGCCAATAGCCAGCCAAGGGTGGGGGAGGTCACGGCACTCGGCCAGGGTTCGCTGAGCGCTGACATCAACGTCATACCGATGCCTAGCACCATCATTTGAATGATCGTGAAAGGTAGCGGTGGGACTCGTTTGACGACCTGGCTATTGACGTTGAACAGCAGCGCGAACAGCGTTGCCGAGGTCAAGAACAGCCATTGGCTGGGTTCAACGCGAAAGCCGTTGTTAAGCGATAGACAGGCAAAGCCGAGTATCGCCACGGGCAGCGCCAGCCAAGTGGCGGGGGATGGGCGGTCGCCAAACAGGAAACGTGCCATGAACGGCACCATCAGGATCCATAGGCTGTTGATGAAGGCGCTTTCGCCGAGGTGCCGAGAAGCATCTACCCCCAGCACCCAAAGGGTGATTGCGCCAATGAATAGCCCGCCTACCGCGCATGATTGGCGCCACTGGCCAGCATCAAGGGCAAGCATGGAGCGCCAGCCCACGGCGCCTAGCAGCAGGGCAGCGAGTAGAAAGCGTGTGCCGATGAACAGCAGTGGCGGCAGTCCTTCGAGGGCTTCTTTTGAGAAGATCCAGCCGGCCGCGGCCATCAGGGTGACCGAGAGCAGCAATGCGTCGGCCTTGAGCGAAGGGCGAGCGGCGACGGAGGCGGGCATCTAGGGGTCCTTGAGAGCAAATCAGCCATGGTAGCAGACATGGGGCAGTAGGAACGCAGGCCCCATAAAGGTGGGTAATACGATAAAAAAGTATGAGTTTATACTCATTATCATACTTCCAAACATTCTTATATTATAAGTATAAGGTTATGCGTTAACTGTTTGTTTTATATAGAGAGCTGCAGTAGCGACGTCATTGCATGCATCTTTTTTGTAACCATACTTTACAATGCCGGCTGTGTAAGCCAAGGTTACGGGTAGTCATTCGTTGGTGTTCAAGCCCGCCACTCCATTGTAGTGGTCATCATTACATAGCCAGGACGGGATGATGAATAAAATTAATAATACTGTAGTGCTAGTGACCAACCCCAACCCCCAGTCACATATATTCGTCGATTACATGGCAGAACAGTTGGGATGTCATACGGATATCATGTTACCCAGCGATGATCTGTATCAGCACACAGCGGACCGCTGTGTGCTGCTGATCGACATCGACCATGTGCCTGACCCTCTCGTGCATGATTGGTATGCAATGGCGGTGAATTCGCAGCGATACATGGTTGCAATCATCAACCTTAAAGATGAAGAGCATGCTATGGATGTGATAAAAAGTCTTCATGCGCATGGCGTGTTCTATCGCAATAGTTCTTCAAGCTCTATTTGTAAAGGAGTACAGCTATTACTGGATGGTGATTTTTGGATGTCAAGACAGCTGATGGCTAATGTCATCGATTATTATCGCCAGCGGAGAGTGAGTACTGCGAGGCCTCCATGTGGTCTAACGCACCGTGAGATGGAAATTATGAGCCTAGTGGCGAGGGGATATATTAATTCAGTAATAGCCAATAAGCTTTGCATTACTGAGTGTACGGTAAAGTCGCATATTTATAATATATTTAAAAAGATAAAAGTAAGTAATCGTATGCAGGCTGTGAATTGGGCTAATGATAATTTGATACCCACAATGATATTGCGCGGACGTAATGACAATATGGAGTATGGCGAAAGTCTGCGGTAAAGGTTTTGGTCATAAGGGAAGTCATGTGATGGAAAATATAATTGACATAGCTTTGTTTTTGTCATCAAAACCTGAGGCTCGCGATATAGTGGAGGGGTTGGAAGAAAACCTTGTCCAGGTTAAGTATATCGTGAAGAGTGGCTGCTTGAATGAAGCAGCAGAAGACATGGATTTATCGCTAATTGGTGTGGGCGTTGCGCAGCTGCGTAATTCAGATGATCTGGAGGCGTTTGTCAATACGAGTCAGTCGCTGACCAAGAAAATGCCGTGGATAGGATTGATAGAACCTTCTGTCATTGAACATGGAGATGCAAGAGGGTTGGTCACCCGAAACTTTTTTGCATTTCATGAAGCGCCGTACAATCTTTATGACGTTGCTTGCCTGATACGTCATGCGAAAAAAATGGCCGATATAGAGTATGTAGAGACTGCAGCTGAGTGTTCCGACACGCTGGCCGGCGATGAGTATGAAATGGTGGGAACAACGGCTTGTATGCGTAAGATGTTCGACACTATTAGGCGAGTCTCGGCTGTTGATGCGCCGGTCTTCATCTGTGGGGAGTCTGGTACAGGCAAAGAGCTGGCGGCACATGCCATTCACGAGCGCTCACGTCGAGCTGCTGGGCCGTTTGTGGCGGTCAACTGTGGAGCCTTGCCAGCCAACCTGGTGCAATCGGAGCTTTTTGGGTATGAAAAGGGTGCCTTTACCGGTGCAAATCAAAGGACGTTGGGCCGCATAGAAAGTGCTAATGGAGGGACGCTTTTCCTGGATGAAATAGGGGATTTGCCGCTTGATTTGCAAGTCAACTTATTACGCTTTCTTGAAGATCATAGAATTCAGCGAGTGGGTGGTAGAGAAGATATAGAGGTGGATGTCAGAGTGCTCGCTGCTACCCATGTCAACCTGGAAAAGGCCGTTGAAGAAGGGCGTTTTCGCGAGGATCTTTATCACCGACTAAATGTTTTACAAATCAATATCCCCGCATTGCGTGAGCGTGAGGATGATATTGAGGTGCTGGCTAAGTTTTTCTTCGATAAATTCTCGGATGAGAAATCTGCACAGCTTAAAGGCTTTAGCCTGGAGGCCCTGACGATCATGCGTCAGTATCATTGGCCCGGAAATATCCGGGAACTCATTAATCGTGTCAGGCGCGCAATGGTGATGTGCGATAAACGTTTGATAAAAGCATCTGATCTAGGGCTTGATCGACGTACCAGCTGCAGGCAGCGAATGACCTTGGAGCAGGCCCGAGATGCCGCTGAATATAACGTGCTGATTTCAGCACTGATGCGTAACAAGAAAAAGGTGAAGAATGCAGCGGATGAACTCGGAATTTCAAGAGTGACACTTTATCGCCTGTTGGAGAAGCACGGTTTAGGTAAGCATGAAAAGAGCGAGGACGTTGTAAGCTGAAAAAATTAGGCCATTTACGCTAAATGGCCTAACATAGCATGTGACGTTGGCAGCAGTCAGAGTTGGAAAGGCATCCGGAAGCTCAATACCAGATCTGGAGCATCATCAGTCAAGCCTACCGAAACATTAGTGATAACGGATGTGTTGTTATTCAATCCGTATGTTGCGCCAAAGTTCACCGAACCTGCTGTCGCGTCGCTACCGACGATTGATCGACTCTCGCCGTCCTGGGTTATTCTGGATTTCTGGCTGTACTGATGGCTATACGACATGGATAGGCTAAAGCGCTCATTCAATGCAAAGGCCGTGCCGAAGCCAAAGCGATAAGAGTCGCCGAGATCAATATCTGCTGAAACGGTGTCTTCACCGCTTGAGATGTTATCAAAACTGCGCTCAATATTATGCGTATAGCCGACATTGGCAAATACGATCGCCGGGTCGAGTGTTTTCAGGAAAGAGAAACCGGTCGATACGCCCCATACGCCATTGCCGGTAGGTAGCTCTGTGGGTACCTGCAGATTCCCCTCACTTCCATCTACTACTTCACGTGTTGGAATTCCATAGGGGTCCTTGCCAGTCGGGGCACGAACCCCCAGATTCCATACGATATCGGGGCGGCTATTGGTCTCTGGCAGCATGCGATAAAACATGGTGGCGCTGACATCGCCGATCCCACCTTCGCTGACGGATGTTTCTACGCTATCTTCGGTAGAGCCGTCCGCACCAATGGTCTGGTAGTTGCTGGAGCGATAAACATAAGGAAGGTTGAGTTCGAATTCCAAACGATCACTCACGCCGTAGCGCGTGCTTAGATCAAACGTGGTGGTATGCAGTTCTACGGTATCGACGCTTATATTGCCAAGAAAAATGGCGTCCAACACCAGGAAGCCGCTTAGTGCAAGCTGGCTGCGATCCGAATACGAATAGCTGATGCCCGGCTCGATAGTCAACCGATCCGAGAACAGGGCATGCTCTTCCCTCAAGACATTCTGTACGCTCTGGCTGGGTTGGGCCTCGCGGACGACCTCACCCTCTTGTGGCGGGGGACTTTGGGCGATTGCCGCTGCTGGCAAGGCGGCGAGACTGAGCAAAGTCAGAGAAGCTGCGCCACGGTTGAGTCCAAGCAGAGGGCCTTGTGTCATCATTATCATTCCCCTAAATGAGATACGTTCCTGATTTTTCCCTTGATATACCGTCAGCAGTGAATGTCATGCTCTTCTGCTACGGCTGAGCGTAGCAGCATGATAGCCACTTTACACCCGAAAAAGAAAAGGCCGATGCAATCGGCCTGTATGGAAAAACCATTATGACAGGTGAGTTTTTGATCACAGCCCTCCCAGATCTCTGGTGGATTCAATCATACGCTTTACCGCTTGGTTAGATACACCACCGCTGTCACGTGCGATCTGTAGATGCATGCGGGTAAGGTTGTGCACTTGCTGGTGGTCACTGGTGAGTTGCACCGACTGGTGCAGCCCCTGGCGGGCGCGGATCGCCTGATTGACACTACCCTGGTTGGGTATTGTCATGCTCATACCCAGCCCATTGGCGTCGCGGGTGATGGAGACCATGCTACCTGCATCGGTTTCAAGGTGGCCTTGGCCGTTGCCGCCACTGGCTTGGCTAGTGGGACGACGGGTCGAGACGTCGAACTGGAAGTCGTTTCCGGCTACATTGAAATCGCCGCCTGCCTGAATGACCTGCATGACGCCCTTGCTGCTTCCCATGTCCATGGTGGTTATCACCGAGCCGTTTCCCTGATGACCATTGGCAGCTGCGAGTGCTTCACTGCTGGTCGAGGTAATGTGTGGGGTAAAGCTCGCCTTGGGCGTCTTAGCGCTGAAGTCCAGTTGGAGATTGGCGCTGGCGTGTAGCGATTCGCCGGATGGCGTCTGCCAGGCTGTTGACATTTCGACGCCAAAGAAGAGCACCTTGTTGCCATCCACGAAGCGCCCGCGCAGGCCCGCCAGTTCATTATCGTCCAGTTGTCGCGACTGCTGATAGACAGCGGCATCATAGTCAGTCGCAGACGTCGATGCCTGGACCGTCTCCCCGTAGGCTATGGTGAATAAGAAAGCCGACCCAGCTATGGCCAGCCATCCTTTGTGTATATTCCCCTTGAGTATCATTGTCTTGTCCTCATGGAGGAGTCTTATATGCTAGAAAACTTCGGAGTGTCTAAAACCAAAGTCGAGGAGTTGCTGTTTAGGTACTGGCGAGAAAACATCGGTGAGGCGGTGCGCGGTCAAGGGTTGTCTCGGGTTGAGTAACACCGTTGAAGGGTCGAAGCCATCACCTACGACTGCAAAAATGATATTGTTCCACGATTTTGAGAAATCCTCACGTGACATCACCTTATTGCCCAGTGCAGGATCACCAATATAGACTCTGTCGCCACGCGCCTTTTTCATTACGACAAAGTGCTGATATCCGTCCAGATCGAGTAGTACGATAACCGGGATGGAGACTTCGTCCAGGTCATCATCGCTTATTTCATAGCCTCGACCACGTAAGCCTAGTGTTTCGACATAGTTGCGAAGATCCAGCAGTGAAAAACCAAGATTTCTCACCGTGTCAGGGTCGGCGACTTCAAGCATGCCCTCGAGGATGGTTTCCTCAGTGACATCACTCCAGCCATAGGCATATTTAAGAATTGTCCCAATGGAGGCCGCGCCGCATGAAAAATCTGTCTGCTGTTCAATCAGGTTTTCGAAGCGTCGCTCACGGATCGATTGGACTTCTTTTTTAATCATGGTGCCAGGCACGACGTTGCCAAACCGTGCTGGGGCTGCAAAAGAGATAGCTGGCTGGTAGATAATAAGCAGTGCCGCTACTGCTACTGTAAGGCTGACCAGGCGCATAAATATCCCCTCGCTGAGTGGAGCCCGGCCCTGAGGCCGGGTTCCATCATCACGCTGTGCCTAATTATTATTTTGAGGCAGGGCGAGATGAGTGAGCGACTGACAGGGTGTTGCGTTGCATGTTGCCAGTGCCTGCAGCCACGTTAGCCCCGATATTACCTGAGGCGCCTTGCAGAGTGTTGCCACTCATTGAAGCATCGTTATTCGTCACCTGAACGAATCCGCCGACGCAGCCATAGAAACCGCAGGTGGGGGCAACGGCATAGAGGTCGTTATCTGTCACGTTGTTATACGACGCTTGTACGCCACCGGTGGTGGCATTGGAGCTGCCGTTTTTACCCACCGCAGCGGCAAAGCTGTTCTGCTGGGTGTTGCCCACACCCGCGGCTACGTTGACACCGATGTTGCCGCTTGCATTCGCCAGCGAGTTACCGCCCATGGAGGCATCGTTCTGGGTGCCGATATTGTTGGTATTGTTGTTGGAAGAAGATTGGAAGCTGTAGTTATCAGCCTTGGCAAATACCATCTTCGCATCGGAACTGGCCAGTGCTGCATCGTTGGCCTGCTGGTTATTGTCGCCGGCGGCCACGTTGGCACCAATGTTGCCTTGGGCGTCGCGCAATACGTTGTCCCCAATTGCGGCATCGTTATTGGTCTTGGTGTTGTTGACCTCGTTGTTATCATTCAATTGTTTGCTGTCGATTACGGCGCCGGTGTAGTAGCGATCATAGGTTCTGACCGTTCCTTTCACATCGACGTCCAGGCGGTAGTCGGCATCATAGCTCAGGCTGACATCGATATCGTTATCAACAGTAGAGTCAATCGAGCTATTGGTCTCGAAAGAGTTCCCTTCAGGCTCTTGAGGGGCAGGAGGCCAGTTAAAGGCAAGGGCTGCGCTGGAGCCGAGCATAGCAGAAAGTGCAACCGCCATAGCCAGAGGTGCTTTGTTGAACGTTTTCATGGTATTTCTCCTGAATGAACCGGATCATACTGTTTGTCATTGAACGCTGCGGCTTAGTCGAGCGACATGCGCATACCGACATTATTGCTCGTCGCGTTTCCCCTTCCTGCCGACTGGTTGACCTGGACTACCCCCCGACTACCGCTTAGCGCCTGGCCTTCAATGCCGACTTGGCGCTGCGATGTCGATGAGCTTTCCTGATCCCCCGTCGGTTCCTGCTGGCCGGACACCACCTGACTCATGTTGTCGTTGGTCAAGGTGCTGCCACGGATGCCCAGAGCCACACTCAACGTATTGCTCTGCGCATTCTGTATCCCTGCCGCCTGGTTGACCGACACCCATCCGCTGGCATTATTCAATGCATTGCCGGAAATGGTGGCGGTGGCCTTGTCTGGCGACAGGGAACTGTTCGAAATTACACGTTGTACGACGATGTTCTCGGCGACGGCATGTTTGCCGACTGCGATGGCACCGGAATTGCTCTGCAAATTGCTATCGCCAGCAGCGATGTTGATATTGATGGCGCCACTGACATTACTCAGCGCGTTACCGCTTATCATTGATGCCGCACGATAACTGCTGAATATGGAATGCTGATGCTGCATATCGGGACTCTCAACCTGCTGGGCAAAGGCCGTACTGCTTGATAAAGCCATTACCAGCGCTGCGATTGCCATTGCTGGAACGAAAGCCCCTTGACCAGCCTGCCCCTTATCACGCTTGCACCAGTTTTCTTGTTGATGAGCCTTCATGTTCATCATTACTTGCTCCGGCTGGTGGTCATGGTTTGACGCTGCTGATTTTGTTGACCCACCGAGCGTTGCTGACCATTGGGTCCCGTTGTTCCTTTGGCTCCCGGTCGTTCATCCCAAAGAATGACGCCATCGCTTTCCACGCTGCGAATATCACTGCTTACCGCGAAGCGACCACGAATCTGCTCGAGTTGCCCATCGCTGATCGGGGCTATACGCAGTCCTTCATCAAAGGCTTCCAGCTGCGTCCCGCTGGTGACAGTCACCTCTTGCATCACGTCCAGGTGATTACGCGGATCACCGTTAGCGGCGAGTGGAGCCAGGCCCTGCAGCGCGACGAGTAGTGCCGCGGCGGTTACAAGCAGCGTTGGCTTTGCGGCAAAGCCACATATGCTGTGTGCCCAAGGGCTAAGGGCGAGTGCCTGGCTGTACTGTGACTGTGCTGTTGTCATGTCCGTTACTCGCTGGCAATCGGTGACGCTGCGTTTTATCTTTCTTTCGCTATAGATATAGCAATCGCCATGCCAACTTTTATGTTGTTGTTTTTAAAAGAGATTTTGTTTTTTGCGTAACATCATTGTGTAACAGATAAGATACAAAGTCTGGAGAGCGTGGCGCTGCAACTGTGTACTCAAGGGCTGTAGGGCCTATGGCAAGCCGGAATGGTGTTTTGTGCTCAAAGTGTTAATTATTGGTAACAAAATGTGTTTTTGGGCGGGCAATGAAATTTTAACTTATTGATTTTGTGTGATTATATGGCGTGTGTTGCAGTGTCCAGGGACATTCGCCTGGATCAACTCTCTGTTGAGATCGACGTGTCTCGCCCTTGGCAGTGCGCCACTTGGAAGGTGTTTGTCGCTATACTATGGCGCGCAATCGCCTGGCGATATTCATTCATTAGCCCAAGGTTCGCCCGTGACCCAGATTACCCTTACCCAACCTGACGACTGGCACCTGCACCTGCGCGACGGAGCCGCCCTGGCTGCGGTGGTGGCCTACACTGCGCGCCAGTGCGGCCGCGCCATCATCATGCCCAACCTCACGCCGCCGGTGACGACCACCGAACAGGCTCGCGCCTATCGCGACCGCATCCTGGCGGCGCTGCCCGAAGGCAGCGACTTCGAGCCGTTGATGACGCTGTATCTCACCGACAATACGCCGGCAGAAGAGATCGAACGGGCCAAGGCCAGCGGTATCGTACATGCGGTCAAGCTATATCCGGCCGGGGCGACCACCAATTCCGACTCGGGGGTCACCGATATCGATCACTGCTCACGGGCTATCGAGGCCATGGAGCGGGTAGGGTTGCCACTGCTGGTGCACGGCGAGGTGACCAGCCCCGAGATCGATATCTTCGATCGCGAGGCAGTGTTCATCGAGAGAGTGATGGCGCCGTTGTTGATCCGCTTTCCGCAGCTCAGGGTGGTGTTCGAGCACATCACCACCGAGGATGCGGTGAGTTTCGTGCGAGAGTCGTCGGCCAATATTGCCGCCACCATCACTGCTCACCACTTGCTGTTCAACCGTAATCACATGCTGGTCGGCGGCATCAAGCCGCACTATTACTGCCTGCCGGTGCTCAAGCGTGAGCGGCATCGCGATGCGCTGCTGGCGGCGGCGACCTCGGGCAACAGCAAGTTCTTCCTGGGCACCGATAGCGCGCCCCACGCTCGCGGTGACAAGGAGTCGGCGTGTGGCTGTGCGGGGGCCTTCACTGCGCCTGCGGCCATTGAGCTCTACGCTATGGCCTTTGAGCAGGCCGGCAAGCTCGACCAGCTGGAAGGCTTCGCCAGCCACCATGGGCCGGATTTCTACGGCCTGCCCCGCAATTCTCGACAGGCGACGCTGATTCGCGAGGAGTGGCAGCTACCCGATACCCTGGCCTATGCCGACGGCAGCACGATCGTGCCGCTGATGGCCGGCGAGACGCTTCCCTGGCGCTTGGTCTAGGTGTCACCGGCGGGACGCCCCTGGTCGCATTGGGGGCTGCTGATCAGTCTGGTAATGCTATGGGGCAGCTCGTTCTCCCTGACGCGTATCGCGGTGGCACAGCTGACCCCACCAATGGTGGTGATGGGCCGCAATGCGGTGGCGGCGCTGTTGCTGGGGACCTTGCTGCTGCTATGGCGGCGGGGCCTACCTCGTGGGCGGCGGGTATGGGCCTATATGGCGGTGATTGCGGTGATCGGCAACGCCATGCCGTTTCTGCTGATCAGTTGGGGGCAGCAGCGTATCGACAGCGGTCTGGCCGGCATTCTGATGGCAGCCATGCCGCTGGTCACGCTGGTGCTGGCGCATTTTTTCATCGATGGTGAGCGCTTGGCGCGCCACAAGGTGGCGGGCTTCGTGGTGGGTTTCGTGGGTATTGTGGTCCTGATCGGCCCCTCGGCGCTGGCCGAGCTCGGTGGTCAGGGAGAAACCCTGGTGGCCCAACTGGCGGTGCTCGGGGCGTCGATCTGCTATGCGGTGAATACCATCGTTGCGCGGCGCAAGCCGACGAGCGACGTCTATGCCACCTCGGCGGTGGTGCTGGGGATGGCGATGCTGTTGACCCTGCCGATGGCACTGGCACCGGTTTGGCAGGCAACGCTGCCGATGCCTGAGCCGTCCGCTGCAGCACTCTGGGCGATGGTATTGCTGGGGGTGATGAGCACGGCGGCAGGCAGCGTGGTCTATTTCAAGCTGATTGCCGCCGCCGGCCCGACCTTTCTCTCTTTGATCAATTATCTTATCCCGCTGTGGGCGGTGATGATCGGGACGCTGTTCATGGCAGAGCGCCTGGCCTGGCATCATCTGCTGGCGCTGGCGCTGATCCTGCTTGGGGTGGCGGTGTCGCAGCGGCGTGTCACCGTCCCCGGCGCGTGACCAGTTGGCCCTGTTCGATATCGAGCCGCCGCTGGCGACCGGCGAGCATGGCGCAGCTCGTGGCGATGGTGATGATCACCATCAGCAGCAGGCTGATCATCCGGTTGTCGGCCCCAAACTGCAGCATCAGGCCGACGCTCAGCGGCCCCGCGGCGGCCATGCAGTAGCCAATACCCTGAACCATGCCCGATAGCTGCCCGGCCAACTGGTGTGTGCCGCTGCGCAGAACGATCAAGGTCAGCGCCAGGCTGAAGCTGCCGCCCTGGCCAATGCCCAAGAGTGCGGCGCCTAGCCAGCGCGCCTCGAGTGCGCCGAGCAGAAGTATCAGGAGGCCGGCGGCGCTGGTTGCCATCAGTACCAGTGCTGCCAGTCGCTGATCACGGCCCAGGCGCGCCAGCCAGGGGGCGCCCAGCGCCGCCAGCAGCTGCGACATCACCGACATCGCCAGTAGCCAGCCGGCCTCGCCTTCGCTGAGGCCACGGCGCTGCATCAATACCGGCAGCCAGCCGAACACGATATAGGCCAGCGACGACTGGCTGCCCATGAAGCCGGTGACCTGCCAGGCCAGTCGCGAGTGGAGTAGCGACACGGGAGGAGAGGGTGGTTGGGTGGGTGCCGAATCAGGGCGTGACTGAGGCATGCCGAGTCGCCAGGCAAGTAGCGCCGCCAGTGCCAATAGCATCCAGCTGGCCAGGCTCATTTGCCAACTGCCGAGCAGGTCGGCCAGCGGTATGCTGATTCCGGCACCCAGGGCGCCCCCCAGGCAAAGCGCCATGGTATAGACGCCGGTCATCAGGTCGGCGCCGCGGGGCAGTTCGCGCTTGACCAGGCCGGGCAGCAAGCTGCCACAGACGCCGATGGCGCCTCCCACCATCAGGGTGCCGAGGAACAGCAGCCATAGGCTGGGCAGGGCGCGAACCGCAAGCGCTACGGCGAGCACCAGCAAACCGAGAGATAGCGCGCGTTCCGCTCCCATGCGGCGCGAAAGGCGCGGTGCTAGCGGGGCGAATAGGCCGAGACACAGCACCGGCAGTGTGGTCAAGGCGCCAACGCCCAGCGGAGTAAGGCCGGTGTCCTGCTGGATGCGGCCAAGCAGGGGAGCCAGCGACGATAGCGCCGGACGCAGGTTAAGCCCGACCAGGATCATCAGGCAGATGAACAGCGTCATGCGACGTGCGGGACGCTTAGCGGTGAAGGTGGTTTCACTCATCGACGGCGGTCGGGGCCCATGTCGAGCGGGGGAAGATTTCCGCGCGCCTCGAGTGAGGCGAAATGCACACTCGCTTCATCGCTCTCGGCGGAAGCGGCCTTGTCGCGAATCGCCGAGACGTCCTCGACGCTGACATGCTGCGGCACGCCGTTCACGTGGGTCAGGGTAGACGTGAGTCGGCCCTCATAGACCCAGCAGCGCTGTGGCACCCAGGAGAGACGATACTGGCGGTCACACCATTTGGCCCGGTCCTGCCCCCTTAGGATGAGATCATCGACGGGGGCGAGCGCGGCAAACAGCCGCGCATTTAGCACCAGGGCGCTGTCGTGCATGCGGATCGCGCCTTCGAAACGGTTCTCCTGCAGCGCCTGTAAGGCCTTGGCGGGGCGCTCGCGTGGCTCGAGCTCGCCACGGCCACACACATGCAGCAGATCATCATCGATCTGCTTGATGGCCCATACGTCGGGCAATTTTGTGCGCTTGAGCCAGTCGAGCATATACGCGTTTCACATCGCCTGATTGGGAATTGATTCTATCACGCGGCAGTGGGTGGGCTCGTATCGAGATGTAAACAGGCGTTCGTTAGTCAAAATGGATTAATGCAGCACAGGTAATATTCAACGTTGATTGTCCCTTGCCGGGGTTGTGGTCAACCCCGCCTGCGACTAATGTCGACGCAGTGCTTTACAAAACAACGACAAACTCAGGGAACTGGCATGACCGATACCTTGGAAGCCCAGTCGGCGACGCCTGCGGGTGCTGGCCAGGCAGGCGTCGACGATGCGTTTGCACGTTTCACCAATGTTCAAAAGAGCTATGACGGCGTCGAGTTGGTGGTCAAGGATTTCAACCTCGACATCCGCAAGGGCGAATTCGTAACCCTGTTGGGGCCTTCCGGTTCTGGCAAGACGACCTGCCTGATGATGATGGCTGGCTTCGAAACACCCACCCACGGTGAGATTCTGCTCAAGGGCGAGCCGATCAGCGGCTTGCCGCCCCACAAGCGCGGCATCGGCATGGTCTTTCAGAACTATGCGCTGTTTCCGCACATGACGGTGGCCGAGAATCTCGCCTTCCCGCTCGAAGTGCGTCATCTCAGCAAGGCGCAGATCAAGGAGAAGGTCGCCCGGGCGCTGGCCATGGTGCGGCTGGAAGAGTTCGGCGATCGCCGCCCGGCGCAGCTCTCCGGTGGGCAGCAGCAGCGCGTGGCACTGGCCCGGGCGCTGGTGTTCGAGCCTGAGCTGGTGCTGATGGACGAACCACTGGGGGCGCTGGACAAGAACTTGCGCGAAGAGATGCAGTACGAGATCAAGCGCATTCACGCCAGCCTGGGGGTGACCATGATTTACGTCACCCATGACCAGACTGAAGCCTTGACCATGTCCGACCGCATCGCGGTCTTCAATGACGGCGTGGTACAGCAGCTGGCGTCTCCCGACGAGCTGTACGAGCGACCGGAAAACGCCTTTGTGGCGTACTTCATCGGTGAGAACAATCGCCTGCTCGGCGAGGTCAGCGAGCGCCTCGGCGACGATTGCAGGGTGCAGCTCGACAGCGGCGATACGGTAATTGCCAAGCCGGTGGCGGTGGGCGGCGTAGGCTCGCGAACCACGCTGTCGCTGCGTCCCGAGCGAGTCAGCATCCTGCGGGGCGATGCCGCGGAGCAGTTCGACAATCAGTTTACCGCCACGGTGCAGGAGGTCATCTACCTGGGCGACCACCTGCGCACGCGAGTCTCGGTGTGCGGCAACGAAGACTTCATTCTCAAGACGCCCAATGCCCAGGGCTTTGGGGTCATGCGCCCCGGCCAGCAGATTCAGGTCGGCTGGTCGAGCGCCGACTGCCGCGCGCTGGATGCCTGAGGGGCGGTAGTCAAGATCGCCGTATCGCGGCATCTTTCGGTGCCGGCGGCAACTGCAACAACAACAACCGGAGAATCTCTATGAAGCCCATTACTCGCAATCGTGCTCTCAAGGGGGCTGGCATTGCCGTGGCAGGTCTGTCGGCACTCGCTGTAGCGGTTAGCGCCCATGCGCAGCAGACGCTGAATATCGTCTCCTGGGGCGGTGCCTACAGCATGAGTCAGGAGCGCGCCTACCATGAGCCGTGGATGGAAATGACCGGCGACGAGATCGTCAATATCGACCGCAGTGCCAATGCCCTGGCTGGCCTGCGCTCGCAGTCTCAGGCGGGTAATGTCACCTGGGATCTGGTCGATATGCTGCCGGCGGATGCCATGATCGCCTGCGCCGAGGGCCTGATCGAGCCCCTCGACCACGATGAGCTGCTGGCCGATGCGCCCGACGGCACCCCGCCCAGCGAGGATTTCGTCGACGGGGCGCTGGGTGAGTGCTTCGTGGCCTCGATCGTCTACTCCAACATCGTGGGCTTCAATACCGAGATGTTCCCCGAGGATGGTCAGCCGAGTACCATCGAGGATGTCTTCGATCTCGAGAATTATCCCGGCCAGCGGGCGCTGATGCGGCGTCCGATCAACAACCTGGAATGGGCGCTGATCGCCGACGGGGTCGACCGCGACGATGTCTATGACATGCTCGAGACCGAAGAGGGCATCGAGCGCGCTTTCGCCAAGCTGGATACCATCAAGGATAACGTGATCTGGTGGGAAGAGGGCGCTCAGCCGCCGCAGCTGCTCGCCGACCGGGAAGTGGCCTTTGCTTCTGCCTACAACGGCCGCATCTTTGATGCCATGGTCAGCGAGAATCAGCCGTTCGATATCATCTGGGATGCTCAGGTATTCGAGTTGGACGGCTGGGTGGTGCCCACCGGCAAGCTCGATAAGGTGCGTGACTATCTCTACTTCGCTACCGATACCCAGCGGCTTGCCGACCAGGCGCAGTACATCTCCTACGGGCCGGCGCGCCTGTCCTCCTCGGACCTGGTTTCGACCCATGCCGAGACCGGCATCGAGATGACGCCGCATATGCCCACCTACGAGCCCAACTTCGCCACGGCGATTCAGAAGGACGACGAATTCTGGGCCGATTATCTCGATGAGTTGAGCCAGCGTTTCGACGCCTGGCTGGCACAGTAAGACCCGCCGTCGCGCCACCCTTTGGGTGGCGCGATTCCGTTTCCTGTCGACTGACTGATGGTGAGGTCCGCGTGTCCGACTCTGCTGCTCCGTTGACCACGGCCGACGGCGTACCGCTCAAGGTCAGCCTGCGTCGTGCCGTGCGTCGCTCTAAATTCAAGGCGCTGCTGCTGGTGTCGCCTTTGCTGCTGTTCCTGGGGATCGCGTTTGTGATCCCGATTTTCGAAATGCTGTCGCGCAGCGTCGCCAACCCTGAAGTCAGCACTTCTCTGCCGCGTACCGTGGCGGCGCTGGAGAATTGGGATCGTCAGGCGTTGCCGGATGAACCCGTATTCGAGGCGCTGGTAGAGGATCTTCGTGAGGGTCAGGCGGCGCGCAACCTGGGGTTACTGGCCAGCCGACTCAACTATGAACGTTCGGGCATGCGTTCGGCGATCAACCGCACCGCGCGGGGGCTGGGATCCATGGAGCCGCCTTATCGTGAGGCGATGCTCGACGCCCATGCGCGCTGGGGTGAGCTGGATACCTGGAAGCTGATCGAGCGAGAATCATCGCCCTATACCATGACCTACTATTTGTCGGCCCTGGACCGACATCTGACCCCGGACGGCGAGATCACCATGGCGCCGGACAACCAGCAGATTCACGTCAGCCTGTTCTGGCGGACCTTCTGGATGAGTGGGTTGATCACCCTGATGACGCTGCTGCTCGGCTATCCAATCGCCTTCCTGCTGGCCAACCTGCCGCTGCGCCACTCCAACCTGTTGATGATACTGGTGCTGCTGCCGTTCTGGACCTCGCTGCTGGTGCGCACCACCACCTGGATCGCGATCCTGCAGTCCCAGGGGGTGCTCAACGATATGATGGTGTTCCTCGGCGTCATTGCCGATGAGGCGCGCTGGCAGATGATCCATAACAAGATCGGCACGGTCGTGGCGATGACGCACATCCTGCTGCCGTTCATGATCCTGCCACTCTATTCGGTGATGAAGACCATACCGCCTAGCTACATGCGTGCGGCGCGCTCGTTGGGTGGGCGACCCTTCCTGTGTTTCCGGCGGGTCTATTTCCCGCTGACGATACCCGGTATCGCGGCAGGCGGGATTCTGGTGTTCATTCTGTCGATCGGCTACTACATCACGCCGGCGCTGGTGGGTGGCCAATCCGGACGCTTCATCACCAACTATATCGCCTACCACATGCAGACCTCGCTGAACTGGGGGCTGGCGGCGGCGATCGCCTCGATCCTGCTGTTTGTGGTGGTGGTCTTCTATCTGGTCTTCAATCGCCTGGTCGGTGTCGACAAGGTCAAACTGGGGTAACTCATGGCGATTCCTTCCTACGCTACCCGCGGCGAGCGCATCTGGCACTACGTGTTTTTGGGCCTGTGTGCGCTGATCTTCCTGTTTCTGGTGGGACCGCTGCTGGTGATTATTCCGCTGTCGTTCAATGCGCAGCCCTACTTCACTTTTACCCAGGAGATGTTGACCTTCGATCCGCAGGGCTATTCGCTGCGCTGGTATCAGGACTTCTTTACCTCCAGCCGCTGGCTCAACGCGATCAAGAACAGCTTCATCATCGGTATCGCCTCGACGATCCTGGCCACGGTGCTCGGTACCATTGCGGCGCTGGGGCTGTCGAGCCGGCATATGCCGGCGCGCGGGGTGATCATGGCACTGCTGATCTCGCCGATGATCGTGCCGCTGATCATCTCGGCGGCGGCGATGTTCTTCTTCTTCTCGCGGATCAACTTGGCGCAGACGTACCTGGGCGTGATCCTGGCGCACACCGCGCTGGGCATCCCGTTCGTGGTGATCACCGTGACTGCGACGCTGTCGAGTTTCGATACCACCTTGATACGCGCCGCCCATAGCCTGGGTGCCAACCCCACCCGCACCTTCTTCAAGGTGGTGCTGCCGCTGGTCACCCCGGGCGTGGTGTCGGGGGCGCTGTTCGCCTTCATCACCTCGTTCGACGAGGTGGTGGTAGTGCTGTTCATTGCCGGGCCGGAGCAGCGCACCATGCCGATCCAGATGTGGTCGGGGATTCGCGAGCAGATCAGCCCCACCATTCTGGCGGTAGCCACGCTGCTGGTGCTGTTGTCGATGCTGCTGTTGACCACTCTGGAGCTCTTGCGTCGCCGCGGGGAGCGATTGCGCGGTTTGACGCCGGGCTGATTCATACTCACTTTCCGCCCTCTGCATAGTCGCCCGGCCAACGCCGGGCGATCTCGTTTTCAAATCGCTAAAGGTTGCCGATTCGGAGCCGATAGTAAGAAATAACCGCCAACGCCCAGCCTATTCCCGTGAACGCTGGTCAGCGAGGCTGGTAAAAAGGTAGCGATCGAAAAAGAGGAATCGAGACATGAGTGCGATGCGCGGAGCGGCCGCCTATGGCCGTGGTGCCAGTGCCTACGCCAAGGTCGGGGTCGAGAGCGGCGTAATGTCGGCTAGCCCACACCAATTGATCGTGATGTTGTTCGATGGCGCTCAGGCGTCGATTCGGGCGGCGCGAATTCATATGCAGAACGGTAATACGGCGGAGAAGGGCAAGTCGATCTCCAAGGCGCTGGATATTGTCAATAACGGCCTGATGGCCGCGTTGGACGCCGAGCGCGGGGGGGAGGTCGCACAGCGTCTGGCGTCGCTGTATGACTACATCGCGCGGCTGCTGCTGGCGGCCAACCTGCGTAACGACGAGCAGAGCCTCGATGAGGCGGCCAAGCTGCTCGAGGATATCGGTACTGCCTGGCGCGATATCGGCGGCCAGCCCGGCGCCCAAGCGAGCGGCCAGTGAGCAGCTCGGATCCCCGTGAATTGTCGGCGGCCGATAAGCAGACGCTGGTGCTCAAGCGCTATGAGGCGCTGCGGGTGCTGGCGGATGAGATGCTCGAGCTGGCGCGTGCTGAAACCTGGAACGAATTGATCCAGCAGCAGGCGCGCTATGTGGTCGAGGTCGAACGGCTATCGCGCATGGAGCAGGACCTGACGTTCGATGCCATGGGGCGTGAGCGCAAGGCAACGCTATTGGAAGCGATCCTGGAAAGTGAGCGGGAGATGCGCGAGCGGCTGGTGGCGCGCCGCGATGAACTCGGCGAGCTGATCGGCAGTAGCCAGCGTAAGCGCGACCTGAGTCGTGCCTACCGCACCGGCAGCGGCCATAACGTGGTGGATGCCGAGCATGCGTTTGCCGTAGACCCTTCGCGTAAGTCGCCGGGTACGCCGTGAGTGGCATCACGCCGCTGCTCGACACCCTGCTGCATCAGGTGCTGGGCAAGCGTGTCGATGTGCCGGTACAGCGTGACCTGAATGAGCCGGTACGCCCCACCGATCCAAGCCGTGCTACGCGCGCGGTGCACAGCGACTCGCGCCTCGACTCCCGTCAGCCCGGCCTCCAGGGGTTGGGAGGTGCCGCGGTGCGGGAAGGGGGGCGACCTCCAGGGGTGGCCTTGCCGGGCGGCGATGCGCCGTCTTCCACCCATACCCACTTCAGTCAGGCGGCGCGCACCATTGCCGATATCCTGGTCAAGTTTCCTGCACCGCCGTCGACGCTGCGACCCGCTGCGCCGCTGCTGGTCGCGACAACGGGCGCGGACGTCTCTGCCGGGCAGCTGGCAGGCCAGTTGCAGTCGTCGATCAATCACAGTGGGCTATTCTACGAGTCGCATTTGGGGCGCTGGTTCCGTGGTGAGCTGCCGCGCCAGACCCTCGAGGCTCAACCACAGATGCAGCTTAGCCAGGCGCCTCGGACATCCGCGGTGCCTACCATGGTTGCCGCTGATAGGGTTGCTACTGGTAGCGTGCTGCAATGGCCCTCCGCACCGGTATCGCCGCGCGGTCCACTGGTATTCAGTGGTCCCTTCTTGGCAGTCAGTGCGTCATCTTCACCGGGCACTGCGCAGGAGGTTCACCAGGGCCTCGCCAGATCGGCTGGTGCGACTGCCCCTGGCGGGTATATACCGTTATCTCCTTCGCCGTCACCTAGTCCTCATACGCCTGCGGGGTCATCATTGGCTGGCCCGGCTAACCAGATGCCTCCTTCTCAGGCTGCCGCGGCCTTTGCTGCCCAGGCAGCCGAGGGGGCCGAGATGTCTGCCACACGTGGCCCGGGAGCGCTGACGGAGTCTGCCAACGAGCTGCTACAGGGCTTGATTCGTCATCAGTTGGAAGTGCTGGTGACGCCGGTGCTGCGTTGGGAGGGCGATGTGTGGTCGGGGATCTTCATGGCGTTGATGATCCAACTACCCGACGATCGACCCCGTTCCTCGCAGGGGGGGGAGGAAGGATCTGAGCACGACGAGGATCCCGCCTGGCACTCCACGCTATCGCTGACGCTGCCTGCACTAGGGGAGATTCACGTTGATCTGCGGCTCAAGGGGGAGCGGGTGGCGCTGACGTTGGAGAGCGCGTCGCATGAGGTGGTCGAGCGGCTCGAGGCAGGCAAGGAAACGCTGCGTGATCGCCTGACGGCGCGTGGCTTCAGCCAGGTGGCCCTGCTGGCGCGGCTGCGCCTCGAGGAGGGTGATCGCCATGAGTGAGCGTACGACGCCGCCCGGGCGTCGCCAGGCGGTGGCACTGGCCTATCAGGAGAGTGATGGCGCGCCGCGGGTGCTGGCACGGGGCTATGGCGACCTGGCCGAGCAGATTATTGCCGAGGCGCAACGTCAGGGTGTATTCGTTCACGATGCGCCTGAGCTGGTCAGTCTGCTGATGCAGATCGATATCGACGAGCGCATCCCGCCGACCCTGTATGAAGTCATCGCCGAGCTGCTGATCTGGGCGCGTGAGCTATCGCTGGAGACGGAAAAGCGTCAGTAATGAGAGACAAAATGTAATATTTTGTCTCTGCATGCAGGCCAGGTTGTCGCACATCGGATACGTCAATATGTTGCACTTACGCTTAACTCTCTGTTTTGGCTTTATTATGTAGTGCTTGATTCAGATCAGGGTCTGCGACGTTTTCATCAGGTCGTTGATGGTGGGTGTTGAAAGGCGTCATATAAAAGTCTCACACTATGACCATCCTAGGCGGTGCCCATTGAATGGCATCTTGGCCAGGCGCCCAGAAGGGCGGACAAAAAATAAGGGCACAACAACGCATTTTGCATTGCCCAGAGCCTCAAGAGCTCGGCCTGATAACGAAATCACGCAGGGAACATCCAACATGACTACCGATACGATTCTGGACGAGATCCAGGACCTCAATCTGTCCTACCTATTGCTGGTGCAGCGTTTGCTGGGCGAAGATCGTGCCTCGGCAATGTTTCGCCTCAAGCTCACAGAAGAGATGGCCGAACTGTTGTCGACGCTCTCTGCCAAGCAGCTGAGCAAGCTGTCGCGCACCAATCAACTGCTGTGCCGTCTGTGTTACGACGATGCCGACCAGTTGCGCAAGCTGACCCACAATCAGCGTGAGCAGGGGCTCTCCCAGACCCATGCGGCACTGCTGATGGCGGCGACGTCGGTGAGTGATGCTGCGCTGCAGGAGGGCTAGGCATGGCGGACAAGAGCCTGGTAACTGAAATGCGACAGGTGCAGATGGCCATCGAGCTGATCGAGCTCGGGGCGCGTTTGCAGGTGCTGGAGACCGAGACCGATCTGAGTCGTGCACGCCTGATTCGTCTCTACAAGGAAGTGCGCGGTATGTCGCCGCCCAAGGGCATGCTGCCGTTCTCCACCGACTGGTTCATCACCTGGATGCCCAACGTCCACTCCTCGCTGTTCTATAACATCTATCTGCGCCTCAGGCAGGATCACGGCTGCGAGCGAATGACGGCCTTCGTCAAGGCGTTTCGACTGTATCTCGAGCAGGTTGAGCTGGACGATGCCGAGCCGGTGCTGGGGCTGACCCGCGCCTGGACGCTGATCCGCTTCTTCGAAAGCGAGATGCTTGAGCTCAATCCCTGTACCAGCTGTGGTGGGTACTTCGTCGCGCACGCCCACACCCCGAGCCACGATTTCGTGTGCGGTATCTGTCAGCCGCCGTCACGTGCCGGCAAGACGCGCAAGCGCCTGGCCGCTGCCAAGGCAGTGACGTCCTCCGAGCAGAGCAGCGCGATCGCCGCCTCGCCCTGAATTTCTGCTGCTTTTCACTCGCCCCGCGCCTATCCGGTGCGGGGCTTCGTGTATCTGAAAGACACTGCCGCAACACAAGTTTTTGTCGATTCGCCCTCAAGCCAGCGCGGTGAGTGCCGATAACAGTGTTGAAGCCACCCATGCCGTAGCAAAGGATACCGGTCGTGCTGATACCTATTGGATTCTTGATCGTTGCATTTTCCGTATTCGGCGGCTTTGCGCTCGCCGGCGGCCATCTCGGGCCTCTGTACCAGCCCACCGAGATCCTGATGATCTGTGGCGCCGCCGTTGGCGCCTTCGTTGCTGCCAATAATGGTAAGGCGATGATTGCCACCCTGCGCACGACCTCCAAGCTCAAGCGCACGGTGAAATACAACAAGGAAACCTACATGGAGTTGATGGCCTTGCAGTACAAGCTGCTGGCCAAGGCGCGTCGCGATGGCATGCTGGCCATCGAGCGCGATATCGACAATCCCCAGGAGAGCCCGCTGTTCTCAGAGTATCCGAGAATCCAGGCCGACCCGATGATCATGGGGTTTCTGACGGATTACCTGCGGTTGATGATCAGCGGCAACATGGATCCACACCAGATCGACGAGCTCATGGAGCATGAGATCGAGGCCTTCGAGCATGAGGCGCACATTCCTGCTGATGCCCTGGCCAAAGTCGGTGATGCGCTGCCGGCGTTCGGTATCGTGGCCGCGGTACTCGGGGTCATCAAGGCGTTGAGCTCCGCCGATGCTGGGCCCGATGAAATGGGCTATATGATCGCCCACGCGCTGGTGGGGACCTTCCTGGGGATCCTGCTCGCCTATGGCTTCGTCAATCCGGTGGCCAGCCGCATCGACCGCCAGGTCAACGAGGCGGTCAAGATGCTGCAGTGCATTCGCGTGACGCTGTTGGCCAGCCTGAACGGTTATGCACCGCAGCTGGCAGTCGAGTTCGGGCGCAAGGCGCTGCACACCGCCGAGCGTCCGACCTTCAATGAGCTCGAGGATCACGTTCGCGCCGCCAAGAGTACCGGTACGGGGGGCGCATGAGCGAGGATCGCCGCCCGATCATCATCAAGCGCAAGAAGGTCGTTCACGCGCATCACGGGGGTAGTTGGAAGATTGCCCTGGCCGACTTCATGACCGCGATGATGGCGCTGTTTCTGGTGCTGTGGATACTCGCCACGGCTAGCGAAGAGCAGCTGCAGGGGGTTGCCGAGTATTTCAGCACACCGCTGGCGGTGGCGATTGCCGGGGGCGACCGAACGTCGTCGAGCGACAGCGCCATCCCCGGTGGTGGCCCTGATCCGATACACGAAGAGGGCGAGCGGATGCGCATCGACATGCGCACTCAGAGCCGCAGCAGCGATGAGATACGGCGCTTCCGTAATCTTCAGCAGCGCATGGAAACATTGATCGAAGGCGATCCCCAGCTTCGCGAGCTGCGCCGCCAGATTCGCTTCGACATGACGCCTGAGGGGCTGCGCGTACAGCTTGTGGATACCGAGCAGCGTCCGATGTTCGAGCTTGGCAGCGATACGGTGGCGCCCTATATGCGCAACCTGCTGCGCGCCATTGCGCCACTGCTCAACGACATGGACAACCCGCTGAGTCTCAGTGGACATACCGACAGCATTCCCTATTCGGGAGGCTACCGGGGTTACAGCAACTGGGAGCTGTCCAGCGACCGCGCCAATGCCTCGCGGCGTGAGCTGGTAGCCGGCGGGCTCGATCCCGACAAGTTGCTGCGGGTGGCGGGCATGGGCGATCGCGTCCCGCTGTCCGATACGGCCCCCGATGACCCGGTCAATCGGCGTATCGCCATCGTGGTGCTCGATGAGCGCTCGGCACAGGCGATTCGCTCCCAGGGCCTTCCGGGCGGGGGCAGTGTGCCGTCGCCTTCCACCTCGAGGCTCGCGGAAGAGATCGATACCTCGCCGGTCGAGGCCTTCCGTCAGGGGCTCGACGATACGCTGAGCGACGACTAGCGGCTCAATCATTCAGGGAACGCGCATGGATATCACCGACTTTTACGACACGTTTTTCGAAGAGGCCGAAGAGCTTCTCGGCGATATGGAGCGGCACCTGCTGGAGCTGGATCTCGATGATCCCGACGCCGAGCAGCTCAATGCCATCTTCCGAGCTGCCCACTCGATCAAGGGCGGCGCCGGTACCTTCGGTTTCGATGTGCTGCAGCACACCACCCACCTGTTCGAGAACATCCTCGATTACACCCGTCGTGGCGAGCTCGCGCTGCGCCGCGACATCGTCGACACCTTTCTGGAAACCAAGGATATGCTTCACGACCAGCTTGATGCCTACCGCAACGGCGATCAGCCTGACGCCGAGGCCTATGCGCGGATTTGCCAGACCCTGCAGCAGATGGCCCGTGAGGAGATAGGCGTCGAGGTCGATGAGGGCGCCCCGGCGCCGGCTGCTCAGCCAGAACCCACCCCGGCGCCCGCCGCTGAGTCGACGCCAGAGCCTGTTGGGGAAAGCGGTGACCACCTCGAGGTGGCGCTGATCAAGGTCGACCACAAGAACCGCGAGCTGCTGGTCGAGGAGCTGGGCCAACTGGGCGAGGTGTTGTCACAGCGCAGCGACGGCGAACGCTACCTGGTGACGCTGGATACCAGTGCCAGCGCCGACGATATCGAGGCGGTGATGTGCTTCATCATCGATGCCGATCAGGTCGAGGTGCGTTCGTTGCCCGCGCAGCAGCAGGCGGCGCCAGAAACCTTGCCCGCCGCCGCTGAGTCGACTGAGCCGGCCGCGTCGCCCGCTGCCGACGAGCCGTCGGTACCGGCCGCTGCGGCGCCCAAGGATGCACCTGCCAAGGCGCCGAGTAGCAAGCCCAAGGCCAAGGCGGCCGCCGGTGAGTCGACGTCGATTCGCGTACCTGTCGACAAGGTCGACCAGATCATCAACCTGGTGGGTGAGCTGATCATCACCCAGTCGATGCTCGACCAGACCGCTAGTGAGCTCGACGGCGTGGCGCACGGGGCGATGGTCAATGGCATGAATTTGCTGCAGCGCAATGCGCGGGATCTTCAGGAAGCCGTGATGTCGATCCGTATGGTGCCCATGGACTATGTGTTCAGCCGTTTTCCAAGACTGGTACGTGATCTGACCGCCAAGCTCGACAAGGACGTGGAGTTGGTTACCGAGGGCAAGTCCACCGAACTCGACAAGAGTCTTACCGAGCGCATCATCGACCCGCTGACGCACCTGGTGCGCAATAGCCTAGACCACGGCATCGAGACCCCCGACAAGCGCGAGGCCGCCGGCAAGCCACGCACCGGCCGGTTGACCCTTTCGGCACAGCATCAGGGCGGCAACATCCTGATCGAGGTGATCGATGACGGTGCCGGCCTCAACCGTGAAAAGCTACTGACCAAGGCCCGTGACAACGGCCTCAGCGTGTCGGATAGCATGAGCGACGATGAGGTGTGGCAGCTGATCTTCGCGCCCGGCTTTTCCACCGCCCAGGAGGTCAGTGATGTCTCCGGGCGCGGTGTGGGCATGGACGTGGTAAAGCGCAATATCCAGGGCATGGGGGGGCACGTCGAGATTCTGTCGCGCCCCGGCGAGGGGACTACCACGCGTATCGTCTTGCCGCTGACGCTGGCGATACTCGACGGCATGTCGATCAAGGTCGGTAATGAGATATTCATCCTGCCGCTGGGGGCGGTGCTGGAGTCGCTGCAGCCCACCGAGGAGGAGCTGTATGCCATGGCCGGCGATGACGTCCTGCTCAAGGTGCGCGATGAGTACCTGCCGGTGATCGCCGTGCACGAAGTGTTCGACGTCGAGAATGCATGCACCAAGTACACCGATTCGATTGCGGTGATCGTGCAGGGAGAAGGACGCCGATATGCGCTGCTGGTGGATGACCTGATTGGTCAGCAGCAGGTGGTGGTCAAGAATCTCGAAACCAACTATCGCAAGGTCTCCGGCGTATCGGCCGCGACCATTCTCGGTGATGGCAGTGTCGCGCTGATCCTCGACATCGCCGACATGCACCGCCTGAGCCGAATCAAGAAAGAGGCACGTCACGCCTCGCGTCTTCCCTCGGGCGTCAACGCGCCCGTGCCTTTCAAGGAGGTAGAACCGTCATGACCAGCAAACTCAATGCCGCCAACGCCGCTGCGGTCGACGCGCATAGCCGTGAATTCCTGGTGTTCTCGCTGGGCGAGGAGGAGTACGCGGTGGATATCCTCAAGGTGCAGGAGATCCGCGGCTACGAAAACGTCACGCGTATCGCCAACGCGCCGGACTTCATCAAGGGGGTCACCAACCTGCGTGGTGTGATCGTGCCGATCGTCGACCTGCGGATCAAGTTCCACCTCGACAAGGTCGAGTATGGCGGCCAGACCGTGGTGATCGTGGTCAATGTCGGCGAGCGCATCGTGGGCATCGTGGTCGACGGGGTGTCCGATGTGATGAGCCTGACCCCGGAGCAGATCAAACCGGCCCCCGAGTTCGGCGTCACCCTGTCATCGGATTATCTGAGTGGCTTGGGCAGCCTAGAGGATCGCATGCTGGTGCTGGTCGATATCGAGAAACTGCTGACGAGCGAGGAGATGGCGCTGGTCGATCACGTCGCCGAATAAGGGGCGAGAATCGGCCATCGCCATGCCGTCATAACGATAATAATTGTCAGCCCTACGACCTTGGGGTACCGCACAGCCCTTCGTGATGCTGTAGCGGACAATTTCTTGGCGAAGCGGTGTTTTCGCCACCTTGAGAGAGACAACTTGTGAAGCTTCTGGACAACATGACGGTGCGGGTGAGCTGGGGACTGGTGCTGGCCGTGTTCGCGGTGTTGATCGGTGTGCTCAGCGCACTGGGACTGTATGCCGTGAACCATGGGCAAGGCGCGATGGCGACCTTCAATCAGGTCAACGTCGATCAGCAGTCGACACTCAATCGTGCCAACTCTCAGCTACTCTCGACACGCCTGGCGCTGGCCAATGTAGGCGATGCATTGGAATTCGCCTCCGGCCGTCGGGAGACCGACACGGCTCTCGAACGAGCACAAGGGATGGCGGTCGAGCTCGACCGTGTCGATGCCGTGTTCGAGGAGTTTCTGGCACTGCCAGCGCGTGAGCAACATGTGCCGTTGATCGAAAATGTCGCGTCCAGCTATCGGACTCTGATGGAGGACGCTCTGCGTCCCCAGCAAGCGGCATTAGCCGCCAATGATGTCTCGAGCTATCTCGATCTACAGGCGGACGCCAACCGTCTGACCGAGGGCTTCTATAGCGATTCGGTAGCGTTTTTCCATACCGCGGAAGCGGAGGGAGCGTCGCTCTACGAAGGTTTCTATCGGGTCGCCGACCTGGTCCAGTACGCGATCATCGCCGCGCTGCTTGTCTCGGCAGTGACCATCGGGATCGTGCTGTGGGGCGTGACCGTCAATGTGATTCGTCCGCTCAAGCGGGTGGTAGAGCACTTCGAGCAAATGGCCAAGGGCGACCTGTCGGCGGCCATCGAGCAACGTGGCAACAACGAGATAGGTCAGCTGTTCGCCTCGCTCAAACACATGCAGGAAGGGCTTTCGAGCACGGTCAGCAGCGTGCGCAGCAGCAGCCAGTCTATCTTCAGCGGCGCCCAGGAGATTGCGCAGGGCAATAGCGATCTTTCCGCGCGCACCGAACAGCAGGCTGCCTCCATCGAGGAGACCGCCTCGAGCATGGAGCAGCTCACTTCAACGGTGGGGCAGAACGCCGATAACGCCCGCCAGGCCAGCCAGTTGGCCACTACCGCATCGCAGACCGCCAGCCGCGGCGGCGAGGTGGTGGGCGATGTGGTCAGCACCATGCGTGAGATCAGTGAGAGCTCGCACAAGGTCACCGAGATCATCAAGGTGATCGACTCGATCGCCTTCCAGACCAATATTCTGGCGCTCAACGCCTCGGTAGAGGCGGCGCGTGCCGGTGAGCAGGGTCGCGGCTTCGCCGTGGTCGCCGGCGAGGTGCGCAACCTGGCCGGGCGCAGCGGCGAGGCGGCGAGTGAGATACGCACGCTGATCGAGGCCTCGGTGAGCAAGGTCGATGCCGGTACCACTCTGGTGGATCAGGCTGGCAAGACCATGGCTGAGATCGTCGATTCGGTGCAGAAGGTGACCGACATCATGGATGAGATCGCCTCGGCTTCCCAGGAGCAGAGTAACGGCATCGGCCAGGTTAACCAGGCCATCACCCAACTCGATCAGGTAACCCAGCAGAACGCCACGCTGGTGCAACAGGCGGCCAGCGCTGCCAGCGACCTCGAGCTCGAGTCGAGCCGGTTGCGTGAGGCCGTGTCGGCCTTCCGACTGGCTCAGGCGGCGGAACAGGCCAATGTCGCGCGCTTGGAGGGGGCGCGTGTGGCGCCCGAAGGACGTTCGCTACCGCCACGGGCTGCCAGTCGCCACGCAGAAGCCGAGTGGGAAACCTTTTAAGCAACGCCATCCAACATCGTCGTGGCAATTCCGGGGGAATAGAATGAAAAATAATCAGCCAATTACGCAGCGTGAGTATGTGCTCGACGATGAGCACTTCCTGATTTCGCGCACTGACCTCAAGGGCCGAATCACCTACGCCAACCCGGCCTTTATCGAGGTCAGCGGTTTCACTCATGAAGAGCTGATCGGTGCCCCGCACAACCTGGTGCGTCATCCGGACATGCCGCCCGAGGCCTTCGCCAACCTGTGGCAGACCCTGCAAAGCGGTGAAACCTGGCGCGGGCTGGTCAAGAACCGGCGCAAGGATGGCGATCACTACTGGGTCGATGCCAACGTCACGCCGATTGTCGAGAACGGCCAGGTGGCCGGCTATACCTCTGTGCGCATCAAGGCCGATCGAGAGGCCATCGACAGCGCCGAGGCGGCCTACCGGCAGATGCGTGAGGGCCAGGGCAAGCACTTGACCCTGGAGCGCGGCAAGCTGAGGCGGCGCGGTCTCGCAGGCGTCGCATCGCGGGTCAACTTGCGCACCTTGCGTGCGCGCATGACCAGCATGGTCGTGGCAGCGGTGGCGCTGCTGGTGGTCAGTGGCGGCCTGGGTCTATACGGGCTGCAGGCCTCCGGTGAACGCTTGCAGACATTGAATCGTGACGGCCTCGAGGATGTCGCGCGTCTGCAGCAGGTCGATCAGCTGCTGACCCAGGGGCGACAGGGCATGGATCGGCCGATCAGTAATGCCATGAGTGCCGACGTAGAGGCCGCACGCCGTGACACCGAGGCGGTGGTCGATCGTATCCGCGAGATCTGGGGGGAGTTTACCGCGCGTGAGATCAACCAGACCCCGGAGGTCGCCGAGTTCGGCGAACAGCTCGAGCACGTCATGCAGGACGGTCTGATCATGTCGGTGCACTACCTGGAAGAGCGCGACTACTATCAGGCCTACACCGCCCATAACGACATCAGCAGCGACATTGGCCAGGAACTGGCCAAGGACATCAATGCGCTGATCGCCGACAAGCAAGCCGACGCTCAGGCGCTGGCTGCCGATGCCGAGGCCGGTCAGCAGATGATGTTGATGGCCCAGGCTGGGGTGCTGCTGGCAGGCCTGCTGCTGCTGATCGGCATGGGCGTGATGACTATTCGTGCGGTGGTCAGGCCGCTGCGTGAAGCAATGAACTTCACGCTGCAGATCGCTGGCGGCAACCTCGCCGCCGAGGTGCCTGCGCGGCGCAATGATGAGGTGGGTCGCTTGATAGGCTCGCTCGATACCATGCGCAAGAGTCTCGGGAGCATCGTCGGTGACGTCAATCAGGGCGTAACGGTAGTGACGCCGGCGGCGCGCGATATTGCCAGCGGCAACGAGGATCTGTCGTCACGCACCGAGCAGCAAGCCGCGTCGCTCCAGCAGACCGCGTCGAGCATGGAAGAGATGACCGCCACGGTTCGCCAGAATGCCGACAATGCCCGTCAGGCCAGCGGCCTGGCGGTGGAGAACGCCAACAGCGTGCGCAGCACCGGCGAGGTGATGAACGATGTGGTCGAGACCATGCAGCGCATCACCGAGAGTTCGCGCAAGATGAGCGAGATCATCGGCGTGATCGACTCGATCGCCTTCCAGACCAATATTCTGGCCCTCAACGCCTCGGTGGAGGCGGCGCGTGCCGGTGAGCAGGGCCGCGGCTTCGCGGTGGTGGCCGGCGAAGTGCGCAGCCTGGCCGGGCGCAGCGCCGACGCCGCAAAGGAAATTCGTCAGCTAATCGACGGCTCCAATGCCGAGATCGACAGCGGTGCCAAGCTGGTCAAGCGCGCCGAGACGTCGATCGGCGAGGTGGTGTCTTCGGCCACCCGGGTCAACGACATCATGGGGGAGATCACTGCAGCGTCGGAAGAGCAGAGCGGTGGGATCACCCAGATCAACCAGGCCATCGCCCAGATGGACGAAGTGACTCAGCAGAACGCCGCGCGGGTGCAGGCCTCGGCACGCGCTGCCTCTGAGCTCGAGAGCCAGGCACTGATGCTGTCCAACGCAGTGGCCGCCTTCCGTCTGCGTGGCGCGGGCATGGAAGAGGTCAAACGCGCCGAAGCCGCGATCGCCTCGCTACAGCATCAGGAGCAGCGCGTCGAGGCGCGTGAGGAGCGCGTCCAGCGTCGTGTGGAACGCATCGATGATGGTCAAGCGGACCAGCGTCAGGCGGCCACCAAATCTTCGCAGCCAGTGACCGCCGATGAGTGGGAGGAGTTTTGAGCAGACTGCCGCCGGGACAGGAGGCCAGCGGATCCGGCTGGTCCTCTAGTAGTAGCCTGCTGGAGCGCGATCTCGAGTTGACCGATGGTGACTTCACGCGCATCCGGCAGCTGATCTACGAGCGTGCCGGCATCGTGCTGGCCGAGCACAAGCGCGAGATGGTCTATAGCCGCCTCGCCAAGCGTCTGCGCCACCACGGCCTGACCCGCTTCAGCGACTATCTGGCGCGGCTCGAACGTCAGCCGGCGGCCAAGGAGTGGGAGGCTTTCACCAATGCCTTGACCACTAACCTGACCGCCTTCTTTCGCGAGGCCCATCACTTTCCGCTGCTGGCCGAGCACGTGGCGCGGCAGAGCGGTCCGGTGCGGGTGTGGAGTGCGGCCGCGTCGACCGGCGAGGAGCCCTATTCGCTGGCCATGTGCCTGACCGAGGCCCTTGGGCCTCGGGCCAAGGAGGCGCGAGTGGTAGCGACCGACATCGACACCGACGCACTGGCCCACGCTCGCGCCGGCATCTACCCCATGGAGCAGGTACGCAAGCTCGATGAGGCGCGGGTCAAGCGCTTTTTCCTCAAGGGCGGCGGCGAGCGCATCGGGCTGGCCAAGGTGCGTCCCGAGCTGACCGAGATGGTCGAGTTCGAGTCGCTCAACCTGCTGGCACCGAACTGGGCGATTAAGGGACCTTTCGATGCGATCTTCTGCCGCAATGTGATGATCTATTTCGACAAGGCGACCCAGGCCAAGATTCTGGCGCGCTTTGCGCCGTTGCTGAAGCCCGACGGGCTGCTGTTCGCCGGTCACTCCGAGAACTTCTCCTATATCAGCGAGGCGTTTCGGCTGCGTGGCCAGACCGTTTATGTCCTCAGCCCAAAACGTTGAGCGTACCGCTAAAGTCTCCCCGGCTTGCGCCGATATCTCTTAGCATGACGCCTCGCCAGGCGAGACTGCGGCTTGTTGTTGAAAAGGAGGTCTGCCTTGAGTGCAGCCAAGATCAAGGTGCTGTGTGTTGATGACTCGGCGCTGATTCGTGATCTGCTGAGCGAGATCATCAACGGCCACGATGACATGGAGGTGGTCGCGGTAGCCCCTGATCCGATCGCCGCGCGAGACCTGATCAAGCAGCACAATCCCGATGTGCTGACCCTGGACGTCGAGATGCCGCGCATGGACGGTCTCGACTTTCTCGAGCGCCTGATGCGGCTGCGGCCAATGCCGGTACTGATGGTGTCGTCGCTGACCCAGGCTGGCTCGGAGGTCACGCTGCGTGCGCTGGAGCTGGGCGCGGTGGACTTCCTGGCCAAGCCGGCACTGGGCATCCGCAGTGGCATGCTCGACTACGCCGAGCTGATTGCCGACAAGATCCGCGCCGCGGCGCGCTCGCGGCCGCGTCAGGCTCGGCGCAGCGATGCTCCGGCGCCCAAGGCGCTCGAGGCACCACTGATCACCAGCGAAAAGCTGCTGATCATTGGCGCCTCGACCGGAGGCACCGAGGCGATCCGCCAGGTACTCGAGCCGCTGCCGGCCAACAGTCCGGCGATTCTGATTACCCAGCACATGCCCGGGGGCTTTACCCGGTCATTTGCCGAGCGCCTGGACAAGCTGTGCCGGATCACCGTCAAGGAGGCTCAGGATGGCGAACGGGTGCTGCCGGGACACGCCTATATCGCCCCGGGCGATCGGCATCTCGAGCTGGCTCGCAGCGGCGCCAACTATGTGGCACGCCTCAATGACGGGCCGCCGGTCAATCGTCATCGTCCGTCGGTGGACGTGCTGTTCGACTCAGCGGCCAAGCATGCCGGACGCAACGCAATCGGCGTGTTGCTGACCGGCATGGGCAAGGACGGCGCCAGGGGGCTCTTGACCATGCGTCAGGCGGGGGCGGTCACCCTGGCCCAGGACGAGGCGAGCTGCGTGGTATTTGGCATGCCGCGCGAGGCGATTGGACTGGGCGGTGCCAGCGAGGTGGTGAGTCTCGATGAGATCGCCCCGCGGCTGATGGCGCTGGTCGCGGCATCTGGCCGTGCCCAGCGTGTGTAAGTAGAGGATGCGTTAGCGCATGACAGCTACACCAGCCCACCGCGTAGCGCTCGGGTTGGAACTAAAAATACCATTAAGGATACGCCGGGATGATGGGATTATTGCGCAACCTCAAGATAAGTCTGCTGGTCAACGCGGTATTGGCTGTCTTCGTGGTGATGTTCGTCGTGACGGTCGGCTTGGCGATGATGTCCTCTCACAGCGCCAACCAGACGATTGAAATGCAGGCGCACGTCAGTGATCGACAGCTCAACGAGTTCAACCGTGCCGAAGCGTTGCTTAATCAGGGCCGGGTCAACCTGGAAGCCGGTCTCGGGCATATGATGGTCGGCCGCATGGGTGAGGCACGGGAAGCTGGCGACGTTGCAGAAGCGTTTCTGGCGCGTGCTCAGGTGCGGATTCAGAATTTTATCGACGCACCCAAGAGCCCTCAGGGCGAGGCGCTGGCAGAGCCGGTCATTGCGCATTTCGAGACGCTGATGACATTGGCCACGGAGCAGGCGGAAACCCTGGACCAGATGGACACCAGTGGCTTTGCCCGGGTGCGTGCCGAGATGGAAGAGCCGGGTGCCCAACTGGCTGAGTCTTCTGCTGCATTCGTCAGTCATGCGGGGAGCCGCGTTGCGGAACAGCGCGCTGCGCATGAGCGACAGTCGCAGCTGTTTTACTGGCTTGAGATCGGCATGGTGGTGCTGGTGGCACTGCTGATCATCGGTTTGTTCGTGGTGTTGCGGGCACTGTTGGTCAAGCCGCTGGGCAAGGCGGTGGATAGCCTGGAGCGGATTGCCGAGGCGGATCTCTCGGAGGAGATCGAGGTCAAGGGCCGCAATGAGATCGGCCAGCTGTTCGATGCCATGCGCCATATGCAGCAGAGCCTGATGACCATCGTCGGTGACGTGCGCCAGAGCAGCAATTCGATTCACGTGGGCACCCGCGAGATCGCCAGCGGCAACGCCGACCTCTCCTCGCGTACCGAACAGCAGGCCGCCTCCCTGGAGGAGACGGCCAGCAGCATGGAGGAACTGACCGCGACAGTGAAGCAGAATGCCGACAATGCCCGGCAGGCCAGCGGTCTGGCCCTGGATGCCTCAACTACCGCCGGTCGCGGCGGGGAGGTGGTCGACCAGGTAATCACCACCATGCACGGCATCTCCGGAAGCTCTAAAAAGATTGCCGACATCACCGGCGTGATCGACTCGATCGCCTTCCAGACCAATATTCTGGCGCTCAACGCGTCGGTGGAGGCAGCCCGGGCCGGAGAGCAGGGTCGCGGTTTTGCCGTGGTAGCCGGTGAAGTGCGCAACCTGGCGGGACGCAGTGCCGATGCCGCCAAGGAGATCAAGACGCTGATCGAGAGTTCGGTGTCCCAGGTGCAGGAGGGGTCTACGCTGGTCGAGCAGGCCGGTGAGACCATGCAGGAGGTGGTGGCCGCGGTTAGACGTGTCACCGACATCATGGATGAGATCTCTGCGGCCTCCCAGGAGCAGAGCGACGGTATCGAGCAGGTCAGCCAGGCCGTCAGCCAGATGGACGAGGTCACCCAGCAGAACGCCGCGCTGGTACAGCAGGCGGCAGCAGCGGCGGTCTCGCTCGAGGATCAGGCCAACCGGCTCGAACAGGCGGTTGCAGTGTTCCGCATGCAGGGCGGTGCCCAGCAGCAGACGTTGCCCGCGACTGAGCACTCCGTGGAGCGAGAGGCGCCTGCGCAATTGGCACGACCCACGGCGACAAGGTCGCAGTCGCCTGCTGCGCGCACGCGACGCGAAGCCGTGACCGAAGACGATTGGGAAGAATTTTGAGCACGTCGCTCGCGACGTAACGCCCCTAGCGGGCCGGCGCTGCCGGCCCTGATTGACCGCCATGACGCAATGAGGAAGACCGATGGCTGACAAGAACATGAGTATTCTGGTGGTGGATGACTTTCCGACCATGCGGCGGATCGTACGAAGCCTGCTCAAGGAGCTGGGGTTCACCAATGTGGAAGAGGCCGAAGACGGCCAGGACGGGCTGGCCAAGCTGCGCAGCGGCCAATTCGAGTTCGTGGTCTCCGACTGGAACATGCCTAACCTCGATGGCCTGGAGATGCTCAAGGAGATCCGCGCCGACGATGCCCTCAAGGACCTGCCGGTACTGATGGTGACCGCCGAGGCCAAGAAGGAGAACATCATCGCTGCTGCCCAGGCCGGTGCCAATGGCTATGTGGTCAAGCCGTTCACTGCCGCGACCCTCGAAGAGAAGCTCAACAAGATCTTCGAGAAGCTGGGGATGTGAGCAGGGTGGTTTCATTCATCGAGGGCCAATAGCCGGCCTCAAGGAGATGACGATTATGAGCGATGCACAGCGTGCGTCTGCCCAGGGGGCGGCCGGCGGCGACGATCTGGTTCAGCGTATCGGCCACCTGACCCGAATGCTGCGCGAAAGCATGCGCGAGCTGGGCCTGGACAAGGAGATCGAGCGCGCCGCCGAGGCGATCCCCGATGCCCGGGACCGCCTGAGCTATGTGGCGACGATGACCGAACAGGCCGCGGATCGCGCCCTGAATGCCATCGACCGTGCCCAGCCGATTCAGGATGCACTGGGCGAACAGGCCGAAGCGCTCGACAAGCAGTGGCAGGCATGGTTCGAGAATCCCATGGAGCTCGATGAGGCCAAGCTACTGGTCAAGGAAACCCGCAGCTATCTGGGCAAGGTGCCGGCCCAGACCCAGGCCACCAACGCCGAGCTGATGGAAATCATGATGGCGCAGGATTTCCAGGATCTCACCGGCCAGGTCATCAAGAAGATGATGGAGATGATCCGTGAGATCGAACATCAGCTGGTACAGGTGCTGCTCGATAGCGTACCCGCAGGCGAAGAGCGCGAGAAGCTGCAGCGCCGAGCCGATGGACAGTGGGAAGCGGATGCCAAGAAACGCGAGGAGACGCTGCTCAACGGCCCGCAGATCAAGCCGGAAGGGACCGACGTGGTCAGTTCCCAGGATCAGGTCGACGATCTTCTGGACGACCTCGGTTTTTAGACTGACACTAGATATTCCCCTTCAGATAGCGCCCACAGCGCGGTAGTCGTGAATAAAGCCACGATTCGCCGCGCTTTTTGGCGTATCACCCTTGCCTACCTTTCTCGACAATGGCCAGCGTCCACCCCTCAGCTTCGTGAAGACGCCCACGCGCCATGGCCGACCAGAGCAGCGATCAGGAAAAGACCGAAGAAGCCACGCCGCGACGCCTGCAGAAGGCTCGCGACGATGGCCAGGTCGCGCGTTCCCGTGAGTTGACCACCTTCATGCTGCTGCTGGGTGGGGTGATCGGCCTGTATACCATGGGGGCGATGCTCTATGACCAGCTGGGCCTGGCCATGGAGCAGGCGTTCCTGTTCGAGCGTCGACACGCCTTCGAGGTGATGCCGATGCTGACGCACATCTTCAACATCGGCCAGCACACCCTGTTGACCATGCTGCCGCTGTTCCTGCTGCTGATGCTGGTGGCACTGGTGGCCCCGGCGATGCTGGGGGGCTGGCTGATTTCCGCCAAGTCACTGCAGCCGAAGCTGTCGAAGCTCAATCCGCTAAAAGGGTTGAAGCGGATGTTTGGCGTCCAGGCGGTGATCGAGCTGCTCAAGGCGATCGCCAAGTCGGTCTTGGTGGGCGGTGTGGCATTGACCTTCCTGTATACCAACCGCGGTCGCTATCTGAGTCTTATGGATCAGCCGATTCAGCAGGCCCTGGCCAGTGCCATGCAGTTGGCGGCGTTGGCTTGTGGGTTGGCCATCTTGGCGTTGATGGTGGTGATCCTGATCGATGTGCCGTACCAGCTGTGGAGCCATGCCAAGAAGCTGCGCATGAGCAAGGATGAGGTCAAGCGCGAGCACAAGGAGTCGGAAGGCGACCCTCACCTCAAGGCGCGGATTCGCTCGCAGCAGCAGTCGATGGCGCGCAACCGCATGATGAGCAAGGTGCCCGAGGCCGACGTGATTGTCACAAACCCGACGCATTATGCCGTGGCACTGAGCTACGACGATGGACTGATGTCGGCGCCGCGGGTGGTGGCCAAGGGCGCCGATGCGGTGGCCGGCCGGATCCGCGAGCTTGGCCAGGAGCACGGTGTGCCGCTGCTGGAGGCGCCGCCGCTGGCGCGGGCGCTGTATCACCATGTCGACCTGGACCGTGAGATTCCGGCTGAGCTGTATACCGCCGTGGCGGAAGTCCTGGCTTGGGCCTTCCGCCTCAAGCGTGCCCATGACGGGGTGGAAGAGATGCCCGATACGCCCAGTGACCTGCCGGTCCCGGCCGAACTCGACGCCAAGGCACCCGGTGGTGCGGCGTCTGGAGAGAATGATGCTACCGAGGAGCCTCGATGAGAGCGCTGACTGATCTGCTGGGCCGTCGCGACTGGATGGGCGACGTGCGCATGAAACTGCTGGCCGGCCCGATCCTGATCCTCATGATCCTGTCGATGATGATCCTGCCGCTGCCGCCGTTCGCGCTGGATATGTTCTTCACCTTCAATATCGCGTTGGCGGTGATGGTGCTGCTGGTCAGCATGTTTACCCAGAAGCCGCTGGATTTCGCCGCTTTCCCGGCGATTCTGCTGTTCACGACGCTGCTGCGGCTGTCGCTGAACGTGGCCTCGACCCGGATCATCCTGATGGAGGGCCATGGCGGAGGCGATTCGGCGGGCAAGGTGATCGAGGCCTTCGGGCAGTTCCTGGTTGGCGGCAATTTCGCGGTTGGCCTGGTGGTGTTCCTGATCCTGGTGATCATCAATTTCATGGTCATTACCAAGGGTGCCGGGCGGATTGCCGAGGTCGGCGCACGCTTCATGCTCGACGCCATGCCCGGCAAGCAGATGGCGATCGATGCCGACCTCAATGCTGGCCTGATCGGCGAAGACGATGCGCGCAAACGACGCGCCGAAGTGGCTCAGGAGGCGGATTTCTACGGCTCCATGGACGGTGCCAGCAAGTTCGTACGTGGCGATGCCATGGCGGGTCTGGTGATCATGGTGGTCAATATCATCGGTGGCCTGCTGATCGGCATGTTGCAGCACGGCATGGGCTTCGGCGATGCCGCCCGCACCTATACCCTGATGACCATCGGCGATGGTCTGGTGGCGCAGATCCCGGCACTGGTGATCTCGACGGCGGCAGGGGTGACGGTATCGCGGGTCACGACCGATGAAGATGTCGGGCAGCAGATGATCAGCCAGCTGTTCGTCAATCCCCAGGTGCTGATTCTGGCGGCCTGTGTGATGGGCATGCTGGGCATGGTGCCGGGGATGCCCAACTTCGTGTTCCTGTTCTTCACCGCGCTGCTTGGCGGCCTGGCCTGGTGGCTGATGCGCCGTGAGGAGAGCGCCATGGCCGAACAGGAGATCAGCGCCGAACCGCCACCGCCGCCCGAGGCACCGGAAGCCAGCTGGGACGATGTACAGCTGGTCGATACGCTGGGGCTGGAGGTTGGCCATCGGCTGATTCCGCTGGTCGACCACCGCCAGCAGGGCGAACTGTTGGGCCGCATCAAGAGCGTGCGCAAGAAGTTTGCCCAGGATGTTGGCTTCCTGCCGGCGGTGGTGCACATCCGCGACAATCTGGAGCTCGGTCCCAACACCTACGTGATCTCGCTCAAGGGCGTGGAAGTGGGGCGTGGCGACGCCTACCCGGGCAAGTGGCTGGCCATTGACCCCGGCCAGGTGTCGGGACACGTCGAGGGCACGGCGACCACCGACCCGGCTTTCGGCCTGCCGGCGGTGTGGATCGATACGGCGCAGCGCGAACATGCTCAGGTATATGGCTATACCGTGGTCGATGCCGGCACCGTGGTGGCTACCCACCTCAACCACCTGCTGCATCGCCACGCCAGCGAAATGTTGGGTCGCGGCGAGGTGCAGCAGCTGCTGGACAAGCTCGGGGAAGACAACAAGGCGCTGGTCGAAGACGTGGTACCCAAGGCGATTACGCTCACCACCCTGCAGCGACTGCTGCAGAATCTGCTCGACGAAGAGGTGTCGATTCGCGATATGCGCACCATCCTCGACACCCTGGCCGAGCATGCCGGTCAGCAGAGCGATGCGGCTAGCCTCACCGAAGTGGTACGCGTGGCGCTGGGTCGCTCGATCACCCAGCAGTGGTTCCCCGGCAGCGAGGAACTGCACGTGATCGGTCTGGATGCCAATCTGGAGCAGGTGCTGATGCAGGCCATGAACAACGGCGGGGCCCTCGAGCCGGGGCTTGCCGACACCCTGATGAGCGAGGCCGAGCAGGCGTTGAGTCGGCAGGAAATGGCCGGTGAACCGCCGGTACTGGTCGTGCAGCACAGCTTGCGTGCAGTGCTGTCGCGCTTTCTGCGACGCCGCTTGCGCCACCTGGCAGTGCTGTCTCAAGCGGAAATTCCCGATGACCGCACCCTACGGGTGACCAGCACGGTGGGGGCGCGTGGATGAACCAGGCGATCGCCCCTGTCAGTGAATTCAAGCGAGTGAGGGACATGCAATGAGTGTTCAACGCTTTCTCGGCGCCAACAGCCGCGAGGCGATGCGCCAAGTGCGCGCTGCGCTGGGTGACGACGCCCTGATACTCTCCAATCGTAACGTCGAGGGTGGGGTCGAGATCCTGGCGCTAGCCGACGATGCTCATGGCAGGATGACCACCACCGAGCAGACGAGGTCGGCTCCCGCCGAGACGCCGTCCGGCGAGTCAGCGACGGGACTGCGCTCCGCCGCCGATGCGTCGCGACAGGCTAGGGCCTACGCCAGCCAGGCGGTGGCGCGGACGCCTCCGCCGCGTCAACCCGAGCCGCCCGCTCGTCCTGCCGAGCAGCCTGCAGCGCCCGCTCAGCCAGATTTTGCGGCCCTCAGCGAGCGCCTGCTCGGGGAAATGCAGGAAATGCGTGACATGCTGGGGCGCCAACAGCGCGAACGACACGGCGATCACGATCCCCTGGCGCGGCTGCATCAGCGCCTGTGGTCGGCCGGAGTTGGCCCACGCCTGTCAGCCGAACTGCTGGCCGAGCTGCCGGCCGAGCTTGACGCGGCTACCGATAGCGACGCCCAGGACGCCTGGCTGGCTCGCCAGCTGGCGGCACGCCTCAGCGTGCCCCGCGACGAGGCGGCGCTGTTCGATGAGGGGGGAGTCATTGCCCTGGTCGGGCCGACCGGGGTGGGCAAGACCACGACGACCGCCAAGCTGGCGGCCCGCTATGTGATGCGTCACGGCAGCGACGGCGTGGCCCTGGTGACCACCGACAGCTACCGGATCGGCGCCCATGAACAGCTGCGCATCTATGCCCGGCTGCTGGGTGTCGACGTGTACGCCCAGGACGCCGAGGCGGCCCTCGACGAGACCCTGGCACGGCTCGCCGACAAGCGGCTGGTGATCATCGACACCGTAGGCATGAGCCAGCGCGACCAGCGCTTGGTACGCCAGATCGAGCAGCTCTCCGCCAGCGGCCGACGCGTACGGCTGCTGCTGCTGCTCAATGCTGCCAGCCACGGCGACACCCTGGAAGACGTCATCCTCAGCTACCGTCAGGCGGCGCGGGCGGCCAATAACCGCCTCGATGACTGCATTCTGACCAAGCGCGATGAGTCGGCGCGTCTCGGGCCGCTGCTGGATAGCGTGATTCGTCACGGGCTGCGCCTGCACTATGTGTCGCATGGGCAGCAGGTGCCGGAGGATCTGAGCCTGGCCGATGCCACCTCACTGGTGAGCGAGGCGCTGCGGGTCGAGGACGATTCCCCGTTCACGCCTGAGTTCAGCGCCCTGCGTGAGCCGGTGCCGAGCGGCCAGAAGCGTCTCACGGCGCTGTCGCGGGGCTTGCTCGGCCAGGGGCGTGCCTTGCGTGCGGCGCTCGACACGCTGCGTGCCAACCAGCCCGGCTTCGCGCTGGTGGAAGGGGCCTGGCAGTTGGCTGGCCAGCCGCTGGCACGGCAACGTGCCGCCCTGGATGGCATGCACGGCGCCCAGCTGGCTGCGGCTCGCGAGACCGGCGACCGAGGTGGCTTGACGCTGCTGTGGGGGGGGCAGCGGGTCAATGGCTGCGATTGGCGGTTACCCTGCGGCGCGGTCAGCGGTGAGGGACGGCTGTTGGCCAGCGGCTGGCAGGTGCAGCGGCTGCCCTCCGGGGACGTCGAGCGCCTTGAGTGGAGCGCCCAGCAGCTGGGGCCCGAGGCTCATGTGCTGGCCGCGATGCCGTCGTCGCCAGCGCTGGCTTGGCTCAGCGCCTGGCAGCTGCCGTGGCTGGCGGCGGCCAAGCCCAACCAGCGCGTCGAGCTGGACGGCCAGCGGTTGCCGTTGGCCGAGCTGGCGACGCTGGCGACACATGACAGTGACATTGGCTGTCGTTACCAGGGGCGTCGGCTCACGCTGGCGCTGCATCGCCTGTCAGTTAGGCATGCCGCGGCTCGCGGCAATAACGACGCGCCGCCGCTTTCGTTGCTGACCGCCGTGCCGGTCGACCTTGATAGCGGCAGGCGCTTGACACGGCGCTACTGGCTGGCGCCTGAGGCGGGGGACGATGAATCCCGGCGGTTGATCGCCCGGCAGCTGCTGCTGGCCGAGTTGCCGGCGCTGACGCGTCGCGCCTGGCAGGGACTGGCCGATGCCGGCTTCGATGGCGGCGATGCCGAGCTGCGTCTGCAGCTCGCCCATGGCCTGGCTAATGTCGCGCTAAGCCTGGCGCATGACGATGACGAATGGGCCATGGACGTGCGTGCCCAACTGCTGGCGCTGTTGGGTAGCCAGCGCAGCCGCCAGGCGTCGACGCTGTTGGATGCGCTGATCCACCTGTTCACGGCGCGGGATGTCTTCCGCGAGGTGGCCGCCTGAGATGTCGAGCATGCCGTTCAAGGATCAGGCCGCGGGGCTGCGAGAGTGGGCCGACGAGCATGTCGTGGCAGCGTCTGGGACGGATGAACACCGTGGCGAAGCGCCACGGCCGCCCGAGGCGCGAGCCTCTGCAGCGGGTTCCTCCGAGGCCAGCCGCGCGTTGATGGTACTGGGGCTACCCGGTGACGACACCGCCCGGGTCTATCGTCTGCTTCAGGCCTGGTGCGACAGTGGCCAGGTCTGGGTCGGGGATCCTGGTGCCTGGCGGGTGGTGCCGCTCAGGGTGGAAAGCCCCCACCTGAGCACTCTGGCGGCTCAGCAGACACGCTGGGCGCTTTGGGTGGATAGTGACCCCGAGGCCTTTCGGCGCAGCTATCGTCTGCTCAGGCAGCTCGCCGAGCGCGGCGGCCCGAGTTGCCTGCTGGTGCTGCATCCACGCCTGGGCGTGTCGCGAGGCTTGCTCAATAACCTGCGCCAGGCCGCCGCCGAGTTTCTCGGTATTCGTCTGCTGATGGTGCGTCAGCAGGGCGCGGAGGGGCAGCGATGATGCCGCGGTACGTATTGATGACATGGCTATTGCTGCTCGCCACTGGCTCCCCAGCGCTGGCCGAGCCGCCTGGCGTATCCGGCAGCTGGATCGCTCAGGCGGAAAGTGTGCGCGTGGCGGTACCCGGCCGCGACCGTTACAGTCAGGCGCTCGGTGCAGCGGCCCCGGCCGGGGCGCAGGTTGCCAGTGTGAGTTGGCAGTACACGACGCCACCGGGCGCGCAGGTGACGGCGTGGCTATGCCATCCTCAGCGCTGCCAGCAGCTCGCTGGCCACCGCGGGCGCAGCGAGGCGCTGGCGGGACTGTCAGCGACCGAGCCGCTGCACTTTCGCTTTCGGCTAGGGCAGGGCGCTCGGCCGGTGCAGGTCAGCGGCCTGCAGGTGATCGTCGACCATCGCCAGGTAGCCGACCCAAAGGCGCAAAAAACCGTCGGCCAGTGAGGCTATTCGCAGCATGGCAGTCGTTGCCCGCGCGTGATAATGCCAGGGTGATGAGAATGCCTCCGAGGCAGGATCCGATTTCCAGGTGACTGAGGTCGCAACGACAGCGATGTATACGGCAAAGGGCAAGATCGACCAAGGCGCACTGCTGGAGCAGTATCTGCCGCTGGTGCGCCGTCAGGCACTGGCGCTGCAGGTCAAGCTGCCGGCCAGCGTCGAACTCGACGACCTGATTCAGGCCGGCATGGTCGGTCTGCTCGACTGCTTGAACCGTTTCGATGCGGGGCAGGGGGCGAGCTTTGCCACCTATGCCAGCCAGCGCATTCGCGGTGCGATGATCGATGAGCTGCGCAGCCGTGACTGGGTGCCGCGCAGCGTGCGACGCAACGCGCGGGCGCTGGACGAGGCGGTGCGGCGTGCCGAGCAGCGCCTGGGGCGTGCCGCCGACGAGCAGGAGATCGCCGATGAGCTGGGCATCGAGCTGGCCGACTACCATCAGCAGTTGGGAGACGCCAACGGCGGCCAGCTGCTGCCCTATGAGGAACTGGTAGCGGAGGGTGTCGAGCCGGGCAACGGTGAGGGTGCCCCGCCGTCGCCGTTTGCCGCCCTGGTCGACGGCGAGCAGCGCCAGCGCCTGGTGGATGCCATCGAGCAGTTACCCGAACGTGAGAAACTGCTGCTGGGGCTCTACTATCAGGAGGAGCTCAATCTCAAGGAGATCGGCGCGGTACTCGGGGTCAGCGAATCGCGGGTATGCCAGTTGCATAGCCAGGCGGTGACCCGGCTACGCGCGCGTCTCACCTAGACGCGACAGGCTTCTGTCGCTACCCATCCTCCTGCAGGCTGCTCATCAGCGCCTGTGTCTCTTGCACTGCCCCCAGGTAGGCGGCGCGCAGTTGGGCATTGGGGGGTATCGCCTGACGCGCCTGCTCGACGTCATCAAGGGCGACGAATGCCTGGTAGTCGCGCGCGATGGTCAGAATCGCGCCGAGTTGGCCACTGCCAGCGCTGATGGCGGTGCTGATCGTCGCGTTGAGCTCTACCTCGGCGAGCAGGTCGGCCATGTCGACCCCCAGCATGTTGTCCATCAGCGAGAACAAGCCGGTAGTGAAGGCGTCTTCCGGATCGAGCCGGGAGAAAGGCTCGGCCAGCCGCTTGCACATGGTCGCGCGGGTCAGTGCATGCTTGAGCGTGAGTCGCGAGACCGGGCCGTTCTGGGCCAGCATCACCGTGGCTACCAGTGTGCGCAGCTCATTGATGCCGAGTACGTGCAGGCTGCGGCGCAGGCTGCTGCCGCCGGTCTGGGCGTAGTAGCTGGAGTTGGCGCGCTTGATGACGATCAGATAGAGATGCGGATCTTGAGCGATCATGTCGGCCAGCCGATCGATATTGACCATCTCGCGGTACAGTTCCCGAATCAGCTTGATCTGGATGCTCGGGTTGCTGCGGCGGTTCGCTGTGGGGGGAGCGACATTGCTCGGCTGGGCGAAGAAGAACCCTTGCAGCAGCGCACAGCCGGCTTTACCGGCTGCCTCGACGTCGTCGCGGGTTTCGAGCCGCTGAGCCAGCAGTTGGCAGCCGGCGTCGCGAAAGATCTCGAGCTGGGCCGAGTCGATACCCTCGTCGACGCGCAGCTTGATGATGTCAGCCATGCGACTCAGTGTCTCGACGTCGCCTTGCAACACGGCACTGGCATCCAGGGCCAGGCGATAGCCGCGCTGCTTGATCAATGCCAGCGCGCCGGCCAGGTCGTCGAGCGGCGTGCCGTCGTCGAGCACTTCGATGACCACGTTATTGGCGGGAAACGGCAGCAGTTCCGGGCGTTCGAGCCACTCCCTGGATACCTTGAGAAACAGCAGCCGATCGCCAATCAGCTTATCTAGCCCGATCTCGTAGATGGCCATGCTGCTGGCCCGGGCGGTGGCCAGGAGCGGATCGCTGACGGCGGCTTGTGCGTCGCTTGCGCTGGCGCGATAGAGCAATTCATCGCCGACGTGCTGGAAGTCGGCGTCGCAGATCGGCTGCAGTGCAATGCTATAGCCGTCGTCTGCGCGGGCGTCGGCGCTTGCCTGAGAGGTATCGCTGGTTAATGGCACTGGAGTTCCCTGCGTTCTTTCCTGTCATGGCCCCGGGGCGGGCTGGTATGCCTTTTTCTCATCCGGGGGGATGAGATGGATAGTACTCGCCGCCGCTGAAGCTGACAATTTGGCTAGGTGTTCTGAAATATCACGGCCTGATTGCGACCGGCCTCCTTGGCCGCATAAAGTGCGTCGTCAGCACGCTCGAACAAGGCCTCACCATTGATGCCGGGTTCATACTGGCAGGCGCCCAGGCTCAGAGTGAGCGGTAGCTGAATGCCGTTATCGAGGGTCAACGGCTCACTGGCCACGGCATGGCGGATGCGCTCGGCAATCTCGCCCAGCTTGTTGCCACCACATACCACCAGTATGCAGAACTCCTCACCGCCATAGCGGGCCACCAGATCATCGTCACGCAGTTGATCGCGGATGCGCTGGGCAACCTTCTGCAGCGCTTCATCGCCAACCTGGTGTCCATGGCGGTCGTTGATTTGCTTGAAATGGTCGATGTCGCCGATCAACAGCGCGAACTCGCGGCCGTTGGCACCGGCATCGATGAATTCCTCCATTGCGCTGTCGAAGCCATAGCGGTTGTGCAGTCCAGTGAGGCTATCGCGGCCGATCAACGACTGTGCCTTGGCCAGCTTGTGTTCCACGGCGCGCAGCTTGCCGAGATAGTGCGAGCGATCACGCAGCATTGCCATCAGCGTCAGTCGGCCCTGGGCCTGGTGTTCGTCGAGCCGAATCAGGGTGACTTCGACGGGCACGGCATTGCGCAGTAGCAGCTCGCGTCGCAGTGCACCGCGGCGAGACAGCAGATCCTGACGGAGAAATTTCTGCAGCCGTTCGGCGTCACTGGCAGAGAAGATCTGCGGCAGCTGCTCGTGGGTCAGTCGATGATTATCGTCTTCCAGCAAGTCGCGCGCCGCGCGGTTGGCGTCGCTGATTGCCAGGTCTTCGGCATCACAGAACAGCACGGCGTCTGGCCAGGCTTCGACTAGCCCCCGTAGCCGGGCCAGGGCTTGTTCGGCGCTGATGCGTGAGCCCTGATCGCGCAGCAGGTAGACGCGCAGCCCCAACATGGCGGGCAGTTCAGTGATATCCAGATGCACGCCGGTGTGGATGGCGATCTGCGTGCCGGGCTGATCATCGATCAGCTGGTTGGCGAGGCCATTGCCGATAACATCATTGCCCAACAGTCGCTGCGCGACATGATTGGCATAGAGCACGGTATCGTTGAGGTCGCAGAGCGCAAGGCCATCGCTGAGATGATCGAGCAGAGGCTTGAGCATTTCGCAGGTCAGCGGCGTATCGGGCTGGGGCGGGTTGACGGTTGTCACAGACGAACCTCGCTGACGGCAAGGGCAGCCAACATGTAAGCGAAAGACGAGTATTGATCAATGCCGCGGGTTGTTCCCGCGGCCTGCAAGGCCACCCCGATGGGGTGGCCTTGCCAGCGATGAGGCGAGCCCATTCAGGCTTGCTGCGACCGTCCGCCGCGGCGCCGACGGCGCGGCGCACGGTTGTCGTCACTGCTGCGTCGAGGCTGTTCGCTGCGGTTGCCGCTGGCGCGCTGGCCTCCGCCGTTACCGCGGCCATTGCCACTGCCACCACGCTTCTGCTGGCCGCGGCGGCCGTTCTCGATCGGCTCGGGCTTGGCATTGGGGTCGGGTTCGAAGCCGGGCTCGATGTGCTTCTCGAGATCGCGCTTGATCAACCGCTCGATGCCCTTGAGCAGGCCGTGTTCATCGACGCAGACCAGTGATACCGCCTTGCCTTCGCTGCCGGCGCGGCCGGTACGGCCGATGCGGTGCACGTAGTCTTCGGCGACGTTGGGCAGCTCGAAGTTGACCACATGGGGCAGCTCGCTGATATCCAGGCCGCGAGCGGCGATATCGGTGGCGACCAGGACCTGCAGGTCACCCGACTTGAAGGAGGTCAGTGCCTTGGTGCGGGCCGACTGGCTCTTGTTGCCGTGAATCGCCATGGCCGGAATGTTCTGCTTGGAGAGCTGCTCGGCCAGGCGGTTGGCACCGTGCTTGGTACGCGTAAAGACCAGCACCTGATACCACTGTTGCGTGCTGATCAGGTGGGCCAGCAGCTCGCGCTTCTTGTCGCGGTCGACCTTGTAGACGGCCTGGTCGACCAGCTCGGCAGTCGTGTTGCGGCGAGCCACTTCGATCATCGCGGGGTTGTTAAGCAGGCCGCCGGCCAGGCGCTGGATCTCGTCGGAGAAAGTCGCCGAGAACAGCAGGTTCTGGCGCTGCTGGGGGAGCACACGCAGGATCTTCTTGATGTCGTGGATAAAGCCCATGTCGAGCATGCGATCGGCTTCGTCGAGCACCAGGGTTTCGACCTGGGAAAGATCGACATGCTTCTGCTGGTGCAGGTCGAGCAGCCGCCCGGGGGTCGCCACCAGGATGTCCAGGCCGCCGCGGATGGCGTCGACTTGGGGTTGCTGGCCGACACCGCCGAAGATCACGTGGGAGCGCAGCTTGAGGTAGCGGCCGTAACCGGTGACGTTCTCGCCGATCTGCGCGGCCAGCTCTCGGGTCGGGGTCAGTACCAAAGCGCGGATCTGGCGCGGCTTGGGACGCGGTCCGTCGGCGAGGCGCTGCAGCAGTGGCAGGGTGAAGCCAGCGGTCTTGCCGGTGCCGGTCTGGGCGCTGGCGAGCAGGTCGCCGCCTTGCAGGACCGCAGGGATCGCCTTGAGCTGAATCGGGGTGGGGGTGGTATAGCCCTGTTCGTCGACAGCGCGCAGCAGTTCGGCCCGTAAGCCGAGATCGGAAAAGCTCATGCAAACTCCGGATAGCACGACATGACCGCTCGCCTCTGTTGAGTGAAAGAGGCGTGAGTCCCGGATCACGACGTGAGAAAAAACGATGACAGGCGCGGCAAGAGGGGACCGTGAAGTGCCGCAGCGCAGTATGATGACAGACATCGCCCCCTCTTGCACTAAAGGATTGGTTTGCCACTACAGGTGGACGGTACCGCTCGGGCTGATCCGTCGACAGGCCTGCGAGGAGGCGCTGTAAACCCGTCCCTGGGCGCTACCTTGCGCCCTGCTACGCTCCCGCATCCTGCTCCGCTTGCAGGACCGGGGCTGGCCATCCATGGCCAGCCCGTTCGGAGGCATGCTCCTCACCCATGGCGCAAACCTCTTCTCCGGCCTGTCCCCGGCGCCCTTCGCTTAGGGGCAGTGCATCCTTTACTGACTAAGACCGGCTTGCAGGCGCGCCAGAGTGGCGTTGGTAATGCCGGGTATGGCGTCGAGTTGCTCGCGTGACAGGGCGCGCAGCGTTTCCACGCTGGTTACCCCGGCCAGCAGCAGGCGACGGGCGGTCACCGTGCCCACGCCGTCCACCTCGGTGAGCGGTGCGGCGTGGGCGTCGAGGAAGGCGTGCTGCTGATCCTCGCTCAAGCCGTCGCAGGCGCCCTGTCGATAGAGCATCAGCGCCAGGCTGGCCATGCCTTGGCGGATCCGCGTCAGCGGCGGCAGCTGAATCTCGGGGTGCGCCTCGGTCAGGGCTTCGAGGGCGACGAGATCTTCGAGTGCCTGGCCCAACAGGGCGCGCTTCTCGGTGGCATCCTGGCCGTCGATCACCTGGGTAAGGGCATGTTCGACACGCTCGGCGTGGGCCTTGAGGTCAAGGGCCAGAGCATGCTGCTGTTGGCGCTGATCGTCCATGTCATGAGTCCTTAGGCGGGGTGAACACCTCAACAGCCTAGCGCAATTCCTGCAGACGGTCGGCGAGTTGATCAGCCACTGCGTCCCAACTGAGGCCCAGCGCGCGTACCAACGCCGGGTATCCGTCGGCGTCGAGGGTGGTGGCGGCGGCAAATGGCTCCAGGGCGATGATCTCACCGCTGGCATCGCGCAGTTGCCACTCGCCGCGGGCGATGGCCTGGCCGTCGTAACGGCCCTGGAAGTGGGTGACATCGAGCCGCAGTTCATGGGCGCCGTCGCGGCGGCTGTCGTCGCCGACGACCTGGGTATCGGGGAGACGCTCGGCGAGTCGCTGGCGCAACCCTCGCTGTAGCTGGCGCGACAGATCCTCGGCCCACAGGTGCTGGCGGGCGCGATTGAGGGTGATGTCGTCGAGCTGCATGACGATGCCCTCGGCATCGAGGTAGTCGGTGACTCGTATCCTTGATACCACCAGCCGCTGGCTGGGAGCGTCGCTGCGGCTGACCTGGTTGGGCTGGACGCCCTCCGGGAGGCTGTAGCGCTGAGCGCTGACACCACCACCGCTGGCGCAGCCGGCCAGCAGGGTGAGGGCCAACAGCAGCACACCGACGCCAGGCCAACGTGGGCCGAACGAGGGCGAGCGATCGCATGAGCGAAAGTGCAGCACGTCGTAATCTCCGTGTCGGGCGGCACGGCCGGGGCCGTGCCGATGAGCGCCATGATGGTCTATCCGGCGCGATTTTTCACCTAGTCGCGGGGCGCTCGTGGCTCTGGATCATCGCCGCCGCGACGGTCGAAGATCAGCGCACTGGGTTGCTCGCTGATGGTGCGCGCCGCCGGCTGCAGGTCGCGCATCAAGCGCTCGAGCCGCTGCATGGCGCCGGTCAGCTCGCGGTAGGCGTCCGACTCGGGTGACAGCCCAGAGAGCGTCTCGCGTAGCTCGATCAAGCTGCGGTTGAGGTTGTCCGGCATCTCGCGGGTGGCCGGGTCGTCGACAATGGCCTGGAAGGTGCCGGTCAACTCGCGTACCTCTTCGAGCATTGCCTCAGACTGTGCCAGGTTGCGATCCAGGCCGCTGAGAATGGGCTCGATCTCGAGGTTATTCAGCTTGTCGAGCAGGTTGGTGACCTGGGCCTCGATCTGGGCGAATCCGCCTGAGGTGGTGGGGAAGACGCGGCGTTCTTCGAACACCTCGGCCACATACTCGCCTTCCAGATCGCGCTGGAAATTGAGGTCAACGAACATCGCCCCGGTGAGCAGGTTACCGGTCTTGAGCGAGGCGCGCAGTCCAATGCCGAACAGCCGCTCGAAGCGTTCTTCCCACTCGGTCAGGTCGAAGCTGCCGTTGTCATCATCATTGGCGAGGCGCTGCGGCTCGATGCGCACCAGCACCGGAATCGCGAACCCTTCGCGGCCCTCCGGCTGGGTGGCGCTGAAGTTCCACGGCACGCTGGCTACGGTGCCGATGCGTACCCCGCGGAATTCCACGGGGGCGCCGCGCGACAGGCCGCGTACGGTGCCGTCGATCAGCAGCACGTACTCCAGATAGCGGTTGAAGCTGCCCTGCTGGGCGCTGTCCTCGTCGGCATAGAGGTTGAAGGTAGTATCCGGTGCGACCATCGGGCCGAGTGGTACGTCTTCGGGCACGCCGAAGGTCACGCCGCCACCGAGCAGCGCCTCGAAGGATTCGACGTTGACGCGTACACCCTCCGAGTCGAGCCGCAGGTCGATACCGCTGGCCGACCAGAAGCGCGTGCTCTCGGTGACCAGCACATCGTAGGGGCTCTCGATGAACAGTCGCTGCCGCATCTGGCGGTTGGTGGCGTCGAACTCGGTCGTTTCCACACGGCCGACGGTATAGCCCTGATAGGTGACCGGATCGCCGACCCTCAGCGAGTTGCCCAATTGACTGACCAGATTGATGCGGATGCCTTCGGCATCCTGGGACGCTACTGGCGGCTGATCGAGCACCTCGAATTCGCGGCGCGGCGACTCGCTGCTGCCCGGTTGAAGCTGTATATAGGCGCCGGACAATACGGTGCCGAGGCCGCTTATGCCCTCGCGGCCGATTCGCGGCTTGACCACCCAGAATTGCGTGTCGTCGACCAGCATGCGCTCGGCGTCGGGGCTGATGCGCGCGATGATCTCGGTGCTGCGCAGATCGTCCGAGAGGCCGACGCGCTCGACTCGGCCGATCTCGACGTTGCGGGTCTTGATCAGGGTGCTGCCGGCCTCGATGCCCTCGGCGTTGTCCATCACCAGGGTGATCTGGGTGCCGCGCTGCAGGTAGTTGTCATACGCCAGCCACAGGCCGATCAGTACGGCCACGATGGGCACGATCCAGATCGGCGACAGGCGCGCCTGGCGGCGTCGCTTGGCCTTGTGGACAGGGGCAGCAGGGCGGTCTTCGGGCATCAGGCGGTTCCTCGAGCATCGGGCTCGGTGGTGGCATCAGCGTGCCCGGCCGGGTCGTCCCAGATGAGGCGCGGATCGAAGGTCATGGCGGCGAGCATGGTGAGTACCACCACGGCACCGAAGGCCAGGGCAGCAGGGCCGGGCGTGATCGACATCAAGGCACCGGCGCGGATCAGGGCCACCAGCATGGCAACCACGAACACGTCAATCATCGACCAGCGGCCGATGAATTCCGTGATGCGGTACAGCACGGTGCGGGTGGCGTTGCTCAGTTCATCACTGCGATTGATCATCAGGCACAGCCAGGCCAGGGCCAGTATCTTGCCGACCGGCACGATCACGCTGGCCACGAAGATCACCGTGGCGACCGGCCAGTCGCCCATCTGCCACAGCTCTACCACGCCGCCGATGATCGTCGACTGCGATGTGTTGCCCATGGTGGTGGTGGTCATGATCGGGTAGACGTTGGCAGGGATGTACATCACCACCGAGGCAGCCAGCAGCGCCCAGGTGCGCTGCAGGCTGTGCGGGAGCCGGGCGTGAAGGCGCTCACCGCAGCGCCGGCACTGGCCATGACCGTCGGCGGTCAGGCGATTGATCAGACCGCAAGTCGGACAGCCGGTAACCTTCTGTGGTGCAGCGGTCTCACCGGTTCGTACGCCGCGTGGTGCCAGCGGTTCACCGGCCAACGAGAACCACATCCAGTCGGCGTCCACCGACTGGGTCGTGTAGAGCAGCAGGATGGCGAAGGCGCAGAACGCCCAGAACGCCATGCCGAATTCAATCTGCGCCATGCCGGCAACCTTGATCAGGCTGACCAGGGCACCAATGATGAAGACATCGGCCATCATCCACGGATGCAGGTGCGATAGGGAACGGGCGATGCCGCGGCTGAAGGGTAGCGGCTGGCGGCGTAACAGGCCGTATTGCAGCCAGACCATGCCGCACAGATAGACCGCCGGCAGCACGATGATGGTCAGCGCCACGGCAATGGCCACGACGGGTTGGTGAAAGCCGAGCATGGTCGAGGCTGTCTCGGAGAGCTCGATACGGTTGCCGATGCCGCCCACCTGAAAGCTGATGAACGGAAAACTCACCGCCATCATTAGCGCGACCAGCGCACTGCAGGCCAGCGCCATGCTGCGCTGGGCCGGGCGATAGTGGCGTTTGCTGAGGGTGTGACCGCAGCGTGGACAGTCGGCGCGCTCGCGGGCACGCAACGGCGGTAGCGCCACCACCAGATCGCACTCGTGGCAGGCACGCAGCCGCCGCCGCGAGCGGGGCGGTGAGCGAGTTTCCTGAGCGGTGTCGAGGGTGGTGTCGGTCATGGGCAGCGGTACCAGCCAGGCGTATCGAGCGTGGATCGAGTATTGCACGGTGAGTCACTAAATAAGTGCTATCTCGTTCTCCCACCATGGCATTATGCCGTCTGTTACACCACAGTTAAACATTCAATATTGAATGTTCCGTGCAATACCGCGCGAGTCGAGTGCAAGGAGCGGGATATGGCGATATGGCTGCCGGTCGTGGCGATAGTGGTTGGACTGGTGATTCTGGTGTGGAGCGCCGAACGCTTCGTCGACGGCGCCGTGGCGACCTCGCGCCACCTGGGGCTGTCACCGTTGCTGATCGGCATGCTAGTGATTGGCTTTGGCACTTCGGCCCCGGAGCTGATGGTCTCGGCGCTGGCGTCGCTGGAAGGCAGCCCGGGGCTGGCGCTGGGCAATGCCTATGGCTCCAATATCACCAATATTGGCCTGATCCTCGGGCTGGTGGCGTTGATCTCGCCGCTGGCGGTTCATTCACAAGTGCTGCGGCAAGAGCTGCCGCTGTTGGGCGGGGTGACGCTGCTGGCGGCCTGGCAGCTGCGTGACGGCGTGATCAGCGGCGGTGAGTCGATCGTTCTGCTGGTGGTGCTGGCCCTATTCATCGGTTTCAGTATCTGGCGCAGCCGCCAGCGAGGTGGCAACGAGGATGCCCTGGCCAGCGATACCGCCGAGAGTCTCGAGCAGCAGTCGATGTCGCTACTGCGTGGGGTGCTTTGGACCCTGCTGGGACTGACGCTGCTGATCGTCAGTTCGCGCATCCTGGTCTGGGGGGCGGTGGAGATAGCGGCGGCCTACGGCGTCAGTGACTTGATCATTGGTCTGACGGTGGTGGCGGTGGGCACCTCGCTGCCCGAACTGGCGTCATCGATCAGTGCGCTGCGGCGCCGCGAGCACGACCTGGTGCTGGGCAACGTGGTGGGCTCCAACCTGTTCAATACACTGGCCGTGGTAGGCCTCGCCGGGGTGATCACGCCGATCGAGGCGGGCCCTGAGGTACTGGCGCGGGACTGGCTGGTCATGGCGCTGATGACCGGTCTACTGGCGCTCTTCGCGCTGGGCTGGCGTGGACGGCCGGGACGCCTCAACCGCTACGAGGGAGCGACGCTGCTGGCGCTGTTCGTGGCCTATACCGGCTATCTGGTGAGTAGCGTCATGGCCGTGTGATCGTCATCGGGCTGTCGCCAAATTGCCATAGAACAGTTGCTTGGCTGTCATCTTGGCCGCCTAGGGTGGTGCCTCGTAGATCCCATGACGACGAGGCACTCCCATGACATTTCCCCATGCAATGTATCGCACTCTCCTTGGCACTGGCGCCGCTGGTCTGGTGCTGTGCTCCAGCCTGGCCAGCGCCGATCTGGCACCGCGCTTCAGCGATGCCGACGGTGACATGGTCGCCGATGCGCCCAGCGATGAGTCGCAGTGGGTGGATCCGGATACGCTGGTATTTGCCTATACACCGGTAGAAGATCCGGCGGTGTATGCCGAAGTCTGGGCGGGCTTTCTTGAGCATATGGAGGAGGTCACCGGCAAGCGGGTGCAGTTCTTCCCGGTGCAGTCCAACTCCGCCCAGCTTGAAGCGATGCGCGCCGGTCGTCTGCACGTAGCGGGCTTCAACACCGGCGGCGTACCGGTAGCCGTCAACTGCTCGGGCTTTGTGCCTTTCACCATGATGGCGTCCGACGATGGCTCCTTCGGCTACGAGATGGAGATCATTACCTACCCGGGCAGCGGCATCGAGCGTGTCGAAGACCTCGAGGGTCGCAACCTGGCCTTTACCTCGCCGACCTCCAATTCAGGCTTCCGTGCACCGTCGGCGCTGCTGCGCTCGGAGTATGGCCTCGAAGCCGATGAAGACTTCGAAGCGGCTTTCTCCGGCAGCCACGACAACTCCATTCTAGGCGTGGTCAATGCCGACTACGACGCAGCGGCCATCGCCAACTCGGTGAGCAACCGAATGATCGCCCGCGGCGTGGTCGAGGAGGGTGACTATGACGTCATCTACACCTCCGAGACGTTCCCTACCACCGCCTATGGCCATGTCTACAACCTGCACCCCGAGCTGGTTGAGCGGGTCGCTGAGGCGTTCGAGACCTTCGACTGGGAGGGCAGTGCGCTGGAGGAGGAGTTCGCCAACTCCGGTGAGTCGCAGTTCATTCCGATTACGTACCAAGAGCACTGGGCGGTGATTCGTACCATTGCCGACGCCAACGGTGTGACCTACGACTGCGACTGATCGCTGCCAACGACGTGACGGCCGTGCCGCCGGGGGATGCACATCTCCCGGCGGCACGTCGCGACGGGAGATACTCAGATGCTTACCTTACGCGCGGTGACCAAGCGCTATCCCACCGGCGATCTGGCCTTGAACGACATCCACCTGTCGCTGCCCCGCGGCCAGGTGATGGCGCTGATCGGCCCCTCGGGGGCCGGCAAGAGCACCCTGATTCGCTGCGTCAATCGGCTGGTCGAGCCCAGCGGTGGCAGCATTCACCTCGAGGATACCGAACTCACCGGGCTCTCGAGCGGGCGCCTGCGCCAGGCACGTCGGGCCATGGCGATGATCTTCCAGGAGTACGCGCTGGTGGATCGCCTCACGGTGATGGAGAACGTGCTGTCCGGGCGGCTCGGCTACGTCGGTTTCTGGCGCAGCTTTCTGCGCCGTTACCCGAAGACCGATGTGATCGAGGCGTTTCGGTTGCTCGAGCGGGTCGGCCTGGGGCATGCACTGGATAAGCGCGCCGATGCGCTGTCAGGCGGCCAGCGCCAGCGGGTGGGTATCGCCCGCGCCTTGCTGCAGGACCCGCGCCTGTTGCTGGTCGATGAGCCTACCGCAAGCCTCGACCCCAAGACCTCGCGCCAGATCATGCGCTTGATCCGCGAGCTGTGTGCGGAGCGTGACCTGGCAGCGATCATCAACATCCACGATGTCAACCTGGCGCGGCAGTTTGCCGACCGCATCGTCGGGCTGCGTGGCGGCGAGATCGTCTTCGACGGCAAGCCTGGCGAACTCAACGCGGAGATCCTCACTACCATCTACGGCGAAGAGGATTGGGGCAACGAAGAGGGCGAAGAAGAAGACGCTGACAGTGCCGTGCAGGTAACGCCGGCACCGGCGCTGGCCATGGGAGGCGGGCGATGAACGCTGCGCGTGAACGGCTGGCCGAGCAGGGCGAATGGCGGCGGCTGCCGCTGATCGGCGATGCGCGGCTGCGCTGGCTGATGGTGATTGGTGCGGTGCTGTACCTGGTGCTGGCACTCAGCACGATCAGCGTCAACTGGGACCGAGTCGCCGAGGGCATGAGCCGCGGGCTCAATTTCCTCGCCGCCTTCACCCAGCCGGATTTCATCAGCCGACGCGGCGATATCGTCAACGGCCTGCTGGAAAGCCTGACCATGACCCTGACATCGACGGTGATCGGCGTGGCGCTGGCGATCCCGGTAGGGCTTGGCGCGGCGCGTAATATCTCGCCGCTGCCGGTGTATCTGCTGTGTCGCGGCATCATCACCGTGTCGCGCACGTTCCAGGAGGTCATCATTGCCATCCTGTTCGTGGTGATGTTCGGGTTCGGCCCGCTGGCGGGGATGATTACCCTGGCGTTTGCCACCATCGGCTTCATGGCCAAGCTGCTCGCCGAAGACATCGAAGACCTCGACTGGCGTCAGGTCGAGGCGGTGCGAGCGACTGGGGCCAGTTGGTTGCAGACCATGAACCACGCGGTACAGCCTCAGGTGATGCCGCGCCTGATCGGCCTCTCCATGTACCGGCTCGACATCAACTTCCGCGAGTCGGCGGTGATTGGCATCGTCGGTGCCGGTGGCATCGGCGCGACCCTGAATACCTCGATAAGCCGCTACGAGTACGACACCTCGGCGGCGATCCTGCTGATCATCATCGGCATCGTGCTACTGAGCGAGTACAGCTCAAGCCACGTTCGCCGCTGGACTCAATAACCGAGGATACCCAATGCCTGTTTCGACCAATGAGCAGGGCGAACCGATCTGGCGCCTGCGCACTAGCCGCGCTCAGTGGCTGGGCTATCTCGCCTGGCTGGCAGGGATCTCGTTGTTCCTGCTGTGCTGGAAGCTGATTTCCGACAATACCATGTGGGTGTTCGTCGAGGACGCCGGCCGCCAGGGTAGCGACCTGATCAGCCGCATGCTGCCGCCGCAGTGGAGCTACGCCCACCGGCTGTGGCAGCCGATGTGGGATACCCTCAACATCGCCACCCTGGGCACGCTTCTGGGCATCGCCATGGCCTTTCCAGTGGCCTTTCTGGCAGCGCGCAATACCAGCCCGCATCCGCTGGTGCGTAGTGCCGCACTGGTCGTCATCGTCTCCTCGCGCTCGATCAACTCGCTGATCTGGGCGATGCTGCTGGTCACCATCCTCGGGCCAGGCGTGCTCGCCGGGATCATCGCCATTGCACTACGCTCCATCGGCTTCGTCGGCAAGCTGTTGTATGAAGCCATCGAAGAGATCCACCCCACCCCAGTGGAGGCGATCAATGCCACCGGCGCCAGTCGCATGCAGGTGATGAGCTACGCCGTGCTGCCCCAGGTGATGCCGGCTTTCGCTGGGATCAGCGTGTATCGCTGGGACATCAATATCCGTGAGTCGACGGTGCTGGGGCTGGTTGGGGCAGGTGGCATCGGCCTGCAGCTCAATGCGGCAATCAACAGCCTGGCATGGAACCAGGTCAGCGTAATCTTCCTGATGATCTTCGTTACGGTACTGGCCTCGGAGTGGGTATCGGCTAGGGTGCGACGCGCCATCATCTAGGCTGCGGCAACGCGACACACCGTTAGCAGGGAATCATTCTTTAGTTGTACTGCTCCTATACGTAACATGACGGTTCCGGTGAAACGATATGCCGGCGATGGGTGTTAGCAGCATACTTAGCGACTAGGCTAAGGTCTGCAACGCCCCGTCAGTCGCATTGGAATGCGCAACGGCCTGCCTGGCCCGAGTGACAAGACAGGGTGGCGTAACGTCCCCCATTCGCATCGATTGCGGCGATCCGAGTCAGTGTCTTCGTAGGGAGTTTGATGATGGAGCTTGATCCGCTCGTCCTGTCACGTATCCAGTTTGCCTTTGTTGTCTCGTTTCACGCTATCTTTCCGGTCTTCACTATCGGCCTGGCGTCGTATATCGCACTGCTGCACGGCCTGTTCTACAAGACCGAAAACCCCGCCTGGGAGCGCCTGGCGGTGTTCTGGACCAAGGTCTTTGCGGTGGTGTTCGGCATGGGGGTGGTGTCGGGTATCGTGATGTCGTTCCAGTTCGGGACCAACTGGAGCAACTTTTCCCAGGCCGCCGCCAATTTCCTCGGACCGGTGCTCAGCTACGAGGTGGTAACCGCCTTCTTCCTCGAGGCTGCCTTCCTCGGTGTGCTGCTGTTCGGTCGTGGCAAGGTGCCCCAGGGGGTCCATCTGTTTGCCGCGATCATGGTCGCCATCGGCACCTTTATCTCGACCTTCTGGATCCTCTCCGCCAACAGCTGGATGCATACGCCTGCGGGAGTCGAGTTTACCGACAACTCCTTCTATGTCGTGTCGTGGATGGAGGCGATCTTCAATCCGTCGTTCCCGTACCGCTTCGGGCACATGGCGCTGGCGTCGTTCATCACCGGGGGCTTCGTGGTCGCCGGGGTGAGTGCCTGGTATCTGCTGCAAGGTCGCGACGTGGACGCCAACAAGCGCGCGCTGTCGATGTGCCTGTGGCTGCTACTGATCCTGACGCCGGCCCAGGCGCTGATGGGCGATTTCCATGGCCTCAATACCCTGGAATACCAGCCCACCAAGGTGGCGGCGATGGAGGGTAACTGGGAAACCCGTGAAGGAGTCCCGCTGCTGCTGTTCGCGCTGCCCGACCAGGAGGCCCAGGAAAACCGTTTCGAGGTCGGTATTCCCAAGCTGGCAAGCCTTATCCTGACCCATGATCTGGACGGTGAAGTACCAGGCCTCAACGAGGTGGCGGTGGAGGAGCAGCCGCCGGTTAGCATCGTCTTCTGGGCCTTCCGCGTCATGGTCGGCCTCGGCTTCCTGATGATCGCGGTGTCGCTGGCCGGGTTGGTGCTGCGTCGCGGCGGCCGGGTCTATGAGCATCGCGGCTTCCTGCAGCTGCTCAGGGTCATGAGCGTGACCCCGTTCATTGCGGTGCTGGCTGGCTGGATCGTCACCGAGGCCGGGCGAGCGCCCTGGCTGGTCTACGGCATCATGACCCACGCCGAGGGCCTGACGCCCTCGCTGACTGGCGGCATGGCATTGTTCACGCTGCTTGGCTATATCGCGGTCTACGGCGTGGTGTTCTATGCCGGTGTCTACTACCTGACCCGGGTGGTGCGTAACGGCATGGTGCCCAAGGAGGAAGAGCGGCTGATCGATGAAGTCGAACGACCTATGCGGCCTTGGTCAGCCACGCATATTCCCTTCGATGACGACCCGGCACCGGCAGAGAGGAGCTGAGCAATGGACATGTTCGACCTGTCACTTATCTGGGCGCTGATCATTGGCTTCGGCATCATGATGTACGTGCTCATGGACGGCTTCGATCTGGGCCTGGGGATTCTGTTTCCCTTTGCCCCGGACGAGGATGCCCGGGACGTGATGATGAACTCGGTGGCGCCGGTGTGGGATGGCAACGAAACCTGGCTGGTGCTGGGCGGCGCCGGCCTGCTGGGGGCCTTCCCGCTGGTCTATTCGGTGTTCCTGCCGGCACTCTATATTGGCGTGTTCCTGATGCTGGCCGGGCTGGTGTTTCGCGGCGTGGCCTTCGAACTGCGTTTCAAGTCGCGCAAGAATCGCCACTGGTGGAACCGCGCCTTCTGCTGGGGCTCGTCGGTGGCCGCCTTCGCCCAGGGGGCGGTGGTCGGCACCTATATCCAGGGGTTCGAAACCGAGAACTTCGCCTATGTGGGCGGTGCTTTCGACTGGCTGACGCCGTTCACCGTACTCACCGGCATCGGCATGATGATCGGCTACGCGCTGTTGGGCACCACCTGGCTGATCCTCAAGTCGGAGGGCTACATCCAGGAGTGGGCCTATCGGCTGACCCCCAAGCTGTTGGTCGGGGTGGTGATGATCTTCTTCGCCATCAGCCTGTGGACGCCCTTCGTCAACCCGGTCGTCTGGCAGCGTTGGTTCGGCAACATCGAGATCATCTGGATACTGCCGGGGCTCGCTACGGCGTGCATGGCGCTGCTGGTGATGTCGATCAGGCAGCGCCGCGAACTGCTGCCGTTCCTGTCGACGCTGGGCATCTTCCTGTTCACCTATTTGGGGCTGGTGGTCAGCAAGTGGCCGGTGATCGTGCCGCCAAACTACACCATCTGGGACGCCGCCTCGGCGCCGGAGTCGCAGCTGTTCCTGCTGATCGGCGTGCTGTTCGTGATCCCGATCATCCTGACCTATACCGCCTGGACCTACTGGGTGTTCCGCGGCAAGGTCAAGGTGGGTGAGGGCTATCACTGAGGCGGCGTCGATGCAGCAAGGCGACGCGCCGCTGACACCGCGCCAGTGGCTGCAGCGATTGGCGAAACCGCAGCGTCGACTCACCAGCCTCGCCGTCGCCGCCGGGCTGGTGGTTGGGCTAGCGACCATCGGCCAGATGGTGCTGTTGGCGTGGTGGATCAGTGGCGTGCTGGTAGACGGAGCAAGCGTGGCGGAGTTGGCCTGGGTGGCGGGGGCGCTGATCGGCGTGCTGCTATTGCGTGCAGTCGCCCAGTGGTTGCAGGAGGTGGCCGGTCAGGAGGCCAGCCTGCGCATTCGGCAGGCGGCGCGTCACGAGTTGCTGGCGCATATCGAGGCGCTCGGGCCCATGCGTCTGTCCGGTCGTCACAGTGCCGCGCTAGGTAGCCAACTGGTCGAGCAGGTCGAGGCCCTGGATGGCTACTTCGCCCGCTTTCTCCCCCAGCTGCGGCTGGCAGTGGCGATACCGGCGCTTATCGCCGTGCTGGTGATGTGGCTCGACTGGCTGGCGGCGATCTTCCTGCTATTGGCGGCGCCGATGATCCCGCTATTCATGGCGCTGGTGGGAATCGGCGCCGAGCGCCTCAATCGCCGCCAGTTTGCCGCCGTCAGCCGACTTTCCGGCCACTTTCTCGACCGCGTACGCGGTATCGCCACGCTGCAGCTGTTCAACCGCGCCGAGCAGGCCACCGAAGACGTGCATGCCGCCGCCGATGAATACCGGCGCTTGAGCATGCGCACCCTGCGGCTGGCGTTTCTCTCCTCGGCGGTACTCGAGTTCTTCGCGGCGGTTGCCATCGCGGTGCTGGCGATCTACATCGGCTTTGGTCTGCTGGGCTATATCGACTACGACCCCTCGCCCCAACTGACGCTATTCAGTGGCCTGCTGATCCTGCTGCTGGCGCCGGAGTTCTTTCAGCCGCTGCGCACGCTGTCGCAGCACTATCACGACCGGGCAGCGGCGCTGGGAGCGGCGGATGCGCTGGTGGCGCTGCTCAATACGCCACTGCCGAAGGCGGACGCTGGGCGTCAAGTCGCTGGCCGCGATGCAGGCGTCTCTCTGAACCATGTCAGTGTCAGCTTTCCCGGACGTGGTCGAGTGCTGGGGCCGCTGGATCTCGCGGTTGAGCCAGGCGAGTGCGTCGTGCTGGTGGGGCCGTCCGGTGCGGGTAAGTCGACGCTGCTGCAGCTGATCGCCGGGTTCGTCGACAGTGATACGGGGCGAGTGGCAGTGCCGGCCGGCGAGGTCGCCTGGATGGATCAGCGCCCACTGCTGATCCACGGCAGCCTGGCTGACAATCTGCGCCTCGTCGCCCCCGAAGCCAGCAATACAGCCATTCAGGGCGCCCTCGAGGGGGCCGGGCTTGGCGAGCTGATCGCTGCGCTCCCGGCGGGAATCGATACCTCACTGGGCGAGCGCGGTGCCGGGCTCTCCGGCGGTCAGGCGCAGCGACTGGCGCTGGCCCGGGTGTTTCTGTCGCCGGCCTCGCTGGTGCTGCTCGACGAGCCCACGGCTAGCGTCGACGATGAGACCGAGGCCGTGGTCATTTCGGCCCTGCAGGCACTGAGCGAGGAGGGGCGTACGCTGATCCTGGCCACTCACCATCCGGCGCTGATGGCGATGGCTGACCGCAAGGTACGCCTGGTGAACGGTACCCACGTAGACGAGGTGGGCCCATGAGTCACTTGGCGACGCTCTACCGTGAACTGCGCCCCTGGCTGAGGCTGCTGGGTCGCCGCCGCGGACGCCTGGCACTGGGCGCGCTGCTGATGGCGATTACCGCCTTCGCCGGCATCGGCCTGCTGGCACTGTCGGGGTGGTTTATCACCGCCACCGCCTTAACCGGCATGCTACTGGCCGCCGGGATTGCGGCGAGTCTCGATGTCTATGTGCCCGGCGGTGGGATTCGCTTCTTTGCCGTGACCCGCACCGTGGCGCGCTACCTCGAGCGGCTCTATAACCACGATACGGTGCTGCGCCTTCTCGCCGACTTGCGTGGCGGCATGTTTCGGGTGCTGGTGCGTCTCGACGGCCAGGCGCTGGCACAGCGTCGCGCCAGCGAGTGGTTGAACCGTCTGACCGCTGATATCGATACCCTCGACAGCCTGTATCTGCGATTGCTGGCGCCGCCGCTGGTGGCGCTGCTGGCGATCCTGGGCCTGACGCTGCTGATTGGGGTGTTTCTGCCACTGGCCGGCCTGGTGGCGGGGGGCATGCTGCTGCTGCTGTGGGCGCTGTTGACGCTGGGACAGGCACGCCTGGGTATGCTTGCCAGTCAACGTCGGGTCATCGAGCTGGACCGCCTGCGCAGCCGAAGTATCGAGCATGTTCAGGGCCTGGCGGAGCTAAGCGCCTATGGCAGCCTGGCGACGCATCGGGATGCGGTAGCGCAGTATGAGCAGCGGCTGTATGCCGATCAGCGTCGTCTGGGGCGCCTTGCTGCCCTGGGCAATGCGCTGGTGGGGCTGGGTATTGGCATAACGCTGCTGGCGGTGCTGTGGCTGGCCAGCCTGGCTTATGCCAGCGGCACCTTGAACGGGCCGCTGATGGTGATGATGCCATTGGCGGTGCTGGCGCTGGCCGAGACCCTGGCGCTGCTGCCCAATGCCTTTACCCAATTGGGTGCAACCCGTGCCGCGGCGCGCCGGCTCAACGCGCTGGGCGCGGCGCAGGGGGCAATACGTGAGGCGGAGCGGCCTGCGACGTTGGCGCCGTCAACACCCACGCTGGCGTTCGATGCCGTGTCGCTACATTACCCGGGGGCGCTGACGCCGGCGCTGGACAGGGTGTCGCTGAGCCTGGCCGCCGGCCAGCGGATGGCGCTGCTGGGAGCCTCGGGTGCCGGGAAGTCGAGCCTGGCCCAGCTGGCGACGCGTCTGGTAGACCCCCAGGCGGGACAGGTGACGCTCGACGCTAATACGCTGCCGACGCTGTCGGTTCGGACAGTGCGGAACTGCGTCGGCCTGCTCTCTCAGCAGAGCGAGCTGTTCGACGATAGCCTGGCCGCTAACCTGCGGCTGGGTGCCCCGGCTGCAGGCGATGGTCAGCTATGGAAGGTGCTGGCCATGGTCGAGCTCGATGCTTGGGCGCAGCAGGCGCAAGGTCTGGCGACGCGGGTTGGTGAAGGCGGGCGACAACTCTCCGGTGGCCAGGCGCGACGTCTATGCCTGGCACGGCTGCTGCTGGCCGAACCGCGTATCGTGATGCTCGATGAGCCCTTCGCGGGCCTTGATGCGGCCCTGGCCGAACGCATCGCCACGCGCCTCAACGACTGGCTGGCCGGGCGCAGCCTGCTGCTGCTATGCCATCAACGAGAGGGGCAGCCACTGGCGGCGCTGGGCGTGGGCGACTGGACGCAATTGGCGGAAGGGCGGGTGGTCGCCGCCGGCAGCGCGTAGCGTTAGCCAGCGTCCTCGCTTGGGTTTTGCGCAAACGGTCAAAGTGTCGCAGGATGGCGTAAATCCGCTCGGTTGCCTGATCAGGAACTCATCATGCAAGATTTCATCACTCGCCTACCCAAAGCCGAACTGCACCTGCACATCGAAGGCTCGCTGGAACCTGAACTGATGTTCTCTCTCGCCGAGCGCAACGGGATAGCTTTGCCCTATGCCAGCGTCGAGGAGGTGCGTGCGGCTTATCAGTTCGACGATCTTCAGTCATTTCTCGACCTCTACTACCAGGGCATGGGCGTGCTGCGCACGAGCGAGGACTTCTTCGACCTGGCGATGGATTATTTTCGCCGCGCCAGCGCCGAAGGCGTGCTCCACGTCGAGCTGCACTTCGACCCCCAGCCCCATCTGGCACGGGGTATCGAGCTCGAGGCGGTGATCGAAGGGCTCGCCAGGGCCTGCCGGCTGGCGCAGCGTGAGTTGGATCTGAGCACGGCCTTGATCATGGCCTTCGTGCGTGACCGTCCCGCCGAAGACGCCATGCAGGTGCTGGAGCGCGCTGCGCCCTACTGGGAGATGCTCGATGCCATCGGCCTGGACAGTGCCGAGCATGGCCATCCGCCGGAGAAGTTCGTCGAGGTGTTCGAGCGCGCGCGTGCGCTGGGTATCGCCCGGGTGGCGCATGCCGGGGAGGAGGGGCCGCCAGCGTATATCGAGCAGGCGCTGGATCTACTCGATGTATGTCGTATCGATCACGGCGTGCGCTGTCTGGAAGATTCGGCACTCGTCGAGCGACTTCGTGAGGAAAAGATGCCGCTCACGGTCTGCCCGCTCTCCAATGTCAAGCTCAAGGTCGTCGAGCGCATCGAGGATCATCCGCTGCCGCAGCTACTCGACGCGGGCCTGCTGTTGACCATCAACTCGGATGATCCGGCCTATTTTGGCGGCGGCATGCGCGCCAACTTCCTGGCTTGCCAGCGGGCTTTCGGCTGGACGGAAACCACTCTTCTGAGGTTGGCACGGAATGCCATCGAGGTGGCATTCATGGACGAGGCGCGGCGCCACGAGCTGCTGGCGCGCCTGGATTCAATGGCCTAGTGCCAGGACCGCTACTCCAGATTGCGCATCCACTGCTTGACCAGGCGCCGGTTGCGGCGACTCGCCAGGCGTTGGGTGTCGATCTGGGCTGGCGTGATCGAGCAGGCGTCGCCGTCATCGTTCAGTAGAAAGCGGCGTCGCGCGCCCACTGGCCGATCCTCTGAGCCATAGATGGCGATCACCCGCAGCTCGATGGCCTTGAAGCTGAGCTCAGCGCTAGGACGATGGCCGTCAAGCTTGATCCCATGTGCCTCGGCAACCCGTTCTATCAGCGCCTTGAAGGTACCAATATGCAGGTAACCGCCGGATGAGAGTGGCCCCTGATGGCTGCGATACTCGGTCTGTCCGTCGTCGTTGGACTGCTGGTAGTCACTGACGTCAAGCAGTAGGGGCTCCTGTGAGGTCTCGATGCGCACCACGATGTGCTGGATGAAGATGGCCTCGGCGCTCATGTTGCTGACTAGGCACAACGACTCGATATTCTTGCCTTGGCCGCGGTTGATGATGACCCGTGCACGGCGCTGGCGTATGTAACCGTTGTAGAGCAGCTGCGCGTAGAACAGCCAGACCAGAAGGGTAAGTACCGCGGCGATGGCATTGATCGCCTGGGCATTGTCGCTGATCCATTGCATGACTGAACGTCCTGTTCATGATGGTTATCGCCTCCAGAGGCTATGGGCTCGGGCACGAGCGTTCAACACCACGCTCGTGTACAAGCTCAAGACTATTGAGCGTCGAGCTGGTATGTCTGCCAGTCGGTGCGTGTGGCATGGCGGTCATAGACGGCGCGAGCGCGGTAGTTCTGTTCACGAGTGATCCAGCGCACGAACGGCCAGCCGTGGCCACGGGCTTCTTCGCGCAAGGCGTCAAGCATCGCATCGACCGTGCCGCTGCCGCGGTGCTCGGGGTCGACATACAGGTCGTCGAGAAATCCGATGTGCGCCCCGCGCAGCGGTGACGGCATGGCACGGTAGTGCATCAGGCCGATTGCCTGGCCGTTCTCAGCCTTGGCCAGCCGGCAGTAGAAGTCCATGTCCGCTTGATGGATCCATCCCCACACCGTTTCCAGCGTCTCTTCGTCCATCGGCATGCCGTAGTAGTCTGCATAGCCGCGGTAGAGGCGCGTCCAGTCTGGACGGTCGGCGGCCTGCGGGGCTGACAATATTAGGGGCATTGCGTGAACCTCGTTAGTAGGACTGTTTGCATGAAATAGCATACTGGAAGGGCGACCAACTTTCGCGATTTACGGCCACGTAAATCAGAATAAGTTAAATTAACAAAAATTATATAAAGAGTGTCGAAAATAACCGATTCAAAGAACATTACCCATGCAGCAAAGGCTTAACACTATGTGCCTTGGCTCAAGAGGGTCACTAGATGTCATCGCTAATCGACAGGTGATGAGAAAGCTCATTAATCAACTAATGAGTTGTTATGGATATGGCGAGCGAATTCATGGTGAAAATAAGTTCATAAATTTACAAACACCAATAGCAATCCAGATGAGATCGTTCATGGATCATGACTTAAGCCTTCCATTACTACGCATGCCGTTGTGGATGATAGTACTTCATCTAGCCGCAACGACAAAAATGAGCAGATGAATTGTGACACAATGTGTAAGCTTTCGTGGAGTGAGGTGTTTTTTTGTAACATGTGTGATTTTGTTGTCTGTAGAAACAGACGCCAAAAGACAAAAAAGAATAAATACACGGCCCGGAGAAAGCCAAGTTGAAACTCCCGGGCGGTAGCGTGGGGAAACGATGGATACTCAAACGACCATAACATTTCTCCGGAAATGGTCTCTGCTAATAGGCTTGGTTGCTAGCTTGGCTGGCTGTGCCATAGCGCCTGGCGGTCATATTAGCTATGACGCCGATCCTCCCGATATTGATCACTTAGTAGACATCGAGGCAATTACCCCAGAGCTAGTAAATCGCTATCGCAGTGACCTCAGCGGGGATGTGGCAAGCCTTGCAACTCCTCAGTTCATGGCTGATATAGAAAACTACGATTATTTGGTCGGCCGTGGGGATGTACTGAGTGTTATCATCTATGACCATCCTGAGTTAACAATACCTGCTGGCGCTGAAAGAAGCGCTGAAGAGGCAGGTAATGTCGTCCAGCGGGATGGCACCATCTTCTATCCTTACATTGGTCGTGTCTCGGTTGAGGGGCGCACGGTGGAAGAAATTCGCCGCATCCTAACCAATCGACTCTCCCGTTTCATTACTGACCCACAGATACAAGTGAGCGTGGCGGGTTACCGCTCGCAAAAAGTATATGTGAGCGGTGCAGTAGGCACTCCTGGCACCATACCCATCACTAATGAACCACTGACACTATTGGATGCCATCAGTGCGGTTGGGGGGGCTAGTGAGTCTGCCAATTGGCACCAGCTGACCCTCAACCGTGATGGACAACGCGAGCAGCTTTCACTCTATGCGTTGCTGCATCAAGGCGATCAAACACAGAACAGACTATTACGCCATGGTGATGTGTTACACGTGCCTACCCTGGAAACCCAGAACGTTGCAGTGATGGGGCAAGTGAGATCGCCCGGTAACCTTACACTAAGTAATGAGCGCATCACCCTAACAGATGCGTTAGCTAGAGCCGGTGGCGTGATAGAAACGTCTGCTAAACCATCAGGTATCTTCGTAATAAGAACGCAACCAGTCAATAGCGAAAAAATTGCCACTGTCTATCAGCTCGATATCAGCAACGCGACAGCATTGACAATGGGCACACACTTCCCGTTAGAACCAAAAGATGTTGTTTATGTTACCGCGGCGCCACTTTCAAGGTGGAACACTGTGATCAGCTTGCTTCTCCCATCGGCTGTCTTACCTGGCACGATAGTTGACACAAGTTCAGATATAGGTGACTTGTGATATGTTGTATTTAAGAGCCATGAGGCACGCTTGATATGACTAAAATGTCCTCGATTCCAATATCGCCGCCTAGCAATAATGATATAAATTTACGGCGCTTTTTCGGTAATTTGTTACAATACAAGTGGTGGATTATTGGGATAACGTTAATCTTCATGACTTGGGGGTGGATCTACGGGCAACTGTCGGTTCCCATCTATCAGGGGGATGCATTAATCCAGATAGAGCGGCGAGGAACGGTAAATCCACTTGCAGATGCTATGGGCGGTGAAGCTGAAGATAGTGCCCTGGCGGAAGTGCGGATACTCAGGTCCCGGATGGTATTAGGGCAAGTCGTCGATCAAACGGATATTGACACCTTGGTACAGCCCAGGCGTTTGCCGATAGTGGGTGAGTACGTACAGCGTAACGGCATAGCCCGCCCGGAGCTCGATAATATGTCGCCAGTAGGTTGGCTGCTGGAAAGACTGCCATTTAATCTGCTTGACGCTATAGGCTTCGATCAATCGGTGTGGGGTGGGGAGAGTATTCAAGTATCGGAGCTGGCTGTCGATGACGAGTACCGCAACGTAAGCTTCACGCTTCGTGTGAGTGACACGAACGCATATCAGCTGTACAGAGGAGATGAGCCATTAGGTGATGGCGTGGTGGGGCAAGATGAAAGGTTTCTGGATGGTGCCGTGACACTGCGAGTGGCTGAAATAAATGCACCACAATTAAGCGAATTTAACCTAACAAAACTTTCTCGCACTGCTGCAATTGGCTATCTAGCTTCCCGGCTCGATGTTATACCTGACGCGGCACGCGGTAGCGGTGGTACCGGCATCATCACTCTGTTACTGAGGGGAGAGAATCGTGCTGAGATCAATGAGTCACTCAATGCTATTGCTCGCACATTCCTGTTGCAGAATATTCAGCGCCGATCAGAAGAAGCTGACAAGCGGTTGGCTTTTCTAGAAGAACAAGCGCCGGTGATACGTGAAAATTTGAATGCCGCAGAGAACCGATTGAATGATTATCGGGTTGAAGAGGGTAGTGTTGATCTAACGTCTGAATCTGCATCGTTAGTAACGCGGTTTATTGAGCTGGAAGAACGAATCAATGAACTTGAGGTGTCAGAAGAAGAAATGTCTCAGCGCTATACACGCAATCATCCTGCTTATCAGTCGCTGATTCGCCAGCGCTCAAGGTTGCTTGAAGAACGTGAACGCCTGAATGCCAGGATCGATGAAATGCCAGGTTCTCAGCAGGAAATCATTCGGATGACGCGGGATGTTGAAGTTGCTCAGAGCATCTATGTCAGCATGCTTAACCGAGCACAAGAACTACAAGTATCTCGGGCAGGTATCGTCGGTAACATACGTATTATCGATCAGGCACATGTCGGAGGCTGGCCAATATCACCAAACAAAAATCTAATGCTACTGTTGTACAGTTTTTTGGGACTAATGCTAGGCACTACATTTGCTGTGGTACTGGGCTTGATGAAGCGAGGGGTTGAAACACCGCAACAACTGGAAGAGCTTGGGCTGCCAGTGTATGCCACCATTCCGCAGTCCGAGAGCCAACAGAAGTTAGTTCGTAAAGTCAGAAACCGCCGCGATAAATATAGCAAGAGCGTGATATATGGTGCTTTGGCAAGTTCTGATCCTACTGACGGAGCAATAGAGGCACTGCGCGGGCTAAGAACAAGCCTTCATTTCGCGATGCTAGAGTCCAAGAATCACTGTGTGATGATTACAGGTCCTACGGCTGAGTTGGGAAAAAGCTTTACTTGTATCAACCTCGCGGCAGCTTGTGCACAAGGTGGACAAAGAGTACTGCTTATTGATGGAGATATGCGCAAAGGACATCTCCATGATGCCTTTGGTGGTAGCGCAGAGCATGGCTTTTCTGAACTGCTGGCAGGAAAAATTGAGTGGCATGAAGCGATACGATCTACTGAAATAGAGGGGCTACAATATATATCCCGAGGGAAGAAGCCCCCTAATCCTGCAGAACTTTTGATGCAGAAAAGGTTCTCGATTTTCGTTGATGGGTTTAGCCCTGAATATGACTTGGTTATTATCGATACTCCGCCTATCTTAGCGGTAACAGATGCTGCTATTGTGGGAAAATTGGCTGGCACGAGCTTACTACTGGCTCGCTTTCAAGTGACGACAAGTAAAGAGATCGAGGCAGCACTGCGTCGATTGGAGGCGGCGGGTGTGAATCCACGTGGTTGTATTCTTAATGGTATCGAGAGTCGTTTGGCTCGGCAGTATGGGTATCAATATTACAGCTATAGTTACAGTTAAAGGATAGCTCTAAGCATAATAACTATACATTCTGCGCAGGGGGACTAGTGTGAATACGCTTTCCAATGCTATGGAGCATCAACGCAGGCGTTCACATGTTTATGAGCGCTTGATATTGAGCCGCCGAGTGCAATTCGCTACAAGCTTGTGTTTGGTCGTACTGACACCGGCTGTTTTGCTATGGGGCTGGAGTTTCTGGTCGATCAGCGAGCCAAGCCAGGGACGCAGCATGGCGATAGTGAGCCTTGCCTATGCCGTGCCCGTCATATTGGCATTACAGCTGGCACGTTATCCGGGAATGAAGCCGCTGATATTAATCATGCCGGGGTTGGCGTTGAGTTTCGGTATAACTCTGAGCGTAGCCGTCGTGCTTGAGTTTACGGTCGATCTGTATTATCTCTATGTTGCATTTATTGTCGCTTTATCATGGTCGTTATTACACTATCTATTGATCGCACACTACCACACTATGAAACTGGCCGTAGTGCCATACGGTAGAGTGGAAAGCCTGTATAGCAATATCGGGGTGGAGTGGTACCAATTGACGTCGCCCAGCCTGGTGGGTCAGCGTGTAGATGGCGTGGTAGTCGACCTAAAAGAGCAACTTCCCGCCGAGTGGCGCCGTTTTCTGTCTGACTGTACCATCAATGGCATTCCTGTCTATCATGCTTCCGCCGCCCAGGAGATGCTTAGTGGACGCGTGTCCCTTGATCAGATCTTCGATAATCAGTACGGCAGCCTGAGGCCTCGGGACGACTACGATGTCATCAAGCGTGTCTTGGATATTGCCGGGTCGCTGATACTGATTCCTCTCTCGCTGCCTATAATGCTGCTGGTGGCCGTGCTGATTCGACTTGATAGCCCAGGGCCTGCACTTTTCACCCAGCAACGCATGGGCTTTCACTGTCGTCCCTTTACCCTCTACAAGTTTCGTACTATGTATAGCGATCTGCAGGGCTGTGACTTCACTAGTGAAGGCCATGATCCTCGTATCACCCGTATCGGTCATATTCTTCGTAAATATCGCATCGACGAGCTTCCTCAGCTTTTTAATGTATTGAAAGGCGATATGAGCCTGATCGGCCCGCGGCCAGAATCGATGAATCTTACCGACTGGTACGAAAAAGATGTCCCTTTCTTTTTCTATCGGCATATGGTCAAGCCCGGCATCACAGGCTGGGCGCAGGTAGAACAGGGATATGCAGCCGAAGTTGATGGGATGGTGAGAAAAATCGAATATGATTTCTATTACATCAAAAATATCTCGCTGTGGCTGGATATCTTGATCGTGATCAAGACTATCAAGATCGTGCTGACCGGGTTCGGCTCAAGATGATGATTGATTAGTTAGAATCTAATCTAATGCTGTTCTATTTTATTATCCGAGTGTTTTTATGCTGAAAAATATTTTGGAACTGTATCGGCTATTGACTGGTGAACAGCGCCGGAGACTGTTGAGATTGCAAGGCCTAGTGGTGCTGATGGCGTGCCTGGAAATCATCGGCGTGATGTCGATCGGACCTTTTATGGCGATGGTGGGGGACATGGGGCGCTTAGAGGGCGAGGGGATAATAGCGACGCTCTATGGAGCGAGCGGCCTGGCTACGCCTGAAGCCTTTCTGTTTTGGACCGGTGTAGCCGTTTTATCGTGCCTCTTTTTAGCTGCAATGGTATCCATTTATACCGTTTGGCGCCTAAGCCTGTTCGGCTCTTATATAGGAGCCGAGTTGTCCAATCGCTTGTATCGTTATTATATGCATCAGTGTTGGTTGTATCATTCTTCAGGCAGCAGTAATCACCTGACCAACAAGATAGCCCATGAGTGTCAAAGAGTAACAGGGGGTATCATCAATCCTATTCTTCAACTGAATGCAAGAGTGGTAATGGCACTGCTAATGGTAATGGCGATATTTCTCTATAACCCTTGGGTGGCAAGCATCGGTATTGCCATCTTCACGCTTTCCTATCTTTTGCTCTACCGCACGGTTCGTCAGCGCTTGAAAAGTAACGGTACAACAATATCTCAAGCTGAAGCCATGCGCTATAAGCTGATGGCCGAAGGCTTCGGCGGTATCAAGGATGTGCTCTTGTTGGGGCGTCAATCAATATTCGTTGAACACTTTACTGAGCAGAGTCGACGATTCGCCTGGGCACAAGGCACCAATCAGGTGATGACGCGTGTACCTCGCTACCTCATGGAGCTGGTCGCCTTCGGTAGCGTCATCTTTCTGGTCCTCTACCTGCTGAAGAGCCACCAGAATAACCTGGGTTCGATATTGCCGGTGCTATCCGTATATGCCCTAGCGGGTTTCAAGCTGCTGCCGGCTTGTCAGGAGATCTACTCCAGCATTTCCAATATCCGCAGCAACCTGGCCGCCTTCGAGAGCATCCGTGATGATTTGACCGCAAGTTCCGAGGATCCGCAATCGTACAGCAGGATGCCGCACATCGATCTGCGGCGATTGACGCCCCGAGAGTCGGTGGTCCTGCAAGACATTGTCTTTCATTACCCAGGCAAGACTGAACCCGCCTTGAAGGGACTGACCATGACGATCCCCGCGCGTCAGACGATTGGCTTAGTGGGGACCTCCGGTTCGGGTAAGTCCACAGCTATCGATTTGCTGTTGGGGCTAGTGGATCCCGATAAGGGCGAGTTACTGATCGACGGGCAACCTCTGAAGTCGGATCAGAAACGTCAGTGGCAAAATACCTTGGGGCTGGTGCCTCAGTTCATATTCTTATCCGATGCCACCATTCGCGACAACATCGCCTATGGCTTGCCGCCTGAGCGTGTCGATGACCATAAGGTTCGGTGTGCTGCCAGCATGGCGCATCTGGATGAACTCCTGGAACAGCTCCCCGCCGGGCTCGATACCCGCGTGGGCGAAAGAGGGGTGCAGTTATCCGGTGGTCAGCGACAGCGCATTGGTATCGCGAGGGCGCTCTATCATGATGCGGATATTCTCGTGCTGGATGAGGCGACCAGTGCCCTGGATGGTATTACTGAGAAACTGATCATGGATGCCATCAATGACTTCTCCGGGGAAAAGACCATGGTGATCATAGCCCATCGTCTGGCCACCGTGCGGCAGTGTGACTGCATCTATTTGATGGAGCAGGGTCGGGTGGTCGACCAAGGTAGCTATGAAGAACTGACGAGCCGCAATCAGATGTTCCAGCGAATGGTCCAGCATGCCTGAGAATAAATAATAATTAATTCTTAAAAAATCAAACGTAGGTGATCAGATGGCTGCCAATGAAGTGGTTTTGGTGACCGGTGCGGGCGGATATATAGGGTCCGTTCTTGTTCCTAAGCTCCTGGGAAAAGGTTACAAGGTAAAAGCGATAGATCGCTTCTTTTTTGGAAGTGGAAAACTTTTCCCTCATGTTGGGTTAGAGATCATTAGAGAAGATACTCGCTATCTAAAGCCTGATCATTTCAAGGATGTTGATTATGTCGTTGATTTGGTGGCCATTTCCAATGACCCGAGTGGTGCATTGTTTGAAGATGCAACCTGGCAAATTAACCATGCAAGTCGAGTCAAAACAGCAGAACTGGCCAAGGAGGCAGGCGCAAAACGATACATACTACCTTCCAGTTGTAGTATTTATGGCTTTCAGAATGAAGTGGTTGATGAAACGTCCCCAACAAACCCGCTGACTGTGTATGCGAAAGCCAATGAAAAAGCAGAGCACGATGTCCTCAAGCTGGCTTGTAAAAATTACATTGTCACTGTGATGCGTCAGGCTACTATCTTTGGCTACTCTCCACGCATGCGATTTGACTTGGCTATTAATGGAATGACCTATGGTGCTTATAATAATAAAAAGTTGCCATTGATGAGAGACGGAAGTCAGTATCGACCGATGCTTCATGTACAAGATACCACCGATATCATGTGCCTGCTATTATCTGCGAGTCCGAATCAGGTAAATGGAGAGGTGTTTAATGCTGGCAGTGAAGAAAATACCTATAATCTGGGCGTACTTGGCCAAAAGATAGCGAAAACAGTCAGTAAGTATCTTGGTGAAGAGGTGCCCATTGAATGGTATGGTGATCCTGACAATCGTAGTTATCGAGCATCCTTTGATAAGATTGAGAAAACACTGGGCTGGCGAGCTAAGTGGAGTGCTGAAGAGGGCTGCCAAGAAATCTTGGAGAAGCTAGGTTCAGGAGAGCTGGAGAAAACTACCGAAACCATTACTCTTGACTGGTATCAAGAGATGGTGAAGTGGCATAAAATAATTAAAAACACTGAAATGTATGGTGGTATCCTTGATATTTAAAACTACTGGGGATGGATAACTTGTCGATGATTCAAGTAACAAAGCCATTTATCCCAGATCTTGACCTGCTCAATAAATATCTGGGGTATGCTCACCAGGGAGCCTGGTTAACCAACAACGGTCCACTAGTAAGGGAGCTTACTGATCGGCTTCAAGACTATTTAGGCGTAAAAAACCTCATTCTGACCGCAAATGGAACCTTAGCGTTGCAGGTGGCTTATAAGGCTCTAGGACTGACAGGAAATGTACTTACCAGCCCATTTACCTTTGTTGCGACAGCCAGCGCCATGAAGTGGCAGGGAATAACACCCCAATTCTGTGATATTGAACCAGACACTCTCGGACTCAGCCCTGCAGCGGTAAGAGAGTTTGCCACACAGCGTACTACGGCTTTAGTTCCTGTTCATGTGTACGGTAACCCGTGTGACGTAGAAATATTTGACAATATTTCTAAAGAAAAAGAAATTCCCATCGTTTATGATGCTTCTCATGCATTTTCTATTAACTTTAAAGGTCAGAGTGTTTTGAATTGGGGGGACGCCTCTACGCTTAGCTTCCATGCCACTAAACTATTTCATACAGTGGAAGGCGGGGGTATTGTCTTTAAAGATAGTGAAGTTTTTGAACGTGCAAAACGTATGCTGAACTTTGGGCTTGGTGATCCAATGGGCGATATTAGCGTTCCTGGAATTAATGCCAAGATGAGTGAGGTTCATGCGGCCTATGGCTTGTCGGTTCTTGAGTCAATTGATTATATTTTGGAAAAAAGATCAGAAGTTTTATTTACGTACCATAAGCACCTTCGTGAAGTTGTAGAGATGCCAAAATGGCGTGTTGGAGCTACTCAGAATGCTGCTTATGCGCCTATAATCATGGAAACAGAAAAGCAGTGCATTAACGTTTTATCTTCGTTGCAAAATGTTGATGTAATAGCTCGCCGATATTTCTATCCCTGCCTTAATAAGCTCACCGAGTACAAGGACAATGAATACGACCGATGTGCGACTGCTACTAATGTCGCTGAACGGATAATCTGCCTGCCTCTTTATCCTGATTTATCTCGACCAGATATTTTCAAGATTATAGGGGCTGTGAAAAGGGGATGCCAACAATGAAAGGTATCATTCTCGCCGGCGGCTCTGGTACGCGTCTTTATCCTATTACGCGCGGTATGTCGAAGCAGCTACTACCAGTCTACGACAAGCCGATGATCTACTATCCGTTGTCTGTTCTCATGCTGGCTGGCATTCAGGATATCCTTGTGATCACCACGCCTGATGAACAGCATTGTTTCGAGCGATTGCTCGGAGATGGTAGTCAGTTTGGGATAAGTATCACCTATGAGGTTCAGCCTAATCCTGACGGCTTGGCTCAGGCCTTCATCATCGGCGAGCGGTTTATTGGTCGAGAATCCGTTTGTCTAGTGCTTGGCGACAATATCTTCTATGGCCAGGGATTTACTCCGCTGCTGCAAAAGGTCGCGGCCCGAGAAGGGGGAGCTACGGTCTTCGGCTATTTAGTCAAGGATCCTGAGCGTTTTGGCGTGGTCGAATTCGATGAACAGCGTCGTGTGCTGTCCATTGAGGAAAAACCTAAACAGCCTAAGTCACGTTTTGCCGTCACTGGGCTCTATTTCTATGATAATGATGTTATTGATATCGCCAAATCGGTGATCCCATCACAGCGAGGCGAACTGGAGATCACAAGCGTCAACCAGGCCTATCTTGATAGTGGAAAGTTGAATGTGGAGCTACTGGGCCGTGGCTTCGCCTGGCTAGATACGGGTACTTTTGCCAGCTTGCTTGAGGCATCGCAGTTCGTTGAGACCATCGAGAAACGTCAGGGTTTCAAGATTGCTTGCCCCGAGGAAATCGCCTTCGCAAACGGCTGGTTGAGCGTGACCGAACTTTCCAAAGCGGGGAATGACCTGTCCAAGAACGGCTATGGAAAATATCTTCTTGAACTGGCGGCTAGCCAATGATTGCCGAATATTAACATGGCTGATGAGCTGGTCACTAGATGAAGCAATACCGGCGAGAAATCATCATGCGCGATGACTTGAGAGAGCTGATTCGACGAGAGGGTCATCGAACCGGGGAGGAGTTGATCCAGGGTGTCAGCATGGATGCCTATTTGGACAAGGTGCTGTCCTTAGGTGAGGCGTTAGTATACCTACAAGGCGATCGGCTAGGGGGGGCTCTACTGGGGTATTGCAATGCACCAGATAGCGGCTTGGCCTATGTGAGCCTGCTGATCGTTGCGGAAGATACCCGGGGACAGGGAATCGGCGGCACGTTGCTAGAAGCCTTCATTTGGCGATCAGTATATCGAGGTTTTTCTCGAGTGCAACTAGAAGTCCAGGCCAGTAACCATACCGCCGTATCACTCTACAACAAGCATGGATTTTTTCGCATCGGTGAAAACGAATCCAGGGTTCTGATGCAACGAAACCTCCCTGGGCGTCACCTGCGATCGTAAGTCATCGAATCAATAAGAGGGGGAGCGTCATGTTGGGTTCAGTCAGTATCGAGCAATTCGAGCGAACCATGTCGGAAAAGGGTTGGTTTGTCTTTGATAGAGCACTGGATGATAAGTTCATTTCGCGTTTGCGCAGTGACTGTCTCAAGTGGATCGATATCTGCAGCGAATACCAGATCCGCAACGGTATCAATGAATGCGGTGACGGTACGGCTCATCACTGTCTGGGGGCGGCTGACAGCATCGATCGCTTCATCGACATGCACCTCTTCCATGACTATATCGCCAGCTACTTCGGAAATCAGCCCTACATCTGCAACTCGCTGACCCCCATAGGCGGCTTTCCTGGTGCCGATATTTATGTACATAAACTGCATCGCGACGTCCGGACTTTGATACCGGGCTATCCGCTAAAACTCAACATGCTGGTCATGTGTGATGATTTCACCGCCGAGAATGGCACCATGATGCTTAGCGGTTCTCACAATCGTCAAGAACAACCCAGTGATGATGAGTTCGAACGACACTATGAGCGGCTGGTCGCCCCAGCCGGATCCGTGGTGCTTTTCCATTCGACGCTGTGGCATAAGGGAGCTCATATCAAGGGGCCTGATAATCGGGTGGCCCTGACGGTCGGTTACGGGCGTGCTTATGTCAAGCCACACATGGATTACGCGAGGATGCTGGGGGAGGAGTATGGAAAGAGCCTTTCACCTCTGACGCGTCAAGTGCTCGGATACAATTCGAGGGTCCCCACCAATCTGGACGAATGGTACCGGCCCGTCGAACATCGGCTGTACCATGCCAACCAAGGCTGATGGCGATGACACTGACTTACGAGTTTCTTTGCGATGTTGCCCGGACCAAGGGTGGTGCCTTCTACATTTTTGACGAGAACCGCTTCACGGCCAACTACCTGGCATTTCGAGATGGGCTGCGTCGACACTACCCTAATGCAGAGGTGGCCTACGCCTTCAAGGCTAACTATATGCCCGCCATTGGCGAAGTGCTGGCACGGCTTGATGGGATGGGAGAGGTGGTCTCCGGTTTCGAGTACGAAATTGCCAGTGGCTACCTATTGCCCGAGCGCCTGATCTTCAATGGTCCCGTGAAGCGTCACGAAGACATAGTTCACGCTTTGCGCTCGGGTAGTCAGGTGAACCTGGACTCACTCGGCGAAGTGAGGCAGTTGGTAAATCTTCCATGGGGCGTTGATCCCATCGATATAGGCCTTAGAATCAGTGCTATCAAGTCGGATGGCCAGCAGAGTCGGTTTGGGCTGGTAGTGGAAGAAGGAGAGCTGGAACATGCGCTGGCACTGATCGACTCTTTGGGCAAGGTTAACGTTGCCTCACTGCATTGCCACCTGGCGACACGTGACAAGGCGCCCCAGGATTTTGTAGCGCGACTGGAGTATCTGTGGGCCATTACCAAGCGGCTCAACGGACGCCATCGACTGCGTTCGATCAACATCGGGGGTGGTTTTTTCGGCGAGATTCCCGAGACCCTACAACAACAATTTGCCTGCCCGATACCCTCTATTGGCACCTATACCGAGACCATCGGCAAGGCCTTTTCGGCTATGCATCCGGAGCGAAAAATCACTCTGATCATCGAACCGGGTGTCTCGGTGGTTGCCAATACCATGTGCCTGGCGGTGAGGGTGGTGGATGTTCGTGAGCGAAACGGTGGCCGCCAGGCTCTGCTCGATACCAGCATCAATAGCATCAATCCAACCCACTCTCCATTGAAGGCACCGCTGAGCGTGGTTTCGGCGCGGGGTGATGCCGGCTCACGTAGCCAGGTGCATACCTTGGTGGGTAATACCTGCATGGAGCATGATGTGATCGACTCACGGCTCCATGCGGATTTACAGGCCGGTGATTTCATACTATTCGAGAACCGCGGCGCCTATTCGATCAATTACACACCGGACTTCATACATCCAGCACCTGCTATCGTTGACAGGCATGGCAAGGTACTGAAGATAGCCGATAGCGTCACGACATCCCTGAGTGCGTATACGGACAGACCTGCACATGGAGGACGTTAGATGAATATCTTGCTGACCAGTGTGGGGCGGCGCTGTTATCTGGTGGAGTACTTCAAGGATGCCCTAGGAGGTAATGGACGCGTTGTTTGTGTCAATAGTGATCCATTGACATCAGGCATGGCGGCGGCGGACACCCAGTACACCGTACCCCGGGTCGACAGCGAGGATTACATACCCTGTCTACTGGAGATCTGCAAGAAGGAAGAAATCAGGTTGATGCTGTCGCTCTTCGATATTGATCTACCTGTACTGGCAAAGCATCGTGGTCAGTTTGAGTCGTTAGGTGTGGCTGTAGCAGTCAGCGATCCTTGGGTCGTCGAAACTGCCAATGACAAGTGGCTGACCTACGGCCTGTTACTCGAGCATGGCCTCGGGACACCGATGACCTGCCTGGGGATCGAAGCGGCCTGGCAGGCCCTCCGTAATGGAGAACTGGTCTTTCCACTTATCGTTAAGCCACGCTGGGGTATGGGGTCGATCGGTATTCATGTAGCCGAGGACCCAGCCGAGCTGGAGTTTTTCTACCAATATACCCGAAAGAACATTATCAGAAGCTATCTGAATATCCTGGCGAGTAATGATATTGATAACGCTATTATCATACAGCAGATGGTCGAGGGGCAGGAGTACGGTGTCGATGTTTTGAATGACTTCTCCGGCAACTTTCTGGCATCGGTGGTGAAAAGAAAACTGGCGATGCGTTCCGGTGAGACTGATATAGCGATCACAGAGAATAATGACGAGGTTAGAAAAATTGCCGAGTCAATTGGTTCGATACTCAGGCATCGAGGAAATCTGGATATCGATGTCATGGTGGAAGCCACGACTCAAATCCCTTACGTGATTGAATTTAATGTACGCTTTGGTGGCGGCTATCCCTTTTCGCACTTAGCAGGCGTGAATTTTCCTAGCGTCCTTTTAAGACTGGCCAACAGACTTATAATAAGAAAAGAAAGTCTCGAATATAAAGTAGGAGTATGTGGCTTGAAAGCGTTAAGCCCTAGGTGTATATAGTTTTTTAGTAGAGATCGCTGATAAGTTGTGTATTTTATATTTGTGTTTTCAAAGTTAATCCGCGTTGCTTAAAGCATTGATAGATGTTTATTGTGCAGTATTTTCTTGATTGAGCTCTTGTGAGGGCGTCATGAATAGAGACGAAGCACCACTAGTCAGCATATTATGTGCGACGTATAATCATGTTGAATTTATTAAAGATGCTCTTGAAGGCTTCTTGATTCAAGATGTGGATTTTGTATATGAAATTATCATTAATGATGATGCATCTAATGACGGCACTGATGACGTGCTAAAAGAGTATGAATCTCAATATCCGGACTTGATAAGGGTGGTTTATCAAAGTACAAACTTGTATTCTCAAGGTGTTGAACCATATTCTTCAGTCCTACAGCCTATGGCTAAAGGTAAGTATATAGCATTATGTGATGGCGATGATTTCTGGGTGGATAGACTAAAGCTACGCAAGCAAGTTGAGTTCTTGGAAAAAAATGAAGACTATGTTATCTGTGGTCACGATGCCTATTCATTTGATAAGAGTGGCGTGATAAAAAACTCCATACTCCCTTTCTATAATAAGAAGGATGCTTCCTCTTTGAAGCTTAAGAAAACATATATGATCCCGACGCTTTCTGCATGTTATAGAAATGTCAGAGAACCTATACCTTTCGAAATATCTAAAGTTGTTTCTGGAGATACTTTTTTATTTTCTTGGCTTGGCAATTTTGGTAAATACAAGTACTTTACAAGCGATGAGATAAAACCTGGTGCTTATCGCCAGCATGGTGGCGGGGTTTGGAGTGGGATAGACCAAGATCAAAAAATAGCTAATACTATCACCACATTTTACTGGATGGCACAATACTATAAAAGAGTTGGCGATCTTAGTATGTTTAGTCACTATAACTCTTCTATAGTTTCTTTATTGGCTTCTCGTGACGGTGCTCTTAGAAAGGGTTTTTTGTATAAATCAATCTGGTATTTGGCTTTTATTTACGCAAAGAAAATTTGCAATAAGAACTTGCTATTAAAAAAGGCTGTTAAAAAATTAATTAAGCTGGCTTAATCAGAAGGTATGATAGAGTATTTAGGAGCGCGGGATTTTTTAATATAAAAGCGAAGAAGGATTAAGTTTGGTATTTTACAGGTTGATTTAATGCGGTATGAATTCTGGCAGTGCATTATACGATGAACATATTTAGAGCTACCATCTTAATGCTAAAGATTGTTGAGTGAGCTATTTGAACGAAAAAATTTATATGCATGATGCTGCACTCAGTAATCTATAGTGGTTTATTTTATTTGTAAATATAAAATAAATTTCTCCGGTGTTTCTTGCCACGATGGTGGATCGCTTATGTCGCAATATCAATTAAAAAAGAAAGTGCTTTTAGTTATGGAGTGCTGGGGAGAAGGAGGGACAGAGACTTATGTGAATGGCTTGTTAAATTCGCTGAGTAGTGATGATAAAATCAATATTAGCGTGCTTTTTTTGCGGCAGTATATTAATGTAGATGAGCATCTCCCCGGGGCGAAAAGGATATACTACTCAAGCCACAGTAACTTTCTCATATCCATTCTTAAAGCAAGGCCGGATGTCATAAATTTACATTTATATTCTAGCTTGCTCTACGCTGTTTTCATGGCTAAGATCAGTGGTGTAAAGTGTGTTACCACATTACATATGCCACCTTGTGCATGGGGTTTGCGACACCGTGGCTATTGGCGTCTTGCATGTTTAATGTCTAATTGTATTGTAGGAGTTTCTGGTGCTGTAATTGATAACCTTTCAAGTAATAGAAAGAGAGCAATAATTATACCCGGAGGAGTGGAGTCAGAGTTTTTTCGTGTAGTTCGAAATAATACTAAATATGGAGATTTTAAAATTGCTGCTGTCGGACGGCTTGCGCCCGAAAAAAATTGGTTGATACTTATTAGGGGAATTAGCCTTCTAAGTAAAGAAGTTAGGTCCCGGGTTGTTATAAACTTTTACGGTGATGGTCCACTGCAAGATGTTATCAACGAGTATGCTTTGAAAAGGGAGGTTAACGTTCGTTTCCATGGCTATGTTAGCAAAAAAACACTTAGATATGAGCTTTCTTATACTCATCTTTCAATTCTGCCGTCAAAGTTTGAAGGATTGGGGCTCTCTGCTTTGGAGTGTATGGCGGTTGGAGTGCCAACTATAACCTCAGATTTTGTTGCTTCAAGAGAATATATATTACCAGGAGTCACTGGCCATACTTTCCCGGCAGAAGATGTGGAAAGTCTTAAGGTATTGATTAATTGGCATATTATGAATCCAGAGTTATCGGAAATAATCGGCAGGGAAGGAAAGAAGTTTGTACGTGAAAGATATTATGAAAACTTTGTTTATAGAAAATATATTGATGTATTCAAGGAGTTCTATAATTAGCCATATTTTCCAGATAGCCAAGTATTTAGTTGAAAAGCTGTTTTTTACTTATTTCTTAAAAATATTGTCCAGTACTGGTGATCCCTTGTCAAAATATTGTTTCGTTGATCGTGAAAATGCCCATTCAATCTGGTCTCTGATTGACAATATTGCATCTGCTTTGATTAGCCAAAGTAATCAGGTTTTTTATTTTCGTTTCTGCGATCAATCACAACGTGTGGGTCGTACTGTTCCTCATGGTGTCAAGGTTATAGATATCTTTGTACCGGTGAAACGCTCACGATTCAGCCTTATCACTCAGCATCGTGTATTTACCAGAGCGCTTTCTCGTTTTTTGACTCAAGAGTGCGTAGATGTACTTCACACTCACTTTGCCATTCCTAGCATAGTATCTCGGTGGATGGGTGAGAAAGCTGGAGTTCCTGTTATACTAAGCACCCAACATGAACTCTATGGTTCGATGAACCCCTATCTTCGTTTAGGGTTGAGAATCACACAGCATTATTGTGATGCGGTAGTGTATGTTTCAGAACAAGTCGAAAAATCATATCACCCTATTTCTGGATTAGCGCGGCGAGAACTGGTGATAAAAAATGGCATTAATTTACTGGATGTTCAGTTGCAAAATAGTAGCCTCTCAGATTTTGGGAATTCGCCTCATATAATTTGTGCCGGTCGCTTCGTACCGGTTAAGGGGCAACTAACACTGCTTGAGGCTTTACCCAAGGTACTGGAGAGTTTTCCCGCCGCACGTCTCTGCTTGGCTGGTGATGGACCAGATAAATCTGCGCTTCATGCACGATGCCAAGCCTTGGGCATTATCGATTCCGTTGAATTTCCTGGCTGGCTCCCAAAAGATGAAATGCTAGATAGAGCAGAAGGCTCTTCGTTGATGGTCGTGCCCAGTGATGGAAGCCAAGAAGGTTTTGGTCTAGTAGTAGCAGAGGCTATGGCGTTGGGTGTGCCCCTAGTTTGTACAGATATTCCTGTGTTCCGCGAGGTGGCAGGGGATACCGTTTGCTATTTTCCTGTAGCTGATGCAGACATACTGGCCGACGTTATTGTTAAAGTGCTTTCTCATCCGGAATCGACTAATAGACGTGTAAATAAAGCATTGCAGCGCGTGGAGAAGTACTTTGATCAACGCGATATGGTGGATCAGTATCTGTCTCTATATAAAGATTTATTACGAGAGAAAAATTGACGCTATGTTGAGAAAATATTTGGTTTGGCTGAACTCGCGCCGCTATCAGCTTAGTGGCTTTTTGATAAAAAACTGGGTGTTTTTTCGATTTTTTTTTACACCAAAAAACCGTAACAAAGAGAGTGGTGTTGTTATAAGTCTTACCAGCTACCCTGAAAGAATTTCAGTTGTTCACTATGTGATAAAAAGCCTTATTGTTGGCAGTGATATACCCGAAAAGATTGTCTTGTGGCTAGGGCAAGATGAAATGAAAGGTGTCTCAATACCAAAAAGCCTTTCTGTCTTAGATAAATGTACAGCTATTTTTGAAATAAGGTATGTGCCACGAGGGTTGAAATCTTATGATAAATTAGTGCACGCGCTTGATGCCTTCCCTGATTATATTATTGTCACTGTCGATGATGATACTCTATATCCGCGATATTTTTTGAAAGATTTCCTGGCTAAACATCGAGAGAATCAGCGATCTGTTGTATGCTATCGTGGCGTAAATTTAGAAAAAAATAGTAGTCGTGGATTTAAGCCTTATAATGAAATGCTGAGCGCATCAAGATCTTTTGAAAGTAAAGGCGAGTCATGGAGCTTGATGCCTACGGGCTGCTCTGGCGTTTTATATCCCCCTGGCTCATTGTCAGAGTTGGCAAGTTCTTATGAGTTGATCAGAAAATATGCGCTTCATGCGGATGATATCTGGTTTAAAGCCTGCGCACTTTCCGCAGACACGCCGGCAATTTTGGTCCGAAATAAATGTATCAGATTTCCCTCTATAGGAAATAATAAAGAAGCTCTTTATTTTGAAAACGTTGTGAATGGTGGTAATGATAAGGCGTTAAAGTTAGTGTTTGATAATTTTAATTTGTGGGGCAGGTTGGATTGATCAACTTTGGAGGTCTTATGGTTTTAGTAAGGGTGACAGTTATTCTTACCGTGTATAATGAAGAACGAATGGTAACACGTGCCGTCGGATCCCTGTTTAATCAAACCTTAGACGATATCGAGCTTCTGGTTATCGACGATGGGTCGGATGACGCTACACCAACAGTGTTGGCCGGGATTGCCCAACATGATGACCGTGTGCGTGTGATACGTGTTGAGCGAATTGGTCGGGCCAGAGCGCTGGCACTCGCATGCAAGGAAGCGCGGGGTGAGTTTATCGCAAACCTTGATGCCGATGACATCGCTTATCCAGAGCGTCTTGCAAGGCAGGTAGCCTTCCTCGATTCACACCCGTATCATGCTTGGGTGGGGTGCGCGGAGGAGCGGCGGGATACACAGCGCAATGAACATATTGTTCGTACCTACCCCATTGCCGATGCCGACATACGCCGTCAGTCTTCGAAATGTATTCCCTACAGTCACAGTGGTATCACTTTCCGTCGTTCCTTGATCGATGAGGGGATCAATTATGACGGTGCTCAGCCGTACCTGATTGATTTTGAGTTTTTTCTCAGGGTGGCACGTCAATACAAAGTGGCCAACCTTCCTGACGTATTGGTGTGTCGGTATGTCAGAAACGAGAGCTTCTTCCAGAGCCGTTTTAAGACCACGAAACAGAATCGTAGGCTTGCCTGGCTTGGGCTGCGTGCCGTCATGTGGTTTAACCTACCCTGGCGTTACACCGTCTTTCCTATTGCAAGACTTTTTTACCCCTATCTTCCCAATCTATTCAAGAGATCCGTGCGCCGCTACCAGGGGCTGGCGGAAGTCGACGGAGCTAGCGGATGATTTCCTATGTGTTGCTCTCTGTAGCAGTGGTCACTCTTGCCGGTCTGTTCTATTGGGTTGTTCTTGATCCCGTACGTGGACTCTATCTTGCCTTTTTGGCCTCCGGTATTCTCAATACCATTCCGCTGGGCCCCTTACGAGAGAAGGTGGGGTTGACCGAATTTGTCATGGCATTGACTTGGGCGGCAATGCTGGTTAATAGGAAGTGGTTGGTCCAGAGGGTACCATTTCTTGATAAGCAAAAGCTGGCGGTTGGTTTGCTTTGCTTATTTATAGTCGCATACCTGGCCTCTTTTTTCATTAACAATGCGACATTTTATGATCTCCTGACAGAAAGTTTTGTGGAAAGCTTCAACATCATCTATGTAGCCATGATGATGGTAACGGTCGTACTGCTGGTACAGAAACCAGAGCAATGGAAAGGCTGTTTGACGGGCTGGCTGGTCGGGGCCGCTGTGGTGGCACTAGTCGGATTGTGGGCCATGACCGGGTCGGCACCAGTCTGGACCTATGATGAATTCAGCGGTCGTGTATCTTCTACGCTGAGATTCGAGAACCAGGTGCCTTCCTACTTGGTCCCGATCATGTTGATTGCTATGGTGTGGAGTTCTCTAGCAACCACTTCCAAGTGGCTTCGATTACTGCTTCTTTTGTTGATAACCGCCATGGTCATTACTTTGATCGGCACGGGTAGCCGCACGGCACTGATCCTGGTGGTACTGTCGATTTTGTGTATGATTGGTCTGCTGCTGGTAAAGCATTCCAATACCAGTCTTTTATCTGGGTATTTAAGCTTGGCGATCATCGGTTGCGGCGTTTCATTATTCTTATATGTTGCCGCGGCGCTGTCAATGTACGATGGACAATACTCTCTTGGCACAACGCCTTCCTGGCAACGTCCTGTTATTGTCTTATTTGAGAGTTCACAATCCGGGGTGTTGGATACAACACGTAGCCGTCAGGCTGAAATAGTTATTGCTAGCGCGCACGAGAATTTTTTCATCGGTAATGGCCCAAAGCTCTATGGAGCAAAATACCGTATGGAAGAAGTTCATAATACTTATGCCGGTGTGTTCTTTGAATCCGGTGCGTTTGGAGTGCTTGCTCTGTTCGCTTTTATTATCGCCGTTATATATAATGGATTTAGTGGCTCGAGGAGCAATGCCTTGAATATTTTGACTTGGGCATCGGTTGTTGCCTTCATGTTACTTCTCCTATATGGCATGACGATGTACGGGTTGCGTCAGCGTACACTCTGGTTGATGTGTGGTTTGCTGGTCAGTGTTCCCAATATAGTTCGCTATATGGATCGTAGTGTCTATGAATATCCTATGCGTTGAGAGTTACCCCCAGGCCATCTATGGCCAGCAGAAAACGTTGCTCTCCTTGTTAACGTTGGCGGAGAGTGAGGGGCATAGTGTCAGTGTGGTGTGTACCGATGCTGGCCCTTTCTGCAATGAAGTAGAAAATCTGGGGGTGCCTGTGGCAATCTGCAATTATCCATCGCGTTTGGCTCAGTATGGTGGTGCGATATATCGCTATGGCCTCCTCGATAAGTTGGCACTTTACGGCCAGCTCTGCGGTTATGTAGTGTCACTGCGGCGTTTTATCCTTGAGCATCAGTTTGACGTGGTGTTCTGTAATGACATGCGGGGACTGTTGACCATGGGCGTTGCGGCCAGGCTGTGCGGGGTTCCGGTGGTGATCTGGGATAAGCTCGACAAGCCGCACGGCATGCTCGATTGGTTTCAACTTCCCGTAGCAAGCTTGAACGTCATTATTTCTGACGCTGTCACGAAAAAGTATCCTGTCTGGCAGCGTAGATTTTTTTCTAGCCGTATTCATAGCATCTCTGATGGTGTCATCCTTAATCACTTTTTAGGTGTTTCAGAGGATAGGGAGTCGCTTTGCCTCGAAACACAGCATGTCGCACTGGCAATGATTGGCTCAATCAGTGAACGCAAGGCACAGGATCGACTGTTGCGTGTTGTCCCGGAACTGGTAAGTCAGTGCCCTGAGGCCAGAATCGTGCTGGTCGGCCAGCCGGATAGTCACTCACAAGACTATTACCGTGACTTACCAAATCTGGCGCATCCGGCCGTGACCCATGCCGGTTTTCGCAGTGATATGCCAGCAGTGATGAACAGTATCGATGTGCTGGTGATTCTCTCTCGCCAGGAGGGGATGGGGCTAGTGATTGTTGAGGCCATGGCGGCTGGCAAGCCGGTGATCGGCACCCGGGCGGGAGGAATACCCGAGGTGGTCGTCGATGGCGAGACCGGCATCCTGGTTGAGGGGGACGATGATGCCGCTCTGCTTGACGCCATCACCACGCTTTGTGGGGACGCCGAATTGCGGGAGCGCATGGGGCGAGCCGGAAGGGCCCGGGCGGAGGCGCATTTCGACCGGCGTAAGCAGCATCGGCGTGTCATCGAGTTAATGGAATCCTTGTTGGAGAAGACGTCATGACTGTTTCCACGTGCCGTATTGCCCACCTACAGCTGCTGCCGCTCCTCACCGGAGTACAGCGCGTAAGCCTCGACGAGCTCGAACGCCTCCCAAGTTCTTTCATCCGGTCGCTGATCTGCCAGGGAGAGGGAGCTCTAACTGCCGAAGCTCGTGCTTGCGGTATAGAGGTTTTGACCGCGCCGCATCTGCAGCGAAGTATTCGCCCGTTGGCCGATGGACGAGCCCTATGGCAACTGTGGCGTTACTTCCACGCACGTAATGTTGATGTCGTGCATACCCATTCGAGTAAAACCGGCGTACTGGGGCGCCTCGCAGCATGTCTGGCGGGCGTGCCTTGCATTGTGCATACCGTTCATGGTTTTGCCTTTCCCGCTGCACGCTCTGGCCTGCAGCGCCGGCTGTTCCAGACAATGGAATGGCTGGGGGGACGCTGTGCCCATCGAGTAATTTGTCTCCATGAAGGGGATGCTCGTATCTGTCTGGAACAACTGAAATTGCCTGCTCACAAGGTGGTGGTACTGCCGAATGGGGTCGACCTAGATAAGTATCGGCCCCCAGCGACGGATGACAGGCTATCACTGCGCTGCCAACTGGGGCTGCCGCGGGACCGTGTATTGGTGACGATGGTGGGCCGGCTTTGGGAACAAAAGGATCCTGGCTGTCTGGTCGATGCCTATTGCGCGCTCTGGGAGGATGGGGACCCTGGGGCCGACCTAGTCCTAGTCGGGGATGGTGAATTACAGCCGCTGTTGGAGGAGCGAGTAGCTCGGGCGGGGCTCGCTGAGCATGTGCATTTCTTGGGGTGGCGGAGCGATACCCCTGAGTTGCTGCGCGCCAGCGATATGTTCGTGCTGCCCTCGCGCTGGGAGGGTATGCCGTTGGCAATACTCGAGGCCATGGCCACGGGCTTGGCGGTAGTAGTATCGGATATTCCCGGCAATCGGCATCTGGTCTCGCATGCCGATCATGGTGTGCTATTCCCCGCCGGTGATCATGTGGCGCTTGGCAAGGCCCTGCAATGTTTGCTGGCACAGCAGGACAGACGACACGCATTGGGTAGGGCAGCGCGCCTTCATGTCGAGACGAATCACGATATCCGAATGCGCGTGCGTCACATTGAAGCCCTCTATCACCAGGTGTTGCAACCTCAAGCTCTGGTTCTGTCTGATTGACATACTGCGAGCTGATGGCAGGACTGTTTATCCAGATGTTTAAACTATCGTTAAGATTTCTTTAGAATTCATAATAAATGCTTCGATTTGAAGAAAATTCCTGATCCTTTTGTTGCACATCGATAACTATTTTGACACCCCAATGTTGTCCGAAATAACTTGCTCTAAAAGCTTACAAATCATATTTTTATCGTTCTTTTTATTGTGCAATGCATTGCTCATCGCCTTTTGCTTATAAATAAAAGTGCCGTAGTAAATTGTGCACATTCATATGAATGGGGGGAGGGGAAGTGTTTGATTCATTTGTCGTATTCAGGGGGGAAAGTCTAGCGGCTGTTCCCGCAATAACGCGGTCGGTCATTAAGCTGATCAGGCCACACCAGTACGTCAAGAACGGCTTTGTTCTGCTTGGCTCACTCTTCGCCCACCAGTGGAATCTCCTAACTCTCAGTCAGGTAGCGTTGACCTTTTTGGCTTTTTGCTTTATGGCCAGTGCTGTCTATGTCCTCAATGACATCATGGATATTGACGCGGATCGTGCTCATCCCGTGAAGTGTCGTCGGCCGTTGCCAAGTGGTGCGCTATCCTTGGCTTTTGTGCGTCGACTGCTGATCGGACTGGTGTCAGGTGCCGCGTTATTGTCATTATTGGTAAGCTGGTGGGTAACCTTTTTCATTTTAACTTATTTTATTATTAACATATTTTATTCCTGGCGGCTCAAGCATGTGGTTATCTTAGATGTATTCATTATCTCATCGGGCTTTATGCTGAGGATAATGGCCGGTACGATAGGTTTGGGCATTCCGCCCTCTTCTTGGCTTCTATTATGTGGCCTGATGGTGACACTTTTCCTTGGCTTCGCCAAGCGACGTGCCGAGTTGTTGATGATGGAGAGTACTGAAAATGGCAATGGTGCACTGACGCGTCGTGTGCTCGATGACTACAGTCCCGCTATGCTGGAACAGTTCATTTCCGTAACGGCTGCCTGCACGATACTTTCCTATGGTCTCTATACTGTGTCGCCACAGACCGTAGCACTGCATGGCAGCGATGATCTGATCTATACTGTTCCCTTCGTGGTGTATGGCATATTCCGTTATCTATTTCTTCTACATCGCCGTGCCAAGGGCAATGACACGGCAAATGACATGCTGACCGATGCTCATCTGCTGGTTACTGCCATCGGTTGGGTTGTTGCGACCTTGTTGGTACTGGCATGACTGAAGCTTTGAATCATCTGCAGGGCTGGAGATTCCGTGCGTTGATACTCTCAATCACCGCGGCAATGACGGCGTATCTGGTTTTCTCATTGTGGGCTGGTCGGGAGGATGTGATAACTGCCTTTGTACGTATCGGCGTGCTGGGGACAGGAATCACCTTGGCCATGTCATTGGTCAATTATGGGCTGCGCTTCATACGCTGGCAGTTCTATCTTGACCAGTTGGGCTATCGTGTAGCTTGGGTTCCCAGCCTGAGGATCTATCTGAGCGGTTTTGCGTTGACCACCACGCCGGGCAAGGCGGGGGAGGTCTTCCGAGGGATACTGCTCAAGCAGCACGGAGTGCCTTTCCCGGCAAGCTTCGCAGCCTTTATCAGCGAGCGTCTCTCGGACCTTGTGGCCATTGTGCTGCTGACTCTGATAGGGCTGGTTCAGTATCCGCCGGCGCGTGGTCTGGTACTGGCTGGTGTGGTGGGAATTGTGTTGGTTCTAGTGTGTCTCTCCAGTCAAATCTTGCTGGCCCGTTTTTATGACTTGGTCCGTGTTCGACAGGGCAAGCTGATGAGGCTGCTGGCCCATACTATCCGGATGCTTGGCGATGCCCGCCGTTGTCATCGCCCTGGCTTGCTGATGGTGGCGACAGTGATCAGTGTGCTGGCCTGGGGGGCCGAAGCCCTGGCTTTCTACTGGGTGTTGAGCTGGCTGGGTGTCGAAATTACTCTGTCCTTCGCGATCTTTATCTACGCGCTGTCGATGCTGGCTGGCGCGCTCAGCTTTTTGCCCGGTGGGTTGGGTGGTGCAGAAGCAGTGATGGTGTCAATGCTGGTCTTCAATGGAATGTCAATGCCAGTAGCGATTGCCGCCACTGTGTTTATTCGTCTTGCCACGCTTTGGTTCGCTGTAGCTATTGGTCTGGTGGCTCTGATCTGCTGCCGCAATAGCCAATTAGCTACCTCGTGATGATGCCGCGCTCCTGGAATCGCTTGCCGCGAGTAGATCCTGATCGGGTCGAGTTGCTGACCAATCGCTCGCAGCCGCTGGATTCAAATCTGCCACGCCCCTTGCTGGCTTATGGCAATGGTCGTAGTTATGGTGATGTGTGCCTAACCGAACGTGGCACCTTGATGCTGACTCGCGGTCTGGATCGTTTTATCGACTTCGATCCCAATAGAGGCGTGCTGCGCTGTGAGGCGGGGGTGACCCTGGCGGAGATCCTCGCTCTGGTCGTGCCCCGGGGCTGGTTTCTGCCCAGTACGCCGGGAACGCGCCTGGCCACGGTTGGCGGTGCCGTGGCCAACGACGTACATGGCAAGAATCACCATGCCTTGGGAAGCTTTGGTCATCACGTACGCGCCCTAGAACTTTGGCGCAGCGATGGCCGTGTTATCGAGTGCTATCCCGAGGAAGGCAACGGCTGGTTTCGGGCAACTATCGGTGGATTGGGCCTGACAGGGCTGATCCGTTGGGTCGAGCTTCAACTGATTCCTATACAGAACACCTGGATGTGGGTCGAGTCGCAGCGCTTCGCCAACCTTGACGAGTTCTGGACGCTCAGCCGCAGGGCCGAGGCCCTCTGGCCCTATACAGTGGCCTGGATCGACTGTCTGGCCAAGGGTAAGGCCCAAGGGCGGGGTATCTTGCTGGCCGGGCAGCACGCGGCAGCGCAAGCGGAGCTGCCGGTGTTCAAGGAAGGTAGCAAGCGGATGCTCTTCGACCCGCCGTTCTCGCTGGTCAATGGCTTGAGTCTGCGCGTTTTCAATGCCCTCTACTATCGCCAGTCAGTCAAGCCCCAGGGAGGGCTGTCTCACTATGTGCCATATTTCTACCCGCTCGACGCCATTCAGGACTGGAACCGCATCTATGGGCGGAGTGGTTTCTACCAGTACCAGTGTGTTGTCCCCCCTCGTGAGGCCGAGGCCGCTATTCCTGCGTTACTTGATACCATCACCAGGCATGGGGAGGGGTCGTTCCTCGCCGTTCTCAAGACCTTCGGACCCATGCCTTCGCTGGGGATGTTGTCGTTTCCACGTCCCGGTACCACCCTGGCCTTAGACTTCCCTAATAGGGGCGACAAGACTCGGCGCCTGCTAGATAAACTGGATGCCATCGTGCGAGAAGCCGGTGGTACGCTTTATCCCGGCAAGGACGCCCGCATGCCGGCTAGCCTGTTTCAGTCCGGCTACCCTGAGTGGGAAGCCTTTAAAGACTATGTCGATCCCGATTTTTCTTCCCGATTCTGGCAGCGTGTAACGTCATGAACTCTCTCAAGCGAGTGATTCTTTTCGGTGCGACCTCCGCCATTGCCGAGCAGACCGCCCGTCAATTGGTAGCTCAAGGTGCCTCTCTCTACTGTGTGGGGCGTAACCCAGACAAGCTCACAGCCCTGATTGACGATCTGAAGGTACGAGCCGGGAGTCAGCAATGTATCGATGGCTGTGTAGCAGACCTGGTTGACCATAGTCGACATGAGCATCTGATCAATGATGCGACCCATGTGCTGGGGGAGGTGGATGGAGTGCTGATTGCCCATGGCACCCTGCCCGTTCAACAGGCTTGCGAAGCAGACGTAGCCATGACCCGCAAGGAGATTGAGACCAATGCACTGAGCGTGATTAGCCTGCTAACTCTGCTCGCCAATCTCTTTGAGCAGCAGCAGCGTGGTGTGATCGCCGTTATCAGCTCAGTAGCCGGCGACCGGGGGCGGCAGAGTAACTATGTATATGGCGCCGCCAAGGGTATGCTCACATTGTTCCTCCAAGGGCTGCGCAACAGGCTGGCTAAGGCCAATGTGGACGTGGTGACCATCAAGCCAGGCTTCGTTGATACACCGATGACTGCTGATTTCAACAAGGCTGGACCGCTTTGGGCAAAGCCTGATCAAGTCGCCAAGGGCATTATCAAGGCCATGCAGAGGGGTAAGGACGAGGTCTATATTTTGTGGTTCTGGCGCTGGATTATGCTATTTATCAGGCACATCCCGGAATCTTTCTTTAAGCGGATGACGCTATGAGCCAGGACCTCACTCCTGACAGCCGCTCCGTGGCGTTCTTCGACTTCGACGGTACCCTGACTACGGGGGACACTCTGATGCCGTTTCTACAATTTGTTGTTGGTAAGCCGATTTACTACGCCAAGCTGTTCCTTCTCAGCCCGGTATTCGTCGTCTACTTCGCGAAGCTATTACGCAACGATGTGGCCAAACAAATTGTTCTAAAGAAGTATCTGTCAGGTTACCATGTCGATGACCTTTTCAAGTTGGGAGAGCGTTTTAGTGAAGAGGTGATTCCCACTATGCTGCGCCCGGAAGGCATGGAGCGATTGAGTTGGCATCAGGAACAAGGACATGATTGTGTTCTGGTGAGTGCTTCTCTGGATGTTTATTTAAAATACTGGGCGAAAGAAAATGGGTTTCAATCGGCTTTAACAACCTGTTTATCTTCTAAGGAAGGAGTGGTTTCTGGAAACCTTCTGGGGAATAATTGTTACGGCGATGAAAAAGTAGTAAGAGTTTCCGAGTGGATAAGATGTAGATCTACAAGAATAACCTATTATTATGGAGATGCGCAGGCAGATATCCCGATGGCTAAAAAATCTGACTATGGGTTTATCTGGAATGGAAAGGTGTTTTTGAGGGTTGATAAATGAAAGTATCAACTGTGAATGATAATAAAAATGAGCATGCATTATATTTATTGTGTGCTGGGGGGCTTGCTGTTTTTTTTATTTCTACCATAACTTATATTGCTCTGAGGACAGGTTTTGTCTCTTATGACTCGTGGTATTACTTGCGCTTGGCCGAATCGGTTTTAACGAATGGGGCTTGCCATGTAAGAGGGGAGTACTTTGCAGTTTTTCCTTGCGGGTACTCTGCTATGATAGCAGGGTTGTCTTGGTTGACTGGGATGGATGTTTTTCATTCTAGCAAAGTGTTGAATTTTTTGTTGTTATGTGGATCGGGAGTGCTGATTTTTCTCGCCACGGGTAGTGCTTTGTTTGGTTTTTTGTTTGTTGTTAACCCGGTGGTTCTCTCTATTGGTCACTACACGTGGTCTGAAAATGCCTTTATACTTTCTTTTTCAATGATTTTTTACTCACTGACAAAAATGTATTATGGTAATTACTCATTGAAAATCTTTTCTATGTTGATGCTTGGTCTTTTGATTGGCGTGAGTACGAGGTATTTTTTTGGCCCCTATGCTTTTTTAATTTTTATGGCGTCGTTGATGGTATATGGTAAAAAGGTTTCGATTAGGGCTTTTCCAGTGTTTGCTGTTTCCGGAATACTGTTTTTATTATACTACTACTATAATAATAGTATGACAGGGTACGGAAGTGGAAGGCCGAGAGTGACTCCTCCGGAGTCGGTGATATATCTAACAGTAAATTTCTTTGAGTATCTTGCAAAAGATTTTCTTGTTTACTTTATTTCCGTCTCCCCTTTATTGGTGATGTTGGTAGTTTTTATGTACAAGAAAAAAAAACCGATAAGTGACTTTGATTGTACGCCATACTTATTTTTAAGTTTGCTTGGTTTAGGCTATATTTCTATAGCATTCGTTCTTCGTATTTATGTCCACTATGATCTTTACGGAACCCGAACAGTGGGGTATGGGATTTCATTTTTGCTTAGCTCATTGTTGTCGATGGCATGTATGAGATATTATGTTAAAGTTTACTCATTGGTGGTTATGGCTTTTGTTGGTGTGTTGTCAACTGTATTGTCTCATAAGGACTATTACTTGACTTTTCTAGATGAAAACAGGGGGGCTGATTGGGGACAGACTTATCAAGAGGCGATATCTAATTATAGTTCAGGGCTAAGCATATCCGGAGCTGTTGTTTCATTTGACGTTCCAAGAGTTAAACGATATGTTGCAGAGAATATAGATATTTTCTACGGAGAGAACGTAGTGGTACTTTCCCCTAAGGCAGCTCCTTACAATGAAAAAGAAAGCTATTATGACTTTAAGGAAAGGGTTATAGATTCTGGTATGGAGTGCTTCTATGATTTTTCCAGGGTTAATAGTCAAGGCGATTTTAAAAAAATTGTGGATGCAAAGTATGCGTTAGATATTGGAGAAGGGGCGTTAAATAATATAGTTCTTGACTTTAGGTATTCAGATAGCGTTAGGCTCCATTTCAAAGAAGTTTTTGATCCTGGTAGAGTCATTCCATGTGATTTTGCTAGCTCACGTTGATGACATATATACTTTGACCTTCTAGTGGCTTTTGGTTTTTTTGATAATGTGGCGATATGACTAATACCAATGGCTATGCCTCTGTAAGGTATAAGTGAATCCCCCATATCCTTTATAATAAAGTGTTAAGCGATGAGTCATGAACACCATTGCTATTTATGAAATGCTTGGGCCGCTAATGCCATTAATTCTCCATGAGCATAAGGGGCAGGGCAGAAAACCGCCCGGCACCTAATAAGAACGGGGCTTGCATTAATATTGCTTAACATCTGTTATTGTTTTAAATCGGCGTTGATGTTGTTCAAGGTAGAGCGTTATTATGCGATACGCCAGCTGGAGCAAAGGTATGTTCTAGATCTGCATGCACCGATGAGACTCTTAGAAGCTTAAAGGTCGCGCATGCCTTTATAGATCACTGCTAACGGATAAGATTCGTAGGCAGAATCTAAGCTCTGTACGAAAACTATCTGCGCTCGCCCATACGGTGTTAAAAATCGGCTCAAAGTACTCATTTACACCCCGTAAACTCCGTCTTCTCGCCGATTTTTGCCTTGTCTGGCCATCGTTTGCCGACTTTTCGTACAAAACCTAAGGTTACGTCGCATCAACTTTTTCTGTAAATTATAATAAGGAGTCGTTATGCGCATTTTAGTCACTGGGGGAGCGGGATATATCGGCTCGCATACGGTGTTAGTCCTGCTGGAGTCGGGCTATGAGGTGGTGGTGCTGGATAACCTCAGCAATGGCAACCGTGAATCGCTGCTGCGAGTGGAGAGGTTAAGTGGCAAGCGCATCCCCTTGGTTATGGGAGATATCGGCGACCGTGACTGCTTGGATGCCCTCTTCGGTGAGCATGTCATCGACTCGGTACTGCATTTCGCAGGGCTTAAGGCGGTTGGAGAGAGCATGGCAGATCCGCTGACCTACTATATCAATAACCTTGCGGGCACCCTGACGCTCTGCCAGGCGATGACCCGTGCCGGTGTTCATCAACTGGTGTTCAGCTCCTCCGCAACGATTTATGGCGATGGACATCCCATGCCGCTGCATGAGGGGCTGCCGAGTGGTTGTCCGGCGAGCCCCTATGGGCGTTCCAAGCTTATGGTAGAAGAGGTGTTGAGAGATTTAGCCGGATCAGATGCTCGGTGGCGGATTGCCCTGCTGCGCTACTTCAATCCGGTGGGGGCTCACCCCAGCGGTGAGATCGGCGATGATCCTCAAGGCGTGCCCTGTAACCTGGTGCCTTTCGTTGCCCAGGTAGCAGTTGGTCGTCGCGACAAGCTGGTAATTTATGGAAATGACTATCCGACCTCCGATGGCACAGGCGTTCGTGACTACATTCATGTCATGGATCTGGCGGAAGGTCACCTGCGTGCTATGGCAGCTCTTAGCGAGCGTCCTGGGGTGAGTATCTGGAACCTGGGGACTGGGCGAGGTTATAGTGTTCTAGAGGTGATAGAAGCCTTCGAACGAGCCTCTAATCGGTGTATTCCTTACTGCATCGAAGATCGACGCCCTGGTGATATTTCTGCATATTGGGCGGACCCGGCCAAGGCGCAATTGGAGTTAGGCTGGAGCGCACTTATTGGGCTGGATGAGATGATGACTGATACTTGGTTATGGCAGATGCGTAATCCATATGGGTACTCTTTATTATAAGTCCCATGTGCCTTTTTTATAATTTCAATTAAATAGGTTTCGCTTGTGAGAAGAATTGAGTTTCTTGGTCCTTCTGGCGTGGGAAAAACCACGCTATTTAATAGGCTTCTATTTCTTAGAGAAAATAATAGATCATGGCTGTCACCGCATGAGGCTCGTGATTATGCGGCAGGAAAAATTTATGAAGGTTATGGTGGTCGATTTTTTTTGCTAAAAAGTACTTGAGAAAATTTTTAAGAGGAAGGGCAAAAAGGTATTTTTATAATAAGTCATTAAATGATTATATGTCGAGTTTGTCTGAGTTTCACTTCAATAGCTATGAAGGTTATCTATTAACCATGCTCCGGCACTTGGAGAGGAACGAGTCATTGTCAGTAGTGAAGCGATATAAAATGATAAAGTTCTACTTTGATTTGCTTGCTAGGGACGTTTTGGTTCCTGAGTTGGTTTTAAAGGATGTTGATAGCCTGTTGGTTTTATATCATGATGGGATTGTGCATAATAATCCTGGGCTCAACTTAAAAGCGACGGAGCATGATGATGAGGAGTATGTGAGCATTGAGAAAAAAAAGCCTGAAGCGATTGTTTATTTTAAATCCTCTCTTTCTGCTAACTTGGCGAGGAGGAAGAAGCGCGTACAGGATGGCAAAGCGACTTTTTTGGAGATGGGATTAAGTGAAGGACAGCTTAAAGAAATATGCCGAGAATCACTAGATATCGCGGAAGGTCAATTATTTTTGATGCGGAAAATGTCAGTTCCTGTTCTTGTGATTGATGCAGAAGATGACTTGGATTACAGTTATATCAAGTGCCATAAATTTATAAGTGAGATTTCTTGATGCTACGCTTGCGCCCTTGCCGCTTGCTTTTATTTTGTCCTTAAGGTCACCCTCGATTTTATCGATTTATGGTTTTAGATCTACAAGAAAGCTAGCTCTAGATAGCCCTATGGCGGGTGGTTTTCATGCTCTGGTGCTGAAAAAGTTTCAGGCGGTGACACGCAGTATAGATTATACAGTCGCCGATAGCTGTCTGCAAATTCGACGTATTTATTCTAAGTTTAGCTAAAGTGAGGTGGGCTAGAGGGGTATGAAGCTATGATATTAACTCTGAACTTGTTTTCGGCTATTGATGAGATATGAACATCGGGAAGCGGTTATGCAAAATCAGTTGGTTTAAATTGATCGAAGCGCTAATAATGCTGGTGTTTTCATGTCTGTTAATTCGTTGCTTTCCGTTCCGTTGGTGGTCAGGCTGGTTGGGTACGCGTTCGCAAGGCGAGGTGACTGCCATTGACCCAGTGCGGGATCATCGTGTCGGAGACGTGGCTCGAACTCTCAATGCTATCAATCGTCGCTGTGGCGGCCGCTTCACCTGCCTGATGCTTGCCATGGCCGCCCACTGGATGCTTGGTCGCAGGGGGATTTCCAGCAGCTTAGTGCTAGGGACTCGCACAGAGATCGCGGATGACCAGAGTCTGGTCATGCACGCCCATGCCTGGCTACGTGTTGGGCCCCGGGTGGTGCTGGGGGCGCATGATGGTAGCTATGTGGCGGTATCGAGTTTCGTGCGTGGTCACCCGTCAACGGCAGAGAGAACGAAGCTACCTTGAGCGCGATTCTGGGGCGAATCAATTTTTCGGGCCGTACGGTCGTCCCGGAAGACTTTCATCGGGCCTTGTCGATACTGGACGACTATGGCCCTGAGGGTAGCCGCGCCCGCTTGGATGGGCCGGTAGCCCTGGGGTTTCAGCGACTCGATATCTCGCCCGAATCCGCTTTCGAAGACCAGCCTCTGGTCCAGGGGGGCTTGTGCATCGTCGCTGACGTCATTCTCGACAATCGCGATGAACTCTGTGAGCGGTTGGCCATTGACAGGTCGATGAGAGCGGGGCTGCCGGATAGTTACCTCATCCTTTCGGCCTATCGTCGCTGGGGGCGCGATTGCGTGGATGCACTGGTGGGCGATTTTGCTTTCGCTATCTGGGACGATGAACGCCAACGATTGTTCTGTGCACGGGATCATATCGGCGCCCGCCCGCTTTATTATTGTCATTACGGCGGGGCCTTTTCGCTGGCCACTGATCGTCGCGCTTTGCTGGCCTTTTCCGACGTGCCGAGGCAGATCGACGAGACGCGAGTTGCAAGCTACCTTCTCTGGCCCTCGGAGTTTCATGAAGCGAGTTTCTTCAGTCGGATGCTCCCTTTGCCGGCCGGCTACTGGCTGGAGGCCGGCGCGACGGGACTGAACATCCAGCGCTACTGGCACCCGGAGCAGGTGGCGGATGTTCGCTATGCACGGCGAGACGATTATGCCGAGCACTGTCGTGAGTTGCTCGAGCAGGTCGTGGCGTCGCGCCTGCGCACTGGTTTTCCAATCGGCTCGCACGTTAGTGGCGGGCTTGACTCAAGCGGAGTAGCGCTGCTCGCTGGACGTCAACTGAATGGGGGCAGCCAGGCACTGGCGCGATGTTACACCTGGGCACCGGCGGTCAGTAACGCCTACCCACTATCATCCCATGAGCGCGACGAGCGGACCATCATTGACACCCTCTGCCGGCGTGAGGGTGTCGAATGCCATTACGGAACGGCGTCCGGTAGAGACCTGCAGGCCTTTCTGCAGCGGGACATGGCCGTAGAGGGCGATACGGATCTTTTCGAGGAGTTACCGGTGATGGCCGATGCCGGTGAACGTAGCATCAGAATTATGCTATCGGGATGGGGCGGCGACGAATCAGCCACTTTCACTACCCGGGGGTATCCGTCGAGTCTCTTGCGACGTGGGGCCTGGTGGCAGTTGTTGATGATGGCTCGCAGTCATGGCGGCGGGCTGCGCAATTGGCGGTACGTCCTGCATTATCTATGGCAGCAGGCGATGCTGCCGAATTTGCCAGATAGCATTTATGACCGATACTCACCCTTTCGGCCATCTCAGGAGCTTGAGCGTTATATTGCCCCGGCATTCGTGGCAAGCGTATCCAATCCGCAGACGCGACGAATGAGAGCTTGGCGTGAATATCCAGGGCCTCAGCGTATGCAGGCCGAGTTACTGCTGAATGGCCACCTGGCGGCGCGGATGGCTAGCTGGTCGCATTGGGCAGCACCGCATGGCGTGATATATCGCTATCCGCTCACTGATAAGAGGCTCTTGGATTTTACCCTGGGCCTGCCAGTGGAGCTGCTCTGGCAGAGAGGGCGGGTGCGTGGTCTCTACCGGCAGTCGCTTAGCGACTTGCTGCCTTCAGGCTTGGCCAAAGTTGATCATGCGAACGAGAAAAAACGGCTTAGAGTCGCCCATGAGGGCTGGAGACTATTGGCCAAGAGTCTCCCTTCAGGAGGGGATAAGGGGCTCTGTCCATGGCTTGATATGGCGACATTACGCCGGCATCTTAACGCCATTCCCAAGACTATGTCTCAGAAGGAGCTGCTTAAGCTGGTTTGCTTGGGACGTGCATATCGAGTATGGCAAATATGGTGTCGATATGGTGGCTAACGTAGTGTTGATGTCATGAGAATAATGGTCAGTCAGGGCCACTCAATTATATTGATATTTTGCGTTTTGTAACTCACATTGAAAGGAATCGAAAGTGGTGGGCATCGATGTGGTTTAGTCGACATTCGCGGGAGGTTACCGCAGGGTTGTTTTGAGGGTGTGCTAATGAAAGAGCCGGCTGTAGACAATGTATTGCGACGGGAGTGGATTTCGCCGCAGCTGAGTCGGATGAAAATCGAGGAGACGCTCTCCTCGCCTTCTCCGGCCCAAGGAGAGAGCAATGCGCATTCGAATGGAATCCATAATGGCAATGTGCCAGGCGGGAGCTACTCCTGAAGTAATTGACTGAAGTGTTTCATGCCCTTCCTGGGACGCCCCGGGAAGGGCGTTTTTATAAATGTCATGGCTGAGTATGGCAATGGGGTGTGAAATGAAACTAGAGGATAGTGTAAAGCGGAGCGGCGAGCCATTAGTCTCACGGGTCGATGAAGACCTGATCCTGTTCAGTGCTGAAAAGGGAATGTATTACGGAACCCGTGCAGTGGGTAACCGCATTTGGGAGTTGGCCGCCGAACCCCGCCAGGTTAGCGATATCTGCGAACACTTGATGGAAGAGTTTGACGTGGATCGGGAGACCTGTCAAAAAGAGGTTGTGGCGTTCCTTGAGTCATTGGAAAATGAGGGCTTGATTGATGTTGGTGTTGCGTGTCATGCATCCACCTCTCGGTAGTGATGCGCCTGCTGGCTAAACAATTTGCTGTATATCCCGCCTCTTGCGATCAGCTCTTCATGAGTACCCGCCTCGCATATCTCTCCTTTCTCCAGCACGTAGATGTAGTCCGCCATACGCACCGTCGATAGCCGATGGCTGATTATCAGTGCTGCACGATGGTCAATCCGCTCACGAAAGTTCTCAAAGAGTTCGAACTCTGCACCAGGATCAAGCGCACTGGTGGGTTCATCGAGGATGATGAACTCGGAGCGACGTAGCAGGGCGCGTGATAGCGCGATTTTCTGCCATTGGCCGATACTGAGTTCCTGGCCATCGTCAAACATTCTGGTCAAGGGCGTTGCGTAGCCCTTGCTGAGTTCGTTTATAAATGGCGCGGCACCGGCATGGGTGGCTGCACTTTCAATGTTTACGCTACCTGTCGACACACTCATATCGCCATAACGTATGTTGTCGCTGACCGTAGCGGCATAGTGGGCGTAGTCTTGGAAGGTCACGCTGAACAGACCGCGATACGCTTCCAGGGCGTAACCGCGTATATCCCGCCCGTCCAGCGTGATATGCCCACGGGTAGGGTCATAGAGACGGCATAGAAGTTTTATCAGTGACGTCTTGCCTGAACCGTTAGCGCCCACCAGGGCAACGACCTGGCCGGGACGAATACTCAGGTCGATATTGTTGAGCACTGTAGTGTCGGTTCCCGGGTATCGAAAGCTCACGCCTTCAAAGCGAATGCCTTCGGAGAGTTGGGGTGGGGCTTCAGCGGGATGCTCAGGGTCGGTGATTCCAGGACGGATATCCAGAAAATCCAGCAGCAGACCCACGTAAAGGTGATCTTCATAGAGCTTACCGAGCTGCTGTACGAGCTCTTGCCCCATGGACTGGGCGCGCTGGAAGATCAACAGGAACAGCACCAGGTCGCCGACGCTGTTGCGTCCTGCCGCCGTTAGCCAGGCGAGGAAAGCCAGCGCAGCGAAGAAGGCGATATTGGCAAGGCAAGCCACCGCCAGCTCGGTGCGGGTGCGGCGCAGGGTGATGCGCATGCGCTCTCGGCGTATCACCCTGCGGAGTCCAGCATACTGTTCGCGAAGATGCTCACCGAGTCGATTGAGGCGAAGTTCCTTGGCATGCAAGTCGGAGGTCATTAGCCAGTCCAGATAGCCGGCACGCCGCTCCAGCTGGGTCCGTCGTCGCTGCCAGTCATAGAGGTGGCGTGTGAAGTACAGCCGCACCAGCAAGCCCGGTACGATGGCCAGCACTAGAATGGGCAACAGGCGCCAGTCGATGGTCACAATCAGCCCCACGACAGCGAGCAGCATCAGGAGGTTCTTGACCAGCATTAGCAGGTTGCCGATGACCTGGGCGGGGCGCTGATTGCCTGACTCACGAGCGCGCTGGAGTGTGTCGAAATAGCGTGGGCTCTCGTAGAAGGCCAGGTCGGCGCTAATGGCGCGGGCATGAATCTCACCATCGATATGGTCGGCCACCTGCAGTCCTTGTGCTTCGCGGGCTAAGCCGGACATGGAGCGGCTCGTCAGGTAGGCCAGGGTGCAGGCTCCGGTGAGGGCTACACACCAGAGGATTGACGGAAAGTCGGCGCTTCCAGCCTCGGGCCCCAGCTGGACGGTGACCAGATCTACCAGCTGTTTGAGCAGGTAGAGCACGGTGAGCCCGAAGCCGACCTCCATTAGCATCAGTAGCGAACTGAGCAGCGTCCAGCGACGACTACTCTCCCAGAGTAGTGGCAGCATCCGCTTGAAGGTGTGGAGGGGGGCGAGAAACCTGTAAGTCGGCATCAGGATCACCGGCTCTGTGTCAGGTGCTTGACCACGCCGCGGAGTGGGCGACTCAGCCAGTAGAGCCACTGCCAGTTACGAGGCAGCGGCCGAGACTGGTAGTCGGAGTAACTGGGACGCCACGGCCTTAATAGGCGCCGGGCGCGCGAACTTAGCAGCTCAAGACGTCGTCCCTGCCAGGCGAACGCAAAATCGGCCGTAGCATTCCGCTCACGAAGGGTGACTTCTGTAGCGTAGCCGCCTTGTAGGCTGGTCAGGCAGCTGTTGAGCAAGTCGTGGCCGTGGTTGCTTAGCCTCGAGTCCTGCCAGGGTGATGGGCCGCTGCAAGCCTGAGAGAATGATAGGCAGGCCTCCAGGGTGGCAGTCAGGCCACGTCGCTCAGCGCAAGCTCGCACCGCTTGCAGATCGAATGCCGGATCATGCTGCATGGCGTCCAGGTCAGCAAGCCAATGCAGGTGTGACCAGTGATGGCGGCTATGGTGCAGGCAGCAGTAGACGAACAATTCTGGGGTGGGCATCACAGACAGCGGCGTATCGTTGAGGAAAACCCGTTCTGCCATGGCAATCAGTGCTTCACTGTCGTAAATGTTGCCTGCCTGGTCCAGCTGTTGATGAAACTCGATCGCGACCCCTTGGGGAGATATCAGGGTAATGACAGCCTGCGCCCGGCACACGAAAGCCAGGCTTCTCTCATCATTGTTCAAGCCTGTTGGCAGGTAGGACGTAAAGCCTTTATTCAATGCGCACGACAGTAGCCGGGGCATATCTCTTGGCGCAACCAGCACGTCGATATCGCGACAGAAGCGCTGGGCCGGATCGGCGTAGTACCTTAACCCCAGCGATGGACCTTTGAAGAAGAGGTGAGGAATACCCGCAGGGATAAGCAGATCACGAGCAATATCTCTCTGAACCGCCGCGATTCGCAGCCCATGCTGAATAAGCAGGAGATTCCGGCCACGCAGGGCAGCAAGATGCTCGGCAGGCAGTGATGCAGGCGCGAGTTGCTGGAGATGGCCATACACCAGCGGCAGTATGAATTGCGCGTTTGCTCTGTCGATCAGTCGGTCCCATGACGCGACTTGACGGCAGAGTACCAGGGCGGCTCGTTGCTGCTCGAAGGTTAACCCGACCCGTGCCAGCAGCATCAGAAGCTGCCATTCGGCATCCGGGCGGACAGGCTTAGTGGGCATCCTCAGCCTCTTGCTGAATCCGTCTGGTCAGCGGCTCGAGGTGATGCGCCATTTCCGTCAATGAGCGTGGCCGACGAAAGCGGTAGACTCGTAGGCGAGCTGCCAGCGCACTGACATCCTGAAGCAGGCGTGCTGGCGTGTCGCCAAGATGACCCAGTTCAGGACGGTAGAGCGTCGCTATAACGGCTTGGAACGCGTCCAGACCTGTGATGCGCTCGATACTTGCGGTTTCGTTATGGGGGACATCTTCCAGCACTACCAGTGCGTGAAGCGATTGTTTCGATGCCTGGAAGCCCTGGTGGTGTGAGAGCTGATATTTATCGAGTCGCGTTCTATCCGGCTCCAGGCCATGTGTGGAGAGACCAAGAGCCTTGAGAGCGTCCTTCCAGAGCTTTAGGCGGGGCGGGCCAGGGTAGAGAACTGGATCATTCTCCTCGGGACGTATAACAGCGACGTCGTCGCTGACCAGGGGCCAGCCGTGGTGATAGTGAAGCCAGGCGGCGAGGGTCGATTTGCCCGCACCAGAGCGACCGGTAAAGCCCCATACCCCCGCAGTGGTCTTCACAGCGCTCAGGTGGAGGGGAAGCCAGCTACGCTGATACAACGCAGCACCCAGGCCGCCACCTAGCAGAAATAGCCGGATATCCCGTGACTCTGCCTCTTGTTGGCTATCCTCCGCATGCAGGCTCTCCACGATGATGCGCTGGCCATGCTCGATACGTAGCCGCACGATGTCATTGAAGTAGAGCTGTGTAATGGCGTTACTGGCTGAGACCCAAGGTTCTTTGCCCTCGTGATCGCATAGCGGAGTGATATGGCCGTTTTCGATTTCGAGGTCAGGCGCCGCGGTGGCTGATGCCTGGAGGAGTTCGGGCAGCACCAGTGAGGACGCCACCGTCAATCCATAAACGCTGTAGTAGTGTCGGGGTAACGAGTCGGATGAGTGGCCGTGCCGCTTGGCTGCAACCTCGGTGGGGTCAACACAGGTCTGAGCCTTGGCGTCGAGCATCGGCAGTCGTCCCTACGAGTGAGTAGAGTGCTACAGGGCTGGAGAGCGCTTCAGATACTCCTTGAAGCGCTCTCCTGTAGCTTAATACTGCCACTTTGTTACATCAAGTAATCGCTTGTGCCTGTGTCAAGGCAGTGCTGGCACCTCGAAGTCCGGCATCTCGCCTGTCAGGGTATGCAGGAAGGCGGTGATATCGTCGATCTTGTCCTCCTCGAACTCGCGGCCGAGCATTTCGGTCCCCATGATCGCCACGGCTTCCTCGAGGGTTTCAGTGGCACCGTTGTTCATATATGGATAGGTAACGCCGACGTTACGCAGTGTCGGGGTGCGGAAGCGGAACTTGTCACTTTCCACGCCGGTGACCTCATAGCGGCCGACATCGGTGGAGCCTGGCACCTGGATACGGTGGAAATTACTGTCGGTGAAGGCCGGGCCACTGTGACAGGCGGCGCAACCGTTATCGACGAAGGCCACCATGCCGCGCTTTTCCTGCTCATTGAGCGCATCCAGATCGCCTCGCAGGTAGCGGTCGAAGGGCGAGTTCGGGGTGTTCAGCGTGCGCTGGAAGCTGGCTAGCGCATGCGCCAGATTGTCGGCAGTGATGGGATCCTCGTCATCGGGATAGGCGGCGGCGAACTTCTCCTGATACAACGAGAATTCGGTCAGCCGTTCGATGGCGTGCTCGAGCTGCATGGCCATCTCGATATCGGCCTCGATGGGCCCCAGCGCCTGGCCTTCGAGGTCCGGTTCGCGACCGTCCCAGAACTGCGACTCGAGAAACCCCGAGTTGAGTACGGTGGGGGTGTTGCGCTCGCCGATCTGGCCGTCGTGGCCGGTGGCGCGCGGGATACGGTCGCTCCAGCCCAGCGCCGGATTGTGACAGGTGGCGCAGCTGATCACGCCGCTGGCGGAAATACGCGGCTCGAAGAACAGCATGTTGCCGAGGTCGACCTTCTCCTCGGTCAGCGAATTATCGGCGGGAATTGGCGGAAAATGCGGCAGTGGCTCGAAGCGCTCACGATAGTCGGCAAAGCCGTCATCGGCGCTGGTGCTGAGCGATATTCCCAGCAGGGCGCTTGCGCCAATGGCAGCGACCCAGGATGTCTTGTGTTGCATGTTGGTTTCCCCTCTTGAAGCCCTTATAGGGTTTTTCCCCACCGCGTTGATGTCAGAGCGGTGATGGAAAGTGGTGCCATATCAGGCTAATGCACGAATCGAGGAGGGGACTTGAGCTGGATCAAGCCGATATAACAAGCGAGTAGGAAAAAAAGGGCGACCATCGGAGATAGCCGCCCAATCAGCGCAACGCGTACGTTCCTGAAACACAGAGTCCTGTGCGCGGTATCAGGGTGTAGAGGCGACGTCGCGCTGGTGCACACATTCACCGTTGGCCCAGGTGGCGTAGACGGTGCGGTCGTCGCCGAGCATCATCAGCGCGAACAGCTGCTCGGCGAGGTTACGGGTTCTGGCGCTGCGACGCGCCAGCAGTGGGGTGGCGGCGGGGTCGAGGACCACGATGTCGGCTTCCTTGCCCTCGCGCAGGCTGCCAATATGGCTATCGAGATGCAGGGCCCGGGCGTTACCCAGGGTCAGGCGATAAAAGCCCTGCCAGGCGGTCAGCGGCTGGCCGAGCAGTTGCCCGACCTGGTAGGCCGCCTTGAGGGTGGCCAGGCCCGACAGGTCCGTTCCACCACCGACGTCGCTGGCCAGCGTGGTGTTGAGGCCGGCATCGCGGCATGCCAATCGGTCGAACAGCCCGCTGCCCAGAAACAGGTTGGACGTCGGGCAGAAGGCGATGTTGGCGCCGGCGGCGGCCAGTCGGTTGCGCATTGGCTGGTCGAGATGAATGCCGTGGGCGAAGGTGCTGCGCGGCCCCACCAGGCCATAGCGCTCGTAGACCCCGAGATAGTCGCGACAGTCCGGGAACAGTTCGGCGACCCAGTCGATCTCGCCCTTATTCTCGGACAGATGCGTCTGCAGGTGCAGATCCGGCGCGTTGCGCAGGATGCCGCCCACGGTATCCAGCTGTGCCGGGCTGGAGGTCGGCGCGAAGCGCGGTGTCAGGGTGTAACCGAGGCGGTCCTTGCCGTGCCAGTCGGCGATCAGCCGCTCGCTGTCGCGTACGCCGCTCTCGACGCTGTCGGTCAGGGCCTCGGGGGCATGGCGGTCCATCAGCACCTTGCCGGCCAGCATGCGTAGCCCGCGACGCTGGGCGGCGGCGAAGAAGGTGTCCACCGACACCGGGTGCGAGGTGCAGAACACCTGGGCAGTGGTGGTGCCGACCCTGAGCTGCTCGTCGAGAAAGGCCTCGGCGACGTTCTCGGCGTGGGCCCGCTCGGCGAAGCGGCACTCCTCAGGAAAGGTGTACTCGTTGAGCCAGTCGAGCAGCTGACGACCGTAGGAGGCCATGATATCGAGCTGCACGTAGTGCACGTGGCTGTCGATAAAGCCCGGCATCATCAGCTTGCCGGCATAGTCGACCACCTCGATGCCGACGGGCAGGCGCGGCGCCAGCTCGGCATACTCGCCGATCGCCTTGATGCGGCCATCGACCAGCCAGATGGCGCCGTCTTCGAGGTGCAGCAAGCTGCCGGGCTCCGGCGTGTCACCTTCACCAGGATCGTTGAGAAAGCTCACCACGGGGCCGCGCAGCACGCGTCCCGCTGAAAGGTCAGCGTTGATCATATCGTTCTCCGTCTGGACGGGCGGCTTGGCGCCCGCCGTCATTCGTCTGTCGGTGCTGTAAACGCCTTGCGCAGGGTGTCCGGGGCGACGCCGCGGCGATCACTCTGTGACGCTGTGGGCTTCAAGGTCAGTAGTTCGGTGACCATCGACAGGGCGATCTCGTAAGGCAGCTTGCCCTTGGCCCCGGCCACCCCGATCGGGCAGCGCACCTCGGCGTCGAGGCGCGCCTGGGCGTGCCCGGCATCGCGCAGGCGGCGCTGGAAACTGACCCACTTGCTGTGCGAGCCGATCAGGCCGATGGAGGCGCAGTCGCCTCGGGTGAGCAGCGCATCGACCAGCGCGCAGTCCTCGCCGTGATCATGGGTCATCACCAGCGCATGGCAGCCTGGCGGCAACGTCGCCACCGCGGCGGCGGGATCCGGCGCGTGATGCTTGGCGAGGCGCGGTCGCTGCTGCGCCGGGAAGACATCGTCGCGGCTGTCGAACCAGTGAACCCGCCACGGCAGGGGGGCCATCAGCCCCACCAGCGCCTGGCCGACGTGGCCGGCGCCAAACAGCGCGACCTGCATCTCGGCACCGGCGAACAGCTCGATCAGCACGTGCACGTAGCCACCGCAGCACTGGCCGCTGCGCCCGCCCAGCGGAAAGGCTTCGAGCCGGGTGCCGGATTCGCCGCGGGCCAGCGCCTCTTGGGCGCAGGCGATGACCTGGAACTCGAAGGTGCCGCCGCCCAGGGTGTCGTGCACGGCATCTTCGGTAATCAGCATCTTGGCGCCCGGCTCGCGCGGCGTGGAGCCGGCCGCGCCGACCACGCTGGCCAGGGCGTGGGGCTGGGCCTCGCGCTGCAGCGCGTGCAGCGCGGCATGCCAGGGCAGGGCGCTGCCCTGCTGCTGCAGCGACGCCTCAGGCCGGCGCATGGTGGGCCTCTTGGGATGCCAACGTGCGCTGACGCAGTGCCTCGGCGGCCATCAGCACCCGCTCCGGGGTCGCCGGGGTGTCGAGGCGGGGCGCCTCGCGATAATCGACGAGACTCGAGAGCGCATCGCGCAGCGCCGACCACACCGCCATGCCGAGCATGAACGGTGGCTCGCCGACCGCCTTGGAGCGGTAGATGCTGGCCTGGGAATTGGGGTGACCCTGCATCAGTTCGACGTTGAACACCGGCGGCAGATCGCCGAACGCGGGGATCTTGTAGGTGGCGGGACCGTCGCTGACCAGGCGGCCGGCGTCGTTCCACTTGAGCTCCTCGCTGGTCAACCAGCCCATGCCTTGAATGAAGCCGCCCTCGACCTGGCCGATGTCGATGGCCGGGTTCAGCGAGTCGCCGACGTCATGCAGGATATCGACCCGATCCACCAGGTACTCACCGCTCAAGGTGTCGACGCTGACCTCGGCTACTGCGGCACCGAAGGCGTAGTAGTAGAACGGCCGGCCTTTGGCGGTCTCGCGGTCGTAGTGAATCAGCGGCGTGGAATAGAAGCCCTTCTCCGACAGTGAGATGCGTGACAGATAGGCGGCCTGGACCAGCTCACCCCAGGGGATGCGGCGCTCGGCTTCGCCGCTGCCGGCGATCAGCGCGCCTGCTTCCAGGCGCATGCCCTCGCGGTCGAGGCCGCCGCGGTCGGCACCGAAGTGCTCGGCGGCGAAGTCGAAGAGCCGCGCCTTGAGCGTAAGACAGGCGTCGCGGGCGGCCTGGCCGTTGAGATCGGCGCCGCTGGAGGCCGCGGTGGGCGAGGTGTTGGGCACCTTGTCGGTGCGCGTGGCGCTAATACGCACCTGTTCGAGGTCGAGGCCCAGCTCGCGGGCCACTACCTGACACACCTTGGTGTGCAGGCCCTGGCCCATCTCGGTGCCACCGTGGTTGATCATCACGCTGCCGTCGGTATAGACGTGAAGCAGGGCGCCGGCCTGGTTGAGATGCTTGGCGGTGAAGGAGATGCCGAACTTCACCGGCGTCAGTGCCAGGCCCTTCTTGATGATCGGGTTGCGGGCATTGTGGGCGACGACGGCTTCGCGGCGTGCCCAGTAGTCGCTGCTCTGCTCGAGCTGGGCGATCAAGTCATGGAGCAAGCCGAGCTGCTCCACCGGCTGGCCGTAGTGGGTGACGTCGCGCCCGGCGCGATAGAGGTTGCGCTTGCGAATGGTCAGCGGGTCTTGGCCGAGGCGGCGGGCGATATCGTCCATCGCCGCCTCGATGATCATCATGCCCTGGGGGCCGCCGAAACCGCGGAAGGCGGTATTCGAGGCGGTGTGGGTCTTGGCGCGGTGGCCGGTGACCCGCGCGCTGCCCAGCGAGTAGGCGTTGTCGGCATGGAACATGGCGCGGTCGACGATGGCTTCGGAGAGGTCCGGCGAGTAGCCGCAGTCGCCGATGACGGTAATGTCGCCTCCCTGCAGCACGCCCTGGGCATCGAAGCCGAGCTGGTAGCGGTTGTGGAAGGGGTGGCGCTTGCCGGTGGCGCGCATGTCCTCGGCGCGCGGCAGACGAACACGGGTGGTACGCCCGGTGCGCCGCGCGATGATCGCGGCAATGCAGGCCCACGGCGAGGCCTGGGTCTCCTTGCCGCCGAAGCCGCCGCCCATACGGCGCATCTCCACGGTGACCGCGTGGAAGGGAATGTCGAGCACCTCGGCGACCAGCTTCTGGGTTTCGCTGGGGTGCTGGTTGGAGGTGTGCACGATGACCCCTTCATCCTCGGTGGGCTGCACCAGACAGGCTTGCCCTTCGAGGTAGAAGTGCTCCTGGCCGCCGACGAACTGCTCGCTCTCGATCACGTGGGCGGCACCGCTCAGCGCTGCCTGCCAGTCACCGCTCTGCTGTACGTGGGTAGGCCGCACGAACTCCTCGCGCTCGGCGGCGGCCACCGGGTCGAGGCTGGCCGGCCGTTCGTCGATCTCGACCGAGGCCAGCGTCACGGCGCGGCGCGCCGCCTGGTGGCTCTCGGCGGCCACCGCGAACAGGCACTGGCCGACGTAGCTGATCTCGTCGTCGGCGAAGATTGGGTCGCCGGGAAACACCGGGCCGATGTCAGTATGGCCGGGAACGTCGACGATGGTGATCACATCGACCACGCCGGGGGCGGACTTGACCTTCTCCAGATCGAGGCGGGTCAGGCGGCCGTGGGCCACCGGCGAGAGACCCAATGCCACGTGCAGGGCATCGGCCGGGGCCTGGAGGTCATCGATATAGGCGGCGCGGCCGGTGACGTGCTTGACGGCACTCTCGTGGGCGCGGGTCGTTCCGGGCGCTCCCTGGCGAGCGATATCGCTGGTCTCGCGGGCCAGCGGGCCATCGCCTTTGTTGCGACCCTGCTGGTCGGCGCGCGCCTTGGCTGAAGCGGGTGAGAGTTCAGTGAGCGTACGCATGCAGGGTCACCTCTTGTTGGGGGGTGGCGTGGCGGTCGGCGTCGATCATCAGTCGCAGCCGTTCGAGCAGGTTACTCGCTGCCACTTGGCGATACTCGGCGCTGCCGCGCACGTCGCTCATCGGCTGAAAGTCCTGAGCAAGGGCGGCACGCGCGTCGGCAAAGGTGGTGTCATCCGGGGCCTGGCCTTCGAGAATGGCCTCGGCGGCGGCGGCGCGCTTGGGAATCGCCGCCATACCACCGAAGGCCAGGCGTACGTCGCGCATCACCCCGTCGTCGAGGCGCCAGGCAAAGGCGCCCAGCACCGCCGAAATATCGTCTTCTCGCCGCTTGGACAGCTTCCAGACCTTGAGATTCTGCGCCTCGTCCGGACGCGGCATGAAAATCGCGCGGATGAATTCGTTGGCGCCAAGCGCGGTCTGCTTATAGTCGAGGAAGAAGTCGCTTAGCGGCAGTTCGCGCTCACCGTCGGGGCCATCGAGACTCACTCGGGCGTCGAGGGCCAGAAGCACCGGCGGTGAGTCGCCGATCGGTGAGGCGTTGGCAACGTTGCCGCCGAGGGTGCCGCGGTTGCGGATCTGCTTGGAGGCAAAACGGTGCAGCAGGTGAGCAAAGGCGGGGAAGTGCGTCTCGAACAGCGGCTCGAGGCGCGAGTAAGTCACCGCGGCACCGATCCACCAGCCTTGTGGGGTCTCCTCGATGGCATTGAGTTCGGCGACCTGGCGTACGTCGATCAGGTCATCCAGGGCCTTGAGCTGCTGGGTGGTCTCGAGCCACAAATCCGTGGCACCGGCCACCAGGCGGGCCTCGGGGCGTTCGGCCTTGAGCTTTCGCAGCGCGGCGAGATCGCGCGGGGCGACGTAGTGGCCACCACGGGTCGCGCTGGCCTTGGCCGAGCGCAGCTGAGCGACGTTGCTGGCCAGGTCGGGATCGTCGGCCCATAGCGGGTGCGTATCGGGATAGTCGTTCATGCTCAACGCGGCGTCGCGGATCGGGCGATAGCCGGTGCAGCGGCACAGGTTACCGCCCAGCACCTCCTCGAGTCGCTGCTGACTCAGTGGCGTCGGCGTGCGGCGCTGCTCCTCGTGCAGGGTAAACAGCGACATCACGATGCCCGGTGTGCAGAAGCCGCACTGACTACCGTGGCATTCGACCATGGCGGCCTGGGCCGGATGCAGCGCATCGCCGCGGGCTAAGCCCTCGACGGTGACCAGGTGGCAGCCGTCGAGCTGGTGGGCGGGGGTGATGCAGCCGTTGGCGGCCGCATAGCGCAGCGCGCCGTCGTCGCCGGGCTCGCCGATGGCCACGGTGCAGGCACCGCAGTCACCCGAGGCGCAGCCTTCCTTGGTGCCGGTCTGGCCCAGGCGTGTGCGCAGGAGTTCGAGAATGCTGGTGTCGGCGGGCACGTCGTTGCAGCGCTGACGCTTGCCGTTGAGATAGAAGTCGATCATCGCAGGATCCGCTGGTTGTTGTACTCTCCAAGCCGCGCCGGCTTGGCAAGGTGACACAAGGAGATGTTGCCGCGTTCTGACCAAGTGGTCAACTTGAGATAAGCGTGGCTCATCCTCGGCAAGAGCGCAAGGCGCTGGCGCAGAAAATTATCGTGCAATCGGGCTCAGTGCAGATGGCCACACCGCTCGGGACTGATCCGTCGACAGGTCTACGAGGGGGCGCTGTAAACCATCCCTGGGCGCTACCTATGCCCTGCTGCGCTCTAGCATCCTGCTCCGCTTGCAGGACCGGGGCTGGCCATCCATGGCCAGCCCGTTCGGAGGAATCCTCCTCACCCATGGCATAGAACCCCCTCTTCGACCTGTCCCCGGCGTCCCTCGCTATGCCTGGGACTGATCCATCGACAGGCCTACGAGGGGGCGCTGTAAACCGTCCCGCGCCATCCCCGGCATTGCAGGGCGCAGGCGCCTGCGGCAAGCTTGTGGGCTCCATTCGCAAGAGCTTGAGCCATGACAGCGACCTCTGTGGCCGAATCGACAGCCACCCGCCTGCGCAACGAGAAAGCCATCCTCGAGGCGGCCGAGCAGGTGTTCGCCCAGCACGGCTATCGCGGTGCCAGCGTCCAGGCCATTGCCGAAGCGGCCGGGCTGCCCAAATCCAACGTGCTCTATTACGTGGGCAGCAAGCAGAAGCTCTACGTGACGCTTCTCGAGCGCATGATGGCACGCTGGAATGCCATGCTCGACGACATCAGCGTCGATGACGATCCCGCTGAGGTACTCGAGGCCTTCATTCGCAGCAAGATGCAGCTGACCCGTGATCATCCTCGCGGTTCGCGGCTGTTTGCCGCGGAGATTCTCGGCGGCGCGCCTTTTCTGCAGGAGTATCTGCGCGGCGAGCTGCGCGACTGGGTCGAGGCGCGGGCGAGAGTCTTCGAGCAGTGGGCCGAGCGCGGCCTGATGGACCGCATCGATCCGGTTTGGCTGATCTTCCTGATCTGGTCATCGACCCAGCACTACGCCGACTTCGAGGCCCAGGTGCTGGGCATCACCGACCGCAGCACTCTGAGCGACGAGGACTACCAGCGCATCACGGAATTCCTGTGCACGGTGATTCTCAAAGGCTGCGGCGTTGCCACGCACCGCTAAGGCTGACTTTGTATACAAATTGATGATGTAATGGTGGGCAGTCGTGTCGCACCATGTCAGGGTGACACCTACATCCAACGCGCGAGCCTACGAGTCGAGGACATCACATCATGAGTAGCCGCTGGCAGGACGAGGTACTCGCCGACGTCGCATCCGGCGTCCGCATCAACGACCAGCATATCGTCGAGCGGATCCGCCAGGCGGTGCTGATGCAGCGCCTGCCGCCCAACACCCGGCTGCCGGAAGTGGCGCTGGGTGAGATCTTCGGGGTCAGCCGCTCGGTGGTGCGCAAGGCGCTGACGCGGCTGGCCTCCGATCACGTGATCACTCAGCAGCCTAACCAGGTGGCGCGGGTCAGCGCACCCAGCGTTGACGAGACGCGTGAGATCTTCGCCGCGCGGCGGCTGGTGGAGGGCGAGGTAGTGGCGCTGCTGGCGGCCGACGCCGCTCCGGCCTGGCGTACGCGATTGAGCGAGCTATGCGACGCGGAGGCCGAGGCCCATGCGCGCGGCGACGAACCGCAGCGTATCGAGCACTCGCTGGCGCTGCACCATACCCTGGCCGAGCACTCCCCCAATCGCATCCTGGGGGCCATGCTTAGCGACCTGATCCTGCGCACCTCGATCGTGATCGCCCTCTACAAGCATGCCGGGCTCGCGTCCTGCTATCTGGAGGGCGACCATCCGCGCCTACGTGACGCATTGGCGGCGGGAGACTGTGAGGCGGCGCGTGCGGCGATCCACCATCACCTCGATAGTCTCGAGGCGCTGCTCGACCTGCGTACCAAGTCGTCGCAGATCGATCTGGCGGCGATCTTTGGCCAGTCCGCCTGATTCCGTGCCAGTGTTACCGATAGATGAGCACTTGGCGGCCATTGCCGGTGCCCTGGATGCGTCGGCGACGGCGCTATTGGTCGCCGAGCCTGGCGCCGGCAAGACCACCCGTGTCCCCCTCGCGCTGCTCGAGGCCGATTGGTGCCGCGAGGGCACGCTACTGCTGCTCGAGCCGCGGCGGGTGGCGGCCAGGCTGGCGGCGCAGCACATGGCCGATCAGCTCGGCGAAGCGCTGGGGGAAACGGTCGGCTATCGCATGCGCGGCGAGAGCCGGGTGGGGCCGCGCACGCGGCTCGAAGTGATCACTCAGGGGGTGCTGACCCGGCTGTTGCAGGATGATCCGCTACTCGAAGGTGTAGCCGGCATCCTGTTCGATGAATTCCATGAACGCAGCCTCGAGGCAGACCTTGGGCTGGCGCTGACCCTCGACGTACAGCAGGGGCTGCGTGAAGACCTTCGCCTACTGGTGATGTCGGCAACCCTAGACGTCGCGGCGCTGCAGGTGCTGCTGGGCCGGGAGGCGCCGGTCATCGAATGCGCCGGGCGCAGCTATCCGGTGACGACGCACTATCGCCCGCTGCGAACAGTGAGACATCGCCAGGATACCGCCCGCCAGCAGGCCAGCGTAGTGCATGAAGCGCTCGCTGCGGCAGACGGGGACGTACTGGTGATCCTGCCCGGGGTGGCGGAAATTCGCCGCCTGGCCGGCGTGCTGGCCGAACGAGAGCCCTCTCTAGCGGTATTGGAACTCCATGGCAGACTGCCGCTGGAGGCGCAGCGTCGTGCACTGCAGGCGGATCCCGAGGGGCGTCGTCGGGTGGTGCTGGCGACCGCCATCGCCGAGTCGAGCGTCACCGTTGACGGCGTACGCATCGTCATCGACGCCGGGCGTGAGCGAGTGCCGATGTTCCAGCCGCGCAGCGGCATGACGCGTCTGGCGACGCGACACGTCAACCGTGCCAGCGCCGACCAGCGGCGTGGACGCGCGGGTCGCCAGGCGCCGGGGATCTGCTATCGGCTATGGGCCGAGGAGCTGCCACTGGTGCCTCACGGCGAGCCGGAAATACGCCAGGCCGATCTGGCCCCGCTGGCTTTCGAGCTGGCGCGCTGGGGCATCAGCGACGTTGACAGCCTGCGCTGGGTAACGCCACCGCCGGCTGCGGCCCTGGCGGCGGCGCGGGAGCTGCTGCAGCGCCTCGGCGTGCTCGACACGCAGCTTTATTTGACCGACCTGGGGCGTCGCTGTGTCCGCTGGCCGACGCATCCGCGCCTGGCGGCGATGCTCGAGCACGCCGCCGAGCGGCGTTGCATGGCATTGGCCTGTGCCCTGGTGGCGCTGCTGGAGAGCCGCGACGGCGAGCGCGAGGAGGACCTGGTGCGGGCGCTCGAACAGCGCCTGGCACGTCCCGCGGACTACCGGGCGTGGCAGCGCGATGCCAAGCGGCTGTGTCGCAGCGCCGGTGTGCCGCTGGCGGTAGCGTCGTTCGAGGAAGTGGGAGAGCTGCTGGCAGTGGCGTTTCCCGAGCGTATCGCCCAGCAGTTGGCGGTGGGGCGCTTCCGCTTGTCGGGAGGCGGTCAGGCGACGCTGCCCGAGGGGCATCCGCTGGCCCACAGCGAGCTGCTTGTGGCCGCTGAGCTCGACGGTGACGCCACCGCAGCGCGCATCTACCGGGCGGCGCCGGTCAGTTTGACGCGTCTCGAGGCGTGCTTTCCGTCGCTTGCCGAGTGGCAGGAGAGGGTCGAGTGGTCGGAGCAGGAGGGGCGGCTGCTCGGCGAGCAAGTGCGCGCCCTGGATGCGCTCGTGGTGGCCAGACGGCCAATGACCTCGCTGCCACCCGAGGCGGTTCGCGGCGCGCTCCTCGCATCGCTGAAGCGCAACGCAACGCTGCCCTTCGACGACGTGGCCGACCAGTTGCGAGGGCGGGTGGCGCTGTTGCGGCGCGAATTCGGCGAGCCCTGGCCCGACTGGTCCCAGGCGGCGCTGCTGGCGCGCCTCGATGACTGGTTGGGGCCATACCTCGACGGCGTCACGCGGCTCGAAGCGATCGCTCGACTGCCGCTGGGGCGCTATCTTCAGGACTCTCTCGACTGGCCGCGGCGCGAGCGGCTCGCCGAGCTGGCGCCGGAGCGCATGACCCTGCCCAGCGGCAACGCGGTGCGGCTCGACTATCGGCCCTGTCTGGACGGCGAGGACCCGCTGCTGGCTGCCAAGCTGCAGGAGCTGTTTGGGTGGCAGGCCACGCCGCGTTTGGCAGATGGCCGGGTGACGCCGCTGGTGCACCTGCTGTCGCCGGCCCGCCGCCCGCTCCAGGTGACACGTGATCTCGCCAGTTTCTGGGCCAACGGGTATGCGGAGGTGCGCAAGGACATGCGCGGGCGCTATCCCAAGCACCCCTGGCCGGAGGATCCTCTCAGCGCCGCAGCGACGGCGCGAACCAAGCGTCGCAGCGATGCTGCGTCGAATAGTGGTGGAACTCGGCATAGACTTTGATGATCAGAGCGTTAACCGAAAGTCTTGCACCGACACACGCGAGACGGCATCCTTGGTTCACGCAAGATCTACAATTTCAGGGAGCATCGATCAATGGCTTATCAAGAGTCACATGTGACACAGCGTCAGGCGAGCGCGGTCAGTACCAACAAGGTGCTACGCAACACGTACGCCTTGCTGGCCATGACCCTCCTGTTCTCCGCCGTGACTGCCGGGGCCGCCATGGCCATGGGCATCGAGCGGATGAACATCTTCGTGTTCTTCATCGGTGCCTACGGCCTGATGTTCCTGGTGCACAAGACGGCCAACTCGGCGGCCGGCCTGCTGGCGACGTTCGCCTTCACCGGGTTCATGGGGTTCACCCTGGGGCCGATCCTAAGTGCCTACCTGGCCATGCCCAACGGTGCCGCGCTGATCATGAACGCCCTGGCGATGACCGGTGCCACCTTCATCGGCCTGTCCGCCGTGGCACTGATCACCAAGAAGGATTTCAGCTTCCTCGGCAACTTCCTGCTGGCCGGCGCCATCGTGTTGATCCTGGCCATGGTCGCAGCGCTGATCTTCAACATCCCGACACTCTCGCTGGCAGTATCGGCCGGCTTCGTGCTGTTCGCTTCAGCGGCGATCCTGTTCCAGACCAGTGAGATCGTGCATCGCGCTGGCGAGACCAACTACATCCTCGCCACCATCACCCTGTACGTCTCGATCTACAACCTGTTCGTCAGCCTGCTGTCGATCCTGGGTATCATGAACAGCGACTGACCGTTGTCGCTCGTGAGTGCAGGCCCCGCCTCATTGGTGGGGCCTGCGTGTTTCAGGGCGAGGTATCTGCCATTGCCGTGGTGAAAGGAGAGAGCTGCATGCGCTACGCCTTGTTGGTTCAGGGTGGGCCCTATAGCCATCAGGCAGCGCATTCGGCGCTGCGCTTTGCCGAGGCCGCGATTGCGCGCGGGCACCACCTCGAGACGGTGTTTTTCTACCATGATGGGGTATACAACGCCGCGCGTCTCGCCGCGCCGCCCCAGGACGAGCCGCACCTGGTGGATGGTTTCCGGTCGCTGCACGAGGCTCACGGCACCCAGCTCAAGGTATGCATCGCCGCAGGCCTGCGGCGCGGTCTGCTCGACGAGCGCGAGGCGGCCCGCCATGGCAAGCAGGGGCATAGCCTGGAAGCGCCGTTCGAGCTGACCGGGCTCGGTCAGTTGATCGATGCCGGGCTCAGCCACGACCGACTCATCACCTTTTCCCCATGAGGTTTCCATGCAGCATGACAGCGTAGAGACCGCCGGTGAGCTACTGATAATACTTCGCCATGCTCCCCACGGCAGCAGCTGGCTGCGCGAAGGGCTCGATGCGGCCCTGGTGGCAGCGGCTTTCGGCCGCCAGGTGACGCTGCTGTTCTGCGGCGAGGGGGTCACGGCGCTGGTGGCTGAACAGACCGCCGGGCCGCTGGGGCAGAAGGGCACCCAGCCGACGCTGGAGATGCTGGCGATGTATGATATCGATACGCTGCTGGTCGATCAGCAAGCGCTCGACGAGCGTGGGCTTACCGCGGCGGATCTACTGCTGCCGGTGAGACCGTTGGCGCCACCCCAACTGGCGGCGGCGCTGGCCGCCCACCCGCTGGTGCTGAATTTCTGAAGGCCCGGAGACTGTCATGATTCTGCATACCTTGAACCGATCACCCACCGAAAGCCGCGTCTATCGTCAGGCGCTGGCGGCAATGGGGCCTGATGATCGCCTGTTGCTGATCGAAGACGGTGTTCAGGGTGCGCTGCCCTCGCTAGTACGCCATTTCGGTGAACTCGAGGGGCGCTTGTTTGCCCTGCGCGAGGATCTCGAGGCGCGTGGCCTTGCCGGACGCTGTGCGGCCGAGGTGCTGGTGGTGGATGCCGATGGCTTCGTTGCCCTGACCGAGGAAGCGGACAAGACGGTGAGCTGGTTCTGATGGCGTCCTCGGAAATATACCGTTATCTTGATGTGCTCGGAAAACCGGTGGCACTTGATCCCGAAGGCTTTCTCATCCATCTCGACGATTGGTCTCCAGCCGTTGCCGAGGCGCTTGCCGCGGAGGAATCACGGACGCTCACCGACGAACACTGGGAAGTGATCGAGGTGCTGCGTGACTTCTATGACCGCTTCGAGGCCTCGCCGGCGATGCGACCGCTGGTCAAGGCGGTAGGCCAGGCGCTGGGCCCGGAGAAGGGCAAGTCGCTGCACCTGATGCGGTTGTTCCCGGACAGCCCGGCGAAGGTCGGCGCGCGGCTGGCCGGGCTACCCAAACCCGCCAACTGCCTGTAGGCCGGCTGATGAATTTCCTCGCCCACGCCTGGCTGGCGCGCCACGGCAGTGATGATTTTCTCTACGGCAACCTGATTGCCGACGGCGTCAAGGGCCGCGACCTTAGCGACTGGGCTGAGGCTACGGCGCAGGGGATTCGCCATCACCGTCGCGTTGACGCCTGGGTCGATCGGCATCCCCGCGTACTGGCGGCGCTTCAGCGAGCACCACGCGCGCAGCGACGCTATGCGCCGATTGCCCTGGACCTGGTATGGGATCACTTCCTGGCGCGTGACAAGGCGCCGCTTACGGAGCAGCAGCTGTTGGTGGAGCGCTGCTACCGACTGCTCGCGGCGCGCTCGGCGCCGGCGCGGCTTGAGAGCATGGTGCCGTCCTTGGTCGCACACGACTGGCTGCGTGGCTACGCCGATTTCGATTTCACCTGCCGTGCGGTGGCCGGCATCGGCCAGCGCCTGACAGGCCCTAACCGGCTGGCCGAACTGGTGCCCTGGCTGTACGACGACTACTCGGCGCTGGAGCACGATTTCCGGCAGCTGTGGCCAGCGGTGCATGAGGAGCTGGCTAGCGACGGCGCCTCACACCAGCCATAGGCAGTCGATCTCATCTCCCTGGCGTACCTCGCTATGCGGCGGAATCACCGCCAGCGCATCGGCTTGAATACAGGAAGACAAAACCCCCGAATTCTGGTCGCGAAAGGCGCGGGCCGTGATGCCCTTGGTGGTGAAGGTCAGCGCGACGCGCATATAGTGCTGGCGGGCCTGGGTGCGGGTGGCGAAATCCGCGTACGCGCGCAGTTGGGGCAACTCAGCAAGCGCCGGACAGCCGAGCAGCGCACCGACCAGCGGGCGCAGGAATAGCCAGGCGCCGACAAATCCCGATACCGGATTGCCGGGCAGGCCGACGAAGCGCGCGCTGCTGCCATCGGGTCGTGGCAGACGTCCGATAGCCAGTGGCTTGCCTGGCCGTATGGCAAGCCGCCACAGATCCAGCTCGCCTAGCTCGGTCAGCGCGGTCTTTACGTGGTCCTCCTCGCCGACGCTGACGCCGCCGGTGGACACTACCATGTCTGCCTGGGCGGCGGCGTCGGCCAAACAGCGCCGCGTCGTCTCGAGGTCATCGGCCACACGGCTAACCAGCACCACCTCGGCACCGAACTGCTCGATCAGCTGGCGCAGCATCGGCCGATTGGAGTTATAGATCTGCCCTGGGGCTAGCGGCTGGCCGGGGTCGATCACTTCGTCACCGGTGGAGAGCAGCGCCACCCGCGGCCGGCGCGTCACGCTCACCTCGGTAATCCCTTGGCCTGCCAGGTGGCCGAGCGCTGCGGCATTCAGCGTTTGGCCGGCCTCGAGCAGCACCGCGCCGGCGCTGACATCGCGGCCTCGCCGACGCAGGTTGTCGCCAGCGGGAATCCCTGCCGGGAACAATGCCAGCTCGTCATCGCGCTCGACGCGTTCCTGCATCACCACACAGTCGGCACCGGGCGGGATCTCACCCCCGGTGAAGATCCGTGCGCAGCTGCCTGGCGCCAGCGGCTTGGCCGGCTGGCCGGCGGTGATGCGCTGGGAGATTGGCAACCACTGCCCGGCGTCGCGACTGTTCAGCGCATAGCCGTCCATGGCGCTGTTGTCGAAGGGGGGCACGTCGAGGCGTGCGGTGACGCTGTCGGCCAGCACGCGTCCGCCGGCGACGTCCAGCGGTAGGGGTTCCGCCGCCAGCCGTGTGACGCCATCAAGCAGGGCGGCCAGCGCGGCTTTCACGGGCTGCAGGTCGTCAGCCATGGGTGCCACGCTCCGGTATCACCAGGTTGGCGAAGTTGCACGGCTTGTGGCGGCTATCCAGTTGCTCGAGCAGAATGCCGTCCCAGGCCGTACGGCAGGCGCCGGTTGAGCCGGGCAGGCAGAACACCACGGTGGCATTGGCAAGTCCGCCCAGGCAGCGACTCTGGATGGTCGAGCTGCCGACGTCGTCAAACGAGAGTTGGCGGAACAGTTCGCCGAAACCTTCGATGGGCTTGTCGAACAGTACCCTCACCGCCTCGGGTGTCGAATCGCGTCCGGTGAAGCCTGTCCCGCCGGTTGTCAGTATCACCTGCACGCTGGGGTCAGCGATCCAAGCGGCGACCTGAGCACGGATGCGGTAGACGTCGTCGACCACGATGCGCTTGTCGGCCAGGTGGTGCCCGGCCTCGGTGAGGCGCTCGACCAGCAATTGACCGCTGCGGTCGGTGGTCTCAGTGCGGGTGTCGGAGACCGTCAGTACCGCAACGTTGAGCGGCACCTGGGTGTTGCGATCATCGCTCATGGGTCAGCCCTTGTGCGAATGGCGCGCCTCGAGGGCGGCGAGTTGCTCGGGACTGGCCGGCGTCTGGTGCTTGTCCTTCCACTCCTGATAGGGCATGCCGTAGACGTACTCGCGAGCGTCGTCGAGATCGAGCGCCACGTCGCGTTCGTCGGCGGCGTTGACCAGCCACTTGGAGAAGCAGTTGCGGCAGAAGCCGGCGAGCACCATGAGGTCGATGTTCTGCACTTCCTTGTGCTCGTCGAGGTGCTTGAGCAGGCGCCGGAAGGCGGCGGCTTCGAGTTCGGTGCGGGTGGCGTCGTCGAGATGTTGCATGGTGTTCCTCATGTCGGAAATAGGTGTCGGCGTTTGACGCCAAGCATAACAAAAGACACCGCCCGTGGGCGGTGTCCAATGGGGCGTCAATTATCGGTATTAGCCAGGTTGGCTGGGAGCAGGGCGCTCGTCTTCACCAGCAGCGGGTGTGTCGAGTTGCTCAGCATCGACGGCCTGGTCCTTGACCTCTTCGTACCACAGGTTGTGGTGCTCCTTGGCCCAGACTTCATCGACGTACCCGGTCTTCATGCCCTCCAGGGAGCCTTCGGTGCCGATGGTGCCGATATAGATATGGCCAAGTGCCACGGCGGTCAGGCCGAGGGCCGCCACCGCATGGATGACGTTGGCCCACATCATGGTGTCGCGGGACTGGTCGAAGTTAGGGAAGTTGAGCACCAGGCCGCTGATGATCACCGCCACGCCAGCGGTGGCCAGCAGCCAGTACCAGACCTTCTCACCGGCGTTGGCGAAACCGGCATCGGGGTGACCCTTGCCGACCAGTCCACCGCCTTTCTTGAACCAGGCCAGGTCGTGCTTCTTCGGCAGGTTATGCTTGAAGAATTTGGCCAGGATGATCAGCAGCAGGATCCCGAACAGCGGTCCCAGATAGTTGTGCGATACCTTCGAGGCCGAGATCATCGCCCCCCACACCGCATCACCGAACAGCGAGCGGAACACGTACTTGCCGTAGAGGATATTGAGCCCCGACAGCGCCAGGATGATGAACAGCGACGCAACGCTCCAGTGCAGGGTGCGCTCCAGCGCCGACCAGCGGAACAGCTTGCGGCCGGTGGGGCGTTCGTCGAGGTTCTTGCGGCCGAAGATCACATAGAACAGCGCGATCATCACGATCATGGCGCCGATCGCGATCAGGCCGAAGGGCGTGACCCAGTGGTTGCGTATCTCCCGCCAAGTCTGGCCGGCGGCATTGATCAGATTGTAGTTGGAATCATGGCGCGAGTCGCGATAGTTGGCATCGACCTCGCCACTTCTCACTTGTCGCCAGGTGTCGGCATCAGCGGCGCCCACCGAGGTGGAGATCTCGCGGCCGGGGTCGGCCGACTGCGCCACGGCCTGACTGCCGACGCCAAGCGTCAGCAGCGTCATCAACAGCACGATACAGACATGTCTGAACAGGGACATGGGCGGCCTCCTTACCCTTGGCGGGTGGCATCGTAGGCCAGGTTGTCCATGCGCGCTGCGGCGGTGTCGGGGCCCTGGCGATTGACCTCTGACCAGGCGCCGTCTTCATGACCGCGCTGCACCACACGCTGGCGGAAGATATCGGCGACGGTCTGGGCGTCACCTGCCAGCAGTGCCTTGGTGGAGCACATTTCGGCGCACAGCGGCAGCTTGCCCTCGGCGATACGGTTGGCCCCGTACTTTTCGTACTCCTCTTCCTTGGAGTCGGCGGGACCGCCGGCACAGAAGGTGCACTTGTCCATCTTGCCGCGTTCGCCGAAAGCGTTCTGCTTGGGGAACTGCGGGGCACCGAACGGGCAGGCGTAGAGGCAGTAGCCGCAGCCGATGCACAGATCCTTGTCGTGCAGCACGATGCCGTCGTCGGTCTTGTAGAAACAGTCGGTGGGGCAGACCGCCATGCACGGGGCGTCGTCACAGTGCATGCAGGCCACTGAAATCGATACCTCGGTGGGTTCGCCGTCGTTGAGGGTCACCACGCGGCGGCGCTGGATGCCCCACTCCACGTCGTTGGCGTTCTTGCAGGCGGTGACGCAGCCGTTGCAGTCGATGCAGCGTTCGGCGTCACACATGAATTTCATCTGGGCCATGGTGTTTCTCCTATTCCGGCGCGGCATACCTGCCGCGCCGTCAAGCGGTCAGGGTCGCGGTCAGGCGCGTTCGATCCGGCAGATGGTGCACTTGGTTTCCTGCATGAGTGTCACCGGGTCGTAGCCGTAGGTGGTGGCGGTGTTGGCCGCCTCGCCGAGGATGTAGGGATCCGAGCCTTCGGGGTAGCGGTCGCGCAGGCTCTCGCCCTGGAACATGCCACCGAAGTGGAACGGCATGAAGGCGACGCCGCGGTCGACCCGCCGGGTGACCATCGCCTTGACCTTGACGCGGCCCCCTTCGGCACCCTCGACCCAGACCTCGTCACCGTCGCTGATGCCGATATCGTTGGCGTTGGTCGGATTGATCTCGACGAACATTTCCTGCTGCAGCTCGGCGAGCCACGACATCGAACGGGTCTCTTCGCCACCTCCTTCGTACTCGACCAGCCGGCCGGACGTCAGGATGATCGGGTACTCGCTGGAGTTGTCGCGATCCTGAATGGTCTTGTAGAGCGTCGGCAGGCGCATGATCGAGTCGAAGTCGTCCCAGGTCGGGAAGCGTTCGACCAGATCGCGGCGCGTGGTGTAGAGCGGTTCGCGGTGCTTGGGCACTTCGTCCGGGAAGGTCCAGACGATGGCACGAGCCTTGGCGTTGCCGTAGGGGGCGCAGCCGTGCTCGATGGCCACGCGCTGGATACCGCCGGAGAAGTCGGTCTTCCAATTCTCGCCGTCGGCGGCCTGTTTCTCTTCATCGGTGAGGTCGTCCCACCAGCCAAGATCCTTGAGCATCTGAGCGGTGAACTCGGGGTAGCCGTCGGTGAGGTCGGAGTCCACCGGCGCCGAGCCGTCGGCGAGCAGATTGACGCCGTTGCGCTCGATGCCGAAGCGCGCACGGAACCCCATCCCGCCTTCCTTCACTGGCACGCTGGTGTCGTAAAGATTGGGTGAGCCGGGGTGGCGGAACTCCGGGGTGCCCCAGCACGGCCAGGGCAGGCCATAGTAGTCGCCGTCCGCCGGACCGCCCTCGGCGCGCAGGTTGCTGAAGCTGAAGGTGTGCCAGTTCTGCTGGTGCTCCTTGAGGCGCTCGGGGCTCTGGCCGGTGTAACCAACGGTCCACATGCCGCGGTTGATCTCGCGCAGGATATCCTCGATCAGCGGCTCGTCGCCGTTCATCTCGATATTCTTGACGAACTCATCGCCGAAGCCGAGCTTACGTGCGAAGCGATACATGATCTCGTGGTCGGGCTTGGCTTCGAACAGCGGCTCGATGACCTTGTCGCGCCACTGTAGCGAACGGTTGGTGGCGGTAACGCTGCCGGTGGTCTCGAACTGGGTGGCGGCGGGAAGCAGGTAGACGCCGTCCGAGCGGTCGTGCATGACGGCGGCGACGGTGGGGTAAGGGTCGACAATGACCATCATGTCGAGTTTCTGCATCGCCTGCTGCATTTCCGGCCCGCGGGTCTGGGAGTTGACCGCATGGCCCCAGTAGAACATCGCCTTGAGCGCGGTGCGCTGGGAGATGTTGTCGTCTTCCTCTAGCACGCCATCGACCCAGCGCGACACGGTAATGCCGGCGGTGTTCATGGGCCTGCCATCGGCGTATTCGACGTCCTCGAAGCGGCTTTGCAGCCACTCATAGTCGACGTCCCAGACCTTGGCCCAGTGCTGCCAGGCACCTTCGGCGAGACCGTAGTAGCCGGGTAACGAGTCGGAGCCGAGGCCCAGGTCAGTGGCGCCCTGAACGTTGTCGTGCCCGCGCAGGATGTTGGCACCGCCACCGGATTTGCCGATGTTGCCCAGCGCCAGCTCCAGGATGCAGTAGGCGCGGGTGTTGTTGTTGCCGGTGGTGTGCTGGGTACCGCCCATGCACCACACCACGCACCCGGGCCGGTTGTCGGCGAGGCGCTTGGCAGTGTCATACATGGCACTCTCGGGAACCCCGGTAACGTCTTCGACCACGTCTGGGGTGAACTGAGCGACTTCAGCACGCACGTCTTCCATGCCGTAGACGCGTTGGGCGATATACTCGCGATCTTCCCAGCCGTTCTCGAAGATGTGCCACAGCAGGCCCCAGATGAAGGCCACGTCTGAGCCGGGGCGCAGTCGCACGTACTTGTTGGCCTTGGCCGCAGTGCGGGTGAAGCGAGGATCGGCGACGATGATGTCGCAGTTGTTCCTCTCCTTGGCCATGAGGATGTGCTGCATGGCCACCGGGTGCGCTTCGGAGGGGTTGGAGCCGATGAACAGGATCGAACGACTGTTCTGCATGTCGTTGAGCGAATTGGTCATCGCGCCGTAGCCCCAGGTGTTGGCTACCCCGGCAACGGTGGTGGAGTGACAGATGCGTGCCTGGTGGTCGGTGTTATTGGTACCCCACATCGAGGCCAGCTTGCGCATGAAGTAGGCCTGTTCATTGTTGAACTTGGCCGACCCTAGCCAGTAGACGCTGTCCGGGCCATACGCCTCGCGCAGTTCCAGCAGCTTGTCGCCGATCTCATCGATGGCATCATCCCAGCTCATGCGCTGCCACTCGCCGCCGACCAGCTTCATCGGGTACTTGAGACGCCGGGTAGAGTGGCCGTGCTGACGCAGCGAGGCGCCCTTGGCGCAGTGAGCACCGCGACTGATCGGATGGTCAAAGGCCGGCTCCTGCTTGGTCCAGACGCCTTCCTGAACCTCGGCGTAGGTGCCACAGCCCACCGAACAGTGCGTGCAGATGGTGCGTTTGGTCTCGACCGGTGCATCGGAGACCGGCGTCTTGCCGCTGGCTTCGGCTGGGCGCAGCATGCCGTTGCCCAGGAACCCGGCTGCGGCCAGGCCGCCGGTGGTGGCACCGCTACGCTTCAGGAACTGGCGGCGGGAGATGCCTAGCCCCGGCTTGGCGGGAGTGGTGGCTTTTTTTGTCAAGCGCATCGAATCATTCCTCTTAACCGTGAACCGCGAAGGCGTCAGTCACGCAGCGTGGCGTAGAAGGCGCGGATATGGTCGGTTTCCCGGTAGCGCAGCGGCGCATCCTGGGTCTCGCTTGCGGGTTTGTCGGCTTGTACCAGCGTGACGTTGCCGATCACTGCGGCGGTACCGGCAGCGGCGCCGCCGATACCCATCACACGCAGGAAACGACGCCGCTGAGGGTTATGTTGGTCAGGCATGCTGTGTTTCTCCTCGTTGCTTCTTGTCTGTTAACAGCGTAGCGGTTGTAGGGCTTGCCTCCATGCCTCAGTTGGGCGCTGGATCAACGATCCGCACCGCGCTGAGAGCGGCGTCGTAGCGCTCTGCTTCCATCGCCAGGTAGGCCAGACCGAGTCGGCCGACACTGGCATAAAACGGGGTGTCCACAGCGGCCAGGTCGCGCATGCAGCGCTCGCCCCAGCTCGCCAGATGATGGGTGAAGAAGTTGGCCTGCTCGGCCGGCGCTCGCTCGATCAGCCAGGCCATTGCATCGCACAGTGCCGCCAGGTGATCTTCGGGCTCCTTGACCTCCGGGTCGCGTTCGAGTCCCAGCTGGCGAAGGTCTCGGCGTACGGCCACCACCGGCTCGTCCATCAGGGTGCCGTGCAGGTACCAGGAGGCGTAGGGCACGACCTCGCCTTGAATGACCCCGATCAAGTGGCGAAAGTGTGCGCGGGCCAGTGCTTCACTGTCTGCTGCGTGTGCAGCATGGGCGAGGTCCTGCCAGGACTGGCTGAGCGGCGCACCATCATCCTCGGCCTCGAGCCCGGCGAGAAAATCCAGCAGGGGCTGGTCCGGTGGTGCGGCAATCAGCCTACCCAGCAGGCGATAGATGTCGGCGCGCAGTGCATCGCTTTCATCCAGCGCGGCGGGCAAGTCGGTAGCGTGGCTCATGGCGTCATACCTTAAGCTGGGCGTGGGGATCGCGGGCCAGTTCATGCCACACGTCCTTGACGCGGCAGTCTTCGCACATCTCGAGGCGCGCCATGGCCTCGCCGGCGAAATAGGGGTGATCCGCCAGCTTGGCCTTGATGTTGGCGATGGTGCTGGCGGTAGCGAAGGGCTTGCCGCAGCTGATGCACTCGAACGCGGCTTCCTGCTTACAGATCATCCGCTCGCTGCGCGCGGGGCTGGCTGCGAAGCCAGGCACCAGCGAGATGGCATCCTCGGGACAGGCGCTATCACAAAGCCCGCACTGCACGCAGTCGGCTTCGCGGAAGCTGAGTTGCGGCTGATCCTCGCCACCGGCCAGGGCAGTGGTGGGGCAGACCGCGACACAGCTCATGCACAGGGTGCAGGCAGCGGCGTCGACGTCCAGGCCGCCAAAGGGAGCGTTGGCGGGCAGGGCATGTCGCTCGCCACTTGGCTGCCCCTGCTGAGCCAGCCAATCGAGATTGGCATTGAGTCGTTCGCGCTTGCTGCCGGCAGGCATCGGCCCGGTCGTCAGGGCGGGAAAATGCGGCAGAGGCTCATTTACCGCAGCGTCGCTGGCGTCGAGCAGTCCGATTCGCTGCGGATCGAGCCCCAGGCCTTCGAGAATGACATGCGCCTGGCGCAGTTGGTCATCGATCTGCGCCGCCATGCGAGCCGGCATATCGGCGGGACGTAACACGCGCACTTCGCAAGCGCCCTGAGCCAGTGCCGCCAGCCAGTCGTCGAGTCCTGCGGCGCCGAGCTCCTCGAGCGGTACATCAAGCATGTTGCCGGCAGGTGATGTGGCTTGGTGTTCGAGGGTGGCGCGGTCGGCGAAGCGCACTATCGGCAGTTGGCCGCCGGCCTCACGGTAGACCGCCAGCAGCCGAGCCACGAACTCCTGCTGAGCCTGGGGCTGCGGCAGCCGATACTGGATGGCGCCGGTGGGGCAAGCCGCGGTGCAGCTGCCGGCGCCGTGGCAGCGGAAAGGGTCGATCTCGATCCAGGCCTCGATACGCTGCTGCTGGCTGGTGATGGCATCGGCCGGGCACACGTCCAGGCAGCGGGTACAGCCCTGCTGACCGCGGCCGGCATGGGCACACAGGTCATGGTCGATCTGGAAGTACTTGGGCTTGTCGAATTCACCCACCATGTCAGGCAGAGCGGCCAGCGTCTCGGCGAAGGCGGGCGTGCCCGACTGCACGGCATGGTAGCCAGGCGGCGGTAATTCCAGTGTCAGGCAGGGCGTTTCCCCCACGTCGAGCACCAGATCGAAGTGGGGCCGCGTAAGGCTTGCCTTGGCGAGATCGATCGACTCATCGGCACGTTGCAGCATCACGCTGAAACAGCCGAGATAGCCGCTGATCGACAGGGAGTGCTTGCGGAGATCGGCCCGTTGGCAGATGACCCCATCGGGTAGGTCGTTCAGGGAGGCGGAGGCCTTGCCGGCGGCATCGACCATCAGGGTAATGCTACGCAAGCCGTCAGCATGCAGATGCTGGATCAGAGTGTCGCAGGCGACACGGCAGGCATCGGCATCGCCGATGACCAGCAGGTGCCCTTGGCTCTGGTAGCTGACGTTGGCCGGCGTCAGGTTGGTCGGCCAGGAAACGCGCGCCAATGCAGCAGACTGCGCCTGCTCATTGTGCTGCGCGTCGAGCTGAGTCAGCGCGATGCGTTGTGTCATGGTCTCTCATCGTCAGGTCGATCGTGAAGCGGCGTCATGGCACCGCTTTCGTGGCATTGCTTATAAAGCCTAGCCTTATCATTAGCGCGCTCATTATGCGAGCGTGCAGGTTCTATGCAAGTAGTTTCGACGTCTGGGTACAGCGGCGCCAATGCCTCATTAGTCTATGCGCAGTTGACGAAGCACGCTGCGTTTCAACGCTCCCGCTCGGGAAGTGCTTCATCAGGGGGGCCATCCTGCTCCGCGTTAGCGGGAGTGTCGGCTTCGCCGTCATCGGAAGGTGCTGTGTCGCCGGTGACGTCCGGTGCATTGCTGCTGCTGGAGAGATCCGTCGCTGCGTCTTCGGCAGGCTCGTCCAGCTTTTCGACCAGCTTCTTGCCCCATTGGCGTACCGTTTCGCTGGTCTCGGCGGTCATCTTGCGCATCTGGGAGTAGTCCAGATCGTAGTCGTCGAGGCCGTCACGGACATTATAGTTACCGGTGGCCCACAGGCGGCGCAGGGCTCGGTTCTTGAGGGCGCTACTCACCCCCGGTACCAGGTAGGCCTTGAAATCACTGCCAGGCCCCAGGGTCTCGGGGGCCGGAAGGGTGTGGTCGAGGCTGCCCTCTGCGGGAGGGGCCGCAGGTGTATCGCCAACCTCATCGGAGACCCTCTGCCGAGGGGGCTGGGCAGCGGGCTCGGAGGAGGAGGCCGACTCGGCCGTTTCCACCGCTGGCTCGGGCGTTTCTGTACCTACGCTTTCATCGCCGGCATCCTGCTCGACGGCGAGGCCGCGCTTGCGCCGCGACCAGCGTTCGAAGCGGTTCATACCTGGTCCTCCTGGGCGCGCCCGGCGCCCTTGCGCTTCTTCTTGCGCCCCTCCGGCGGCGCTTCGCCGTGGCGGGCCAGGTAGGCTTCCAGCCACACCTGGATGGCTAATGGCATCGGCGCCTCGAGCACCTGCTGCTCACCGTCCATCCAACCAGCGGCGACATCCTGGCTGGCGGTGATGGCGGTGGGATCTGGATGTTCGCCGCTGAACCCGCAGCGCACGAACAGCCTCGGCTCGGCGGAGCCAAGGTTGAAGCGGTAGGCGGCACGCTCGGTCATATAGAGCTGCAGGTCGAGCACATGAGGGCCTTGGTCCCCCGGCGCGAGGGCGGCAATCCGCCACTGCATGCGGGTGAATCCCTTGACGGTCTTGTTCTCGCCGGCAAGCGCCAGGCTCAACTGGCGTAAACTGGAAGTCGACATGATGGCTCCGCGTAACGCTGTCGATGGGATGACTGAAGACAGTAAGCGCCAGCAGTGCCATCATGGTCAAGCCACTGAACTGCTTGGAGAAGCCTTCGACATGACTGCCATCAGCCTGAGCCGGGCGCGTCTACCGACGACCCTCGAGATCGACGTTGTCGACGAGTTCGGCGCATCGCGTCGCCAGGCGATCGCCGCCGAGCGTGCGTTGACGGTTTACCTCAACAGGCATGAAATCGTCACCCTGATGACGCTGGGCGCCGAACCCGAGGCGTTGGTGGTGGGGTATCTGCGCAATCAGGGGCTGCTCGATTCGCAAGCGGACCTGCTGGCGGTTTATGTGGACTGGGAGGTCGAAGCGGCGGCGGTGGTCACCCAGCGGCTGCCTGAGGATCTCGAAGAGCGCCTGGGACAGCGTACGGTGACCACCGGCTGCGGACAGGGGACGGTGTTCGGTCGTTTGCTGGACGCCACGGGGTTGGCACCACTCCCCGGCACGGTGCTTTCCCAGTCGGTGCTCGGCCGCCTGCTGCATAACCTCGGCGCCTACAACGAGACCTACAAGAGCGCCGGTGCGGTCCACGGCTGTGCGCTGTGTCGTCAGGACCAGGTGCTGGATTTCGTCGAGGATGTGGGGCGCCACAATGCGGTGGATACCCTGGCCGGCCGCCAGTGGCTCGAAGCCACCCAGGCCGGCGAGGCGGATATCTTCTATACCACGGGGCGGCTGACGTCCGAGATGGTGCTCAAGGTGGCTCAGATGGGGATCAGCGTGCTGGTGTCACGCTCGGGCGTAACGCAAAAGGGCGTCGAACTGGCCGAGCGCTTTGGGGTGCTCCTGGTGGCGCGCGCCAAGGGCCGGCACTTTCAGGCCATCAATGCCGAGGGGCGGCTGGTATTCGACGACATACCGACGCGCCGCCCCGGGGATCGCCGCGTCTCGTGATGTGCGTGTTCAGGCGTTTTCCGCGCGGGTGCATACCGACAGCACTACGGCATCCTCGTCGCTGACCGAGACCAGCGCATGCCCCATGTCACTGTCGAAATAAATGCTGTCGCCGCGGGTCAAGCGTAGCGGCTCGTAGAATTCGGTATACAGCAAGATGTCGCCGTCGAGCACGATCAGGAACTCCTCGCCGTCGTGCCGCACCCACTCGCTGAACTCATCGAAGCCCCGCGCGCGAACGATGGTCTTGAACGGGATCATGCGCTTCTGCGCTAGCTGCCACGAGAGCAGTTCATGCTCGTAGGTCGGTGTGGGATGTTGCTGACCCTCGCCGACCCGGGTCAGGTCACGGCGTCCCAGGGTTCGGCTCTGGGGCTTGGGAGGGCTGAGCAGCTGGGGCAGGTCGATGCCCAGGCCGCCGATCAGTTTCTGTACGGCACTGAAGGTCGGCGAAATCTGATCGTTCTCGATCTTGGAAAGCGTCGAGCGCGCAAGCCCAGTGCGCTGGCTGACGTCTTCCAGCGTCCAGTGATTGGCCAGGCGGATTTCCTTGAGTCGCTCGCCCAGGCGCAGCGGTTCGACGAACGGCTTGCGCCCTGAGGCGATGCGCAGGGCGGCGTCTTGATCGGTGGTGGCGCTCATTGGGGCAGTTCACTATTGGAAATTTAATTTCCTGAAGTTTACCACAGACGAGCCTTGACCGGTTGGCCAGCGGCGCCGCTGGCCTGCCTCATCGCGTCGTGCTCACTGCAGGCGGACGTCAGTTCGCCCAGGGCTGACCGAGCAGTGCCTTGACGTGGGCCTCGGCGCAGCGGCCCAGGGCATCGGGGTCATAGCCGCCTTCGAGCACCGAAACCAGACGATTATCGGCATAAAGCGCGGCGATCTCCATCGCCAGCCGGGTGACCCAGTGATAGTCGGCCTCGTCCAGGTTGAGTTCGGCCATGGGATCTTCGCGGTGGGCGTCGAAGCCAGCCGAAAGTAGTACCAGATCAGGCTTGAAGGCATGCAGCGCCGGCAGCCAGTCGTCCTCGATCGCCTTGCGGAAGGCGATACTGTCGCAGCCCGCCTCGAGCGGCGTATTGACCACATTGTGGTGCTCGCTGCGCAGGTAGCGCCACGGATAGAAAGGGTACTGAAAGCTGGTACAGATGAGGACGTCGCGATCGTCCTTGAAGATGTCGATGGTGCCGTTGCACTGGTGCACGTCGAAGTCGAGAATCGCAATGCGCCGTGCGCCGTATTGCTCGCGCGCATGGGCCGCGCCCACGGCGACGTTGTTGTAGAAGCAGAAGCCCATGGCATCGCTGGCTTCGGCGTGGTGTCCGGGGGGGCGAACCGCACAGAAGACATTATCGGCCTGATGCCGAAATACCTGATCGATGCCTCGCACGACGGCGCCCGCGGCGACCCGCGCGGCATCCAGGCTGTGCGGATTCATCAGGGTGTCGCCGTCGTCAATGGTCACCAGGCCGTCATCTGGCACGCACTTGTCGAGGGCATGCAGATGGCGCGCCGGGTGTACCCTCAGCAGCTGCTCGTCGGTGGCCGGTTTGGCTTCCGACTGCATGGTCTGCTGCAGTACGCCGGCCAAGGCCAGTCGGGCGCGAATCGCTTCGAGACGCAGCGGGCTTTCGGGATGCTGCGGTCCCATGTGGTGGTCCAGGCAGCGGGGGTGGGTGATGTAGGCGGTGATCATCGCAAGCTCCGCGGGAGATGCTGCGACCATAATCGGCTTGAGGCCTTGCACGACAGTGTCAATAAGTCGTACACAGGGGGATAAGAGAGCATAGGGCTTCGGGAGAGCGTTTTGGGTACACGATTTCTGCGGCACTTCTTCGAGCCGCGTAGCCTGGCGATCATTGGTGCATCGGAAAAGCCTCACTCGATGGGGGGCCTGGTGGTGCGCAATCTGCTCGAGGCAGGCTTTCCCGGTGAGCTGTGGGCGGTCAACCCCAAGGGCTATGCCAGCGTGCATGGGGTGCCCTGCGTCAAACGCGTCGGTGATCTGCCGGCATCCCCCGACCTGGCGGTGATCTGCTCGCCGGTGGATAGCGTGCCCAAGCTGATCGAACGGCTCGGTGAGATAGGCGTCAAGGCGGTAATGGTGCTCTCCGGCGGGGCCTACCTCGATGACCGCAGCGGTGACGGTGGCTCGATTCGCGAACGCATGATCAAGGCGGCGCGCCTGAGTGGCATTCGCGTGCTTGGGCCCGAATGCCTAGGATTGATCGTGCCCGGGCGCAAGCTCAACGCTACCTATGCCAGTCAGCCGGTCAAGTCGGGTCGAGTCGCCTACCTCGGGCAGTCGGGGATGCTCGGCAATGCCATGATCGACTGGGCGGCGGGTCGCGGCATCGGCTTCTCGCACCTGGTGACCCTGGGCGACAGCGTCGATGTGATGCTGCCCGACCTGATCGACTACATCAATCAGCATGCCCCGACCCAGGCGATTCTGCTGCACCTGGAGCGCATTCACGACGCCCAGCACTTCATGACCGCACTGCGCGAAGCATCGCGCAACCGCCTGGTGCTGGCGATCAAGAGCGGCCGGACGCCGGAGTCGGATATCTCTGGGCTGGCGCCAACGCCGGGAATCGCCAACCGCGACGTGATCTTCGATGCGGCCCTGGCCCGCGCCGGGGTGGTGCGTGTCGACGACTCCGACGAGCTGTTCGATGCGCTGGAGACGCTGTCGCGAATGAAGCCGCTGCGCGGCGATCGCCTGGCGATCGTCTCCAATGGCCTGGGGCCGGCGATGCTGGCCATCGACAAGCTGATCAGCGCCGGTGGCCGACTGGCCAGCTTCAGCGATGATACGCGCCGTGCCCTGACTCGCGGCGACTTCGACATGAGTTTACCAGGGCGCAATCCGGTGGATCTGGGTGGCAACGCCACGCCCGAGCGCATGGTCGATGCCCTCGAAGTGGTAGCGGCCGACCCCGATGTCGATGCGGTGCTGGTGGTGCATGCTCCGACCCGGATGGCGCCATCCAAGCTAACCGCCGAGGCTATTGTCGCCAACCGCAAGCGCTTCAAGCGTAACCTGCTGACCAGCTGGATGGGGCTCGAGGAGGCGCTATCGGCACGTCACGAGTGCAACCTGGCGGGCATTCCCACCTACATATCGCCGGAGAAGGCGGTCAAGGCGTTCATGCACATGGTCGACTACCAGCGCGTCCAGGCGCTGCTGCAGGAGACCCCGCCGAGTCTGCCGTTTGCGACTACCGCCGAGATTCGTCAGCGCTGCCACGCGCTGATCGAACGCGCCCGTGAGGACGGTCGCGAGAGCCTGATGCACTCCGAGACCGCTCAGGTGCTGGCGGCCTACGGAATACCCGCCGCCCCTAGTCGTTACCTGCATGATGCCGAGGAAGCCGCGGCGGCGAGTTTCGATGAGCCGATGGCGCTCAAGGTGATCCACGACCATAACGTGGTGCCATACCGCTACCGGCGTCATCCTCATAAGCTCTCTGCCGGTATGCTGCAGGACCTGACCACCCCCGAGCAGGTCGCCGAGGGCGTGGTGCAGCTCAGCGACAAGGTCGCCGAGAAGTTTCCCGGCGTGACCATACGCGAGTTCTGCTTGCAGCCGATGCAGCGTGGCAAGCACTCGATGCAGCTATGTGCCGGCATCACCCGCGATCCGATTTTTGGTCCAGTGATCGTGTTCGGTATCGGTGGGTACAAGGTCAACGTACTGGCCGACCGCCACGTGGCGCTGCCGCCGCTCAACATGACCCTGGCCGATGACCTGGTCGCACAGACACATGCCAGCAAGCTGATTCGCGAGCACTCTCGTGACCCGCAGCGCGATATCCAGCGGCTCTGCCAGCTGTTGGTCAAGCTCTCGCAGATGGCATCGGACCTGCCGGCGCTGAAGGGACTGGAGCTCAACCCGCTACTGCTCAACCGCGACGGGGTAGTGGCGGTGGACTTCGCCATGGACCTGGGCACACCGGCACGCCATGCGATCATGCCGTACCCCGAAGAGTTGCGTGAGTGGGTGACGCTGGACAATGCGATGGCGGTGGAAGTGCGGCCGATCCGCGCCGAAGATGCGCCGCTTATCACCGCTTTCCATACCCAGCTTTCCGAGGAGAGCATTCGCTTCCGCTATTTCCATCACAAGGCCGATCTGACCAAGCGCGACCTGTCGATGCTGGCGCATATCAACTACGACCGGCAGATGGCGTTCATTGCCGAGCATCATCGCGACGACGGCAGCAAGGAAATGCTGGGGGTGGTGAGGGTGTGGAACGACCCGGACAACATTCGCACCGAGTTTTCGGTCATCATCCGCGATGACATGCACGGCCACGGCCTCGGCAGCCTGCTGATGAACAAGATGATCCGCTACTGCAAGGGGGTGGGCACCCTGGAGATGGTCGGTACGGTGATGGTCGACAACCACCCCATGCGCGCACTGATGAAGCATCTCGGCTTCCGACTGCGCTATGACATGGAGGAGCAGGTGATGCATGCCAGCCTGCGCCTCAACGAGCCGGTCAGCGACTGGCAGAAGCTGCGCCTCGATAGTGCCATGGAGTAACGACGACGCCCCGTAAGGGGCGTCGCAAGGCTCAGGGGGCGAGCCGGTACTTGTGCCAGTCGCCGTCGCGCTGTTCGTAGCGGATGCGGTCGTGCAAGCGGCTGGGTTGGCCCTGCCAGAACTCGAGCATCTCCGGGATCAGTCGGTAGCCGCCCCAGTGGGCCGGGCGCGCGATCTCCTGCTCGGCATACAGCTGCTCATAGCGTGACTGGCGCTCCTCGAGCCAGTGACGATCGGGGATCTCCACGCTTTGAGTGGCGATCCAGGCGCCTAGCTGGCTGCCGCGAGGGCGGCTGGCAAAGTAACGATCGGACTCGTCGGCGCTGACTTGCTCCACGCGGCCTTCGACGCGCACCTGGCGCGACAGCGATGGCCACCAGAACACCAGTGCTGCCTGAGGTACATTGGCCAGCTCGCTGCCCTTGTGGCTGTGGTAGTTGGTGTAGAACACCATGCCTTGTTCGTCATAGCCCTTGAGCAGCACGACTCGGGCATGCGGCAGGCCCTGCGTATCGGCGGTGGCCAGGGTCATGGCATTGCCATCATCCCCCTCTGATTCGAGCGCCAGCCGGAACCATTCGTCGAACAGTGCAAAGGGTGCCTCCGGGGTGCCGGCCTCATCGAGGCGGCCGCCCTCGTAGTCACGCCTGATGTCGGCGATGTCTCGTGTCATGTCGATCTCCTGAAAGCGTGTCACCATCTTCGCCGCTCTCGGCGCTGGGCTCAACCGAGAATATTGACCGCGCGCAAGGCCATTGGTGCATGCTATGCCAAGTCCTCACGCGCTGCCGGTAACCTGGGTTATGTTGCCCTCGCGGGACGCTGGGCGCGGCATGGCGGGTGTTGGATCAGCCTTGTTGACGCAGCTGGCGGCTGCGAAAGCGGGCATAGCAGGTGCAGGCAGCAAACAGCATCATCGCCGTCAGCGCCTCGAGGATGCCGAACAGCCCCTGTCCAGGCAGCGTTGCCACCATCACGCCCTGCATGAAGTAGAGCAGGCTGACGAAGGCCAGCCAGGCGTGGCCGCGGGGGCGGCGGGCGATGATCGACGGCAGGAATAGCACCAGCGGCAGGCCGCGCACCAGAATGGGGATCCAGCCACCTTCTTCGACACTGTGGATGACCGTACCGCTGTAGATCAGCAGTATGAGTAGCAAAAGGTAGCTACCCAGCACGCCACGCCGCGAGCGCTCGGTTAGCACATCGATGCCGTGTTGGGCTTCCCAGCGTTCCAGCATCTGTCTCATCTATCGACTCCCTTCAGCGCGGTAAGGGCGAGCGCCAACCGCGCCACGCGTTGGCCCTGAGCCTGGCACAGGGTGCGCTCATCGTCGTCGAGCGCACGACCGCTGCGACTGCCCGCGACGTGACTGGCACCGTAGGGGGTGCCACCGCTTTGGGTAGTGAACAGGGTGGTTTCGCTGTAAGGCAGGCCGGCGTAGACCATGCCGTGGTGCAGCAGAGGCATCAGCATGGTGATCAGGGTGGTCTCCTGACCGCCGTGCAGGCTCGAGGTCGAGGTAAAGGCGGTGGCGGGTTTGTCGATCAGTGCCCCGTTCATCCATAGCTCACTGGTGCCATCCAGGAAGTACTTGAGAGGCGCGGCCATATTGCCGAAGCGGGTGGGGCTGCCCAGGGCGAGACCGGCACAGTCGCGCAGATCGTCGGCGCTGGCATAGATCGCGCCCTCGGCGGGTATCTCTGGGTCGACCGCTTCACAGGTCGTCGAGACCGGCGGTACGCAGCGCAACCGGGCAGCGATGCCCGGCACGCGCTCCACGCCGGCAGCGAGCTGTTCGGCCATCTGTCGGGTGGCGCCGTGCCGTGAATAGTAGAGGACCAATACGTAGGGCAGAGAGGAGGGCATCCTGACTCCAGGCAAATGGGTAGTGTTAAGCGGGATCGAATAACGCCAGCATGGCCTCGGGAGGGCGGCCGATGACGGCCTGCTGGCCGTCGTCGGCGATCGGTCGTTGCAGGAGGCGTGGTTCGGCTACGATGGCGTCAAGCACGCGTTGATGATCGGCGATGTCGATATCAAGGGCTTTCCAGGCTGACTCATTGGTGCGCACCAGGCTGGCGAAGGGCGTCGAGAGGCGTGCCACCAGCGCTTGTAGTTCGCTGCGGTCCAGCGGGACATCGAGGTAGCGACGCACTTTCAGATCAACGTCTTGTGCCTCCAACAGTGCCAAGCCTTGGCGGGACTTGGAGCAGCGCGGATTGTGATAGTAGGTGATGGTGGCCATCACGACTCCTTGGTGAAATCGAGCAAACCCCGACATTGTAGAGTGCCGATCTAGCCGGCCACAAGTTGGGAGGAGGCCTGTGCGACTCTTCTTATACCGTTATCGTTTCGCTAAACAAACCCAATCGATATCTTATTAAAGTCGCAGGTATACCCAAGCAATCTGGCCATTCGTCAGTCGCTGAGCAACCCGTTCATAGCGAATCCCCAGGCGTTCATAGCGGTCGAGACGCGCCAGCTCGTGGTGGTCCACCGTCAGCAGCAAGCCCTCCACCACTTCGTCTTCAGCCGGTTCGAGGTCGAGCCCAGTGCGGCGGAATCCCTGCAGTCGTGCCGGTTCCGGCGAGCCCGTGCGACCATAGACCCACCAGCGCACCAATGGATAACGCAGCGTGCCATAGACGAAGACCTGGTGCTCGCCCTGGACGATCGGTGGCAAATGCTCGGGTCGGTCATAGGTGAGCGGGCTGAGCATGGTCAGCCACAGGTAGCCCACCAACAGCAGAGGGCTCAGGGCAAGACCTGTCATCACCGCATAGCGTTTGCGCATGCGACTCCCTATACGTTCGACGAGATGCAATGACAAATAATACGGGGGATGACGTCAGCGTGCAGTGCACTTTGCTATGATCGATCCAGGTTCGATGTGAGGAGAGCGCCCGTGCAACAGGATGACCTCAGTTTCAGACAGCTCATGGGTGACGTACGACCGCTGGTGCGAGGCCGCGACAAGGCCGATGTTCGCCCCGCTCGCCGGGCGCCCAGCGATGCCCAGCTGGCGCGGCGTGAAAGTGCCGCCAATGCTACGGGCGATGATAACTTCCTGTCCGATGATTTCGTCGAACTGGTCGGCGCCCACGATCCGGTGGAGTATCGTCACGATGGCATCCAGATTGGTGTACTCGACCGCTTGCGTCAGGGGGGCTATCCCGCCGAGGCGCGCTTGCATCTACTCAAGCGCCCCCTGGCCGAGTGCCGCCGCGAGCTCTTCCAGTTCATCCGCGAGGCACACCACGCCGAACTGCGCAGCCTGATGGTGATTCACGGCCGCGGTCGCGAGATCGATAGCCCGCCCAACGTGCTGCGCTCCTACGTCGTGAAGTGGTTGCAGCAGTTCGACGAGGTACAGGCGTTCGCCTCGGCACCTGCCTCTCATGGCGGGCTAGGGGCGACCTACGTGATGCTGCGCAAATCCGAACGCGCACGTGCCAACAACCGGGAGCGTCAGCAGAAGCGTCGCGGCTGACATATGGCACGACGCAGGAGGCCCGGCGGTATGCCGGGCCTCCTGCTGGCGTGCGAGAGGGGGCAAGCGGAGTTAGCCGCCGTTGGCCTCGCGCAGACGCCGCTCGAACAGCGCCTCCTGGCTGTCCACGCCGGGCTGGTAGCTGACGCTGAAGGCCCCCAGCGCACGCAGCGCATCGTCGAGGTGCTGATCCTCGCGCAGGGCGAGGGCGTCGAAGCCACAGCGACTCATGTAGAAGAGCTGGTCGACCAGCACGTCGCCAATGGCGCGCACCTCGCCCTGATAGCCGTAGCGCTCTCTCAACAGCCGGGCCAGGGAGTAGCCGCGGCCGTCGGTGAAGGCGGGGAAGTCGATGGCTACCAGCGGCGCCTTGGCCAGCGTTGCGGCCAGCTCATCATCGATGACGGTGTCGCTAGGCAGCCAGGGCGCCAGCTGCGGATCCGCGTCGCTAGCCTGCCAGAGTGCCAGCGGCACGATCACCGGGCGTCGCTCGGGGAGCTTGTCATCGATACGCGACAGTGCCCACTCATCCTGTTCCGGCTGTCCCAGCTTGATCAGCGTCTGGGCATGTTCGAGTTGAGTATCAGGCATAGACGCGCTCCTTGAACGGCTTGAGGCCGATGCGGCGATAGGTGTCGAGGAAGCGCTCGTCGTCGTGGCGCTGCTCGACGTAGACCTTGAGCACCTTGTCAATCACTCCAGGAACGTCCTCTCGATAGAAGGAAGGCCCGAGGATCTTGCCCAGCGAGGCATCGTCGGTGGCATTGCCGCCCACCGAAATCTGGTAATACTCCTCACCCTTCTTGTCGACCCCGAGAATCCCGATATGCCCGACATGGTGGTGGCCGCAGGCGTTCATGCAGCCCGAGATATTGAGGTCGATGGGCCCCAGGTCATAGAGAAAGTCGAGATCCTCGAAGCGCTCCTGCAGCGCCTGAGCAATGGGAATCGATACCGCATTGGCCAGGCCGCAGTAGTCGCCGCCGGGGCAGCAGATAATGTCGTTGAGCGTCCCCACGGTGGGATTGGCCATGCCCAGCGACTCGAGCTCTTGCCACAGCGCTTCGAGCTGGTCTACCGGCACGTCGGACAGTACCAGGTTCTGCTCATGGGTGACCCGCAGCTCACCAAAACTGTAGCGCTCGGCGAGGTCGGCTACGGCGTCCATCTGGTCGGCGGTGACGTCGCCAGGTGCGTGCTCGCGGCGCTTCAGCGAAAGCGTCACGGCCTTGTAGCCGGGCACCTTGTGATCAGTGACGTTATTGGTCACGAAGCGGGCGAAGGCGCGGTTTTCGGCTCGTAGCGCTTCGAAGGCCGCGGTGGCCTGCTCGCTCACGTCCCCCCGCTCAGGCTCGACGAAATGCTCGCGGGCGGCGTCTACGGCTTCCTGAGTGAGGGTCTGCGGGCCATCCTTGAGGTGCGCCCACTCGGCGTCGACGCGACGCCGAAACTCCTCGATACCCAGCGCCTTGACCAGGATCTTGATGCGCGCCTTGAACTTGTTGTCGCGGCGACCGAACTGGTTGTAGACGCGTACGCAGGCTTCCAGATAGGTCAGCAGGTGCTGCCAGGGCAGGTCCTCGCGCACCACGTCACCGATCATCGGCGTGCGGCCCAGACCGCCGCCGGCGAGCACCTTGACCTTCAGGCTGCCGTCACTGTCGTGCCACAGCCGCAGGCCGATGTCGTGAACCTGAATGGCGGCGCGATCTTCCGCCGCGCCGCTGACGGCGATCTTGAACTTGCGTGGCAGGAAGGCGAACTCGGGGTGCAGCGTCGACCACTGGCGAATCAGCTCGCACCAGGGCCGCGGATCCTCGACCTCGTCCTTGGCGATACCCGCGAATTGATCGCTGGTGGTATTGCGGATGCAGTTGCCGCTGGTCTGGATGGCGTGCATCTGCACCTTGGCCAGGTCGGCGAGAATCTCGGGCACATCCTCGAGCGCTGGCCAGTTGAGCTGCAGGTTCTGGCGCGTGGTGAAATGGCCATAACCGCGGTCATAGCGTCTGGTGATCTCGCCCAGGGCACGTAGCTGAGTGCTCGACAACATGCCGTAAGGAATCGCAATGCGCAGCATCGGCGCATGCTTCTGGATATACAGACCGTTTTGCAGGCGCAGCGGGCGGAACTCTTCTTCCGGCAGGCGCCCGGCCAGATGGCGGGCCATCTGGTCGCGGAATTGGGCGACGCGCTCGTCGACGAGCGTCTGATCGTAAGTGTCGTACCGATACATTCAGGGATGTCCTGCTAGTCGGGGCGAATGGGTGTGGCCGATGGGAGGACGATACTCCCCTAGCGTTATTCTTTGAAAGAATAAATGATCATAGATTTTAATTAAAGAGTTATGAAGCGCGCAAGCGCCTCTTGCGCCGGCACTGGCCGGCAGAAGTAGTAACCTTGCAGGTGGTCGGCGCCATTGTCGAGGCAGCAGCGTGCCTGTTCATTCAACTCGATCCCCTCCACGGTAACGCTCAACCCCAGCGCATGGCCCATTTCGATCATTGCCGCGACCAGCGCCGCCTGGCGAGGCTCGGTATGGAGCTCGCTGACGAAGCAGCGGTCGATCTTGACGATATCGAAGGGCAGGTGCTGGAGATAGCTCATCGACGAAAAGCCGGTGCCGAAATCATCGATAGCAAGCCTGCAGCCCAGGCTGCGTAGCGCGTTGAACGTTTCCAGTACGACCTCATCACGCTCGAGCATCAGGTTCTCGGTAACTTCGAGGATGATGCGATGGGGCGCCAGCGCGTGGCGGGCGAGGCCTTCGGCGAGGCGCTCGACCAGACCACCGGCGTGGATCTCGCGCGCCGAGACGTTGAATGACAGCGTCAGGGTGTCGAGCCCCTGGCGAGTTGCCGCGGCGAGCCAGGCCAGGCCCTGCTCCATGACCCAGGCACCCAGCGGCAGAATAAGCCCCGAGGCCTCGGCCACCGGAATGAAGGTGTCGGGGGAGAGCACGCCATGCTCGGGGTGCTCGATGCGCACCAGCGTCTCGACACCGCTGAGCGTGACCCGACCACCGGGGATGGAGTCGGCGGTGACGATGGGTTGCAGCATCAGGCGCAGGCCATCTTCATTGAGCGCGCGATGCAGGTCACGCTCCAGCGCGATCATCTGGTGGGCCGGCAGATGCGTGGTGGAAGGCTGATAGAGGCGATACTCGCCGGGACTACGACCCTTGCCGCGGTGCAGCGCCAGCTCTACTACCTTGAGCAGTCCTTCAGCGGTCGCGGCGTGTTGGGGGAACAGTGCGCCCCCCAGGTTCATCGAGACGAACACCTGTTGATCGAAGACCTCGAATGGCTCCAGCATGCTGCGCTGCAAGTCACGGGCCTGGCGAGCCAGCCCGGTACTATCGATATCGGCAAAGGCGGCCACGAACTCGTCACTGCCGAGCCGCGCCAGCGGCAGACTCAGCTGTGGTATCAACTGCTGTTCGAGGCGCGTGGCGATATCACAGAGTAGCTGGCTGCCAGCATCCTGGCCGAAGCTCTCGTTGATCCAGCGAAAGTGGTTGATATCCATGTGCAGCAGTCCCAGCGGGCGCTGTGGGTGCGTCTCCAGCCAGTGACTGAGATGAGCATAGAAACCATGCCGATTGAGCAGGCCCGTCAAGGCATCGCGCTGCGACTGGGCGGCGATCTCCTGATGCGCGTGATCGAGCTGAACCGCCAGGCTGTTATAGGCGTGCAGCGCCGCCCCGACCTCTCCCGGTGCCCCGCTGACCACCGGCACGAAGGGCTGACCGCTGCGCATGGCACGCAAGGTGTCGAGAATGGCGTTGAGGGGCGCCACCACATGCAGTCGATTGAAGCGCATGGTCCAGGCGAGTACCGCGACGACCACCAGCGCGACGGCCAGCAGCGTGAAGAATATTGACCAACCAATCTGTTCGCTGAGCCGTTGACGCGTGAAGGTCAGCTCGAGGTGACCGAGGTGGCGGCGCAGTAGGGCGTTCTCGAAGATGATGGCAGCGCGACGCTGCTTCAGGCCAAACAGGTCATGACCATTGTGCCGCGACAGTATCAGCGTGTCGGTATCATCGTAGACGCTGACGCTGGACACGTCGGCGTCGGCCAACAGCGTGTCGACCAGTTCATCGACGGCATGGTTGTCGAAGTTCCACAGCGGGGCAGCCAGTAGGCTGGCACCGATACGCAGCAGCTCGGTCTCTTTGCGCTCGAGCTCGCCTTCGAAGCGCTTGTGCAGATGCCAGGCACTCGCCAGGCTTACCGCCAGTGCCACCAGCAACGCCAGCGGTACCAGGCGCAGCATGAAGAGCTGGTTGAGGCTCAGCCTTGAGCTCATTGCGGCGCCTCCATCAGCATCTCGAGGGCGCGGAGGGGCGAGAAGTCGTAGCCTGCGTTGGCGTAGCGAAAGCGAGAGAAGTCGATACGTGACCAGTCAGGCGACGCGAGTTGCTCGCCATAGAGCGCCACGTCACGGGCATCGAGGGCTGCCATCGGAAAGCGGATGCTGGCATCTGCCACCTCGATGGTTGCATCGGCCAGGTCGCGCAGCATGACCATGGCCCAGGCGCCGGCTAGAAAGTGCCCGCCGTCGGTGAGCAGCAGCTCACCGCGGGCGACTCGTTGGATGCCTTCCGGCGACCAGTTGAGTCCCACCACCAGCACATCGTCACCCGGGGCGAAGCCGGCATGCTGAAGTGCCTCGATGGCGCCGATGGCGATCGGGTCGTTGGCCGCCCAGATCAGCGCGGGCGTTTCGTTACGCCGCACCAGCCAGCGCAGATAACCTGCGGTCAGCGCACGCGCCTCTTCCTGATTCCAGTGAGCGGTGAGTAAGCGGTCGAGGCGCACCCGCGGGTCCTCGATCAGCACATCGAGCATGCCGCCATTACGGTTGATCGAGGCAGGGGTGAGGGTGTCGCCGAGCAGTGCCAGGGTCGGCAGTGGGCGCGGCCGCTCGGGAGCCGCTGCCAGCAGTGCACGGGCCATGCGTGCCCCGGCAGCGAAATTGTCGGGTTCGATCACACCGACCCAGTGTCGATAATGCTCGCCGGGGATACCGGTGTGCTGGCGCTGCTCGGCACTCGGACCATTGAGCAGGAACAGCACGTCGACGCCGCGCTGCTCGACCTGCTCGAGCAGCTCGACGGCATGCTGCTCTTCATTCACCAGGACCAGATAGTCGGGTGGGCGCTTTCTCTCGAGGACCCGGGCGGCCAGCGACTGCATCAAATGCCGGTCGCGCTCGGCAAACAGGATCTCGAGCTCGATGTCGAGATCGTCTGCGGCGGCCTGCATGGTGCTGCTGACCATGTCCCAGAAGCGCTCGCCCTGATAACCGGGATTGATGAAGGTGACGTTAAGGGATGCAGCGAACACCGCCGGTGACATCAGACACAGCAGGCAGGTGGCCAACACACGCATGCACGTTTCTCCTTGTCATAGTGGTAGCGATCAAATCGCCAGCTGCTGCCAGCGCCGCCGCTGCCAGAGCATCACGAAACAGAGCGAGTTGAGGCTGCGATAGCCCAGCTGCACCCACCAGATCCCTGCCAATCCCTGGTCGAACTCCACGCCAACCAGCCAGGCCAGCGGTAGAAACAGTAACCATTGCATCGACAGCGTGAGGGTCATGACCGTGCGGTTGGCCCCGGCACCCAGCAGTGCTTGAGCAAGCACCAGCGCGGCGGCATCGAGCACGATCATCAGTGCCGTCAAGCGAAGCGGCAGGCGGCCCATCTCGATCAGCGCCTCGCTGTGCAGGAACAGGCCGAGAACCCGCTCCGGCATCAATAGCATGGGCAGGGCCAATAGCGCCAGACAGGCCCAGGCGACCTTGACCACGTCCCAGCCCCAGCGATGGGCATCGCGGTAGGCGTCGCGCCCCATTGCCTGACCCACCAGACTCATCGCCGCCATGCCGAGCCCGACGCCCGGCAAGATCAAGAATAGCGAGAGATTCACCAGTATATGGCCAACGGCAACGCTCGAGGTATCCAGCTGGCCAAGAATCCAGAACAGAACGGCATAGCCGGCGGCGAACCACAGCTGCTGAAAGGAGTGCGGCGTTGCCAGGCGCAGGGTCGTGGTGAAGGTCAACCGCTGCGGCCAGCGCGACAGGAAACCACTCGCCGTGGCGTGACGCAGGCTCCATGTCAGCCAGATCAGGACGCCGACGAACAGCGACAGGCTGGTACCGGCACCGGCACCGGCAGGGCCCATGGTAGGCAGCCCCCAGTAGCCGAAGATCAGGCCAACGCTGGCGATGACGTTGATCAGGTGCATAACCAGGATGATGCGCAGGTAAATGACGGTCTGCTGGATGCCGTTCCAGTAGCCGCGAAAGCAGAAGATCATTGCTACCGGTACCAGCGAGATAACCCGCCAGCGGAAATACTCCACCGCGACGGCATTGACTTCCGGAGTCTGGTTGATCAGCGCCAGTAGCCGTGGCGCTTGCCACAGGCACAGCAAGGTCAGGGGAACGGCCACCAGCATGGCGATGACCAGGCCGGCATTGAGTGCCACGGCACGCCGCGACCAGACTCCTTCACCGTGGCGACGGGCGGTTTGCGCCTGCACCCCGGACGACAATCCGAACAGCACGGCGGTGACCAGAAACATCGTATAGCCGCCGATCCCGACCCCCGCCAGGGCGACCTCGCCGAGCCGGCCGACCAGGATGGCATCGATCAGATTGAGCAGGCTCTGGGAGAGCATCCCGGCGATGATCGGCAGCGCTAGCTTGAGGATGGTATGGCGTCGGGAGGGCTCGGGGAGCATGCCGGGTTCCAGCGAATGAATGGCAGGGCCCGCCGGCGACGGGCCCTGAGCGATCTGCGTTTCAGTCAGCGTCGTAGGAGAGTACCGGTGACAGCCAGCGCTCGAGCTCGGCGAGAGGCATCTCTTTGCGCTCGGCCAGCACCTCGACCTGGTCACGGGTGATCTTGCCGGTGGCGAAGTACTTCGACTGGGGATGTGCGAAGTACCAGCCCGATACCGCGGCGGCGGGCCACATGGCGAAGCTCTCGGTCAGGGTCAGCCCGGTATGGCGCTCGGCGTCGAGCAGGCGGAACAGCGTGGCCTTCTCGGTATGGTCGGGACAGGCCGGATAACCCGGCGCAGGGCGAATGCCCTGGTACTGCTCGGCGATCAACGCCTCGTTGTCGAGCTGCTCTTGCGGCACATAGCCCCAGAACTCCTTACGCACCCGCTCGTGCATGCGCTCGGCGAAGGCCTCGGCGAGGCGATCGGTGAGGGCCTGGACCATGATCGCGTTGTAGTCGTCGCCAGCGGCTTCGTAGGCCTTGCTGAGCTCGTCCACACCGTGGCCGGTGGTAACCGCGAAACCACCGATCCAGTCGGGCTTGCCGCTCTCTTTCGGGGCGATGAAATCGGCCAGGCTGTAGCAGATGCCGTCACGGTTCTTGGTCATCTGTTGGCGAATATGGTGTAGCCGCTCGATAACCTCACTGCGCGATTCGTCGGCGTAGACCTCGATGACATCGTCGTCGACGCTATTGGCCGGCCACAGGCCGATCACGCCACGCGCCTGGACGCGTTTTTCATCGACCAGCTTGGCCAGCATCGCCTGGGCGTCGGCAAACAGGTTGCGCGCGGCTTCTCCGACCACCTTGTCATCGAGAATCTTGGGGTACTTGCCGGCCAGCTGCCAGCTCATGAAGAACGGCGTCCAGTCGATGCGCTCGATCAGTTCTTCGAGATCGTAGTCATCGAAGACCTGAAGCCCGGTGACATGCGGTGCGGGTGGCGTGAAGCTGGTCCAGTCGGTGCGGAAGCGGCGCTTGCGTGCCTCGGCGTAGGAGAGGTCGGCGGCCTTGGGACGGCGCTTGGCATTTCGCTCGCGGACTTTCTCGTACTCCTCGCGAATATCCGCGACATAAGCCGGCTTGAGGCTGGGCGTCAGCAGGCGTCCGGCGACGCCCACCGCACGCGATGCGTCGGTGACGTAGATCACCGGGTGCTCGTACTGGGGTTCGATCTTGACCGCAGTGTGGGCCTTGGAGGTGGTAGCGCCACCGATCAGCAGCGGCAGCGAAAAGCCCTGGCGCTGCATCTCCTTGGCGACGTGAACCATCTCGTCCAGCGACGGCGTGATCAGCCCCGACAGGCCGATGATATCGGCGTTCACTTCCCGGGCGGTCTGCAGGATCTTCTCGGCAGGCACCATCACACCGAGGTCGATGACCTCATAGTTGTTGCACTGCAGGACCACGCCGACGATGTTCTTGCCGATGTCGTGGACATCGCCCTTGACCGTGGCCATGACGATCTTGCCCTTGGCCTGGGTGTCTTCGCTTTTTTCGGCCTCGATATAGGGAATCAAGTAGGCCACGGCCTGTTTCATGACACGTGCCGACTTGACGACCTGGGGCAGAAACATCTTGCCGTCGCCGAACAGGTCGCCGACCACGTTCATGCCGTCCATCAGAGGCCCTTCGATGACCTCGATGGGCCGTTCGGCCTCGGCACGGGCCTGCTCGGTGTCGTCTTCGATATGCGCGGTGATGCCCTTGACCAGGGCGTGCTCGATGCGCTTGTTGACCGGCCAGCTGCGCCACTCTAGGTCTTCCTTCTTGACCGCGCCAGAACCGTCGCCCTTGTACTTGTCGGCGATGTCGAGGAGACGCTCGGTGCCGTCGCTGCGGCGATTGAGCACCACATCTTCCACCGCCTCGCGCAACTCGGTAGGCAGGTCATCGTAGACTGCCAGCTGGCCGGCATTGACGATGCCCATGGTCAAGCCGGCGCGGATGGCATGGTAGAGGAACACCGAGTGGATTGCCTCGCGCACCGGGTTGTTGCCGCGGAACGAGAAGGAGACGTTGGAGACACCGCCGGAGACCAGCGCATGGGGGAGATGCTCACGAATCCACTGGGTGGCTTCGATGAAGTCCACCGCGTAGTTGTTGTGCTCCTCGATGCCGGTGGCGATGGCGAAGATGTTGGGGTCGAAGATGATGTCTTCCGGCGGAAAGCCGATCTCGTCGACCAGCAGCCGGTAGGCGCGCTCGCAGATCTCGGCCTTGCGGGCGAAGGTGTCGGCCTGGCCGTCTTCGTCGAACGCCATGACCACGATCGCCGCGCCGTAGCGACGACAGGCGGTGGCCTGCTCACGGAAGGCGTCTTCTCCCTCCTTCATCGAGATCGAGTTGACCACCGCCTTGCCCTGCACGCACTGGAGGCCGGCTTCGATGATCTCCCACTTGGAGGAGTCGATCATGATCGGCACGCGGGCGATATCCGGTTCGCCGGCGATCAGGTTGAGGAAGCGCACCATCGCTTCCTGAGACTCCAGCATGCCCTCGTCCATGTTGATATCGATGACCTGGGCGCCGTTCTCGACCTGCTCCAGGGCCACCTCGAGGGCAGTGGTGTAGTCCTCGTCGACGATCAACCGCTTGAAGCGTGCCGAGCCGGTGACATTGGTGCGCTCGCCGACGTTGACGAACAGCGAGTCGGCTTCGATATTGAACGGCTCGAGCCCCGACAGGCGGCAGGCCCGGGGACGCTCGGGCACCTGGCGCGGAGCAGTGTCACGCACCGCCTCGGTAATCGCCTGGATATGCTCGGGGGTCGAGCCGCAGCAACCGCCGATGATATTGACCAATCCACTGGTGGCGAACTCGGCGACGATGGCAGCCATCTCCTCCGGGGTCTGGTCGTATTCGCCGAACTCGTTGGGCAGGCCAGCGTTGGGGTGCGCCGAGACGAAGGTGTCGGCCTTGGTCGAGAGTTCCTCGAGGTAGGGACGCAGCTCTTCGGCTCCCAGGGCGCAGTTGAGGCCCACCGATAGCGGCTGGGCGTGACGGATCGAGTTCCAGAACGCCTCGGTGGTCTGGCCGGAGAGAGTGCGCCCCGAGGCGTCGGTAATGGTGCCGGAGATCATCACCGGCAGCCGCTTACCAAGATCGTCGAAGAGCTGCTCGAGGGCGAAAATTGCCGCCTTGGCATTAAGGGTATCGAAGATGGTCTCGATCAGGATCAGGTCCGAGCCGCCCTCGATCAGCGCCTCGGCGGCTTCGTAGTAGTTCTCGCGCAGCTCGTCGAAGGTCACGTTGCGCTTGGCCGGGTCATTGACGTCGGGTGACAACGAGGCGGTGCGCGAGGTCGGGCCGAGCACCCCTGCCACATAGCGTGGCACGCCGGTCTCGGCGGCGACGGCATCGCATACTTCCCGGGCCAGGCGCGCCGACTCGCGGTTCAGTTCGACCACCAGCGACTGCATGCCGTAGTCGGCTTGGGAGAGCTGGGTGCTGTTGAAGGTATTGGTCTCGATGATGTCGGCGCCGGCTTCGAGATAATCGCGATGAATGCGCGTCACCACGTCCGGGCAGGTCAGCGCCAGCAGGTCGTTGTTGCCCTTGAGGTCGCTGGGCCAGTCCTTGAAGCGCTCGCCGCGAAACTCTGCCTCGCTGAGCTCGGCATTCTGCAGCATGGTACCCATGCCGCCATCCAGGATCAGGATGCGGCGTGCAAGGTGCTCGTGGAGCGCGGCGGTAACAGCAGTGGGAACGGCGGCCATGGTGGGAATGATTCTCCAGCGTCAGGGTCTGCGGCGAGGGACAATTCTTGGTGGCCCACGCAGTCACGATATAACCGCGCATGGTACCAGAAAGCGTCTGTCGCGGGGCAGGGGCGACAAAACCGAGTATTTCACTCGGGATTGTGTCGACGATGACTTTTCCTTACCATGAAGGTATCCATCTGCCCATCGGTACCAGGACTGACGATATCATGAGCCAGAGCATCGAGATTACCGATAGCGCCCAGGAGTACCTCGCCGAACTGCTCGAGAAGCAGAACGTCGAGGGCATCGCGGTGCGCATCTTCATTACCCAGCCCGGCACCCCTTACGCCGAGACCTGCCTGGCCTACTGCCGCCCAGGCGAAGAGGAGCCCAGCGATGAGTTGCTCGAGCTGGACAAGATTCGCGTCTACCTCGACAAGCACAGCTTGGCGTTCCTCGACGAGGCGGTGGTCGACTTCAACGCCGATCGCATGGGCGGCCAGCTGACCATCAAGGCGCCCAACGCCAAGATGCCCAAGGTCAATGCCGACAGCCCGCTGGAAGATCGCGTCAACTACGTGCTCTACAGCGAGATCAACCCCGGCCTGGCGGCCCACGGCGGTGAAATCAAGCTGATCCAGCTAACCGACGAAAATGTGGCGGTGCTGGCGTTCGGCGGCGGCTGTCAGGGCTGCGCTGCGGTTGACCTGACGCTCAAGGATGGCGTGGAAAAGACACTCATCGAGCGCATTCCCGAGCTTTCCGGGATTCGCGACGTCACCGACCACACCGATACCAGCCAGGCCTACTATCGCTGAATGGTTTGCCCTCTTATAGCAGCACGCCATGAAAGAGCCGCTCTTGGAGCGGCTCTTTTGCGTGCGGGCAAGGCTGTTACTCAGTACGTGAAGGGCGGTAGCGTCGCCTGGGCCAGACGCGCTTCCAGCTCAGCTATGCGCTGACGGCTCTCTTCCAGCGCCTGTTCGCGGGATGCCAACCGACTGGCCAGCGCGTCGCTGCGCTGGCGCTCATCATCCAGCCCGTCCTGGGCCTGCTGACGCTGCCAGTTCGCCTCGCGCTGGCGGCGCTCCTGTTCTGCCAGATCGGCACGCAGCGACTGTAGCTGCTGGTCGCGCGCTTCGAGGCGGGCTTCCAACTGGGTCAGGCGCTCGGCGTGCTGCTTGTCGGACGCCTGGCGCTCCTGCCGCGAGGCATCGAGCAGGCCCATCAAGCGCGCTTCGGCGGCCTCGTGACGCTGCTCTTCCTGCTGTAATGCCTCGCGATGCCGCTCGGCCTGAGCCTCGAGGGCCTGGCGATGCGCTTCGGCTTGTTGATCACGCTGCTGCTGCAGCTGTTGCAGCTGTCCCTCGAGCCGCTGGCACTGCTGCTCGAATGCTGCCAGGCGTGACTGGAGACTGTCGCGCTCGGCCTCTGCCTTGGCCAGTCGCTGGCTGCGTTCATCGAGGCTGGCCTGTACCTGGCCCAGGTGGTCGGCGAGGGCGGCCTCACGCTGGCCGGCATGCTCGGCCAGCCGCTGGCTCTCGGCGCTGGTTTCCTGGGCCGCCTCGACCCGGCGGTCGGCTTCCTGACGATAGTGGGCCAGCCCCTCACTGGCGGCTTCCTCGGCCTTGTGCCACAGCTCTCCCATTAGTGACTGCAGCGCTTCGGGGATGGCCTGAGGGTGGGGCGTGGCGCGATTCTGCTCACGCTGCTGACGCCATTCGCGTAGATGATCGCTGATGGTGGTGAAGCTGCCGGTGCCCAGCACCTCGCGCACCTTCTGCACGCTAGGGGTTTCGCCTCGCTGCAGCAGGGCATCCACTGCCCGCTGTACGTCCTCGAACTGTACGCCGCTTCTTGCCATGCCGTGCTCCTTTCCTTCGCGCGCCGCCGACGCTTATCACGGCGCAGCCTAGCGCCGTAGGCGGCAAAAAGGAAGTATTTTATGTATTACGTTTTATGTAATTTACGATACGAAATAGCACATTAATTCATGATTACGAGGCTTATCTTGATTATAAGACGCGGGAACCATGATACTGAGTGCCAAGCACCAAACAGGGAGTGACGTCGGAGTGGAACAGGATCAGCTCGTGCCGCTCAACGGCTTGGTGGAACCACTGCCACAGCCGGCGCCGCCGAGGCATGGCGACGGCGTGCAGATCGGCGCCACCAGCGATATTCAGGCGGTCACGCTATGGCTGGCCGAGTATCAGGCCAGTCCGCAGACCCAGCGCGCCTATCGCAAGGAGGCCGAGCGGCTGCTGCTGTGGCTGGGCGAGCGGGCGTTGCGGCTGGACGAACTGCGTCGCGAACATCTCGCCGATTTCGAGGCCTTTCTTGGCGATCCACAGCCGGCCGAGCGCTGGATAGGGCCGCCACGGCCGCGCTCCAGCGCGGGCTGGCGGCCGTTTCGCGGCCCGCTGTCGCCTGCCAGCCGACGTCAGAGCCTGGTCATTCTGCAGGGCTTGTTTGCCTGGCTGGCGGACGCTGGCTGGGTACGCCACAACCCGTTTCGACTAATGCGCGACAAGCGCCGGCGCCTGGACAACCGCACGGGACGGATTGAGCGCTATCTCGAGCGACCGCTGTGGGACTGGCTATGGGCCTGGATCAACCAGCCCCCGGGGGAGGGCGCCAGCGAACGGAATACGCTGCGCTGGCAGCGGCGCCGCTTCCTGTTCGGCTTCGCCTATCTCCTGGCACCGCGGGTCGCCGAGCTGGCGGCCGCACGCATGGAGGATGTGTACCGCGTCGAAGGGCGCTGGTGGTGGCGGGTCATCGGCAAGGGGGGGAAGCTGGCCGAGATTCCGCTGCCGCCGGCAGCACTGACGCTGCTCGGCGAGTGGCGTCAGGCGCTAGGCCTCGTCGTCGAACCTGGTCCAGAGGACGTGGGTCCGCTGCTGCGCGGACTGGATGGCAAGCGCGGCCTGGGGGATAACCAGCTCTATCGACTGATCAAGTCGACGTTTGCCGAGGCGGCCGACGCGCTCGAGAGGGCCGCGGGTCGCGGCGAAGTGGCCGCCCCGCTGGCGGCGATGGCGCCGAAGCTGCGCCAGGCCTCGCCGCACTGGCTGCGCCACACGGCCTTGACCCATCAGGCCCAGCGCGGCGTCGAACTGCGCTACCTGGCCATGAGTGCGCGACACGCGCGGCTGGATACCACCGCCCGCTATCTACACGCCGAAGCCGAGGAGTGGCAACAGCAGGTATCGCGTCACTCCCTGGATGATAGCGTTTCAGCGAGCGGGGCGGACACGGGGGGCGACGGGCCGGTATAATCACAGCATTCGAGTAGAAGGAGTCATCATGTCAGCGCAGGAACCTACGCCGCAGGCGGCCCAACAGGCGCTCATCGACGAGTTTGCGATGTTCGACAACTGGATGGACCGCTATCAGTACATCATCGATATGGGCAAGCAGTTGCCGAGCTTTCCCGAGGAGTGGAAGACGCCCGAGTACAAGATCGAGGGCTGTCAGTCCAACGTCTGGATGCATCATGCTCGCGACGGCGAGCGCCTCCACTTCGATGCCACCTCGGATGCCGCCATCGTCTCGGGGCTGATCGCAGTGCTGATGCGTATCTACAACGATCGCTCACCGCAGGAAGTGATGGCCGCCGAACCTAGCTTCCTCGAGGCACTGGGGCTCGACAAGCACCTGTCGCCGACCCGCAGCAACGGGCTACACGCGATGCTGACGCGGATCTACGAGGTCGCCCAGCGCGAGGTGGCGTAGCCTGTAGCGCTAGGCCGTCAGCGGCTGCGAGTGCCGGCGCTCTTCTCGAGCCAGTATTGCCGCTGCATCCAGGTCGGCAATAGGCACTGCCGCGTCCGCCGGGATCTCTCCGTTGAGCTGCAGGGCCTGATAGCGCGCGCAGCAGACGCGCAGGAAAGATGCAAAATTGTCCAGGTCATGGCCTGCTTCGACGGACTCCCTCGCCAGGCGCGTCAGTAGTTGACCCAGGGACAGTCCATCGCGCCGGCCGATCTCCTCGAGCACGCCCCAGAAGAAGCTTTCCAGGCGCACGCTGGTACACATGCCATCGAGGCGCATGGAGCGGGTTTGTGCTTCCCACAGGCCGGGATCGGCACCCACGAAGAGCCTGCACATCGTCGTTTCTCCTTGCTACTCAGCGTGAATGAATGCCATCCATCCTTTGTAGCATAGTCCGACACCGCCGCCTCGACGAGGCAGCGGTGTAGCACGCGGAAGGGGGACGCTCACTGGTGCGTGATGCGGGTCCCGAGCAGGGTCAGGAACTGGCCGATCCAGGCTGGATGTGCCGGCCAGGCCGGGGCGCTGACCAGGTTGCCTTCGGTGATGGCGTCGTCCACGGCAATATCGGCATAGCGACCGCCAGCCAGTTCCACTTCGGGGCGGCAGGCCGGATAAGCCGAGCAGCGCCGCCCCTCGAGTACGCCTGCTGCCGCCAGCAGTTGGGCGCCGTGGCAGACGGCGGCGACCGGTTTATCGGCGGCGAAAAAGTGGCGCACGATGTCGATCACTCGGTCGTCGAGACGCAGGTACTCCGGGGCGCGACCGCCGGGAATCACCAGCGCATCGTAGCGGGCGGGATCGACATCGGCGAAGCTGGCGTTGAGCGCGAAGCGATGACCGGGCTTCTCGGTGTAGGTCTGGTCGCCTTCGAAGTCATGAATGGCCGTCGCGATGCTGTCGCCGGCCTGCTTGTCGGGACACACGGCATCGACGCGGTGCCCGACGGCCTTGAGGGCCTGGAAGGGCACCATGGTTTCGTAATCTTCGGCAAAGTCGCCGCACAGCATGAGTATGGTTTTGGCAGACATGGCGTGCTCCTCATTGTTAGTAGGTGCAGCGTCAGTCTGGCATGCGGATCGTTTGAGCAGGTGGTAGCCCGCTACTACTGCCCTGAGGATTTGTGCTCGGGGGCGACGAACTCGGGACACTCTGGATCGTCCTGGCAGAGCGCTTCGCTGGGACCGCCGGGAACCGGATCGATGCCCCCTGCGTGACCTGGATGACACTTGACGATGCGCTTGACGCCGAGCCAGCCGCCCTTGGCCGGGCCATGCACCTTGACGGCCTCGAGGGTGTAGTGCGAGCAGCTCGGCCAGAAACGGCAGCGTGGGCCGAGGAGGGGACTGATCACCCATTGATAGAGCTTGATCAACACCACCAGCCCCCACCCCAGCCCTCCACCCAGGCCGACCAGGACGCGCCTCGACAAACGTCTCAACAAGCGCATGATCAGGGGGTAGCGTAGAGGGTGTCGGGGTCGATCAGCGGGGCGCTGCTGACATGTGCCCGATCATGATCGATGGCGACATAGAAACAGCTGCGACGACCGGTATGGCAGGCAGGACCGGTCTGGTCGACGTGCAGCAAAAGGGTATCGCCGTCGCAGTCCAGCGCCGCCCCCACAAGCTGCTGCTGCTGGCCGGACGACTCGCCCTTGCGCCACAGCTTGCCGCGTGAGCGCGACCAGTAACAGACCCGCCGAGTGACGAGACTCTCGCGCAGTGCGGTTTCGTTCACCCAGGCCATCATAAGCACTTCGCCGCTATCGTGCTGCTGAGCGATGGCAGGCACCAAACCATCATCATTCCACTTGACCGCAGCCAGCAGCGCCTCCAGCTCGACACTGTGGCCGATGTCGGCGCGTTCGAGTTGCTTGAAAAGCTCGCTCACGAGGCACACTCCTCACAGGTTCCCAGCAGTTCGATGGTCTGCCGCTCGACGCGAAACCCCAGACTGCGGGCGCGACTCGCCAGCTGCGTGTTGACGTCGTCGAGATGCAGCTCCTCGACCCGGCCGCAGAGACGGCAGATCAGCAATTGAAAACAGTGGGCGTGCTCGGGGCAGGGGCAGGCGACGTAGGCGTTGAGCGACTCGATACGGTGCACCAGTCCCTGTTCGATGAGGAAATCCAGCGCCCGGTAGACGGTTGGCGGACGCGCCGAGGCGTGCTCCACGGCGAGCTCGTCGAGCAGATCATAGGCTTTTAAACCGCCGTCGGCGCTGGCGATCATCTCGAGCACGCGCCGTCGGATCGGCGTAAAACGCACGCCGCGTTGTTGGCACTGCTGTTCTGCCTGGAGAATCAGTGAACTGGCGTCGGACATGATAGGCCTGATTATTCAATGAGCCACTTATTCTACGCGGCAAGGACGTCGACAGCCACTCAGGCCGGACAGGGGATTTGCTCGACTGCCTGCAGCTCGCTCTGACGGGCAAAATGGCGCTGCGCCAATGCCACCCGCTCAGCAACGCTTACCCCCGGTGGCTGGCGCTCGATCAGGTCGAGACGCGGACGCAACCCTTCACCGTTGGCCATCTGAATGGCCAGCCCAGGGCGCGCATTGAGCTCCAGCAGCATAGGCCCCTGGTCGCGGTCGAGCACCATGTCGGTGCCGAGGTAGCCGAGCCCGGTCATCTCGTAGCATCCGGCGGCGAGCTCGAGCAGTGTCTGCCAACCGGGGATTTTCAGACTGGCGAGCTCATGGCCGGTATCGGGATGATCGGCTCGGCTGCGGTCGAACTGTACGCCACGCAGCGCGCAGCCGCTGGCAATGTCGATCCCTACGCCGACCGCCCCCTGGTGCAGGTTGGCCTTGCCGTCGGACGCCGCCGTGGAGAGCCGCATCATCGCCATCACCGGGTAGCCCTGGAAGATGATGACCCGGATATCCGGTACGCCTTCGTAGGTGTATTCGGACAGCGAGTCATCGAAGTTGATCAGCGCTTCGACAACGGCCACATCCGGCGAACCGCCCAGAGAGTAGAGCCCCGAAAGAATGTTGGAGACATGCCGCTCGAGGTCTTCACGCCGAAGGTGTGCACCGCTGGGCTTGATATAGCTGTCGCCTTCGACCCGCTCGATGACCAGGATACCCTTGCCGCCGCTGCCCTTGGCTGGCTTGATCACGAAACCGGGGTGCGCGGTGACCATGGCGGCTACCCCCTTGACCTCGAACTGGCTCTTGACGGTACCGATCAAGGCCGGTGTGGTGATGCCGTACTCCTTGGCCAACAACTTGGTCTTGAGCTTGTCGTCCACCAGCGGATAGAGCCGGCGATCGTTATAGCGACCGATATAGCGAATATTGCGCCGGTTCATGCCGATGATGCCCTTGGCCTTGAGCCGTCCCGGTGTGGTCCACATTCGCTCAATCCTCCGTGACCGGCTTGAAACGGCGCAGCTCCAGCAGCCGATAGCCGGTGTAGTTACCCAGCAGCAGGATCAGCGACATCAGGATCATCTGCACGCCCAGGAAGTTGAAGGTGATGTGGCGCACCCAGGGATTGTTCATCGCCAGGTAAGCGAGTACTGCGGTGAGCAAGCTGCCACCGCCTTGAATCAGCACCTCCTTGGGGCCTTCCTCCTCCCACAGGATCGACATCCGCTCGATGGTCCAGGAAAGGATGATCATCGGGAAAAAGGTGATCGTCAGCCCGGCGTTGAGGCCGAAACGGTAAGAGAGCACCGAGAAGATCGAGATGATGGCGATGACCGTTATGATCACCGCCGACACTCGCGCCACCAGCAGCAGATTGAGGTGCGACAGGTAGCTGCGGATCACCAGTCCTACCGCCACGATCAGCAGGAAGCCGATCAAGCCGGTCATCAATGTGGTCTGGATGAACGCCAGGGCGATCAGTACCGGCATGAAGGTGCCCGAGGTCTTGATCCCGATCAGCACCCTGAGCAACACCACCACCAGCGCGCCGATCGGGATCAGCAGGATGGTCTGGAATAGCGCCTGCTCCTCGAGGGGCAAGCTGTGGATCGAGAAATTGATCAGGGTGTCGTTGGCCAGCTGATTGCGCACCGCGGCCGCGGCCGGCTGGTTATGCTGGATCATCGAGAAGCTGATCCGCGAATTTGTGCCACCCTGTACCTCGAGCACGGCCTGACCGCTGTCTTCCCACATCAGCAGATTGTCGGGGCGTCCCTGCTCGCCGGTCACCGGATTGAACAGCGACCAGCGATCGTCATCGAAGACCTGAACCCAGCTCGACAGACTCTGGCGGCGCCGCCCATCCTCGAGCATCAGGCCGCTGACCACGCGGGCATGCACGCCGGCTTCGTTGAGCAGCCGTACTAGCAGCGGGGCGCGGTCGAACTGGTTGAGCAGCAGGCGGGCGTTTTCCCCCTGGCGATCGTCATTGAAGTCGCGAATCAGTTCACGGGCGAAGGTGAAGGGCGTCGCGGAGCGCTGCCATGCCCGCTCGATGACCTGGCTGGCGGCGGTATCGAAAGGGCGCTCCCAGACGACCTCCTGAAGCTCGGGACGTCGCGATTGAGGGGGGCGGGCATCTGGTGCTACCAGCAGCTGTACCGAGTAGTAGAGCTGCTGACTGCCCGCCGCCTCGCGGATCGACCACTCAGCGCGGCGGCCTCGCTCGTCCTCGAGGAAGGAAAGGCCATAGCCCGGGGAGGCGGTATTCTCGGTCAACACCCGGTAGCCCTTCTGGTGGGAAGGCAGCGCCATGTCGACCATGGCCGGCCCGCCTCGAGCGGTAAAGTTGACCTGGGCTTCGATCTCCCAGACCTGACGCTGTTCACCTGGGGTCCAGGGCACCTCGAACTGCACGTGGCGATGCACGCTGAGGGCAATGCCGGCGATCATCAATACGCCGACGAGTAGATAAAAGGGCAGGCGTGACATGCAAAATTCCTTGTAAAACGAAGGGGCTTACGGCCCGATCAACGACGACACCGGATCAGGACTCATCGCCGTTGACTTCGTTTTCATCGTCGTCCGTGGCTTCATCTTCACTGGCCTCATCCGATGGCCGGCCGCCCGGGAATTCGGGGCGTGGATGAAGGTAGGTCTCGGCGACATCGATCATGGCGATATCCATGATGAAGCGACGCCCCAATAATACAGGATAGTTGAGATGGCTACGGTCATTGAGCGTGAACTCGACCTGCTCGCGAATCGGGCCCAGCGTCATCAACATTCTCACCACTGGACGGGACTCCTCACCAGCTGCCTGTAGAATACGCACGCGTCTCACTACTGGTGCCTCGATCCACTCGTCGCGCACCCGGTCGACGACCACGGCGTCATCGCTCAATGCCATCTTGAAGCGCACCCAGGTTTCGCCGTCACGCTCGAAGCGGGTGATATCCGTCGCCGACAGCGACGAGGTGTTGGCGCCGGAATCGACCCGCGCCTTGAGATAGGTGCCCACGTCCGGCAGACCGATCCATTCGCTGCGTCCCAGCACTTCCTTGTTGTCCAGCGGGCTGTCCGCATTTTCGTCACATTGTCCCGGAATGATGACGGGATCATCGGATAGCAGCTCGATATCGCTTTGCAGATGACGTACCAGGCTGCCGACTTCGCGAACATCGGCGGTGAGTCGGCGAGTATCATCGGCGTGCCGCATCAGCCATTGCTCGTGGGTATCGCAACGCTCCGCCAGCTGCTGTTCCAGCTGCGCGAGCCGCGACTCGAACTGAGGCTGTGTCAGCGGTGGTTCAGGGGGAGGCTCGGGTTCCCCTTGCAGGAGAGCACATCCGCCAAGGAGTGCCGGCAAAGCGAGGGCCGTAACAGGCAACGCGCGTCGAATCCGCATCACAATCGACATGGGATAGGGAGAATCCTTGTAACTGGTCGCCCGATGATAAGGAGTGTGGCGGAGGGCTGTCCAATGGGTTTGCAGGCTTTATCTCGTCGCACAGACACAATTTAACATAATATATATTATGCGAACCCAAGGATGAATGCCTCTAACCGGCGAACCCCATGGGCAACTCGGCGGTCACAGCGATACAAATCTCATGCAATGGACCGTCAGATGTATAAAAAAATTGCACTGTGGCGACGCCACTTCCTCCTGCTATGGGTGACGCTGGCACTGACCGGTTGTGCCGGCGTCGACGTGGCAGACTACGCCGACACCGAGCCACGTCTCGACATCGCCGACTACTTCGAGGGCCAAACGCGCGCCTGGGGCATGGTTCAGGACTTTCGTGGCGAGGTTCAACGGCGCTTCACCGTGGACATTGACGGCCGCTACGATGGCCGAACGCTGGTGCTCGACGAGCACTTCGTGTTCGACGACGGCGAAACCGATCGTCGCGTCTGGACCTTCGAACGAATCGATGACAACCGCTGGCGCGGTAGCGCCAACGACGTCGAAGGCTCAGTGGATGCCGAACAGCGCGGCCACGCCTTCAACATGCGCTACCCGCTGGAGATCGAGGTCAGCGGTCGCGACATCACGTTCCAGATGGATGACTGGATGTACCTGCAGCCCGACGGCCGTTTGATCAACCGCACTGCGATGCGCAAGTTCGGTATCACCCTCGGCGAGATCACCATCGTCTTCGACCAACAGCCCTGAGCGGGCCCCATACACCGACGCCTCGCCAGGCGCTGAGCCTGACGAGGCGTCGATACGCCCTGGCGCTGACTCAGTCCTCGGCCGGCGCGTAGGAGCCATCCTCGCGGTGCACTTCGGTACCGGTGATCGGGGGGGTAAACACACAGGCCAGGTGCATGGTCTTGCTGGCACGCAGCAGGTGTTCGTCGTGCTGATCGAGAATGTAGATGTCGCCCGGCTTGATCGGCCAGATCTTGCCATCGGCCAGGGTCTCGACTTCCCCTTCCCCTTCCATGCAGAACACCGCTTCATAGTGGTGCTTGTAATGGATATGGGTCTCGGTGCCTTCGTAAATACGCGTGATATGGAAGGAGAAGCCTCCGTTATCGCTGGCCAGCAGCAGGCGTGTGCTGTCCCAGTTGCCATTCTCGGCCTTGACCAGACGCTCTGACTGGCGCGCTTCTTCGAGGTTGCGAACGATCATGTGTGTGATCTCCTGAATGCTATGAATCGCGGGTGCCGTGACGACAGGCGCGTAACGTGACAACGGCCCGCCGCAGCGGGCCGTGGATGTTCAGGGTACCAGGCATCCCTGCCCCCTGCTCTGTGTGCTACCAAGCGCGTCCATGGAAGCATGCTTGATAGCATAGCGCGTTAGCCAAAGACTTTCTTGGCACTGGCGTCCAGGATGTCCAGCCCCTTGAGCAGGTCTTCATCGCTGATGGTCAGCGGGCACAGGCACTTGACCACTTGACCATCGTGGCCACTGGTTTCGATGATCAGCCCCTGCTCGAAGGCTTCGGCGGTGATTTTGTCGGCGTGCTCGCCGCTGCCCACGTCGAGGCCACGCATCAGCCCACGCCCACGCTCGGAGGCCGCAATGCCCTTGGCGGTCAGCCATTCGGCCAGCTGCTGGAAACGCTCCTCGACGATGCGACCCTTGCGCTGTACGTCACGCTCGAAGGTGTTGTCGCTCCAGAAATGGCGCATGGCGGCCGTGGCGGTGGTGAAGGCCAGGTTGAAACCGCGGAAGGTGCCGTTGTACTGGCCCGGCTTCCACTTGTCGAGCTCCGGGCGCATCAGCACGTGGGCGAACGGCAGCCCCAGGCCGGAGAGCGACTTGGAGTTGGTCACGATATCGGGCTTGATCCCGGCATGCTCGAAGCTGAAGAACTTGCCGGTGCGGCCACAGCCGGCCTGAATGTCGTCGACGATCAGCAGAATATGGTGAGCGTGACAGATCTTCTCGAGACGCTGCAGCCATTCGATACCGGCCGGATTGATACCGCCCTCCCCCTGCACCGTCTCGACGATCACTGCAGCGGGAATGTCGAGGCCGCTGGAGTTGTCACCGAGCAGCTTCTCGAGGTAGTCAAGGGTATCGGCGTGCTCGCCCAGATAGCCGTCGAACGGCATGAACGAGGCCCCCTGGGTCGGGATGCCGCCGGTGGCCTCACGGAACTTGCGGTTGCCGGTGGTCGCTAGTGCGCCCATGGTCACGCCGTGGAAGCCGTTGGTGAAGGTCACGATGTTATGACGACCGGTGGCCACGCGGGCCAGGCGGATCGCGGCTTCGACGGCGTTGGTGCCGGTCGGGCCCGGCAGATGCACCTTGTATTCCAGGCCGCGCGGTTTGAGGATCAACTCTTCGAGGGTCTCGAGGTATTCGCGCTTGGCTTTGGTCCACATGTCGAGACCATGAATGATGCCATCGCCGGCCATGTAGTCGAGCAGTGCCTGCTTGAGCTTGGGGTGATTGTGGCCATAGTTGAGCGTTCCGGCACCGGCCAGGAAGTCGATGTACTGGCGGCCGTCCTCAGTGGTTAGGCGCGCGCCCTTGGCTTCGGTGAAGACCACCGGGAATGAGCGTGAATAGGTACGAACTTCCGATTCCATGCGTTCGAGAATCTGGGTCTGCATTATCGACCTCCTGATGAGTCAAGGGTCCGGCGTGAGGCTACACGCAGGCAAAGGGGTATCATGCGGCCGCCATTCAGCAGCCGCACGAGAGGGGTTCGGTTCAGATACGATCTGGCTGGAAGGGGCCGATGCGCACGAGGTTTTCCGGGTCGTGCTCACCGCCGAGCTGATCGGTGGAGAAGTACTCGCGACTGTTCAGCGGTGCCTGCCAGCGGTCGGCAAGGCGCTTGAACAGTCCCCAGGAGGCGTCGTTATCCGGGGTGATGGTGGTCTCGAGATGGTGCACCTCGGCCAGCTCCGGGCGGCCCATGACCGCTTCGACCAGACGCCTTGCAAGGCCGGTACCACGAGCCTTTTCACCGACAGCGACTTGCCACAGAAAGTAGGTGTCGGGGGCGTTGCTCTTTACGTAGCCGGAGACGAACCCGACGATCTCCCCTTCCTCGTTGGTTGCCACGGCGCAGCTGTCACGAAACTGGGTGGCCAGCAGCAGGTAGGCGTAGGCGGAGTTGACGTCGAGCGGTGGGCAGGCCTTGACCAGTTCGTAGATGCCCCACCCATCGTCTGGATTGGGCTTGCGAATGAACAGTGGAGAAGACGATTTACCCACCACGGCATCGGCAACGGTGGGCCGGGCGAGGTCAGCAGAGGTCGTAAACGGCTGTGCGGATACGTTCATCATTATACTTCGCAGTTGGCGAATTTGCCCCACATGATAACAAGCACTTATGGATAAATCAAAGAGGCTCTTATCGTGTGACGCAAAATCCATAATCCTGGATTATGTCCATGCTGCCAGCCAGCATGCGCTGGCCCAGCGCGAACCCCGTCTACTCAGTTTAGCCTAGTCTGCGCGAGCCTGAGTGGATCGGGATCACACAACGCAAGAGGCCGCCCCGAAGGCGGCCTCTTGGCTGGCGAATACGGGATTCAGCGGCGCGTCACGCTGCGCATGGTCACGAACTCCTCGGCGCCGGTGGGGTGGATGCCTACCGTGGCGTCGAAGTCCGACTTGCTCAGACCGGCACGCACTGCGATGGCGATGCCCTGGATCACCTCACCGGCCTCTTCACCGACCATGTGTGCCCCTACCACCCTGTCGCTGGCGTCGTCGACGATCAGCTTCATCAGACAGCGCTCGTCGCTGCCTGACAAGGTATGCTTCATGGGCCGGAAGTCGGCGCTGTAGACACGTATCTCAGCGTACTGCTCACGCGCCTCCTCCTCGGACAGCCCCACGGTACCGATATTGGGGTGACAGAACACGGCGGTGGCGATGTTGTGGTAGTCGAGGGGACGCGGCGGCGCATCGCTGAAGTGGTGCTGCACCATGTGCATGGCCTCGGCCAGCGCCACCGGGGTCAGCTCCGGTCCGCCGGTCACGTCCCCCAGTGCCAGGATCGACGGCACCGAGGTTTCATAGCGGTCATTGACCTTGAGCGTGCCGTCGTCATTAAGGGCGATATCCAACCGGTCGAGCCCAAGGCCCTGCAGGTGCGGCTTGCGGCCGGTCGCGGCGAGTACTGCATCGACCTCGAGTGTCTCGCCGCTGGTCAGGGTGACACGGTATGCATCATGCGTCGGCTCGATGCACTCGATATTGGTCTCGAAGTGCAGCTTGACGCCCTTCTTGGCCATTTCGTCGCGGGTGAACTCGCGCACTTCACGGTCGAAGCCGCGCAGGAACAGCTCGCCGCGATACACTAGGTGCGTTTCGCTGCCCAGGCCGTTGAAGATGCTGGCAAATTCCACCGCGATGTAGCCGCCGCCGAGAACCAGGAAACGCTCGGGGAAGGTGTCGAGATCGAAGACTCGGTTGGAATCGATGACGTGCTCATTGCCGGGAAAGTCCGGTACCCAGGGCCAGCCACCGACCGCGACCAGAATCTTCTCGGCGCTGACGGTGTCGCCGCCGACCTCGACGTGATGGTCGTCGAGGACCTTGGCGCGGGCATTGATCAGGGTCACATTGGCCCCCTCGAGCAGCCGCCCATAGATGCCGTTGAGGCGCTTGATCTCGCTGATCTTGTTGTCGCGCAGCGTGGCCCAATCGAAGCGCGGCGCCTCGGGCAGCGTCCAGCCAAAACCGGCGCTGTCGTCGAAGGCGTCGTGAAAGTGGGCGGCGTAGGAGTAGAGCTTCTTGGGCACGCAGCCGACATTGACGCAGGTGCCACCCAAATAGCGGTCTTCGGCTACCGCGACACGGGCACCGGTGGCCGCCGCAGTGCGCGCGGCACGCACGCCACCGGATCCGGCACCGATGACGAAAAGATCGTAGTCGTACTGAGACACAGATATCTCCTGAAAGACGCTAAAGCATTGAAACGATGCACGGATGATACCAGTCATCGCGCAGCGCCGGGAGTGGCGATGACGTTGATCGGCTGTCAGACTCACGGTAAAAGAAGCGCCACCCATGTCACCGCCACAGGTTTGCCGTCGTCAACTACCTCTCCCTGAAGAGAGAGGCTTGTGAACACAAGCCCGGTTGACCAGGGAAAGCGGTAGCCAACCCGCTACGTTTGCAACAGGTCGCCAAGACCCACGCCACCGTGCTTCCTCAGCGGTGGGCTCTGGAAGGTCAGAATCATGCTGGCGAAAGGTAAAGCGCCGAAGGCTCTGATCGCTACGGCAACGTAGGAGCCGGTTGCAGACATTCCCGAGGGGAGACGGGCCGATAGGCCCGCGACACCAGGCCCGTAAGGGCAACGACACGGAGGAAATCGTCATGGCGGTTTTCACGCTCGACAAACACAAACGGCCCCTGATGCCGTGCAGCGAGAAGCGCGCCCGGCTCAACAAGTACGGTTTTCCGCGTGGCTACCTGATGCGACAGAAACAGATCCGTGGCTTCCAGACCGGCGATAGGGTCAAGGCCATCGTGCCGAGCGGCAAGAAAGCCGGCGTGCATGTGGGCCGAGTTGCCATCCGCAAGACCGGGAGCTTCAACATCCAGACCGAACAGGGTGGCGTTCAGGGCATTGCCTGGCGTCACTGCGCCCTGCTGCAACGTGGCGATGGCTACGACTATCACCAGACACCCACCCGTAACGACAAAGGAGGAGCGGGACGGGCGGTAGCGTGAGCCATGTCGCCCTGCGGGCGACGCGCTATCCCTCCCGGCACTAGAAGTACCGGGTATCCCGCGCATAATCTGATGAAGAAACGCATGCAATCGCTGCTCGAGCGCAACCGCGAATGGGCCGAGAAAATGCGCGAGCAGGATCCGGAGTTTTTCTCACGCCTGTCTGAACAGCAGAACCCTGACTATTTATGGATCGGCTGCTCCGACAGCCGCGTACCGGCCAATCAGATCGTCGCCCTGCCCCCCGGCGAAGTGTTCGTACACCGCAATGTTGCCAACCTGTTGCATAACAACGACATGAACGCCCTGTCGGTGGTGCAGTACGCCGTCGATGTCCTCAAGGTCGAGCACATCATGGTGGTCGGCCACTACGGCTGTGGCGGGGTTCGCGCCGCCGTGCAGGGGGGCGAAAACGGTATCGTCGATTTCTGGCTGCACTCGGTGCGTGATCTCTACAGCCGTCATCGTCAGAGCCTCGCCGAGTTGAGCCTCGACGAACAGGTCGACCGCATGTGCGAGCTCAACGTCAAAGCCCAGGTGGATAACCTCTCGCGCAACAAGATCATCCAGCGCGCCTGGCAGCGCGGCCAACCGCTCGCCTTGCATGGCTGGGTCTATGGGCTGGGCGACGGCCGGGTGTCCGATCTCGACTGCACGGTCGAGGGGCTCGACCAGGTACCTCAGCTGTACCGGGTGGACCGCCTCGACCCCATCGATCCGTGAGCAGCTAGACATTGACTGCTCCTCGCCCTGAAGGACGAGGATTCCCAATTCACCGAGAACCGGACGCGGAGACTGGCTCCATGCCGCTTACATTCTCTCCAAGGGCTAACACCGCCAGCCCGGCGGCTTTGATGTTGATCGCGGCATTGATGTCGCGGTCGTGTTCGGCGGCGCACTCAGGACACGTCCAGGCCCGAATCTGCAACGGCATCTCGGGCATCACGTGGCCACAGCCTGAACAGCGTTTGCTGGAGGGATACCACTGGTCGACCGCCGACAGTTGCCGGCCCGACCAAGCCGCCTTGTACTCCAGCTGGCGGACGAACTCACCCCAGCCGGCATCGCTGATCGACTTGGCCAACAAGCGGTTGCGCAACATGTTCTTCACCTTGAGGGACTCGACGCAGATCACTTGGTTCTCGTTGACGATCTGGCGGGACAGCTTGTGCAAGCGGTCCATCCGGCAATCGGACATCTTGGCGTGAAGGCGGGCGACCTTCTGTCTGGCTTTGGCACGGTTCTTCGAGCCGAGTGTTTTCTTGCTCAGCCGACGCTGCGCCTTAGCCAGACGGGCCGCGTACGTCGCCGTATGGCGGGGGTTGCCGATTCGATGCCCATCGCTGGTGACGAACAGGTCTTTCAGACCGAGATCAATGCCCACCATCTTCGGCGTGACAGGCAGCATCTCGGGCTCGAACTCGCAAAGGCAGCTGACGAAGTAGCGCCCTGCGGCGTCCTTGGACACGGTAACGGTAGTCGGTTCGCTTGGCAGCTCGCGGCTCCAGCGGATCCCCAGCGGTTCTTTGCACTTGGCCAGGAACAACTGACCATCGCGGTACTTGAAGGCCGAGCGAGTGAACTCCGCCGACTGGCGATGCCGCTTGCTTTTGAAACTGGGGTAGCGGGCGCGACCTTCGAAAAAGTGCTTGAAGGCCGTCTGCTGGTGGCGAAGGCACTGCTGAAGCGGGACCGAGCTGACCTCGTTGAGAAACGCGGTGTCATCGGCCTTCTTCATCCGCGACAGCTCAGCATTGGCCGCCATATAGCCGACCTTTTCCTTGCGGTCGCGGAACGCATCGGTGCGATAGCGAAGCACCGCGTTGTAGACGAAACGCACGCAGCCGAACGTCCGAGCCAGAAGCTGTACCTGCTCAGGCGTCGGGTAGAAGCGATATTTGTAGGCGCGTTTCGTCATACCAACACTGTATAAATAAACACCCATAGATAGCAACTACCTAAGCAGGAGGCAGCGAGAACAGGGTCGTCCTGGCGGACGACGCGCTATCCCTCCCGGCACTAGAAGTACCGGGTATCTCGCGCAAATCTGATGAGCGAACGCGACACGCTTCATCTCGCCCATCTCGAGGCGCTACAGCATGCCTACAGCGCCCTTCTCGAGGCCGCTGGCATCGATGCGCTGTGGATCTACAGCGGTGCGCCCATGTCGCATCACGGCGACGATCAGTATCCCGCCTTCAGGGCCTATGGCCACTTCGTCCACTGGGTGCCGATGGCCGAGCTGAGCCATAGCTGGCTGCTGATCCGTCCCGCTCAGCCGCCACTGCTGCAAATCCATGCCCCCGACGATTTCTGGCACCTGCCTGCGCAGCGCCCGGACGCCGCCTGGAGTCGCGCCTTCGAGATACGCCTGAGCGATGACGCCGCACCCCCCGATTGTTCGGCCACGCACCGGGCGGTGATTGGTGATCTGGATGCTCAGCAAGCCGGCGCCATGGGAGCGACACTCAACCCGCCCGCACTGCTCGACGCCCTCGACCGTGGCCGCCTGCATAAGTCCGCCCATGAGGTGGCCTGCCTGCGTGACGCCAATCGCCAGGCGCTGGCGGGCCATGCCGCCGCGCGTCAGGCCTTCGAGGCCGGCGCCGGCGAACTGGATATCCATCTCGCCTACCTGGTCGCCAGTCGTCAGCGCGAATCGGCGTTGCCTTACGACAGCATCGTCGGCCTCAATCATCACGCCGGCGTGCTGCACTACCAGCACTACGACCTCGAGGCGCCTCAGCAGCGGCATGCCCTGCTGGTCGACGCTGGCCATCGCGAGCGCGGCTACTGCGCCGACATTACCCGTACCTGGGCAGGCCCTGCCGCTCCGGACGTTTTCGCCTCACTGCTCGAGGCGATGCAGACGCTGCAGCGAGAGTTGATCAGCGCCTGTGCGCCAGGCGTGGCATTCGTCGAGCTGCATCAACGCATGCATTATGCGCTCGCGGCCATGCTGATCGAGCACGGCGTGATTCGATGCTCTATCGAAGCGGCCGTGACGGGGGGGATAACGCGCGCCTTCTGTCCGCATGGCCTGGGTCACTCGCTGGGCATCCAGGTCCACGACGTGGGTGGCAAGCAGAACGATGCCGGCCGCCCGCTGCCGTCGCCTGCGACCGACCCCGCGCTGCGTCTGACGCGCCCGCTGTCACCGGGGATGGTGGTGACCATTGAACCCGGCTGCTATGTCATCCCGATGCTGCTCGAACCGCTGCGCAGCGGCGGTCTTGCGGCGCAGATCGACTGGTCGCTGGTCGAGCAACTGGCGCCCTGTGGCGGCATTCGCCTCGAAGACAATATCGTCATTACCGACACCGGCCATCACAACCTGACCGCGCTGGCCCAGCAAGAGACCTGATACAGGTTGCGTGGCGCCGACAGCGAGATAAGCTGGAAGTACGCCCATCCATCGAGGCTGGCATGTCACGTACTATCGTTCCCGCGGATTACCGCCCCCCGCGCGGCTTGAGCAACCGCCACGTCCAGACCCTGCTGCCGCGGCTACTGCCGCGGCGACGGCTGGCGCGAGATACTGAAATCCTCAACCTGCCGGATGGCGATTTCGTCGAGCTGGCCTGGCTGCGCCAGGCCCCGCGCCGCGACGATGCCCCGCTATTCATTCTCTTTCACGGGCTCGAGGGATCCTTCGATTCTCCCTACGCCGGTGCGCTGATGGGAGCCGCCCAGCAAGCCGGTTGGCGGGCGGTGATGATGCACTTTCGCGGCTGCGGCCAAGCCCCCAATCGCCTGCCACGCGCTTATCACAGCGGCGACACCGCCGACGCCTACTGGGTGATCGGCCAGCTCGCCCAGCGCTACCCTCACGCTATCAAGGTCGCCGCCGGGGTATCGCTGGGGGCCAACATGCTGGTCAAGCTGGTGGCGGAACAGGGGGGAGATGGACTCGACCTGGCCGGTGCCATCGCCATCTGCGCCCCACTCGATCTGGCCGCCAGTGCCGATGCCCTGAATACCGGTTTTGCACGAATCTATCAGCGCCACCTGCTGCGCTCGCTGAAACGCAAGGTGATGGCCAAGATGGCTCAGGGGCCGATGCCGATCGCGCTGTCACCGCATCAGTTCAAGGAGCTGGATAGCTTCTGGGCCTATGACAACGAGGTCACCGCGCCGCTGCACGGCTTCAGCTCCGCCAGCGACTACTACCGGCGTGCTTCCGCTGGGCGCCTGCTAAGCGAGATCGAGCTGCCCACGCTGATCCTGCACGCTGCCGATGACCCCTTCATGCCCGGCGACCTGTTTGACCACCTGCCGACGCCGTCGGATTCGGTGCGTGTCGAGATCGCTCGGCATGGTGGCCACGTCGGCTTTCTTGAATATCGCCGTGGCGGCCTGCGTTCCTGGTTGGCGAGGCGCGTCGGTGAGCAGCTGAACGACTGGGCGGCACTGGGTAGTGCCGCCAGTGGACAGCCAATTCCCTCGGCTAGCCGATCGGACAACTGACCCCGGTTCCCTTCAGCCCGCAGTAGCCGTGGGGGTTCTTGGCCAGGTACTGCTGGTGGTACTCCTCGGCGAGATAGAATGCCTCGAGTGGTGCAATCTCGGTGGTGATAGGCCCTCGTCCGGCGGCTTGCAGCGCCTGCTGGTAAACATCGCGACTATGCGTGGCAGCCTCCAGCTGCGCCTGCGAGGTGGTATAGATCGCCGAGCGATACTGGCTGCCTCGGTCATTGCCCTGGCGCATGCCCTGGGTGGGATCATGGGCCTCCCAGAATACCTGCAGCAGCGCGGTGAGCGGCAACCGGGTCGGATCGAAGACCACCCGCACCGCTTCGGTATGGCCGGTCAGTCCGGTGCAGGTCTCCTCATAGGTCGGGTTGGGCGTATAGCCGCCGGCATAGCCCACCGCAGTGACGTACACGCCGGGCAACTCCCAGAACAGCCGTTCGGCCCCCCAGAAACAACCGAGTCCCAGCACCACTTCCTCGTAGCCCTCAGGAAAGGGTGGCAGCATATTGGCGCCATTGACCAGATGCCGACCGCTGACGCGCAGCGGCGTGTCACGCCCCGGGAGCGCGCGCTCTGGGTCGACCATGGATGTCTTGTCGTGCAGTGGCATGTTGCTCTCCTCGCTCATTATCAGGCACCTCAGCGCGCCTCGTCGGCACGCCCCAGGCTGAAGCTGTAGACCAGGTCAACGGCCTGGGCTGCTCCTGAGACAGCCTGCAGGTACAGGTTACGCCACAGCGTATAGCGCAACGTCAGCTCGGCGATCGGCGAGAAGATCCCCACCCCGTAGCTGACACGCAGGTCATCGGTCAGCTGCCCGCTGACCACCACCTGGCTTTCGTCGCCGGTGCCGGCGGTCTCCAGCGCTAGATCATCGACGCCGAACGCCTGGCCGATCTGGCCCACCGCACCACCGGTCTGCGACAGCGACAGGCCGATCAGCGCCGATGCCAGGGCGCCATCAGCATCACTGTCCCCAGGGGGCCGGCCGCGCAACAGGTAGGAAAGCGCCCGTCCCTCATCCATCGACGGCTCCGAGAACACCTGCAGGTCGGGCGCTTCAGCGGCACCGGTCACCCGCAGGCCAGCGATGACATCATCCTCGGTGACGTTGGGATTGCGAATCGCCTCGAAGTCGAGCAGCGGCTGGTCTGCAGGGCCACTGAACAGCAGCTGCCCGCGCCGGATCAGCAGGTCCTGGCCAAAGGCACGGAAGCGACCATCGACGAGGTTGACCTCACCGAACAGCTGCACCGGCCCGGTCTGCTGGCGCACCTGCAGGTTGCCGCGCAGGCCACTCTCCAGGCCATAGGCCTCGAGCTGCATGTCGGGTCCCAGGGATAGATCCACCTGCACATCCAACTGGATGCCAGCCTCGGCCAGCGCCTCGGAGGTCGCTTCGTCGGCCCCCTCCTCGGCGCGCTCGGCGGCACGCGCCGCCTCACGTTCAGCACGGCGCTCGTCGCGTTCGCTGATGATGATTTCATCGCTGCTGGGCGTCACCGCCGAGGCCGGCATCTGGCCGATCTCGAGGCGTGCCCAGGGCACCTCGACCAGCCCCCGCACCTCGAGGCGCTCGGGATCAGCGTCGATAGTCAGGTTAGGAGAAATCCGCAACCGGCCGATATCGGGCAGTTCGGCAAGTAGCGGATCGCTGCGGCCATCGAGCGTGATCGATGCCTGCCAGTCGTCGGCGCTCGGCCAACTGGCGCTGCCGTCGATGGTCAACTGCCCCTGCTCGGCGGCGATCAACCCACGAATATCGGCGCGATCGCCGGCCAGCAGGATCTCGAGATTGCCATCCCGCACTTCCACCGGCACGTCACCGCCCCGTGCCTCCAGACCGCTCAGGCGAATATCACCGTCCAGACTCGGCTCGGCCAGGCTGCCCCCGAGGGTGACATCACCGGTGATTCCCCCTTCCAGAGTCTGCATATCCGCCACCAGTGCCTGGTAGGGGGCGAGCCGGATGTCGTCGAGTATCAGACGCCCCTGGAGCGGGCCCTGATTGACCGGGTCGTCGATATCGATAATCAGGCGGATGTCGCCGGCATCGGCCAGCGACACCCCCAGCTCGGCCTCGGCGCGCGCCTGGGTGGCATCGACATCCAGGCGTAACTGCGAGGCCGGCAGCTCCCAGGGCTGACCGAAGGCATCCAGCCCGCTCAGTGCCAGGTCGCTGCCGAGTCCTAGATCCAGCGACCAACGCGCACCGCCCGCCGCCCACTCGGCGAGTAGCTCGGCCTGGGTCTCGCCCTCCACCGACCAGCCCTCGGGCATGAACTCCTCGAGCAGCGACATCGGCAGATCGCGAATCGCCAGCGCTGCGCTACCCTGCTCGCCGCTGGCACGCAGCGTGTCGGTGACGCACAGCCGGCCGCCACGATCGTAGACCAGGCAGAACGGTTGTACCTGCACGCTGCCCGCGGTGAGGTTGGCGGCAAGCTCGATCGGCTGGTCGAGGCGGACATTGCCGTGCTCGCTGTCGACCTCCAGCGGCGAGAGACTCGCCTGATAGCGGTCGCGGGCCTGATTCAGGGCGCCCTCCAGTGCCAGGGCGGCGCGTGATAGCGGCATGCCGGGGCCGGCTATGGCCTCGAGTTCGAGGCGATGGGCCGAAAGACGACCATCAAGGTCGAGGCTGACGCTGGAAAAGCGCTGACCGCCGGCGTTGAGGCGCTCGATCTCGAGCGCCGCGTCGAGGGTCGGATCGTCGAGGCCGCTGACGCGAGCGCGCAGTGACAGCTGCTCGAGCCGGTTGTCGGCGGCGGACAGCGAGTCCCCGACCAGGTCGAGCCGCAGCTGCGGCGCTTCCAGCGTGCCGGCCACGTCGAAGTCGCCCTGCAGGCTGCCGCCCAGCTCTGGCGACAGCGTGGCGAGATCAGGCGCACGCAGGGTGCCACTGAGGTCGAGGCGCTCGGCGACTCGCCCGCGGGCGGTGAGGCGATTGTCGCCCTGGCGCAGGTCCAGGGCGGCGATGTCCCAGCGCATCTCGCTATTGCCGCTGAGCTCGGCGTCCAGGGCCAGCGGCAGCTCCTGCAGTTCACCGCGAATGCTCAGCGCCGGCACCTGCAGTGCCCAGCCTTCAGGCGATTGCACGAAGCCAAGCTCGGCGTTGCCGCTGAGACGGCCTTGCACCGCATCGGTAAAGACGCCAGGGTCGAGATTATTGAGCTGCAGCCGGGTGTCGACATCTATTCCGTCCAACCAGCGCACTTCGCCGTGACTGATCAGCGAGCCGCCCTGCTGCACCGTCACCGACAGCGGCGTCCAGACGAAGTGTTCGAGGTCGCCATTGCCGTTCAACGCCAGCCGCGTGGCCGGTAACTCGGGGCCCTCGGCGTTGACCGAAAGTGCCGCCTGGTAGCCCAGCAGGCTGCCCTCGAGGCGTAGTACCAGATCGTTGAGGGCGTAGGGGGCTTCAGTCTCGTCGCCCTGCTGCTCTTGCACGGCGGGAAGCGGCCACTCGAGACGCTCGGCTCGGGCGCTGATGCGCATAGGCAGCGTCGGGTCGAGCACATCGAGGCGAGCCGTGATGTCGGTGTTGATCTGCCCGGTAGTGGTCAGTTGCGCATCGAGTGCAGAAAGACGTCCGCCCAGTGTCAGGCTCAGCCGCTCACCGGCCAGCTCGGGCATGATCTCAGGAAGGTACAGTTCGCCATCGAACTGAGCCTCGAGTGGATAGTCATCGCGGAGTGCCACGCTTGCTGACAGCGACAGGTCGGCGTCGGCCGTGGCCAGATCGAGACTCGTCAGATCGACCTGCTGGTCCGCCGCGCTGACCGCCAACGCCAGGCGCTCGACACGATACTCGACGGGGCCAAGCAGCTCTGCGTCGAGGATCTCCAGCGATGGCACCTTGACGTTGAGGGGCAGCGAGATCTCGGGCAGCTGGATACGCTCGCGCTCCTCGAGCGGTAGACTGGCCACCCCCTCGAGCTCGGCTGCCGCTTGAGCGGGTAGCGGCGACTGGGCGGCGATGGCGGCATCGATGGCCTCGGCCTCAACGCGCGGCGTGGCGCCATCCTCCTCAGGCGGCAGCGCCAACCGCGCACCGGGTGTCAACGGCAGCATGATACGCAGACCGAGCAGTTGGGTGGCATGCAGCTCCAGGTCGCTGTTGCTGGCACTGGCTCCGCTGGTGAAACGGTCCCAGCGCAGGCGAGTACCGTCACCGAGCTGGATATCGACATCCTCGAGAGACAGCGCGCGCAGTTCGATCGGGAACGGCAGGGAGATCGGGTCGAGGGCCTCGGGCGGATCAGCGGCCGGCGCTTCGTCCTCAGCAGCGGGTTCCCCAGCCGCCAGACGCACGCTCAGCCCGCGCACCGCCAGGCGGTCGATGCATAGGCGTCCGCTCAACAGGCAGTCGTCGGCCCAGGCCAGCTCGAACTGCGCCAGGCCGACGCTGGCAGGCCCGGCCTCGAGACGCAGGCCCTCGATGCTGAGGCGGTCGAGTGGCGCTCCCTCCGCGGCCTCGTAGGTGTACCAGCCGCGCTGCTGCCCCTGTTCCAATAGCAGTCCTGTCCCCCAGGGGGATAGCGCAAGTCCCAGGGCAAAGATGATCAGGCCCATCAGCCAGAGTGGCAGCCACAGCACGGCGCGTATCAGCGCCCAAATCAATCGAATAATGGTCAGAACTCCGGTCCGATCGCGAAGTGGATTCGCCAGTCGCTGTCGTCATCATCCAGGGGGTGGGCCACATCGAAGCGGATGGGCCCTACCGGGGAGATCCAGCGCACCCCGAGGCCAACCCCGGTGTTGAGCTGGTCGGGCCCCCAGTCATCGAAGGCGTCACCGGTATCGACGAAGGTGGCTCCCCACCAGTCGCCGGTGACGCGGCGCTGGTATTCGAGGCTGGCGGTGAGCAGCTGCTGCCCCCCCAGGAGGGCGCCGTCTTCGTCACGCGGCGCAAGGGTGTCGAAGGCATAGCCGCGCACAGAGCGATCACCGCCGGTAAAGAAGCGCAGTGAAGGCGGCAACTGTTCGAATTCAGAGGTCTCGATGCTGCCCAGGCCTAGCCGACCGATGAAACGGTTGTCTTGCCCTACCATGCGGATCCACTGTGAATCAGCCGTGGTGCGGAAGAACTCGATATCCGAGCCCCAGGCGGGGTTCGAGTATTCGAAGGCGACCCGCTGACGGTCGCCCCAACTCGGGAAACGCGGGTTGCGTGTGCGCGTCCGCGACCAGCTGATCCCCGGGTAGAGCAGAAAGGTCTGACCGTCGTCGACGCCCTGGGTAAAGTCTTCGAAGGTGCTGCGCAGATAGGCGCTCTGGACCCAGCCGTTATCGAATTCCCAGCGTCGGGCCAGCTCCACCGAGGCCTCGAGACTGCGGGTATCATCGCTGTCGCGGTGGCGGAAACCGTACTGTAGCCGATAACTGTCGCGCAGCGGATCCTCCAGCGGGATGGCATACTCGCCGGTGAAACGCTGTTCAGGCCCCGAGAGGAACAGGTCATGGTTGAGACTATGTCCGAGGCGGTTGATCCACGGCTGATTCCAGCCCAGCCGCATCCGGGGACCTACATCGGTGGCATAGCCTATCCCGACCTCGAACTGATGTCGGTCGGCCGGCACCAGATTGACGTCGATGGGCACGTCCAGAGGCTGCGGCGTCAGGGCACGCACTGCGGCAAGGCTCTGGGCGCTGATAATCGGGCCCTCTACGGGGGTGTCGGCGGGCGGTGCCGGTGGTGCGCCCTCCCCTTCAAGATCGGCCTGTTGCCACCAGCCGGGACCGGCCGGGGCATCCAGTGCCAAGCTTGCGTCGCCGCCGACCCGGGGACGCACGCTGATCGAACTGAACCAGTTGCTCTGCCCTAGGCGCTGATTGTAGCGGGCTAGATCGCCGGCCAGATAAGGGTCGCCAGGCTCGAACGGCAGCATGCGACGCAGGCGATCCTCATCGATATGACTGCCGTAAAAGCGAGGCTCGCCGAAGCGGTAGCGTGGCCCGCTGTCCAGCGTCAGATAGAGCCGCGCGCTCTGCTCCCAGGGGCGAACTTCCAGGCGCCGGTCGAGAAAGCGCGAATCGAAGTAGCCGCGCTCCAGGGATAGCCCCGAGAGGCGGTTACGCAGACGGTCATAGGGGGCGTGTTCGAGGGGGTCGCCCTCGCTGAGGGGAAAGTCATCCACGGCATCGACGAACGGCTGGTCGCGCCTCGCCTCGCCGCGCACCTCAAAGTTCAGGGTCTGGATCAAGACCTGGGGGCCCGGCTCGACCATCACCGTGACGCGCTCTACCGGATCACCGGAAAATCCCAGCTGGAGCTGGGGCTCATAGTAACCATAAACCCGTAGCGCCTCTCGACTGCGGCGACGCACCACCGACTCGAGACGCGACTGGCTGTACTGGGCGGCATCCAGGCCATCCAGATAGAGCACGATGTTGTCAGCGGGGCGACCGGTAATGCCTTCGACGTCGGCATCCAGCGCCCAGGCCGGCGCGAGGCTTGTCAAGCAGGCTGCTATTGCCGCCAGGCGCAACACAGCGCGACATTCCATATCAGTTTCCCAGCTGGCTCTGAAGGACTTCCAGTTGCGCACTCGTGGCGAGCTGTGACTGGCGTAGTTCGGTCAGTTCTGCTCGCGTCGAGGTTAGGCTCTCGCGCAGCTCAGTCAACGCCTGCCGATCGTCTTCGCGCTCCGCCTCGAATTGGTCGAGCGACACCTCCAGCGCGGCCAGATCGTCAGACAACTGCTCAAGACGCTGCGGATCTAGCTCGGGCTGTTGGTCGAGTCGCGCTGCCAACGCCTGCTGCTCTTCCTCCAAGCGTGCCAACTGTGGTTCGAGATTGTGCCACTCATCGTCCAGTGACGCGAGAATAGGCGCCTGTTCGTCGACCCGGGTCTCGATGCGTTCGAGGCGACTGTCGAGCGCGGCTCGGGCTTGCTCGCCCCCCTCCTCCAGCGCATCCAGTGACTGACGAACCACACCCACTAGCGACTCAAGCGATGCCATATCCTCACTCAATGATTCGAACTGCGACGCCAACTGCGCGACGGCCTCGTCTTCGGCACTGGCAACACGTATCGACTCGATCAACTGCTCCTGCTCCTCGAGACGATCACGCAGCGCCTGCTGACCATCACCCAGCGCCCCCAGACGCTCGGTGATCGGCTCGAGCTCATCGTCCTGTTCGTCATCGAAGCCGTCGAAGCGTGCATGGACGTTGGACAGCTGGCCCTCGAGTCGATCCAGTTCGCGCTGCAGCGCCAGGCGTTCCTGCCAGGCAGCGAACGCCAGCCCGGCGAGCCCCGCGATCAAGACCACCACCATCAACCATAGCGGCCACAGTCGCGTGCTTCGCGGGTGACGAAGGTGATCGGCCGTGAGGCTGGCATTGACATCGGGGACGATAGGCGACGAGAGGCGCTGATCCTCCGGGCGCTCGGCCATAGCGTGACTCCTTGCCGTGAGAGCGTCATACGACGGACGGGAAAATATCCCGTGGAGGGCGGCGTCGGCCTAGCCAAGCGGCGCCCCGTCATTGGCGAGCATACCCTAGGCTGCTATGATCTGGCGACACCGCTTACGCATATATGGTTGCAGCGTAAGGCTTTTTGCAGGAGCAAAGCGCGATGGCTTTCGAATTACCCGCCCTGCCGTATGACAAGGGTGCGCTGGCGCCATATCTCTCTGCTGAGGCCCTGGACTATCACCATGGCAAGCACCATCAGGCTCATGTGGACACCCTCAACGCCCTGGTGGAAGGCACCGAGTACGATCGCCAATCCCTCGAGGACATCATCCAGTCCACGTCCGGCAAGCTGTTCCATCAGGCCGCGCAGGCCTGGAACCACACCTTCTTCTGGCACTGCCTGTCGCCTCAGGGCGGCGGTGAGCCGCACGGTGACGTGGGCCAGGCCATCGTCACCGAATATGGCACTTTCGCAGCCTTCAAGGAGGCCTTTAACGGCATCGCACTGGATCACTTAGGTGTCGGCTGGATCTGGCTGGTCAAGCGTGGTGATGGCGGCGTGGAGATTGTCGCGAGTCACGATGCCGACACCCCCATCGCCCATGGGCAGACGCCGCTGCTGGTCGTCGACCTCTGGGAGCATGCCTACTACATCGACTACCGTCACGCCCGTGGCAAATACCTGGAAGCCATCTGGCAGTTGATCAACTGGGATTTCGTCAACCAGAACGTTAGCTGAGCCGCATGCCTTACCGATGGCAAAACGCCCCGCACTGCGGGGCGTTTTGCTCTACGCCGAGCTCGCTAGATCCTTGCCTTCAAGGATCCGCGCGGCGTCCGATACCACGATATACCAACCCGCGGGCGGCCACATAGGCTGGATCGTAGATATTGCGTCCGTCAAGTACCAGGCGCTTGCCCAACGCCTCGCCAAGACGCCGCCAGTCGGGGTTCCAGTAGCACTTCCATTCGGTGACCAGCATCAGCACGTCGGCGCCGTTACAGGCCTGATAGGGATCGGTTTCGCACAGCGTCAACAATGGATGCTCGCCGACCTCCTTGCGCAACGCCGGCAATGCGGCCGGGTCATGGAGTTGCACGTGCACTCCCTGCGCCCACAGCGCACGCAGCAGTGTCAGCACCGGTGCATGGTCGATGCGCGCAGTGCCTGGTTTGAACGCAGCGCCCCACACGGCAACGGTGAGCCCTTCCAGTTGACCGTGGAAGTGCCCCCACAGCTTACGGAACAGGGTCTCCTTCTTGTGCTCGTTGATATCCAGAACCTGCTCGAGCAGCGCCGACTCCCGGCCACTTGCCGACTGCACGTCAGCCAGTCGCATGAGATCGCGGGAGAAGTTGGGGCCGCCAAACCCGCAGCCTGGATAGAGGTACTGGTAGCCGATGCGCGAGTCGGCGCCCATCCCCTGGCGCACATGTTCGACATCGACGCCGAGCGAATCGGCCAGCCCCGCCACCTCGTTCATGTAGCTGATACGGGTCGCCAGCATGCCGTTGATCGATAGTTTGGTGAGCTCGGCGGCACGCCGCGGCATGCGCTGGAAGCTGTCGCTGCGGCGATTGAAGGCGCGCAGCAGTTCACGCACCTGAGCCGCCGCTTGATCGTCCTCACAGCCCAGCAGCCAGCGACTAGGGCGCGTGAAGGCTTGCCAGGCGCGCCCCTCTTCGAGCATGTCGGGCAGTGCCACCGCCACCTGCCCGGCATGCCCGAGCAGCGCCTCGAGCTGCTCGGTGTCACCGACCGGGAAGGTCGAGTTGTTGATCACTACCAGCGGCGTTGACTGCAGGCTGGCCAGTTGGTCGACGCGTTGCGTGGCCAGTTCGCGCTGGTCGGGGGCAAGCGCCAACCACAGCACATCGAGCGGCTCATCGCCGAGCAGCGCTGCCAGCTCGAGGCCGTCATCGGCAATTCTCAAGGCACCGCCACGCTGAGCCTCGTGGAGCTGATGCAGCAGTTCGGGCTCGCGAATCAACCAGTCGGCCTGCTCGAGTTCGCGCCATGGGTGCTGCACCAATGTCAGCCATGTCACCCGATGCCCGACGCTGGCGAGCGCTGCGGCGGCGGTGGCCGCCGCCAGCTCACTTCCCTGTACCAGGACACGCATGGCGGGTTACTCCTTGGCAGCGTATTTATCGAGCAGCTCGGCGAAGCCCTCGGCGTATGTGGGATGGCGCTTGGCAAACGCCAGGGTCGCCTCGAGATAGCCGAGCTGGTGACCACAGTCGTAGGTGGCACCGCGCATGCGATAGGCCGCCACGCCCTCCCGCTCACGCAGGGTATCGATGGCGTCAGTGAGCTGGATCTCATTGCCGGCGCCGGGCGGTGTCTCGGCAAGCAGCGGGAAAATCGCACCGGGCAACAGATAGCGACCGATCACCGCCAGGGTCGAGGGCGCTTCGTCCACCTTGGGTTTCTCGACCACGCGCGCCATCGGCATTGACTCCCCCGCCGCCGGCGACTCGCCGTCGATGGCCACGATGCCGTACTTGTAAACCTGCTCGCGGGGGACGTTCTCGACCATGATCTGCGACTGGCCGCTGGCCGCGAACGCCTCGATCATGCCGGCCAGGTCATTGCCGGACAGGCCATGATCGTCGACCAGTACATCGGGTAACAGCACCGCAAAGGGCTCGTCGTCACCGATCACCGGCCGCGCGCAGAGCACCGCATGGCCAAGGCCCAGCGGCTCGGGCTGACGTACGCTGATGATCTTGACGTCATCGGGAATGATGTTGCGCAGCTCCTCGAGCAGCTCGGTCTTGCCCTTGGCCTCGAGGGTGGCTTCGAGCTCGAAATGCTTGTCGAAGTGGTTCTCGATTGCCGCCTTGCTGGAGTGGGTCACCAGCACGATCTCCTTGATGCCGGCCGCCACGGCTTCTTCCACCACGTACTGGATCACCGGCTTGTCGACGATGGTGATCATCTCCTTGGGAATGGCTTTAGAGGCGGGCAGGCAGCGTGTGCCGAGGCCAGCCACCGGAAGTACGGCCTTGCGGATCATCGGGATCCCTCCTGATCATGAATGCCAGTCGATTATGCCATAGCCATCCAGACAGCGGGTGACGCGGGACGGCGACAATCAGCCTTATCGACCTGAGATGGACGGACAAGCCGGCAATGGTAAGGGTAGAATGAGGCAACCCCGATGCATAGCAAGAGGCACCCGATGACAGCCACTCAGGATCCGGCTCAGCGCCACGACCCGTCACACCAGGACAACGTCGACCACGCCGAGGTCGCCAAGTTCGAGGCGTTGGCCAGCCGCTGGTGGGACAGGGACGGCGAGTTCAAGCCGCTCCACGACATCAACCCGCTACGCCTCGACTTCATCGATGCTCGCGCCGGCCTGGCCGGCAAGACGGTGATCGACGTCGGCTGCGGCGGCGGCATCCTCGCCGAGGCCATGGCCCACCGCGGTGCCCGGGTGACCGGGATCGACATGGGCGAGGCGCCGCTGGCGGTGGCACGCCTGCACCAACAGGAGAGCGGTGTATCGGTGGACTACCTGTTGGCCAGTGCCGAGCAGATGGCGGCCAACCATCCTGGCGAATTCGACGTGGTGACCTGCCTTGAGATGCTCGAGCACGTGCCCGACCCGGCCTCGGTGGTGCGGGCCTGTGCGACCCTGGTCAAACCCGGCGGACAGGTGTTCTTCTCGACCATCAATCGCAACCCCAAGGCTTATGCCTTCGCTATTCTTGGCGCCGAGTATCTGCTCCGACTGCTGCCCCGCGGCACCCACGACTATCGCAAGCTGATCCGTCCCGCGGAGCTGTCCAGCTGGTGCCGCGCCACCGGGCTCAAGGTGTGTGAGCAGAGTGGCTTGGTGTATAACCCGGTGACCCGCCGCTACCGGCTCGCGCCGCGCGACGTGTCGGTCAACTACATGATGCACACCCGCCGCGAGCTGCCATGACAACGTCTACACGTGCGGCCACCCCGCCCCGGGCGCTACTGTTCGACCTCGATGGCACCCTGGTCGATACCGCCCCCGACCTGGCACGCGCCACCAACGAACTGCGTGCCCACCACGGCCTTGCCCCTCTGCCCTATCCGCAGATTCGCCGTCAGGTCTCCAACGGCGGTAGCGCGCTGGTTACCCTGGCGCTGGGGTTGGCTAGCGAGCATGTCGATCACGCTGCCGCTCGCGCCTTTCTACTCGACGCCTACGGTCGCGATGTCGCCAGTCAGAGTCGCCTGTTCGATGGCCTAGAACGCCTGCTTTCCGAATGGGCACTGCCCCCGCGGGCCTGGGGGATCGTCACCAATAAGCCCCGCGCCTACGCGGCGCCGCTCATCGATGCTTTGCAGCTGGCACCAGGGGCGCTGCTGTGCGCCGATGATCTGCCGCTCAAGAAGCCGTCGCCGGAGCCGCTATGGGAAGCCGCGCGTCGCCTTGCGGTGACACCGGCACAGTGCTGGTATATCGGCGACCACCTACGTGATATGGAAGCCGCGCGCAGCGCCGGCATGACCGCCGTGGCAGTAGGCTATGGCTATATTGCGGAAGAGGATGACATCGGGCGTTGGCCGGCTGACATCTGGTTCGAGACCCCCGGCGAACTAGTGGGGGCCTTGATAGACGAGCCGTGAAGCGATACCGGGCAGCCGGCGGGGGCCGGCTGCCGGACCGTCGTCAGCTGCGGGGAGGCTGAGCGTCGATCTGCTGACCGGTAACGCCGCGGCTATCGGGCCCCATCAGCCATAGGTAGGTCGGCATGATATCGCTCGGGCGACGCAGGCCATTGGGATCCTCGCCGGGATACGCCGTCTTGCGCATCTGGGTGCGGGTAGCGCCCGGATTGAGGCTGTTGATGCGGATGCCGGGATGATTGACGAACTCCTCGGCCAGCACCTGCATGAACCCTTCGGTGGCAAACTTGGAGACCGCGTAGGCGCCCCAGTAGGCGCGCCCCTTGCGCCCCACGCTCGACGAAGTGAACACCAGGGACGCATCGTCGCTGCTGAGCAGCAACGGCAGCAGCGCCTGGGTCATCCAGACCGGGCCATTGGCATTGACCTGCATGACCTGCTCCCAGAGCGCCGGGTCATACTGCTCGAACGGCGTCAGGCGGCCCAGCAATCCGGCATTGTGCAAGACACCGTCCAGGCGGCCGAACTCCTTGTCGAGGGTCTCCGCCATGTCGTGAAAATCCTTGAGCGTGGCGCCCTCGAAATTGAGCGGAAAGATCGCCGGCTGGGGGCTGCCGGCGGCCTCGATCTCATCATAGACCGCCTCGAGCTTGGCCACGGTGCGGCCCAGCAGGATCACCGTGGCACCGTGTGCGGCATATGCCTTGGCGGCCTCGCGGCCGATACCATCGCCGGCACCGGTGACCAGAATGACCCGCCCGTTGAGCAGGTCGGGGCGCGCTTGGTAGTCAATCTTGCAGGGCATCGGGGCTCCTCTGGCAACGGCCGCTACAGGCCGGACTGATTGAGAAATTCGCTGGCGAGTGTCGCGGCGTTGCTGTCCGGGTAGCTCTCCATCAACGCATCGAGCAGCTCGCGGCTGGCATCGGGCTGCCCCTGACGGGCGCGCAGCAGGGCCAGCTTGTACAGCGCATCCGGCACCTTGTTGCTAGCGGCGTAATCGTCGATCACGGTCTGGAACGCTGCAGCCGCCTGATCGAGATCGGATTCTGCGGAATGCAGCTCACCCAGCCAGTAATAGCCGTTGGCGGTCAGGTCGTGATCCGGATAGTCGCTGACGAAGCCTTCGAAGGCGACGATCGCCGACGGGAAATCCCGCGCCTGCACCTGTTGGAAGGCCTCTTGATAGGCTGCCTGGGCACCGCCGTTGCCGCTGCCGGCAGCGGCAACCTGCTGAGCGGCGCCGGGATCGACGCTGGGACTACCGCCCACCGTGCCTACCGCCGCCAGACGCTCCTCGAGATCGATATAGCGCTCCTGATTGAGCTGGCGCATCTGTTCGAGCTGGTGGCGCAACTCCTCCAGCTGGCCACGAAGCTGCTGGATCTGTCGCTGATTCTCCTCCAGCTGATTGAGCAGCATCAGGCTGCCACCGCCGGGCTCACGTACTTCGGTCTGTTCATAGAAGCTGCGCGACTGCTGCTGTGCCGAAAGGTCCTCCACGATCGGGGCGGCCCAAACGGACAGCGGGAGCACCAGGGCTCCCGCGCCGCACAGCCTGAAAAGGCTGTGTTTCATGCTTCACTCCAGTGGCGGGTGTCGCTCAGTAAGAGAACACCACGCGACGGTTCTGGGCGTAGGAGTCTTCATTATTACCGCGCACGGCGGGACGTTCTTCGCCATAGCTGACCACTTCGAGCTGCGACGGCGATACGCCCTGCACGTTCATGAAACGCTGCACGGAGTTGGCACGCCGCTCACCAAGGCCCATGTTGTACTCACGGGTACCGCGCTCGTCGGTATGCCCCTCGAGCACCACGCGGGCATTGGGATTGGCGCGCAGGTACTGGGCATGGGCATTGAGTACCGATTCGAACTCGCTGCGAATGGTATCGCGGTCAAAATCGAAGTAGATGGTGCGCACGCTGGGGATGCCCTGCTGGCTGGCCTGAGTGGTGCCGTTGCCACCGTTCATGCCGGTACCGCTGACCTGGCCGCTACCCACGCCCTGGCCGGCTGCGCCGCTGCCGCTGGTGCCACCCATGGTCCCGTCCTGGGTACCACCGCTGCTGGAACAGCCGGCCACGAAGGCGAGGGAAACGGCCAATACCAGACCCTTGGCGTAAGATGAGAATTGCATGTTCAACTCCTTGCAAGAATTGAATGACACTAATGGTCGATCAGTTCAGAAATGGTGACCACGCGGGTTCGCGAACGTCACCCCGTGCTGCGGGCAGGCGGAACGCGGCTCGTCCGTCGGCCGACACTGCCCCCAGCACACCGTTGTTACCCTGTTGGGTAGCGAAGATTACCATGCTCCCATTCGGCGCAACACTAGGAGATTCATCCCAGCGGGTATCGGTCAGTGTGGTCAGGCGATTGGAGCCAAGATCCTGACGTGCCACCTGATAGCCGTTGTTGCCACGATGAATCAGAAACAGCGAGTCCCCATCCGGCGAGTAGCGGCCGCGGGCGTTGTAGTTGCCGGTGAAGGTCAGCCGTTCGACCTGCTTGCTGGCGACGTCTAGCTGGAACAGCTGAGGGCCACCGCTCCGGTCCGAGGTGAACACGATGCTGCGACCGTCCGGTGACCAGCTTGGCTCGGTATCGATGGAACTGCTGTTGGTCATGCGCTCGAAGCTACGCTCGGCGATATTCATGATGTAGATTTCCGGCTGGCCATCCTTGGATAGTGACATCGCCAGCCGTCGACCGTCGGGTGACCAGGCCGGGGCGCCGTTGATTCCCGGGAACGAGGTGGCACGCACTCGCTGGCTGGTGGCCAGATCCTGAATATAGATCGCCGGACGCTCGGTCTCGAATGAGACATAAGCCAGCTTGGTGCCGTCCGGTGACCAAGCCGGGGACAGAATCGGTTCGTCGGAGCTGAGAATCTCCTGGCTGTTGCGACCATCGGCATCGGCGATATAGAGCGCGAAGCGCATGTCGTCACCCACGCCCTCCGAGGTGACATAGGCGATCCGCGTGGAAAAGGCACCGCGCAGCCCGGTGATGGCCTCGAATATCTGATCGCTCATGTAATGGGCAGCGCTACGCAGTTCGTTGCGATCGCTGGTCACCACCTCACCTATCATGCGCCGCTGGCCATAGATGTCCATCAGCTCGAACTGCATCCGGTAGTTACTGCCCTCCTCGCGGGCCTGCCCCACCACCAGGTAGTCGGCATCGACGGCACGCCAGTCGCGGTAGTTGACCTCACCGCTGCTGCTGGGGCGCGCGATCAGCGAGTTGCGCGACAGCGGATCGAACTGTCCGCTACGCTCCAGATTGTCGCTGATCACCTGGGCGACATCATCGGGCAGCGAGCCGCCGCCCTCGACGGCGAATGGCACGATGGCAATCGGAACGGCGCGGTCACTGCCGCGGGTGATCTCGATGGTCAGGTTGGCCTGGGCCTGAGCGGCGAACAGCACCAGCACGGCGGCAAGCCAGAGGTTCAGCAAGGGTTTCATCAGCGTACATCCCCGGGTCGGAATCTCAGATTGAACTGACGGAATTGACTCTGCGCGGCCGGTGGCAGCTGGCGCATTTCACGGAAGGGCGACGCGCGCTCGACGGCCTGTATCACCGAGCGATCGAACGCTCCATCCCCACTACTACTTACAATGGTAGCCCCAATCAGTTCGCCGGTGGGCAGCAGATCGAGACGCAGGGTGGCTTCGAGGCCCGACGCCGAGCCGGCCGGAATGATCCAGGCCTGCTCCACTGCGTTGCGCACCAGGTTCTGGAAGCTATTGGCGGCCTGCTCGGCTTGCCGCGCGTTAGCGATCGATTCCTGCTCGCCGGCGATCAGGCTATCGATATCGCTGGCGGCCTCGGCAGCGGCGCGTGCGGCCTCCTGGCGCTGGCGCTCGGCTTCCTGCTCAGCCTGGCGGCGTGCTTCCTCTTCCTGTCGCTGGCGCTCGGCTTCCTGTTCGGCCTGACGGCGCGCCTCCTCTTCCTGACGCTGGCGCTCGGCTTCGGCTTCCCGTTCGGCTTGCCGCTGACGCTCGGCCTCGGCTTCCCGTTCGGCTTGCCGCTGACGCTCGGCCTCGGCTTCCCGTTCGGCTTGCCGTTGACGCTCGGCCTCGGCTTCCTGCTCGGCCTGGCGGCGCGCCTCCTCTGCCTGGCGCTGGCGCTCGGCGGCCTCTGCCTCGCGCTGCTGTTCGGCTTCACGGCGTTGCTGTTCCAGGCGTTGACGCTCGGCCTCGACGGCGGCTTCCTGTTCTTCACGCAGCCGCGCCTGCTGCTCGGCCTCTTCAGCGCGCCGCTGAGCTTCCGCCTCGGCCTCGAGACGCTGCTGCTCCCGCGCCTGTTGCTGGGCTTCGCGCTCGGCTTGCTGCTCGGCCTGGCGCTGAGCGGCCTCCTCTTCAGCCTGCTGACGCTCGGCCTCGGCGGCGGCTTCTGCCTCCGCCGCCGCGGCCTCCTCGTCGGCCTGGCGCTGAGCAGCCCTGGCGCGAGCCTCTTCAGCGCGAAGCGCCTGGTCGGTGGTGGTTTCAGTACTCACCAGGGTGGCCTGCACCACCGACGACGAGGTCGCCTCCGGCTCGCGGCTGGGCAAGGTGATCACGCTCATCACCACCACCAGCACGTGCAAGCCGACGGCGAGCAGGGTGGGCAGGCCATAGCCTACACGGCTATCGTGTCTGGCCATGACGTTCCTCAATTCTCACTCGATGGCGGCTCTGAGATCAGCCCGACGTTGGTCACCCCGGCGACCTGAAGCGTACTCATCAGCGTGACCACCTGCCCGTAGGGCACATTACGATCACCTCGCACCATTACCGGAGTCCCCGGGCGGCGGTCGAGAATGATGATGATCTGGTCGGCGATATCATCGAGCGATACCGGGGTCTCATCATCCCCCAGTGAAATGTAGTAGTCGCCCTCACGGTCGACCGACACGATGATCGGCTCGCTGTCATCAACATCGTCGATGGGTTCAGACGTGACCTGCGGCAGGTCGACGCGTACCCCTTGCGTCAGCATCGGCGCGGTGATCATGAAGATCACCAGCAGCACCAGCATGACGTCGATGAACGGTACGACGTTGATCTCTGCCATGGGCTTGCGATTGCCGCCGCGGTTGAATGGACCATGCATAGCGGTTCTCCCTCAGCCGGCGTCGCTGTCGCCACGTCCCTGCAGGTTACGATGCAGGATGGAGTGGAACTCTTCAGCGAAATCTTCGTACTTGCCGAGCAACTTGCTGGATTCCGATGACAGCCGGTTGTAGAAGATTACCGCGGGAATCGCTGCGAACAGCCCCATGGCGGTGGCGATCAATGCCTCGGCGATCCAGGGCGCAACCGTTGCCAGGGTCGCCTGCTGGGCCATCGACAGACTCTGGAAGGAGCCCATGATGCCCCACACGGTGCCGAACAGACCGATATAGGGACTCGCCGAGGCCACGGTGGCCAGGAATACCAAGTGCAGGTTGAGGCGCTCTTCTTCTCGCGACCAGGCCACCCGCATCGAGCGTTGTACACCGTCGAGAATCGCCTGGGGACTGCGCGTCTTGGGCAGCAGCCGATTGAACTCGCGAAAGCCGGCGCGGAACACGTGCTCGGCACCGTGGGTCTCCTGCTCGGAGGGTGTCTCGCGATACAGCTCATTGAGATCGACGCCGGACCAGAAGCGCTCCTCGAACGCCAGGTGCGTTCGCTTGGCGCGACGCATCACGAAGGTGCGCTGGAAGATCACGATCCAGGAGACGATCGAACCCACCGTCAGCAGCAGCATGACCAGCTGCACCACGGTGCTGGCGCTCATGATCAGGTGGGGAATGGACATGGAGTCGTTCACGGGTATCCTCGTCAGTCTTGCAAGTGTTGACCGCTCAGAGCGGCACGCAGCGGCGCTGGCCATCGCGTCGGTTTGAGGCGAGTCGCATCGATACAGGCGATGTCGACCCAGGCATCGCATAAGGGTTCCCCGCGGCACGTGACTTGCTGATGAAAGGTCATCCGGCAAGCGTCGTGACGCTCGATCTCAGCGCTGACCTGCAGCGCATCGTCGAGACGGGCGGGCTTGGCATAGCGGCACTCGAGACGATGTACCACCAGCTGAATGTTGGCGTCCAGCAACCCCTGCTGGGTAAGTCCGAACTGGCGCAACCACTCGCTGCGGGCCCGCTCCATGTATTTGAGGTAGTTGACGTAATAAACGATGCCTCCGGCATCGGTGTCTTCGATGTAGACGCGCACCGGCCAGCAGAAGCTGCTCACGCCCCGCCCTCCCCGCTGCTGCTGTCGGGCGGCGTCGGCGCAGCAATACCGAAGTGCTGGTAAGCCTGGCGCGTGACCACCCGCCCGCGGGCAGTGCGCATCATGAAGCCCTGTTGAATCAGATACGGCTCGATCACATCCTCGATGGTATCGCGCTCTTCGCCGATGGCCGCCGCCAGTGAGTCGACACCCACAGGCCCACCATCGAACTTCTCGATCATGGCCAGCAGCAGGCGACGGTCCATGTGATCGAGGCCGTGACGATCGACGTGGAGCATGTTCAAGGCGCTATCGGCAATCGCCGCATCTAGCGTGCCATCGCCGCGGACTTCGGCGAAGTCACGTACCCGTCGCAGCAGGCGATTGGCGATGCGTGGGGTGCCGCGGGCGCGTCGCGCAATCTCGGCGGCGCCCGGGCGATCAGCGCTGACGCCGAGCAGCCGCGCCGAACGCGTGACGATCTCAGTCAGCTCGCTGACGGCGTAGAATTCCAGCCGCTGGACGATCCCGAAGCGGTCGCGCAGCGGTGATGTCAACAGCCCCGCCCGGGTGGTGGCGCCGACCAGCGTGAACGGCGGCAGGTCGAGCTTGATCGAGCGCGCCGCGGGCCCCTCACCGATCACGATATCCAGCTGGAAGTCTTCCATGGCCGGATACAGCACCTCCTCGACCACCGGCGACAGGCGGTGAATCTCGTCGATGAACAGCACGTCACCGGGTTGCAGGTTGGTGAGCATGGCAGCCAGGTCGCCGGCGCGCTCGAGCACCGGCCCCGAGGTCGACTTGATATCGACGCCCATCTCGGCGGCGATGATATTCGCCAGGGTGGTCTTGCCAAGCCCCGGCGGCCCGAACACCAGGGTGTGATCGAGGCTCTCATCGCGACCGCGAGCCGCGCTGATGAAGATATCCAGCTGCTCGCGCACCGCCGGCTGGCCAATATAATCGGCCAGTCGCTGCGGGCGGATGGCATGATCGACCCGGCTCTCACCCGGCTGGCTCTGGGCCGCGATCAGACGATCGCTGTCAATCATTCGTCACTCTCGTGGGGGTCATGCATCGCTCCTTCAGCCTGCCAGCTTGCGACTCAGGGCGGCCTTGATCAAGGCCTCGGTGGAGAGCCCCTTGTCGAGTCCGCTAAGCATCTTGCTGGCCTCGGTGGGCTTGTAGCCAAGGGTGACCAGTGCCGCCTCGGCGTCGAGCAGCGGGTCACTGCTGCTGGCCGTGGGGCCGGCGGCCTGTGCCAGATCATCGAGCCCGGCCCCGCCCTGCTGCCAGTGTGGGAAACGGTCGCGCATCTCGATGATCAACCGCTCTGCGGTCTTCTTGCCGACCCCCGGCAGACGCGTCAGCGCCTTGGCGTCGTCATCCATCACGCAGCGCATGAACTGCGCCTCTTCCATGCCGGAGAGGATCGCCAAGGCCAGCTTGGGCCCGACCCCGTTGACCTTGATCAAGGCGCGGAACAGCGCACGCTCCTGCTCGCGCACGAAGCCGAACAGCAGATGCGCATCCTCACGGATGATCAGGTGAGTAAACAGTTGGGCTTGCTCGCCGGCGGCAGGCAAGGCCAACAGGGTATTCATCGAGGCTTCGAGTTCGTAACCCACCCCGCCAACGTCGAGCACCAGCCAAGGGGGCTGTTTCTCGAGCAGGGTGCCGCGCAGGCGTCCAATCATGCATCACATCCTTGAGCTGACTGGCTAGCCACTATACTGATCGCCGCGACGGCTTACCAGCGTCTTCAAACACTGTTTGATAATCCTCCAAAGGGGGCTCATGACCTGCCGGGACGGTAGTCCCGCCACCCCTTGCCGCGCCCCTTGGCGACGCTGCGCCCGCCATAGCTGCCGCGCTGCACCAGGCCCAGGCGCGCATGGGCATGGGTAAGAGCGATCGCCAGCGCATCGGCGGCATCCGCCTGGGGGGTGGCGCTGAGCCCAAGGATGGCGGTGACCATATGCTGGACCTGGGCCTTGTCGGCGGCACCGGTGCCAGTGACGGCCTGCTTGATCTGACGCGGCCCATACTCGCTGACCGGCAGGCCATGATTGGCGGCGCATACGATTGCCGTGCCACGGGCCTGGCCGAGCTTGAGCGCCGAGTCGGCGTTCTTGGCCATGAACACCTGCTCGATGGCGAACTCGCCGGGGCAATGAACGGCGATCAGTTCGCTGATACCGGCATACACCTGGGCCAGCTTCTGTGGCAGCTCGTCGGCTTGAATGCGAATACAGCCACTGGCCACATAACGGGGCTTGGCCAGCGATACATCGAGCACGCCGTAGCCGGTAATGCGCGAACCGGGGTCGATGCCGAGAATCAGCATGATGGCTGCCCCTCCACGCCCGCGCCCGGCGCAGACGACGTCGGCGCCTCGCGGGCGCCGACATACTGCGATAACGACATGGCGGCGATCACTCGCCGGCCGTCTCCGGCTTGGCCTTCTGGCGCAGCCGGATATTGAGCTCCTTGAGCTGCTCGGCGTTGACCTCGCCGGGGGCGTCGGTCATCAGGCAGGCGGCACTCTGGGTCTTGGGGAAGGCGATCACCTCGCGGATGGTCTTGGCGCCAGTCATCAGCATGACCAGGCGATCGAGACCGAAAGCCAAGCCGCCGTGGGGCGGTGCGCCGTACTTCAAGGCGTCGAGCAGGAAGCCAAATTTCTCCTCGGCCTCGTCTTCGCCAATGCCCAGCACATCGAATACGGTCCGCTGCATGCTCTGGTCATGAATACGGATCGACCCGCCGCCCAGCTCGGTGCCGTTGAGCACCATGTCATAGGCACGCGACAGTGCCGCCGCCGGCTCCGCCTTGAGTGCCTCAGGGCTGCACGACGGCGCGGTAAACGGATGGTGCAGTGCGTGAAGTCGACCGGCGTCATCGGCCTCGAACATCGGGAAATCGACCACCCAGAGCGGTGCCCAGGCCTGGGTATAGAGATCCAGATCCTCGCCCAGCTTGACGCGAAGTGCGCCCAACGCCTCGTTGACGACCCGGGTCTTGTCGGCGCCGAAGAAGATAATGTCGCCGTCCTGAGCGTCGAGGCGCTCGAGCAGCTGGTCGACCACGTTCTCCATGAACTTGACGATCGGCGACTGCAGCCCCTCGAGCCCCTTGGCGCGCTCATTGACCTTGATCCAGGCCAGGCCCTTGGCGCCGTAGATGCCGACGAACTTGGTGTACTCATCGATGGCCTTGCGCGACAGCTCGGCGCCTCCCGGCACCTTGAGCGCCGCCACACGACCATCGACGGCAGTCGCCGGCCCGGAGAACACCTTGAAATCGACCTGAGACATCAGATCGTCGACATCGGTCAGCTCCAGCGGGATGCGCAGGTCCGGCTTGTCGGACCCGAAGCGCGACATCGCCTCGCTATAAGCCATACGCGGGAAGCTCGGCAATTCGACGTCGAGCACCTCATGGAACAGGCCGCGAATCATCTCCTCGGTGATGCCCATGATGTCGTCTTCTTCGACGAACGAGGCCTCGAGGTCGATCTGGGTGAACTCGGGCTGGCGATCGGCGCGCAGGTCCTCGTCACGGAAACACTTGGCGATCTGGTAGTAGCGATCGAAGCCCGACACCATCAACAGCTGCTTGAACAGCTGCGGCGACTGCGGCAATGCGAAGAAGCTGCCGGCGTGGGTGCGGCTCGGCACCAGATAATCGCGGGCGCCCTCCGGGGTGGCGCGGGTCAGGATCGGCGTCTCGATATCCAGGAACCCCTGGTTCTCGAGATAGGCGCGCACGTTGTGGGAGATCCGCGAGCGCAGGCGCAGCTTGTCGATCATCTCCGGACGGCGCAGGTCGATGTAACGATGCTTGAGGCGTACCTCTTCGCCAACCTTGCCGTGCTCATCGAGCTGGAACGGCGGCGTCGCTGCCGTGTTGAGCACCTCGACCTGCTTGGCAAGCACCTCGATCATGCCGGTCGGCATGTTGGGGTTCTCGGTACCTTCAGGCCGCGGCCGCACGCGACCGGTGATGCGCAGCACATACTCATTGCGGGCGCGGTCGGCGGTGGCGAAGGCCTCCTCGGTATCCGGGTCGACCACTACCTGGGCGATGCCGTCGCGGTCGCGCATGTCGAGGAAAATCACCCCGCCGTGATCACGGCGGCGATGTACCCAGCCGCACAGGGTGACCTGGTCATCCACCAGAGTCTCGTTGAGCTGGCCGCAATAATGACTGCGCATGTTACATCCTGTTCTGTTGCATGGATCGAAAGGGTCAGGCACGGCGCCCGGCTCTCAGGCCGCGGCGCCATCCTTGCTAGAGGTCTTGCTCGACGCCTTGCTGTCGGCGCCGTCGCCGGCCAGGTTCTTCTTGCTGCCGGACTTGAAATCGGTTTCGTACCAGCCGCCACCGGCGAGCCGGAAGCCTGCCGCCGAAACCAGACGGCTCAGCGCCGGCTGTTCACAGCTAGGGCAGTCTGTCAGCGGTGCGGCGCTGATCTTCTGAAGCTTTTCCAGGCGTTGGCCACAGGCCTTGCACTCATATTCGTAGATGGGCATGGTTCTAGTCTCTCCGAAAGACCATGATAGTAAGGCCGTGGCGAACCGCTGAATAACGATGGCCGCGACCGAACGCTGATATAGGGTCAGCCGCGCTTATTCCAAGGGTGCGCACTTTCCAAGCCTGCCTCGAAAGCCCGATAGTATAGCGTGTTGCGCCCCCCAACGGGCAAGGCAAGCCACCCGACTGACCATTCCGACGAGGAACTGCCATGAAAGCCGTGATTCTGGATGCTGCTACCCTGGGTGAGGACATCGACCTGACGCCGCTCCGCGAGCAGGTCGACAGTCTCGAGGTTCATGCCATCACTGCCCCGGAGCAGCGCCTGGAGCGCCTGGCTGGCGCACGCATCGCCATCGTCAACAAGGTGGTGCTGGACGCCGAGCTGCTCGAGCAGCTGCCGGCCCTCGAGCTGATCTGCGTGCTCGCCACCGGCACCAACAATATCGACATGGCCGCTGCCGAACGTCACGGCATCGACGTTCGCAACGTATCCGCTTATGGCACCGCCAGCGTGGCCCAGCACACCCTGATGCTGATGCTGGCACTGGCAAATCGCCTGCCACTCTATCAGCAGGATGTCGCCGCCGGGCGCTGGGGCGACAGCCCGTTCTTCTGCCTGATGGGGCACCGTACCTTGCAGTTGGCCGGCAAACGGCTGGTGGTGGTTGGCCAGGGCGAGCTAGGTTCACGGGTCGCCCAGCTCGCCGAGGCCTTCGGCATGCAGGTGACCTTCGCCGCGCGTCCCGGCAACGAGGCCAGTGATAGCCGTCCTGCGCTGGCCGAGCTGGCACCGAGCGCGGATATCATCACGCTACACTGCCCGCTGACCGATGCCACCCGCGGTCTGATCGATGCCGCCATGCTGGCTCGCATGCAGGATGACGCCCTGCTGATCAACTGTGCTCGGGGGGGTATCGTCGATGAGGCCGCCGCGCTTGCCGCCTTGCGCGACGGCGCCCTCGGCGGCCTCGGGGTGGACTCGCTGCCGGTGGAGCCACCCCGCGACGGGCATCCGCTGATCGCTGCCAGCAGCGAGCCCCTCAACCTGATCGTCACGCCCCACAATGCCTGGATCACCCCCGAGTCGCGAGCCAACGTGGTCAAGCTCACCGTCGACAACTTGCGCGCCTGGCGCGCAGCCAGGACAGGCTGAGCCGCGTCTGCTAGCCTCTCGCGCCCGGCCACACACGCAAGGAGCCCGCATGCCCCGCCCCGTTTACAACTTCGGTTCGATCAATATCGATCACGTCTACCGGGTACCCCATCTGGTACGCCCCGGAGAAACCCTGGCCAGCCGTAGCTTCCAGCAGGTGCTAGGCGGCAAGGGCGCCAACCAGTCGCTGGCCATGGCCCGCGCCGGCGGTCGGATCGAGCACTGGGGGCGGCTGGGCCAGGCCGACGCCTGGGCCCTGCAGATTCTCTCCCAGGCCGGGGTCGGCCTCGATGACACGGAGCTTCACGACGAACCCAGCGGCCACGCGCTGATCCAGGTCGATGACCAGGGCGAGAATGCGATCATCCTGCACCCCGGGGCCAATCACGGCTTCAGCGATGCTGCTATCGAGGCCCTGCTGGCCAAGGCGCAACCCGGCGATAGCCTGCTGCTGCAGAACGAGTGCAATGGCCTCGATCATCTGATGCGCAGCGCCGCACAGGCGGGGCTGGAGATTGCCTTCAACCCGGCGCCGATGAACGCCGCCGCGGCGGCGCTGCCGCTTAGCGCCTGCCAGTTGCTGTTCGTCAATCGCGGCGAGGCCGCAGCGCTGGTCGACCTGCCAGAGAGCAGCTCGCCGCGGCACTTGCTCGAAGCGCTGGCGCAGCGGCTCCCTGACACCGAGCTGGTATTGACGCTAGGCGGCGATGGCGTCTGTTACCACAGCGAGCATCACCAGCTGATGCTGCCCGCCCAGCGCGTCAAGGCCGTCGACACCACCGCCGCCGGCGATACCTTCATCGGTTATTTCATGGCCGCCCGCCAGGCCGGTGAAGCGGTGATAGCGTGTCTGCAGCGTGCCAGCACCGCCTCGGCGCTGTGCGTTCAGCGCGAAGGCGCAGCGCCCAGCATCCCACTGGCAAGCGAGGTCGAAGCGGCTCTCCGCGACTGGCCAACCCTGGCGGTCGCGCCATACTAACCCCGTCACACCCACGGTTTTGCTACCACAAGGACGCAGTATGACGACTCCGATCATTTTCGATACCGATCCCGGCGTAGACGACGCCCAGGCGATTGCCATTGCCCTCGCCCATCCCGACATCGAGCTGTTGGGCCTGACAACCACCTACGGCAATGTCGATATCGACACCGCCACTCACAACGCCCTGCTGTTGAGTGAGCTGGCCGGCCAGACGATTCCCGTGGCCCAAGGCGCCGCGGCACCATTGGTCAAGCCCAAGCACCCGGCTCCCGCCCATATCCACGGGGCCAACGGCCTGGGCAACATCGAGCTACCAACGGTGAGCGGTCAGGCGGATTCGCGCAGCGCTGCGCAGTTCATCGTCGATACTGTCAATGCACGCCCCGGGGAGGTGACGCTGGTGGCGGTGGGGCCGCTCGGCAACCTGGCAGCAGCCTTGCAGCTCGATCCGAGTATCGTCGAACGGGTCAAGCAGGTGGTGATCATGGGCGGGTCGATTCGCGAGGGCGGCAACGTCACGCCGGTGGCCGAGGCCAATATGTTCAACGACCCCCATGCCGCGTCGCGTGCCCTGACTGCCGGCTGGCCGCTGGTGATGGTAGGGCTCGATGCCACTCACCGCTGCGTGCTCTCCCCGGCCGATATGGACACCATCGCCGCGGGCCAGGGGCGTCTCGGCGACGTGCTCAAGGGCAGCTATGGCTTCTATCGCGACTTCTACCAGCAGGCGCTGGGCATCGATGGCTGCTGCCCCCACGACAGCTGTGCGCTGGCCTGGCTGATGGCCCCGCAGCTGTTCACCACCGCACGAGGACACCTCACGGTGGCGACCGACGGCGATGCCGAGGGCCAGACCATCTTTGCCCCCGAGGGGCGCCCCTTCCTCGATGCACGCTGGTCGCGCACCCCGCTGGTCGACGTCTGCCTCGATGCCGACGGGGCCGCGGTGGTGAAGTGGATCGTCGACACGCTCAAATAGTGCTTATAGCGTCACGAAGGCGTCGCGGTCACGGTACTCGACGCCTTCCAGCTCGACATGGGTCACCCGGGCACCGGGAGGCCCTTTCCACAACCACTCGATGACCGCATTCACCTCGCTGCTTGCGCCGCACAACAGCACCTCCACGCGTCCATCGGGGAGATTCTTGGCGTGGCCGGTGACCCCATGCTGAAGCGCCTGCTCCTGGGTCGAGCGACGATACCACACGCCCTGTACCTTGCCGGTAACCACGGCCTTGACGCAGCATTTGCTCATGGCGCTCTCCTTACTCGTCGAGTTCGTGTCTAACCACCACCGCCGAGTTGCGCGGCACCATTGGCTTGCCCCGTGCCTGCAGATGACACTTGGTGAAGGCAGCACCGAACAGCAGAATCAGCGAGCTGTAGTAGACCCACAGCAGAATCACCACCACCGACCCCGCCGCACCGTAGGTCGAAGCGGTGGCTGTATACGCCAGATAGGCGGCGATCCAGTAGCGTCCCAGCGCGAACAGCACTGCGGTCACGGCCGCACCGACGACGACATCCTTCCAGCTCAGCACTACGTCCGGCAATACCTTGAAGATGGTGGCGAACAGTGCGGCGATCATCAATAGCGAGATCAGGAACTCGGCGCTCCCCGCCAGCACGCCCAACACCGGCAGCAGGTCCTCGGCGTGCCCCAGTGCCGCGCGCAGGGCCACGCCGAATACCAGCGATACCAGCAGGATGAAACCGATCGACAATACCACCGTCAGCGACAGCACCCGATTCTTGATAAAGATCAGCAGGCTGTTGCCGCTCGGCTTGGCCGTCACGTCCCAGATGGTATTGAGCGAGAACTGCATTTGGGCAAACACCGTGGTGGCACCGACCAGCAGCGCCCCAACTCCCAGCAGGGTCGGCAGCAGGCCCGACTCCTCGATACGAGACTGGGCGACGGCCTGCTCGACCATGGTGGCGGCGTCTTGGCCCATGGTGCCCTCTAGCTGAGCGACGATCTGCCCCTGGGCGGCATCTTCCCCCAGCACCACGCCAATTACCGTCACCGCGATGATCATCGTCGGCGCCAGTGAGAACAGCGTGTAGAATGCCAGCGATCCGGCATAGCTGAAGGCATTGCGCTTAAGCCATAGCTGAATGGCATCGTGAACGATGCGCCACCAATAGAGGATGTGATGCTTGATCATTCAGGCTCCCGACCGTGATTAGGTTCCTCTAAAGCATACGCCAGTGAGCTTGCCACTGCAGACGACTGGTCAACGCCGCATTGCAGCCAGCCGGACGGGCTCGGATAATGGCCCCACTCACCTGCCCACGGAGCCCGCATGGCATCGACCCCGCAAGCACGAACCGCGCACGATGATCCCGCCCCCGACTTCGACTGCCTGGTGTTCATTGGGCGTTTCCAGCCGCCCCATCTGGGGCATATCGCGGTGATTCACGAGGCACTCAAGCGTGCCCGTCAGGTGATCGTGCTGGTCGGCTCGGCGTGGCAGGCTCGCTCGCTGCGCAACCCTTGGCGCTTCGACGAACGCCAAGCGATGCTGCGCAGCTGTTTCGATGAAGAAGACAACCAGCGCCTCGACATCGAGCCGCTGCTGGACGCGCTGTATAACGATGATGTCTGGGTGCGCGACGTGCAGCGCAAGGTACGGGATATCGCCAGCCCACAGCACGGACGACTGCCACGTATTGCGCTGATCGGTGCCAGTCGCGGTCAATCCAGCTACTATCTCTCGCTGTTCCCGCAGTGGGAGTCGGTCAGCGTGCCGCTGGTCGAGGGCATTTCGGCCAGCCAGATTCGCGAGCGGCTGTTCCATTCCCACTCCTCAGCGGGGGATTACCTCTCCACCGGTGCCGCCCATGACCTGCCCCCTAGCGTGCACACCACGATTACCTATTTCACCGATGCCGAACCCTTTCAACGCCTGATCGAAGAGCAACAGCTGCTCAACCAGTATCGTAGCGCCTGGGCCGACGCTCCTTACCCGCCAATCTTCGTCACCGTCAACGCGGTGGTGGTGCAATCCGGTCATGTACTGCTGGTCAAGCGCACCGCCGCGCCAGGCAAAGGGCTGCTGGCACTCCCCGGCGGTTTCATCAATCCCCATGAGCGACTACTCGATGCCTGTCTACGCGAGCTGCGCGAACGCCTGCGGCTCAAGGTGCCGGAACCGGTGCTCAAGGGCTCGCTGCGCGGCCAGCGACTGTTTGATGAACCACACCGCAGCTGGCGTGGCCGCACCCTGGCCGAGGCCTTTTACTTTGCGCTGCGTCCCGAGCAGCAACTACCCCAGTTGAAACCGGCCAAGGGTGGCGACCACGCGCGCTGGGTAGCGCTGGCCGACCTCGAGCCTGAGAGCCTGTTCGAAGACCATTTCTTTATCATCCAGAACTTTCTCGGCCTGCCCGCGGACTTTGGGGGAAGTTAAGCCTGCAGAAAGTCGCGGGGGAGCTTCATCATCTGACGCCACAGCTTCTCGACGCCAGGCTTGTGCACCAGCGAGCAGCGATACAAACGTATCTCCAGCGGGATATCCCACTCCTTGCCGCCGGCCCGCACCAGCCTGCCGCTTTTCAGCTCGTCGCGGATACAGAAATCGGGAATCCAGGCCATCCCGGCGCCCTGCAGCATCATGCCTTTCAAGCCCTCGGCCATGGCGGTCTCGTAGACGGTGCGCAGCCGCATCCGCAGTGGATCATTCTTGAGTAGCATGCGCACACTGCGCCCCAGGAAAGCCCCCTGAGTGTAGGCAAGAAAGGGAACCGACTCGCAGCCATCGATAGGAAAGCGTGGCGCACCATCACCATCGGGCAAACAGACCGGTACCATCTTGACCTGGCCGATCGAGAACGACGGGAAGACCTCGGCATCGAGCTGCATGCTGGCATAGGGATCGTAGTACCCCAGCATCAGATCGCAGTTGCCTTCTCGCAGGACATGGATCGCCTCTCCCATGTTCATGGCGATCAAGCGCGTAGGAAGCTCGCCGGTGCCCTGTTGCAAGCGCGAGATCCACTGTGGATAGAAGGTCAGCGCCAAGGAGTGAGCGGCGACGATATCCAGCGCCTCGTTGGCCATCGACAGACCACGTAAATGCCCCAGGCACTCGCTGAGCTGCTCGACCAGATTGCGCGCGGTGACCAGGAACAGCTGCCCTTCCGGGGTCAATCCCACCGGCGTGGTCGAGCGGTCGACCAGCGTCACTCCCACCGCCTGCTCCAGCGAACGGATGCGTCGGCTAAACGCCGGCTGGGTAACATGGCGCTGGCGCGCCGACGCCGAGAAGCTGCGTGTATTGGCCAGAGCGACAAAGTCTTCGAGCCATTTCGTTTCGAGGTTCACCACCACTCCTCTGCTCAGCGATCAAGGTTCCATCGACGACGTCGTGCACATGTCGGAACTGGAAAATCAGCACTTTAGCCTGCCACACGCCGCTCGACAAATGCCCGGGCGAATTGCTGTAATTCGGTGGCGCAGGTCGTTACTGAATGGGTGACAGCAAATAGGCCGCGCGCGATACCAGCTTGCGCCACAGCGCACGGTCGCGCAGTTCGTCATAGCTGATGCGACGACAGTCGGCGAAGTCTTTCTCCAGCATCAAGCGCACTTCGGCCGCGAAGTGTCGATCAGGCACGAAGGCAGTGATTTCAAAATTGAGCCGGAATGAACGGTTATCGAGATTGATGGTGCCCACGGTGGCGCTATGGTCATCGATGAGCATGACCTTCTGATGCAGAAAGCCCGGCTGGTAGCGATACACCTTGACCCCGGCGCGCAGCATGTCGGGGAGGAACGAGAACGCCGAGAGAAACACCAGCAGATGGTCGGGCCGCTCGGGAATCATGATGCGCACGTCGACACCACGCATTGCCGCCAGGCGCAGAGCATCCTGCACGCCCTGGTCGGGCACGAAATAGGGACTGGTGACCCAGAACCGCTCATCGGCACTGTGAATCGCCTGTTGGACAAGCAGGCTGGCGGTTTCCTGACGATCGGCCGGCCCCGACGGCACGATCACCACGTTCTGGCAGTCGTCGCAGGTGCTTTGTGGCAGCCAGGTGAGACTCAGCACTTCTCCTGTCGCCCAGTGCCAGTCTTCCCAGAACGCTTCCTGAAGCCCGAGCACACTGGGACCGGTCAGTTTGAGGTGGGTATCCCGCCATGGCCCATGGCGGCGATGCTGGCCGAGATACTCGACGCCGACGTTAAAGCCGCCGAGCCAGCCTTCACAGCCATCTACTACCAGGATCTTGCGGTGATTGCGAAAGTTGAGCTGGAAGCGGTGGCGTACGCCACGGGATGAATTGAAGGCACTCACCGCCACCCCGGCGTCGTATAGATCATTGAGGTAGCCCTCACCCAACTTGCGGCTGCCGATTTCGTCGTAGAGAAAATAGACCCGCACGCCCCGCTCCACGGCGCGCACCAGATGATCCTTGAACTGCAGGCCCAGGGCATCGTTGCGCACGATGAAGAACTGCACCAGCAGGTACTCTTCGGCGGCATCGATACCGGCAAACAGGCTAGCGAAGGTAGCCTCGCCGTCGATCAGCAATTCGGCGCGGTTGCCGCTGGTGAGCGGCATCATCGCCAGCTGTTCGACGGCACGTACCTCACCGATGCCGGCATCGGCCAGGTAGGGTTCGATCTGTTCGCGATAGCGAGCCAGCACCCGGCGTAATACGGTATCGCGCTCGCCGCGTGCGGAGACATACCCGTAGAAGCGTGGCCGACCGAAGATCCAGTAGGCGGGCAAGGCCACGTAGGGGAAGGTGATCAGCGAAATGATCCAGGCGATGGCGCCTTGGGAGGTACGGCTCGACATCAGTGCCAGCACCGCCGAGAGGATACCCAGCAGGTGCACCATGAAGATGGCCAGGCCCATCAGCCAGGATGTCATGGACGCTCCCTGATCCGTGAAATCGGGCTACCATCATACCCGTAACGCAGGCAGCCCCGCCAGAGGCGGGGCCGCAACGACATCGACGGCGTGGCTCGGTTCAAGCGCGCTCGGCGATGATCTCCTTCCACTTGGCGGGGCCTGTCTGGTGGACCGAGGTGCCGGCGCTATCCACCGCCACCGTCACCGGCATGTCCTCGACCTCGAACTCGTAGATCGCTTCCATGCCCAGATCCTCGAAGCCTACTACCCGGGACTTCTTGATGGCCTGGGCCACCAGGTAGGCGGAGCCGCCCACGGCCATCAAGTAGCAGGCCTTGTTGTCACGAATCGCTTCAATCGCTGCAGGGCCACGCTCGGCCTTGCCAACCATTCCCAGTAGGCCGGTCTCCTCGAGCATGGTGCGTGTAAACTTGTCCATGCGGGTGGCGGTGGTGGGACCGGCCGGCCCCACCACCTCGTCACGCACCGGATCGACCGGGCCGACGTAATAGATGAAGCGGCCGCGCATATCCACCGGCAGCGGCTCGCCCTTGCCGATCATTTCGACCATGCGCTTGTGGGCGGCATCGCGACCGGTCAGCAGCTTGCCATTGAGCAGCAAGGTGTCGCCGGGCTGCCAGCTTTGCACGTCTGCCGGCGTTACCGTGTCGAGATCGACACGCTTGACGTTGTCGCCGGCCTCTCGAGTGATCTCCGGCCAGTCCTCGAGCTTAGGCGCAGCCAGCGCCGATGGGCCGGATCCATCCAGTGTGAAGTGGGCATGACGCGTCGCGGCGCAGTTGGGGATGATCGCCACCGGCTTATTGGCGGCATGGGTCGGGTAGTCCTTCACCTTGATATCCAGCACGGTGGTGAGGCCGCCCAGGCCTTGGGCGCCGATGCCGCTCTTGTTGACCTTGTCGAATAGCTCCAGGCGCAGCTCCTCGGCGCGGTTGGAGGCACCGCGAGCCTGCAGCTCCTGGATATCGATAGGATCGAGCAGCGCCTCCTTGGCGATCTCCATGGCCTTCTCGGCGGTGCCGCCGATGCCGATGCCCAACATGCCCGGAGGGCACCAGCCGGCCCCCATCTTGGGCAGCTGTTCCATGACCCAGTCAACCACGTTATCGGAGGGATTGAGCATGGCAAACTTGGACTTTGCCTCGCTGCCGCCACCCTTGGCTGCCACATGTACCTCGACGGTGTCGCCGGGCACGATCTTGTGATGAATGACCGCCGGGGTATTATCGCCGGTGTTCTTGCGCTTGCCATCCGGGTCTGCCAGCACGGAAGCACGCAGCACGTTATCCGGCAGATTATAGGCACGCCGCACGCCCTCGTTGACCATATCGTCGAGGCTCATGTCAGCTTCCCAGCGCACGTTCATCCCCACGTGCAAGAACACCGTGACGATGCCAGTATCCTGGCAGATCGGGCGGTGGCCGATGGCACACATGCGTGAGTTGATCAGGATCTGGGCGATGGCATCCTTGGCGGCGGGGTTCTCCTCGCGCTGATACGCCTCATGCATCGCATCGATGAAATCCTTGGGATGATAGTAGGAAATGTACTGGAGGGCGTCGGCGACGCTCTGGATCAGGTCATCCTGGCGGATCACGGTCATCAGCAGCTAGCTCCTTGGCTATGGCATAAGGCGCACGGCATTGCGGTCAGGACACGGTGGCCGTGGCGATGTAACGGGTCGAGCGGCGCGGATTATAGCGCATCTGTAGACACTGATCAGGTCTCTGCCACCAAGGTCCGATGTATACGGTGAATATACTGAATAGATAACGGTATAACCGGATTATGTCCTGATACCTAACACTGGCATACCGGGCACAGATAGAGCCGCCGCGACGCCACGCTGTGCTTCTCGATAAAGGCACCGCAGGCGTGGCACGACTCTCCTGCTCGATCAAAGACGGCATGCCGCCATGCTCGCCGCGGCAAGCCCGCCTGCTGCAGAGGCTGACGCCACGCCGGCCGATTGGTGACGCCCGCCTCATGGTAGGCCTGGGCCATGGTGGCCACCATGACCTCGCCCAGCCGTTCCATCTCAACAAGCGACAGGCTTTGCGGGCTTCGCTCTGGTCGCAATCCGGCAAAGAACAACATCTCCGAACGCAGGTAATTGCCGATACCGGCATAGCAGTGCTGGTCGAGCAGCAGCCCCCCCAAGCCCCGGCGCCGGAATCGCGGCAACTGTAAGCGCGCCATGACATCCTGCGGCGAGACCCGGTGGCTGAGCAGGTCGGGGCCGAGTCTGCGCAGGAAGGGATGATCGTCGAGCGCCCCAGCATCGTGCAACGAGATATCCGAGGCGCTATAGAGACTGGCGGCACGATTTTCGGTGGTCAGCCGCAGGCGCAAGCTGCGCTTGGTCTCAGGCGGCTTGTCGCGAGCATGCAGCATCCAGCGGCTGTAGAGCTGATTGTGGGAGTACAGGACTCGGCCATTGTCGAAGTGCGTCAGCAGCGCCTTGCCCCAGCAGTCCACCGCAGTGACACGACGGCCCAACAGCGAATCCGCCGCCTGCTGCAGCGTGGGAAATGCGAACCACACCTCGTCAAGCGGGCGATCGATCAGCCACTTGCCAAGGCGGTCTGCGGCACGCCGGATCTCGGGGCCCTCCGGCATCGGCTCAACCCAGCGCCAGCAGGCGCGCCTTGTGCTCTTGAAGACGGTCGCGCAGCCGGGCCGCTTCCTCGAATTCGAGGTTCTGCGCCGCTTCGAACATGGCGTCTTCGAGACGACTGATCTCGCGGGTCAAGCCGGCGGCATCCAGCGCATCTAGGCTGGCAGCGTAGTCGCCCTGCCCTTCGGCCACCTTGCGCTCGCTCTTACGCCCCTTGCTCTTGCGCGAGCCGGGTGCCGCGGCCGCCTCGAGGATATCCGCCACCGAACGGGTGACGGTAGTCGGAGTAATCCCATGCTCCTGGTTGTGAGCCATCTGCTTGTCGCGGCGACGCTCGGTCTCGTCGATGGCGCGCTGCATCGAGACGGTCACACGGTCACCGTAGAGGATCGCCTTGCCGTTGGCATTGCGCGCGGCGCGGCCGATGGTCTGAATCAGCGAGCGCTCGTTGCGCAGAAAGCCCTCCTTGTCGGCGTCGAGAATCGCCACCAGCGACACCTCGGGGATATCGAGCCCCTCTCGCAGCAGGTTGATGCCCACCAGCACATCGAACTTGCCCAGGCGAAGGTCGCGGATGATCTCGACCCGCTCCACGGTGTCGATATCGGAGTGCAGATAGCGCACCCGCACGTCGTGCTCGTCGAGATACTCGGTGAGGTCTTCCGCCATGCGCTTGGTCAGGGTCGTCACCAGCACTCGCTCACCGACCTCGGCACGCAAGCGAATTTCCGACAGCAGGTCGTCGACCTGGGTCGAGGCCGGGCGCACCTCGATTTCTGGATCCACCAGGCCGGTCGGGCGCACCACCTGCTCCACCACCTGACCGGCATGCTCAGCCTCATAGGGTCCCGGGGTTGCCGAGATGAAGACCGTCTGCGGCGAGATATGCTCCCACTCCTCGAACTTCATGGGGCGGTTGTCGAGGGCCGACGGCAGGCGAAAGCCATACTCCACCAGGGTCTCCTTGCGCGAGCGGTCGCCCTTGTACATACCCCCCACCTGGGGAACGCTGACGTGGGATTCGTCAATGAACAGCAGCGCATCCGGCGGCAGGTAGTCGAAGAAGGTCGGCGGTGGCTCGCCGGGAGGGCGACCGGAGAGGTAGCGCGAGTAGTTCTCGATGCCGTTGCAGTAACCGAGCTCGAACATCATCTCGATATCGTAGAGGGTGCGCTGCTCGAGACGCTGGGCTTCGACCAGCTTGTCATGTTTGCGCAGCCAGTCGAGGCGCTCGACCAGCTCGCCCTTGATATTCTCGGCGGCCTCGAGGATCGTCTGGCGCGGGGTCACGTAGTGCGACTTGGGGTAGATGGTCATGCGCGGCACCTTGCCACGCACCTCGCCGGTCAGCGGGTCGAACAGGCTGATCGAGTCGATCTCGTCGTCGAACAGCTCGACCCGCACCGCTTCCTCCTCTGAATCGGCCGGGAAGATATCGATCACATCACCGCGAACCCGATAGGTGCCGCGGCGAAAATCCATGTCATTGCGGGTGTACTGCAATTCCGCCAGACGGCGCAGCATCTTGCGCTGGTCGATGAGCTCGCCGCGATTGAAGTGCAGCCGCATCTTGAGGTACTGCTCGGGATCGCCGAGGCCGTAGATCGCCGACACCGATACCACGATCAGCGCATCGCGCCGCTCGAGCAGCGCCTTGGTCGCCGACAATCGCATCTGCTCGATATGATCGTTGATCGAGGCATCCTTCTCGATAAAGGTGTCCGACGACGGCACATAGGCTTCCGGCTGATAGTAATCGTAGTAGGAGACGAAATACTCCACGGCGTTGTCGGGAAAGAACGCCTTGAATTCACCGTAGAGCTGGGCCGCCAGGGTCTTGTTGGGGGCCATGACGATGGTCGGACGCTGCAGCCGCTGCACCACGTTGGCCATGGTGAAGGTCTTGCCGGAACCAGTGACACCGAGCAGCGTCTGGTGCGCCAGCCCCGCATCCAAGCCAGTAACCAAGGCGTCGATCGCCTTGGGCTGATCACCGGCCGGCTGGAACTTGGACTGCAGCTCGAAGCGCTTCTGCATGACGGGCAACCTCAACGAAAGATAACGGTATAAATATGGCTCAGCCCTGACGCGTGGTGATCTCCACCGTGGCACTGGTCATCAGCCGATGAATCGGGCAACGGTCGCTGATCTCGGTAAGCCGCGCCAGCCGGTCGCTGTCGTCGATACCGTGAAAGGTCAAGACCACCTCCAGCCGGTAGATGCCACGCCGCTCATCGCGCTCATCGCGGCTGACCACCGCCGTGACGCCGCTCAGCGGCCAGCCCTTGCGATAGGCATACATCTGCGCGGTAATCGCCTTGCAGGCCCCCAGCGACAGGTCGAAGTAATCGTGCGGGTCAGGGGCGCTCTCCTGGCCACCCACGATCCGCGGTGCGTCTACATAGAGATCCTCGAAGCCCTCGAGTTCCACCCGCTGGCGTAGCGTGCCAGCCTCCTCACTGATCACGGTGATGGTCATCAGCGCACCTTGACCTTGAGCGAGGCTAGCGCCTCGATCAATGCCTCACGGCGCACCCGGCCCTCCACGTCGGCGCCATGGCGACCGACTTCAGCGCTCTCGACGCCCTCCACCATCATCAGCGCCGTGGTGATACGGTTGATCAGTTCGGCGTCATCGACGCCCTCGAATGTCAGCGATATCTGCGCCATATCACGCCCTCCGCAATCGTCTCGATAAGCCTGGCAGTCTAGCATGCCCGGGCACCGGTCGGGCTTGAATCGTCACTCGCTGCCCCCATTGAAAGACCTGGTAATCTTTGCATCACTGCCTGTTCAGCCACCCTTCCTGGAGTCGCCATGCTTGACTGGAGCCAGCACCAAGGTGCCACCCCCTGTGGCCCTCAGCGCGTCACCTTCGCGCCCCACGCTGATCCCGATCAGCCGCCCGCGCAAACCACCATCACGCCGCTGGTCCACCTAGGCGTGCTGGAGGTGCAGGGCGAGGGAGGGATACGCTTCCTGCAGGGGCAAGCCAGCGCCCAGGTCGAGCATGCCAATGGCAGTGCCGCGCCGCTCACCTGTTTCTGCACCCCCAAAGGTCGCATGCTTGCCAACGCCCAGCTGCTGCGCATCGATGCCGAGCGGCTATGGCTGATCATGCCGATGGAGCGGATCGACGCCCTCCAGGCGCATCTTGGCAAGTTCGCGCCCTTCTATCAGGTCACCCTCAGCGCCCGCGACGACCTGGCGCTGGTCGGCATCATGGGCGACGCGGCCCCCGCACTGGCAGAGACCGAAACCGGCCTGACCGCGCCGTTGCCCTGGCATCAGGTGGGCGACTCAGCACAGCTGCTGCTTTGCCATCCAGGGCCAACGCCGCGACTAATGCTGATCGCGCCACAAGAGGTGATGACCGCATTGTGGAAGCGACTTTCGATCTCGGCGTCCCCGGTAGGCAATGCCCAGTGGTGCCTGGAGGATATCCGGGCTGGTCTGGCATGGATCGGCGATGCCCAGCAGGACACCTATTTGCCACAGATGCTCAACTGGGAGGCACTCGGCGGTATCAGTTTCAAGAAGGGCTGCTACACCGGTCAGGAAGTAGTGGCCCGGGCGCACTTCCGCGGCCAGGTCAAGAAGCGACTGGCGCGCCTGCAGCTGGAAACCGATACGCTGCCGACACCCGGGGAAGGCGTGGAAGACGCCAACGGCAAGCGCCAGGGTGATGTCATTGCCGCCGAGGCTGACGGCGAGGGGGTTATCGAACTGCTCGCGGTATTGAGCACGCGGGAGCACGCCGAGCCGCTCACGGTCGGCGGGCATATGGCTAGTCCGCTGGCACTGCCCTATGCGCTGGAACGACTCGACCCCGAAGTGTTATTCGCCGACGCCTGACCCGACAACGCCGCTGCCAAACAGGCGCTGCGCCGTGGCGCTGCTGGCCGCGGCGACATCCTTCTCTTGCTGGCCACGCAGCGCTGCCACCTGACGACACACCTCGGCCACCCGCGCTGGCTCGTTGCGTTGCCCCTGATAACCGGCCAGGGGCATATCGGGGCTATCGGTTTCCAGTACATAGCCGTCATCCGGCAGCGCGGCGACGGCGCGCTGCAGACGCCTGGCGCGGGGGTGAGTCAGTGCACCGCCCAGCCCCACCACGAAGCCCAACTCGATAAACACCAGCGCCTGCTCGGGTGAACCGGCAAAGCCGTGAATCAGCCCACCGTGAGGCGGAGCCAACTGACGCAGCCGTTTGGCGAGTTGATCGTTGGCGCGTACGCAGTGAATCACCAGCGGCAGCGCATGGCGCTTGGCCAGCCGCACCTGGGCATCGAACAGCTGCCACTGCGCCTCCCAGGTCTCGCTAAAACGCGCGTCGATACCGCACTCGCCCACGGCGACGATCTGAGGGTCGGCCGCCAGCGCGTCGTCCAGAGCCTGCAGATCGCTCTCGACGTGCTCGTCGATAAAATAGGGGTGCAGCCCCAGGCACACCGACACGTCATCACGCTCCCCCAGCGCCAACACGGCGGGCCAGCGGGCGCGGGTGGTGCCCGGCACCACGAAACCGCCAACGCCCGCGGCCTTGGCCCGCGCGATCACCGCCTCGCGATCGCTATCGAAGTCGGGGAAATCGAGATGGCAGTGAGCGTCGATTAGCATAGGCTCTACCGTGTTGGAGAGATCACCTGCGCCGGAACGGGCCGGTGCTTGCCGCGTACGAAAGCGAACCTCATTCTTCAGGGAAGAAGAATGGAGCGCCCAGGGAGGGGTTCACAGCGTGTGAGCGTTGTACGCGGCAAGGGTAGCCGGCCCTACCGCTTGCGCCGGCTGGCACCGCTCGCTTCTACTCGGCCCTACCGCGTGCGCCGGCTGGCACCGCTCGCTTCTACTCGACGCTGGGCGCTGGGCGCTGGGCGCTGGGCGCTTAAGGCTCAGTGCTCCCTTGTCGCGGCAAAGCGAATGTCCGGCCAACGCTCCTGGGTCATCTGCAGATTGACCCGCGTGGGGGCGATATAGGTCAGGTAGCCGCCGCCGTCCAGGGCCAGGTTGGCGCTCGCCTTGCGCTTGAATTCGTCGAGCATCTTGGCATCGTCGCAGTAGATCCAGCGCGCGGTCTGCACATTGATGGCTTGGTAAACGCAATCCACCTTGTACTCCTCCTTGAGGCGGTGCGCGACCACGTCAAACTGCAGTGACCCCACCGCCCCAACGATCAGGTCGTTATTGTCGAGGGGCATGAAGACCTGGGTGGCGCCCTCCTCGGAAAGCTGCTGCAAGCCCTTCTGCAACGCCTTCATCTTGAGCGGATCCTTGAGCTGCACGCGCTTGAACAGCTCTGGGGCGAAGTGCGGAATCCCTGTGAAGCGCATGTCCTCACCGAGGGTGAAGGTGTCGCCGATCTGGATGGTGCCATGGTTGTGCAGGCCGATGATGTCGCCGGGCCAGGCCTCTTCCACCTGCGCCCGGTCCGAGGCCATGAAGGTCAGGGCATCGGCGATCTTGACGTCCTTGCCGATGCGTACATGGCGCATCTTCATGTTCTTGTCGTACTTGCCGGAACAGACCCGCAGGAAGGCCACCCGGTCGCGGTGCTTGGGATCCATGTTGGCCTGGATCTTGAACACGAAACCGGTAAAACGCGCATCGTCGGCACTGACGGTGCGGGTGTCGGTTTCACGAGGCTGCGGCGCAGGCGCGTACTCGACGAAGCCGTCGAGCATCTCGCGCACCCCGAAATTGCCCATGGCGGTACCGAAGTAGACCGGTGTCAGTTCGCCGCGGCGGTAGGCCTCGAGATCGAATTCATGGGAGGCGCCGCGCACCAGCTCCACCTCCATGCGCAGCTCCTCGGCCTGGTCGGCACCGAGCACCTCATCGACCTCAGGGTTGTCGAGCCCCTCGATGCGCTTGTCATCCGGAATGCGACTGCCCTGGCCCTGGGTATAGAGATGGATGACGTCGTTATAGAGGTGGTAGACCCCCTTGAAATGACGCCCCATGCCGATCGGCCAGGTCATCGGCGCGCACTGGATATTGAGCACCGTCTCCACTTCGTCCATCACCTCGATGGGATCGCGGATGTCGCGGTCCATCTTGTTGATGAAGGTCAGGATCGGCGTGGTGCGCAGGCGGCAGACATCCATCAATTTGATGGTGCGGTCCTCAACGCCCTTGGCGCCGTCGATCACCATCAGCGCCGAATCCACCGCCGTGAGGGTGCGGTAGGTGTCTTCGGAGAAGTCCTCATGACCCGGCGTATCGAGCAGATTGACGATACGACCGTTATAGGGGAACTGCATCACCGAGGTAGTCACAGAGATCCCACGCTCCTGCTCCATCTTCATCCAGTCGGAGGTGGCGTGGCGCTCGGCGCGCTTGCTCTTGACCGAGCCGGCCAGCTGGATGGCGTTGCCGAACAGCAGCAGCTTCTCGGTGATGGTGGTCTTGCCCGCATCGGGGTGCGAGATAATGGCAAAGGTGCGGCGCAGCTCGGCTTGGCGAGCAATAGCGGTATCTGGCATGGTCAGCCCTGATGACGAATGAGCGGCCGCCCACATCGCAGACGGCTTGAGAGGCGCGCATGATAGCGCATACCGCCGCCACCTCGCATCCGCCAGCTAGCCCTCACGCAGGTAGCGCACCCCGTCGAGCTCCACGGATTCGACATCACCGAACGACACCATGTGGCCCTCAAGATCCCCAGGCGCCCCGTGACTGCCCTCGAGTGCAGGTTCGGGAATCACCTTGAGGCCAGTGGCCCCAACGTGTTGTACCCGCGCCGGGTAGCGAGCCGATTCAGTCACCACGACCACGCGCTCACCAGCCAGACACTTGTGCAGACGCTCGATCAGTTCAGCGTCGGAAATCCGTTCTTCGCGCATCCTGTCGCTCCATTTCCATGGTCTGTCTAATCGAGTCTAGGCCCTTGATAGTAGAGGCTCAAGGCATCAAAGCGGCTGAGCTAGCCGCGCCGATGGGGTATCATGGCGCCAGCAAATCTCCGGAGCGCCCATGCACCCCGCCCTACCCCTGCCGCTGTCGACCCCCAATCGCAACCTGGTACGCCTGACCATCGTGCGTGGCATCACCTGGACCGGCTTCCTGGCAGCGATCATCTTCGGCATCGAAGTCATCGGCTTCCAGCTCCGCGTGGTCCCCGTCATCTGCGTGATCGTGGCCATGGGCCTGATCAACGTCGCCACCTGGTGGCGACTGGGTCGCCCCCGGGCGGTCACCGACACCGAGTACCTGCTCCACCTGCTGGCCGATGTTGCCGGGCTGACCCTGCTGTTCTACTTCACCGGCGGCTCGACCAACCCGTTCATCACCTACTACCTGGTGCCGATCACCATTGCCGCCGCCACCCTGCCGTGGCGCTTCGCCTGGTTGATCGCCACGGCGTCGATGGCGGGCTACACCTTTCTGATGCTGTTCTTCGAGCCGGTACCGCAGCTCAGTCACGGCATCATCGTCGGCTCGATCAGCCTCCACGTGCTCGGCATGTGGCTCAACTTCGGCCTCTCGGCGGGACTGGTGACGTTCTTCATCTATAAGATGGCGCACGCACTGCGTCGACGCGACCAGACGCTGTCACGTACCCGGGAAGCCGCACTGCGCAACGAGCAGGTACTGGCCGTGGCCACCCAGGCCGCCGGCACCGCCCATGAACTCGGCACGCCGCTGTCGACCATGGCGGTACTGCTCAATGAAATGCGCGAGGATGCTCGTGACGACCCGCAGTTGAACGCCGATATCGACCTGCTGCGCCAGCAGGTCGATACCTGCAAATCACGACTGCAGCATCTGGTAGCGAATGCCGATCGCCGACGCCTGGCCGAGCCCGAGCAGCGTCCCGCCGGCGAGTGGCTGGCCCAGGTCGTCCAGCGTTGGCTGGTACTAAGACCCGACGTCAGCCACCGGTTGGACATCGCCGAACGCCGCGGCATGCCCACCCTGGCGGTGGATGCTACCCTCGAGCAGGCGCTGATGAACCTGCTCAACAACGCCGCCGACGCCAACCCCGAGCAGATTGCCGTCAGCCTGGACTGGGACAGCGATGAAGTCATCATCGACATTCGCGACCATGGCCCCGGCGTGGCGATGTCGATCGCCGATCAACTCGGGGATACCTTTATCTCGACCAAGAGCAAAGGCATGGGCATCGGGCTATTCCTGACCCACGCCACCATCAACCGCTTTGGCGGTGGCGTAAGCCTCTACAATCACGAAGAGGGTGGCACCCTCACCGAAGTGAAACTCCCGCGCCTGGATACCAGTCAAGGTTAGGGCCACGCGTCACGAGGAAAGCGCATGCACGAGCAACCGCAACGCCTGCTGATCATCGACGATGACGAAATGTTCTGTCATGTCATGCAGCGCGCCATGACACGCCGCGGCTTCGAGGTCGAGGTGGCGAACGACGCCGAGCAGGCGTTGATCCTGGCCAACCGCCTGCAACCCGAGATCGCCACCCTGGACCTAAAGCTCGAACACTCCTCGGGCCTCAAGCTGCTACCGGAATTGCTCGATGCCGTTCCGGCCTGCCGGGTGGTGGTGTTGACCGGCTACTCGAGCATCGCTACCGCCGTCGAGGCAATCAAGCTCGGCGCGGTCAACTACCTGTGCAAGCCGGCCGACGCCGACGAAATTCTCGCTGCCCTCGACAAGCAGGACGGCGACCCCAATACCGAACTGGCCGACAACCCACCATCGATCAACCGCGTGACCTGGGAGCACATCCAGAAGGTGCTGCAGGAACACGACGGCAATATCTCGGCGACTGCCCGTGCCCTGGGCATGCACCGCCGCACCCTGCAGCGCAAATTGCAGAAACGCCCGGTGCGCCGCTAGCCGGCCATGCGGTCAGGCGTTCAGCACCCGCTCGAGGAGGTGTTGCGCCAGCCGGTTGGCTTCGTGCAGCGACTCGAGGTCGGACAAGTCATCGAGTAGCGGACACTGCCACAGACCGTCACTCTCACCCAGCGCCAGCGGCTCGAGGGGATACTCGCCGCCGGGCAGCGCCAGCCAACGCCGGGGCATGTCGTCGCGCAGCGCGCGCGGGCTGTCGCTGACGACCGCCAGCGACAGCGAGATCGGCGTGATCAGAGCCCCTACCAGCTCATCGCTGTCGGGCAGCGGTTGGAAACACAGCAGGTCCACTGCCAACCGCGGATTACGGGCCGGATGGCGTTTGATAGTGGCGGCGCAGCGGTGCTGATAGGCCCGCGCCAGCTGCTGCAAGCGTGCGTACTGCTCCACGGACAAGGCCTGCACGGCGTCTCTCCCCGGTTCTCATGGCGACATCACCGGCGCGCAGCGTAGACTGATACTCTCGCCACGGCAACGCCACAAGGAGCCTACATGCGTCATGCCACACGCCTCGACACCGCCCTCGAGATTGCCCACGACGCCGGTCGCATGATCCGCGAGGCACGCAGCGACCAGGACTTTGGACAGCGCTACAAGGGCGGGCAAGAGCTGGTCACCGACACCGACCTGGCCGTGGATCAGCGTATTGCCGAGCGCCTCGATAGCGCTTACCCCGGAGAGGCACGTCTTACCGAAGAGCTCTCGCCGGAGCGCGATGCGGTCGAACGACGCGGCCCGCTATGGGTGATCGACCCCATCGACGGCACCGTCAACTTTGCCCACGGATTAGCTCACGTCGCGGTCTCCATCGCCTGGTGCGAGGATGGCCAGGTCCAGCTCGGTGTGGTGCATGCCCCCTTCCTCGGCGAGACATTCAGCGCGCTGCGCGGCGAAGGCGCCTGGCGCAACGGCGAGCCGATCCACGCCAGCCGCTGCGACGATCTGAGCCGCGCCCTGGTAGCCACCGGCTTCCCCTATCGCCGCGAGTCGCGCCCGCCGCTAGTGCGTCGGCTGCAAGCGGTGCTCGGCGAATGCCAGGACATCCGTCGCAATGGCGCGGCGGCACTCGACCTGTGTGACGTGGCCTGCGGTCGCCTGGATGCCTACTACGAAAGCGTATCCCCTTGGGACTTTGCTGCCGGCGTGCTGATCGCCCGTGAAGCCGGGGCGCGTACCGGACACCTCTACCCGCCGCCTGGCGGCATACCCAGCGATCTCTACGGCGAGCATATCGTGGTGGCCAGCGCCGCCCTTTACCGCCCTCTGAGCGACCTGCTCAGGCGTGCCGACGAGCGCTCATAGCAGCCCGCCATCATCGGCGTAGCGAGCCACTATTGGCATCTGGCGCCGAGTTGCGAAACAATAGGCGCCAGTATTTATTAGTTCTCATATTCCTCATATTGCATTGCAAGGAGTCCCTATGTTCGTCGTGATCTTCGGCCGCCCCGGCTGCCCGTTCTGCGTGCGCGCCAAGGAGCTTGCCGATAAGCTCAGCGATATCGGTGCCATCGGCGGCTACCGCTACGTTGATATCCATGAAGAGGGCATCACCAAGGCCGACATGGAGAAGACCATCGGCAAGCCGGTAGAGACCGTACCGCAGATCTTCATCGATCAAACGCATATCGGTGGTTTCACCGAGTTCGATCGTTACGCCAAGGATAATGAGCTGATGCCCGAAACCGCCGCTCAGTAAGCCAAGCGTCGCTCAGCCATAATCCTCAGCGCCCGGCCATGCCGGGCGTTTGCGTCTTTGCCGCGTTGAAAGCCGCTGCCCACCGCCTGCCTATACTCAGCTGAAAATCATGCCCGCCGGCGGGAGGCAAGCACACCATGCAGCGCCAGGAATTTCTTCAGCAGCTGTGGCTGGACTATATCCATCTCCACCCCGAGCTTGGCGCGCTGCGGGTCTGGCCCATTGATGCCCCTGCCGAATACCTCGCACTGCTGACGCTCAATCACGGCTGCTATGCGTCCAGCGCGCTACTGCCGACCCTGCAGCACTTCGGCTATCGCCCGGTAGAGCGCTACGCCATGGCCGACCGAGGCCTGCTGGCCACGCTGCTGGCCGCCCCCGACGACAACGCCTGGCTGGTACTCGGCGAGCTGCAACTCAACACCCTGCCACGTAGCGCACGCCATACGCTCAAGGCACTGGTCGATAGCGCGCATACCGACGACGGTCGCGGCCAGAACCTGCTATGCCGCGGTCGGCCCTGGCCAATGCCCGACTGGCCGACGTTCCAGCAACTCGAGACGGCGCATCCCTTGGCAGCCTGGCTGTCTGTTATGGGCCCACGTCTCCACCACGCCGGCTTCGACAGCGAGCGGCTCGGTCACGAACTCGGCGACCTCGATCGTCAGCTGCATCAGAACGGCCTGATCGGCAGCAGTGACCGCCACCATGGGCTGTTCCCGATCTCACCGCTGCTCAACTACCGCTTCTATCCTACCTGCTCTCGGCGCATGGCCTTTGCCGCAGGGGATGAGCACCGCATCGCCCTAGGCGGTCTGGCACTGGTCCAGAAGTGCCTGCCGAATCATCCTGAGCGTGCCGCCGAACTGCTACTTCCCCAACATACTCGCTGTGAGATCGCGTGAGGCGACGACCAGGTTATGCACATTTCCTGTGGATAACGCTGTGCAAAGTCCCTGCACAAGCGCCGTAAAGCGCGACCCCACTGACGCTCTTCTTAGAATGGTCAGTTTTTCGACATCAGGCTGTCACACTCTTGCACTAACGATCTCATCCTCAGCGCATCAGCCAGGTCATGTCGCCACGCGGGTACACACTGGGCATACCCTTGATCTTGCAGTAGGATTGGCGTGTTATCGTTGCTCTGGAGACCCTCCATGCCGACCCTGAAGGGGCTCGTCAGCGCATGCTTCCTGATCATGACCACGCTGTTTTGGGGCATCCCTCTGTTCGTACTGATCCTGCTCAAGCTGGTCGCCCCGGGGCGCCGTGCCAAACTGCGCGTACTGGCCGGCCTCAACGCCGTGGCGCTCAACTGGATCGGCACCAACCTGTGGTGGATGCGCCGCTGGCTCAAACCTCAGCTCGATATCCGTCGCCCCGATGACTTGTCGCCGCAGCGCTGGTGGCTGGTGCTGTCCAACCACCGCAGCTGGACCGATATCTTCGTGCTGCAGTTCGCCCTGCACCGGCGCATTCCCATGCCGCGCTTCTTCCTCAAGCAGCAGCTGATATGGATTCCCATCGTCGGACAGGCATGGTGGGCGCTGGAATTCCCGTTCATGCGCCGCTACAGTCGCGAACAGCTGGCGCGCAACCCGGCGCTCGCCGAGCGCGATCGCCGCGCCACTCAGCGCATGTGCGAACGGGCTCGTCAGACACCGCTGGCCATATACAACTTCGTTGAAGGCACCCGCTTCACAACCGCCAAACGCGACGCACAAGATAGCCCCTATCGCCATCTGCTGCGCCCCAAGGCTGGCGGTACCGCCCAGGTCACCGGCCTGCTTGGCGAGAATCTCAGCGGCATCCTCGATGCCACCCTGAGCTATGCCAACCCCGATCCCACCTTCTGGGGCTTCCTGTGCGGGCGTGAAGGGCAGATTCACTGCCATATCCGGCGCCTGGACGTCCCCCACTGGATGCCCGGCGGCGACTATCACCAGGACCCGGACTACAAGGAACGCTTCCACACATGGATCAACGCGCTGTGGCAGGAAAAGGATCAGATCCTCGACACTTCGTCCTGATACTGCTGCTCGCCTGGCTGCTGGCCGGCTGTGCCGGTCCCTCGTCGTCTTCGCAGCGACTCGACAGCATCAACGGACAGTGGATCACCGTGCAGCGTGGCGATACCCTTGGCGCCATTGCCGCGCGTGCTGACGTACCGCTGGAGCGCCTGACACGGTTCAACCCCGGCGTCGAGCCTCAGCGCCTGGCAGTCGGGCAGCGCCTGCTGATTCCGACGCAGCAAGAGCGCGCACCTTCCGGTGGCCCCTACCGTTACCAGGTCCGCCCTGGCGATACCTACTCAGGCATCGCACGCCGCTTTGGCACCAACCCTGCCCGGGTTCAAGCTGCCAATAGCAACACTCCCGCCAACCGCCTGCAGGTCGGCCAGGTGATTCAGGTGCCGCTTAGCGGCGGAAGTGGCAGCGGCAGCAGCACCGCTAGCGCCAGCAACAGCGGCACGACAGCGAGCAGTGGCAGCGCGAGCTCAGCGCCAGCCCAACGCCCTGATCCGGGCAATCTGCCCAGCAGCGCGCGCAACTGGCCATGGCCGCTGGATGACTATCGCGTGGTGCGCCGCTTCGGCCCCGACGACCGCGGCACCCTGCAGCCGATGCTGCTTGCCAACCAGAACGGCAGCGATGCCAAGGCGGTCGCCGACGGCCAGGTGCGTTTTGCCGGCAGCATGCGCCAGCTGGGGCGAGTGGTCATCGTTCACCACGACGGCAACCTTCAAAGCGTCTACGCGCTGTGCGGTGAGCTCAAAGTCGCCGACGGTCAGTCGATCACTCAGGGAACGCCGGTGTGCCAGGTCGATTACAGCAACAGCACCGAGCGTTACGACCTGCTGTTCGATCTGCGCCACGGCGGCAAACCCGTCGACCCGGCCAAGGTACTGCGCTAAGCATCGCGTTTCATCGATTTGTCATGGGCGTGTCGGCGCCCTGTCATACCAGCCTGTGACGCTAGAGGGAGTTCATCACGCGGGAGCTCCCCATGCGCTTATGCCTGGTCAGTGAAACCTGGGCGCCGGACATCAACGGCGTCGCCCATACCCTCGGCCAATTGACCCAGGAGCTCCAGCGCCGTGGGGTGACCCTGCAACTGATCAGACCCGCCCCTGCCAGCGGCCATTACGATCCGCGAATGGCAAGCGAGCTGCAGGTTAAAGGGTTCCACCTGCCGCGCTATCCCGACGTACAGTTTGGCCGCCCCTGCGGCCGACAGCTGCAGGCTGCATGGCAGCGCGAGCGCCCCGATGCGATCTACCTGGCCACCGAGGGGCCATTGGGCTGGTCGGCGCTGCGCTGCGCCGAACGCCTAGGCATCCCGACCCTGAGCGGCTTCCACACCAATTTCGACCACTACGCCAGCGACTATGGCCTGGGTTGGCTGCGCCGCGGCGTCTTCGGTCTGCTGCGTCATTTCCACAACCGCACCGGCGCCACTCTGGTCCCCACCCGCCAGCAGGCCGATCACCTGGCATCCCGGGGCTTCGAACGCGTCGCGGTGATGGGACGCGGCATCGACTGCCAGCACTTCAGCCCCGACAAGCGCGATGCCGCGCTGCGCCACCAATGGGGCGCCGGCGACCACCAGCCGGTTGCACTGCACGTTGGCCGCCTGGCCAGTGAGAAGAACCTCGACCTGCTGGTAGAGAGCTTCCAGGCCATGCACCTGGCACAGCCCGACCTGATCAGCGTGGTAGTCGGTGACGGTCCCCAGCGGCAGCGCCTGCAGCGCCGCCTGCCACAGACCCGGTTCACCGGCTTCATCGACAGCGAGCAGCTTGCCCGGCACTACGCCAGCGCCGACCTGTTCGTGTTTCCGTCGCGCTCCGAAACCTATGGCAACGTGGTACTCGAGGCCATGGCCAGCGGGCTGGCGGTGGTCGCCTTTGACTATGCCGCCGCCGGCGAATGGATCGTTCCCCACCACCACGGCCTGACACTGCCCTTCGATGCCGCCAACGCCTTCGCCGAGCAAGCCGCCCAACTGGCCCGCTCACCGGCGATCTATGGCCGCCTGGGACGTGGCGCACGGGTGCGGGTAGCCGAATGCCACTGGTCACAGATAGCCGACCACTTCCTGCAACATCTGCACACCGCCATGGAGCATCGTCATGAACGCACCACGCACCCTGCCGGTCTTTGACCGGCTCGATCTGTTCGAGTGGCGACTCTGCCAGCGGCTTGCCCATCACGGCAGCCGCCGCGGCATCCTACTCCTGCTACGCTGTGCCAGCCGCCTCGGCGACTGGCCCGCCTGGGTGCTGCTAGTGGCCGCACTGCCATGGCTGCATGGCACATCGGGATGGTCGCTGGTGTGGCACCACCTGCTGCTGTCGCTGCTGGCGATCGGTGTCTACCGGCTGGTCAAGACACGTCTGTGCCGCGAACGCCCATCCATCACCTTTCGCACCATCCGCTGCACCGAAGCACCCCGTGACCGCTACAGTTTTCCCAGCGGCCACACCCTGCATGCGGTGATGTTCAGCCTACTGACCGCCGCTACCACCCCAGCGCTGCTGCCGCTGGTACTGCCGCTGGCGATATTGATTGCCGCGTCGCGGGTCGGACTGGGCTTGCACTATATCAGCGACGTGATCGGAGGCGCTCTGCTCGGCTGCGTGTTCGGGTTGCTCGGCTGGTGGAGCCTGCCGGCACTGGGATGACAGCCCGGCCAGCAGCTGGCATGCTCAACCCATGACCGGCCCTTGCAAGCCCCAGACACTGCTCGACCAGCCACCGCTATGGCGCTGTGACGGCTTTCTTGCGCCAGGCGATGCCAGTCGCTTGCAGTCGACGCTAGAGCACGCCCTGAGCTGGCAGCGCCCCTCCCTCAGCCTGTTTGGCCGCCATCATCCGATTCCCCGTCGTCAGGTGTGGATGGGCGATCCTGAGGCCCGCTATCGCTACTCAGGCCATGACTTCATGCCCGAAGCCTGGCACCCCGAGGTCGCCGACCTTGCTGAACGGGTCAACCTGGCCCTATCGGCGCAGGGGGACATACCACGCTTCAACAGCGTGCTGCTCAATCGCTACGCCAGTGGCGAAGAGCGCATGGGCTGGCACAGCGACGATGAGCCAGAACTGGGCCACGCCCCTCTCATCGCCGCCATCAGTCTCGGCAGCGAGCGGCCGCTGCGCTTTCGCTGGCGGGATCGTCGCGCTCCCGCCTTCAACGTCAGCCTGCCCCACGGCAGCCTGCTGGTGATGGGCGCCGGGGTACAGCATCAGCTACAGCATGCGCTGCTGCCGCGGCGCGGGCACGGCATCAGGATCAGCCTGACCTTTCGGCACATCATTGGCCAGCACTAGCGATGAGGCGCCTCCCTGCACAAACGACGCGGGCCGCTCGCCATGGCGAGCGGCCCGCTGATCATGTCACGGCCGCCAAGATAACGGTATAAGACGAATCTCAACCGCGATGGTAGCCCGGGGTCACGAACGGTGTCTTGGTGACCGTCATCGGCAAGCGCTTGCCGCGCACCTCGGCGAACACCTGGTTACCCGCCTCGGCGTGTTCGATCGCGACATAGCCCATCGCCACCGGCTGGCCAACACTGGGACCGAAACCACCCGAGGTCACCACCCCCACCTTGACGTCATCGGCGCTGAACAGCTCGGCGCCCTCGCGCACCGGCGCTCGGCCTTCGCCAAGCAACCCCACACGCTTGCGGGTGTGATCCTTGGCCGCGACCTGGTGCAAGATCAGATCCGCGCCCGGAAAGCCCGCGGCGCGCTCACCGCCGCGCCGACGCGGCTTGCCGATGGCCCAGATCAATCCCGCTTCCACCGGCGTGGTGGTGGCGTCGATATCGTGGCCGTAGAGGCACAGGCCAGCTTCGAGTCGCAGCGAGTCGCGAGCTCCCAGACCGATCGCCTCGACCTCGGCTTCGGCCAGCAGCCGCCGCGCCAAGGCATCGCTATGCTCGGCAGGCACCGAGATTTCAAACCCATCCTCGCCGGTGTAACCACTGCGGCTGATCCACACCTCGACACCCTCCATAGAGAACCGACCATGCTGCATGAACACCAGTTCACAGGCCGAGGGACACAGTCGCTGCATGACCGTCGCCGCCGCGGGCCCCTGCAGAGCGAGCAGACCGCGATCCACGACCTCGACCCGGTAATCGCTGCCAAGCCCGGTGCGCAGATGGCTGATATCCTGCTCCTTGCAAGCGGCATTGACCACCAGATAGAGATGCTCGCCAGCGTTGACCACCATCAGGTCGTCGAGAATGCCGCCCTCTTCCGAGGTGAACAGCGCATAGCGCTGCATCCCAGCCGGCAGGCCGACGATATCCGCCGGTACCAACGCCTCCAACGCCTCAGCGGGCGCCGGCCCATGAATCAACACCTGGCCCATGTGCGACACATCGAACAGGCCACACGCCTGGCGGGTATGCTCATGCTCCTTCTTGACGCCTAGCGGGAACTGCACCGGCATCTCGTAGCCTGCGAAGGGCACCATCTTGCCGCCCAACTCCAGGTGAAGGTCGTATAGCGGCGTCTTGTTGAGTTGCGTCATGGTCTCGATCCATTGGCGAGTGGCTAGCGGGATGGCCACCGGACAGGCATCCGCCCGGTGGCCACACGGTTACTTCGGCAGATCTTCGCCCGGCAACACCTCCTTGCCGTCGAAGTAGTCGCGGGTCAGCTTGAAGACCATCGGCGACAGCAGTGCCAGTGCGATCAGGTTGGGGATCGCCATCATGGCGTTGAAGGTATCGGCCATCAGCCAGATAAAGCCCAGCTGCGCCATGGCACCAAGCGGGATGGCCAGCACGAACAGCGTGCGGTATAGCATGATCGAGCGCGTACCGAACAGGAACTGGAAGCACTTCTCGCCGTAGAACGACCAGCCGAGGATGGTGGTGAAGGCGAATACCGCCAGGGCAATCGACACGATCTGGTTACCGATCCCCGGCAAGGCCGCCTCGAACGACAGCGCGGTTAGCGAAGCCCCGGCCTCGCCGTCGATCCATACCGTCGAGGTCAGGATCACCAGCGCGGTAATGGTGCACACGATAATGGTATCGATGAAGGTGCCGAGCATCGCGATCAGGCCCTGACGCACTGGATTCTTGGTCTTGGCAGCGGCGTGGGCGATCGGCGCACTGCCCAGCCCGGCCTCGTTGGAGAAGATACCGCGTGCCACCCCGAAACGGACCGCCGCCATCACTGCCGCCCCGGCGAAGCCACCCATGGCCGCATGCGGGTTGAAGGCATAATAGAAGATCATGCTGAAGGCACTGCCGATCTCGCTGGCATTGACGATCAGTACCACGATACCAGCAGAGATGTAGGCGACGGCCATGATCGGCACCAACTTGCCGGCAACCTTGGCGATCCGCTTGATGCCGCCGAGAATTACCGCCCCGGCCAACACCATGATCACCACACCGGTGATCCAGTGCGGCAGGCCGAAGGTCGAATCGAGGGCATCAGCCACCGAGTTGGACTGCACGGTGTTACCGATCCCGAATGCTGCCACCGCACCGAAGAAGGCGAAGGCGCCGCCCAGCCATAGCCACTTCTTGCCCAGGCCATTCTTGATATAGAACATCGGGCCGCCGACATGATTGCCGGTGCTGTCGGTCTCACGATAGCGCACTGCCAGCACCGCCTCGGCGAACTTGGTGGCCATGCCGACCAGCGCCGTGATCCACATCCAGAACACCGCCCCGGGGCCACCCAGCGCAATGGCGGTGGCCACGCCGGCGATATTACCGGTGCCGATGGTCGCTGAGAGCGCCGTCATCAACGCATTGAAGGGGGAAATTTCGCCGTCCTTGTCGGACTTCTCGGCGCCGGGCTTGTCACGCCCCTGCCACAGCAAGCTGAAGCCCATGCCAAGCTTGCGTATCGGCATCAGCTTGAGACCCAACTGGAGGTAGAGACCCACCCCCAGCAGCAGTATCAGCATCAACGGACCCCATACCACGCCGTTGATGGCGGTAAAGAGACTGGTCAAGGTTTCCATGGTCGTTCCTTTCAATCCTGGTTCGTTATTGTTGTGCCCCGACACCGCTATCCTGAGCGCCGTGCCGGACACCTGGCCTCAACCGAGAGGGTGACGAGGCCGTCCCCGTGGTCGAATGGGCGTACCATAGCGGATAATCCCACCCAGGCTCTACTACTGCAGGCTATCGAATTGCTGATATGCGACACTATCGAGCATTCATCGGCCGGGCACTGCCATACAAACCAAGAAACATATTTCCTATACGAAACATGCAGCAGCTTACTGCGCCGCGCCCAGCATCGCAACTGCCCGCACGCCTCTGGGCACGGCGCCACACTGCCTGGCAGCGAATCGCAAGGCCTGCCCCCTCTTCAGGGTAGTCGAGGGCTGCCCGCCGCGCAGGGCTGGACGAGCGACGCGCCAACGGCCAACCTATACAGGCGGTCAGCGCGACAAATGCCTGTGCTGGAGACTCGCCATCGCATGCAAATGGCGTTACGATTCCCTGATTCAGAAAACCTTTTCGTATAGGAAAACCACTATGAGTGCTATCCCGTCCAACCTGCGTTACACCAAGAGCCACGAGTGGGTACTCGACAACGGTGACGGCACCGTCACCCTGGGCATCACCGATCACGCCCAGCAGGCCCTCGGCGACGTGGTCTTCGTCGAGCTGCCGGAAGTCGGTCAGGAACTCGCCAGCGGCGAGGAGTTCGGTGTGATCGAGTCGGTCAAGGCCGCCTCAGACCTCTATGCCCCGCTCGGCGGTGAGGTGGTGGCCGTCAACGAGAGCCTCGAGGATGCTCCCGAGACCGTCAACGAGTCCCCCTACGAGGATGGTTGGATCGCCAAGCTCAAGCTCAGCGACGCCGATGCCCTCGACGCCCTGCTCGATGCCGATGCCTATGGCGCGGTGGTCGACGCCGAGGACTGATCCACTTCCGGGCGGGGCGTTCGCGCCCCGGCCGTTACCCCTTTCCCTTCGTTTCGGGGACTGACCGCCCCACTACCCTGACAGGTGTTTCATGGCTACCGAGACTCGACGCCTGGCCGATCTGGCCGGACACGACGCCTTCATTCATCGTCATAACGGCCCCCGCGCCGACGATGTCGCCCAGATGCTCGACACCCTTGGCGTCGACAGCATGGCGACCCTGATCGAGAAGACCGTTCCCCCCGGCATTCGCCTGGGCCGCGAGCTGTCCCTCGAAGGGCCGCGTACCGAGGCCGAGGCGCTCGACTACCTCAAGCGACTGGCACGCCAGAACAAGGTCTTCAAGACCTATATCGGTCAGGGCTACCACAATACCCATGTGCCGGCGGTCATCCAGCGCAACGTGCTGGAGAACCCGGGCTGGTACACCGCCTACACGCCCTACCAGCCGGAAATCGCCCAGGGCCGCCTGGAGGGGCTGCTCAATTTCCAGCAGATGGTCATGGACCTCACCGGTATGGAGCTGGCCAACGCCTCGCTGCTGGATGAGGCCACCGCCGCGGCGGAGGCCATGGCACTGTGTCAGCGGGCCAACAAGAAGTCGAAGAGCAAGGCCTTCTTCGTCGCCGACGATGTGCTGCCCCAGACCCTCGACGTGGTTCGCACGCGAGCCAACTATTTCGGTTTCGAGCTGATCGTGGCCCCGGCCGACGAGCTGGCCGCGCACGAGGTGTTCGGCGCGCTGCTGCAGTATCCGGGCCACAGCGGCGAGGTCCGTGACCTTGGCGGCCTGCTCAGCGCTGCCCGTGAGCGCGGCATCATGACCTGCGTCGCCGCTGACATCATGAGCCTGGTGCTGCTCAAGGAGCCAGGGGCACTCGGCGCCGACATCGTGGTCGGCAACACCCAGCGTTTCGGGGTGCCGATGGGCTTCGGCGGCCCCCATGCAGCGTTCTTTGCCACCACCGACAAGCTCAAGCGCTCGATTCCTGGGCGCATCATCGGCGTCTCCAAGGACACGCGCGGCCAGCAGGCACTGCGCATGGCGATGCAGACCCGCGAGCAGCACATCCGTCGTGAAAAGGCCACCTCCAACATCTGTACCGCCCAGGCGCTGCTGGCCAATATCGCCGGCTTCTACGCCGTGTATCATGGTGCCGAAGGGCTGCGCACCATTGCCACCCGCATTCACCGCCTGACCACCATCCTCGCCGAGGGACTCTCCCAGAAAGGCATCAGGCTGGCCCACGACAGCTGGTTCGACACCCTACGTCTGACCGGCGTTGATGCGGGCAAGGTGCACGGCCGCGCCATGACCCACGAGATCAATCTGCGCTACTTTGACGGCGGCGACATCGGGGTCAGCCTCGACGAGACCACTACCGCCCACGACCTCGACGTGCTGTTCGACGTGCTGATCGGTGAAGAGCACGGCCTGTCGGTAACCGCACTGGATGAGAGCATCGTTGCCGCCGGCAGCAGCGGCATCCCCAAGGCCTGCCGACGCGACTCCGCCTTCCTGCAGCATCCCACCTTCCAGCGTTATCGCAGCGAAACCGAGATGCTGCGCTACCTCAAGCGTCTTGAGAACAAGGACCTGTCGCTGACCCACGCGATGATCCCGCTGGGCTCCTGCACCATGAAGCTCAACGCCACCAGTGAGATGATCCCCATCACCTGGCCGGAGTTCGGCCAGATCCACCCGTTCGCACCGCAGGATCAGGTGGTTGGCTACAAGCAGATGATCGACGAGCTGGCGGCGTTCCTGGTCGAGATCACCGGCTACGACCATATCTCGATGCAGCCCAACTCCGGCGCCCAGGGCGAATATGCCGGTCTGGTGGCGATTCGCCGCTATCAGGCCGCCGAGGGCCAGGGCCACCGCGACATCTGCCTGATCCCGAGCTCTGCCCACGGCACCAACCCCGCCTCGGCGGCCATGGCCCAGATGAAGGTGGTGGTGGTGGAGTGCGACAGCGATGGCAATATCGACCTCGCCGACCTGCGCACCAAGGCCGAACAGCACCATGAGTCGCTATCGGCCATCATGCTCACCTACCCCTCGACCCATGGAGTGTTCGAGGAGGGGGTGCGCGAGGCCTGCCAGATCGTTCACGATCATGGCGGCCAAGTCTATGTGGACGGTGCCAATATGAATGCCCAGGTCGGCCTGACCCGCCCCGGGGACTTCGGCGCCGACGTCTCGCACCTCAATCTGCACAAGACGTTCTGCATTCCCCACGGCGGCGGCGGCCCTGGCATGGGGCCGATCGGGGTCAAGGCGCACCTGGCGCCGTTCGTCTCCAACCACGTGGTAACACCGATCAGCGGTGTCAATCCCGAGTGCGGCGCGGTATCGGCGGCGGCCTTCGGCAGCGCCTCGATCCTGCCGATCTCCTGGGCCTACATCAAGATGATGGGGGCCCGCGGCCTGCGCGAGGCCACCGAGCTGGCGATCCTCAACGCCAACTATGTTGCCGAACGCCTCGACGGTCATTACCCGGTGCTGTACCGCGGCGTCAATGGCACCGTGGCCCACGAGTGCATCATCGACATCCGCCCGCTCAAGGCCAGCTCGGGTATCAGTGAAGAAGATATCGCCAAGCGTCTGATGGACTATGGCTTCCACGCCCCAACCATGTCCTTCCCGGTACCCGGCACGCTGATGGTCGAGCCCACCGAGTCGGAGTCACGCTACGAGATCGACCGTTTCTGCGATGCCATGATCGCGATCCGCGAGGAGATCGGCCGGGTCGAACGTGGCGACTGGCCGGCGGACGACAACCCACTGGTGCACGCCCCGCACACCATGGCCGACTTGATCGACGCCGACTGGGCTCGCCTCTACTCCCGTGAGCTGGGTGCCTTCCCCTCTCCTGCCGTCAAGGCCGCCAAGGTGTGGCCGGCGGTCAACCGCGTCGACAACGTTCACGGCGACCGTCAACTGATCTGCTCGTGTCCGAGCATCGACGAGTACCGCGACTGAGTGAAGGCGCTACCCACCAACGCATGCGCCCCGGCCAATGGCCGGGGCGCATGCGTTACGCGGATGACACGCGCTCCTCAGCCGAAGCTCGGCTCCTCGGCGTAGCCGTATAGCGCCTGGCGCCGCTGCTCGCGGAAGCCCTCCAGCAGACGCGCATAGCGACGCGGCATCTCCGAGCCCCCCGGCGTGACCACATAGAGCGTCTCATGGACCGGCTGCGCCAAGCTCAGTTCCTTGACCTGACGCTGCCAGGGTGAGGTCTCTAGCACCAGTCGTGGCACCACCGTGAAGCCCAGCCCGCGCGCCACCGCGTCAAGCACCATCGACACCTCGTTGGTAAAGCCCTGCTGCGGAAAGCGGTTCATGCTACGGAACTCATCGACGAAGTTGGCCTTGAGCAACTGCGCGGCATGCTGGATGCCGTCGGAGTAGTTGATAAACCCTAAGCCCGTGAGGTCATTGAGGGTGGTGCCGGTAAAGTCCGCCGGCACCACCAGGCACAGCGGCTCCTGGTGCCAGGGCTCCACCTGCAGGTCGGCGTGTTTGACCAGATCGGTCACGATCCCCAGGTCGTAGCGCCCCGCCAGGACGTCCTGCACGATTGCACCGTTGAAAGCGAAGCTGTAGCTGACCGTCAGCCCCGGGTACATCTGCTGATAGCTGAGCAGGAAGGGATACAGCATCAGCCCCACGCTGCCTGGCGATGCCAGACGGCAATCACCGGAGTCCAGCGAGTCGTTATCCAGCGAATGGCGAAAATGCTCGTGCTCGGCGAACAGCTTGATGGCGTATTCATAGGCACGCCGTCCACTGTCGGTCAGGGTGAAACGACGACCGTGCCGATTGAGCAGCGGCTTGCCGAGATACTGCTCGAGTTTGCGGATATGCTGACTGACCCCGGGCTGGGTCATGTCCAGGCGCCGTGCCGTATGGGTGAAGCTACCGGTCTCCACCAGAGTAATGAAGGTGCGAAAGTATTGGGCGTTGAACATGGGGCGGCGCAGCACTCACAGGCAGAGGGAGAATCGGAACGGCCACTGACAGGCAATATTATCAGATCGCGTTGAGCGCCGCAGCGCTGCGGCCGGCGCACGGGGCGTGGTAGCATTTCATGACGACCCGCCGGGTCATGTACACCCGGCAGGGCTGCCTGACCGCAAGACAAGGATTGCCGCTATGCCTGAAACCATTTCCACCATCATCTCGCCGGAAGGCAGCCTCGAGGTGCTCTCCCAGCACGAGGTCAACCGCCTTCGCGACACCTCCCGCGCCGGCCTGCACGACCTGCTGCGCTGCTGTGCGTTGGCGGTGCTCAACTGCGGCAATGTCACCGACGACGGCCGCGCCGTGATGGAGACCTACCGCGATTTCGACATCGAAGTCCTTCAGCAGGATCGCGGCATTCGCCTCAAGCTGACCAATGCCCCTATCGACGCCTTCGTCGATGGCAAGATGATCCGCGGCATTCGCGAGCTGCTCTCATCGGTGCTGCGCGATATCGTCTATGTCTATAACGAGATTCAGACCCAGCAGCGCTTCGACCTTTCCACCGGCGAGGGCACCACCAACGCAGTATTCCATATCCTGCGCAAGGCGGGCGCCCTAAAGCCTGGCCGCGACCCGGGGCTGGTGGTGTGCTGGGGTGGCCACTCGATCTCTCGCGAGGAGTACGAGTACACCAAGGACGTCGGTTATCACCTCGGCCTGCGCGACATGGATATCTGCACCGGCTGCGGACCGGGCGCCATGAAGGGGCCGATGAAGGGCGCCAATGTGGCGCATGCCAAGCAGCGCCGCACTCAGGGCCGCTATCTGGGCATCTCCGAGCCGGGCATCATCGCCGCCGAATCGCCCAACCCGATCGTCAATGAACTGGTGATCATGCCGGATATCGAGAAGCGCCTCGAAGCCTTCGTGCGCGTCGGTCACGGCATTATCGTATTCCCTGGCGGGGTCGGCACCGCCGAGGAAATTCTCTACCTGCTTGGCATCCTGCTGCATCCCGAGAACCGCGGGATGCCCTACCCGGTGATCTTCACCGGTCCGGCCAGCGCCGCCGACTATTTCAAGCGCATCGACGAATTCCTGGCTTACACGCTCGGCGAAGAAGCACGCGAACGCTATCAGATCATCATCGACGACCCGGCCGGTGTCGCACGCGCCATGCGCGATGGGATCAACGACGTGGCTGACTTCCGACGTCATCAGCAGGACGCCTTCTACTACAACTGGCGCCTGAATATCGCCCGCGACTTCCAGGCACCGTTCGAGCCCGACCATGCCGCCATGGCCGGTCTGGCCCTGCATCATCAACAGCCAACCCACGAGCTGGCTGCCAACCTGCGCCGCGCCTTCTCTGGCATTGTCGCCGGCAACGTCAAGGAGCCCGGCATTCGCGCCATCGAGGCCCACGGCCCCTTCACGCTGCACGCAGAGCCCGAGCTGATGCGCCAACTCGACGCCCTGCTGACCTCCTTCGTGGCTCAGGGGCGCATGAAGCTGCCCGGCACCGCCTACGTGCCCTGCTATCAGCTCGCCTGACCCGCGCCGCAACGTTTACGCCCCCGGCATGACCGGGGGCGTAAACGTCTGCATTCTTCGCGCAGTGGCAAGGCTCAGCGCGCGTCGGAACGCTCTCGGCGCCACCACAAGCTGAGCACATGCATCAGCAGCCCAGCCGTCGCGCCGTGGGAAATCAGCACCTGCCAGCCCGTTAGCGTGGCCGCCAGCGCATACCAGCCGGCCATCACGGCAAGCCCGGCAAGCAAGCAGAAGCCCAGCCGCCGCAGCAGGTCGGGTAATCGCTGCCGTGCTACTGCATCCAGCAGCCGCCAGTGCAGCACCGCCACGACCGCGACCACCGCTGACGCCATCAGCATCAACGACAGGCGGGTTTCATGGCCGCCGTCCAGATAGCGCGGCAGGGTCGCCAGCATCACCACTAGCAGTCCCAGCAGCGCGCTCAGCCGTTCGGCACTCGGCCCGCCCATCATGCGACCTGCAAGCCGTGCTCGGCGATCCACGCCTCGGCCCAGGGGAGCGCAGCATCATCCGCCATGAAGGTCTCCATGGCGTCGACCTCGAGCCGTTCGCCAACACGCTGAGCGCCAAGGTCGGCGAGCAGTGCATCCAGCGCACGTCCGGCGCCGCAGAAGGTATCGCCGTAGGAGCTATCACCCAGCGCCACCAGACCATAGCGCAACTCGCCAAGTGAGGGACTTTGGTCGATCAGGGCACGGGTAAAGGGCACCAGGTTGCCGGGATAGTCGCCGCTACCGGTAGTAGAGACACAGAACAGCGCCAGTGCCGGAGGCTCGGCAACCAGGTCATCCAGGGTCGGCTGCTCGAAGATGTCGACGTGATAGCCGGCCTCCTCGAACAGTGGCTTGACCTGTTCCGCGACGTCCAGCGCCCCACCGTACATGGTGCCGACAAAGATCTTCAGTGTAGCCATGAGAGCTCTTTGCTTGAGAAATTTGGTCGGATATTACCACAGGCGTATAATGGCATGCCATTCAATGACATGGAGCAAGCATGCAGGAGATCTTCGAGGCCTGGGTGACGCCTGTGATGGTCGGCGGACTCATGCTGTTCATGAGCTTCATCATCTGGGATCTGGCGCGCAAATCCCGGGCCGGCAAGTTCGGCACCATCATGCTGTTCATCGTACTGGGGGCCGGCATGCTTGGCTATGTGATCAAGGTGGTGATCACTTACCTGATGGAGAGTGGTGCCGGTGTGTGATCAATACGCCAACGGCACCCTCAGGGGTGCCGTTGGCGTGATACCTACACCATCGAGACGCCGTCAAAGTCCTCGACGCGACTCTTGAGCTTCTGGCCGGGACGAAAGGTCACCACCCGTCGCGCCGAGATCGGGATCTCCTCGCCGGTCTTCGGGTTGCGACCCGGTCGCTCGCGCTTGTCGCGCAGATCGAAGTTGCCGAACCCCGACAGCTTGACCTGCTCGTTCTCGCGCAGGCAGCCACGAATCTCCTCGAAAAACGCCTCCACCATGCTCTTGGCCTCGCGCTTGGAGAGGCCCAGTTCCACATGCAGGTGCTCGGCAAGTTCCGCCTTGGTCAACGCGCCCATATCATTCCCTCGCTGGATAGCGGCACCGTCCCTGGCGCCGGAGACGCTCAGCCTCTCAGCTCGGCGCCATGACGCTGACGGGACTCGGTGACGATTGCATCGACTAACTGATTGATTTCATCGTCATTCAGCGTGCGCGAAGGATGCTGCCAGGTCAAGCCCAAGGCAAGACTCTTACGTCCTTCCGGCACGCCCTGGCCGTGATAGACGTCAAACAGCTTGAGCTCGGTGAGCCACTCACCGGCCTGCTCGCGCAAACAGTCGAGCAGCGCCTGCAGCGGCAACGCCTCATCGACCAGCAGTGCCAGATCACGGCGCACCTCGGGGTAGCGCGACAGCGGCGCAAAGGCCGGCAGCACACCGCACGTCAATGCCTCCTGGTGCACCTCGAACAGCAACGCATCGACCTTGAGTCCCAGCTCTGCACGTACCGCCGGGTGCAGGGTCCCGATCCAGCCTACCGCCTCGCCGCGACAGGTGATTCGAGCGGTCTGCCCAGGATGCAGCGCGCTGTGCTCCGCCGGCTCGAAGCGCCAGGCATCACGGTCGCCACCCAGGGCGATCAGACTCTCCAGGTCACCTTTTAGATCATAGAAGTCGACCTTGTCGCGACCACCGGCCCACCCTTCGGGCTCACGAGGGCCGCATACCAGCGCCCCGACCATCGGCACTTGCTCGAGGTCGTCGAGCTCGCCGCGAAATACCAGACCGGTCTCGAACAATCGCACCCGCCCCTGCTGGCGATTGAGATTGTGCTGCAGCGCCTTGATCAGACCTGGGAACAGGCTGTAGCGCATCACCGCCATATCGCTGGAGATCGGATTGGCCAGGCGCGGCGAACGCCCTTCAGGATGCAAAAGCTGCTGCAGTTCCGGGGCCACGAAGCTGTAGCTGATCGCCTCCTGGAAACCGCGGGCGACCAGTTGACGCCGCAGCCGGGCTAGTGGCTGGCGCACTTCATGGTCGGCACGCAGGCCGAGACGGGCCGCTGGGCGACGCGCCGGCAGACGATTGTAGCCATGGATACGTGCCAGCTCTTCGATCAGATCCTCTTCAATGGCGATATCGAAGCGCCAGCTCGGCACCTGCGCCGCCCAGCCATCGATCTGGGTATCGACCTGCATGCCCAGCCGCTCGAGGATCTCGACCACCTCATCGCTCTCCAGCCGCTTGCCGAGCGCCTGCTCGAGGCGCTCGGCGCGCAGTGCTACGCGCCGTTCGCCAGGCAAGTGAGCGGCACTCGCGGCCTCCACCAGTGGCCCCGCCTCACCGCCGACGATCTCCAGCAGCAGTTGGGTGGCACGCTCAGCAGCCTTGGCCGTCATCTGGGGATCGACGCCGCGCTCGAAGCGGTGCGAGGCGTCGGTATGCAGCCCGTAGGAGCGTGCCTGGCCGGCCACCGCCAGCTGACTGAAGAATGCCGATTCGAGAAAGATATCGCGCGTATCGGGGCTGACACCCGAGTGCTCGCCTCCCATCACACCGGCGATGGCCAGGGGCCCCTTGGCATCGGCGATCACCAGACTGTCGTCACGCAGCGCAATATCCTGGCCATCCAGCAGTACCAGGCGTTCGCCGGGGCGCGCCAGGCGCACCTCGATACGCGTGTCGAGATTGGCCAGGTCGAAGGCATGCAAGGGTTGACCGAGCTCCAGCATCACGTAGTTGGTGACATCGACCACCGGGTCAATGCTGCGCACGCCGCTGCGACGCAGACGTTCGACCATCCATAGCGGCGTTTCAGCGGTCACATCGACGCCCTTGATGACCCTGCCCAGATAGCGCGGGCAGCGCTCGGGGTCGGCCACCTCGATGGCGAAGCGCTGGTCATGGGCTGCCGGCACTGCGCACAGCGCGGGCCCTTCGAGCGACAGCCGATTGAGCACGCCGACTTCCCGGGCCATGCCCAGCACACTCAGGCAGTCACCGCGGTTGGGCGTCAGGTCAACCTCGATAGTGCTATCGTCGAGCCCCAGCCACAGTCGAAGATCATCGCCCACTGGCGCCCCCTCAGGTAGCACCAGGATCCCTGCCGAGGCGTCTTCCTCGAGCCCCAGCTCGGAGGCAGAACAGATCATGCCGCGGGATTCGACGCCGCGCAGCTTGGCCTGCTTGATGGTGAAGTCACCCGGCAGCACGGCGCCAACGCGGGCGAAAGGCACCTTCTGCCCTACCGCCACATTGGGGGCACCACATACCACCTGCACCGGCTCGCCGCTGCCGTCATCGACACGACACAGGTTGAGCTTGTCGGCATCCGGGTGCGGCGTCTTGGCCACTACCTCGGCGATGACCACATTACTGAACTCGCCGGCCACGCGTTCGATGGCGTCGACCTCGAGGCCGGCCATGGTGATCTGATCGGCCAACGACTGGGTCGCCAGCTGCGGTGACACCCAGTCACGCAGCCACTGTTCGGAAAATTTCATGGAAATCCTGTCTCCTCAAAGCGAGCGGGGTGGCAATCAACCGAACTGACGCAGAAAGCGCAGGTCATTGTCGAAGAACAAACGCAGGTCGTTGACGCCATAGCGCAGCATCGCCAACCGCTCAGCGCCCATGCCGAAGGCAAACCCGGTGTAGCGCTCGCTGTCGATGCCGGCGTGAGAGAACACCGCCGGGTGCACCATGCCGCACCCCATCACCTCGAGCCAGCCACTCTGGGAACACACCCGGCAGCCTTCGCCGCTGCACATCACGCACTGGATATCGACCTCGGCAGAAGGCTCGGTAAACGGAAAGTAGGACGGCCGGAAGCGCACCGAAAGGTCGTCGCGCTCAAAGAAGGCGTGCAGAAAGTCCTCGATGGTGCCTTTCAGGTCGGCAAAGCTAACGCCCTCATCGACCAGCAGCCCCTCTACCTGGTGAAACATCGGGGTATGGGTCAGGTCGGAGTCGCTGCGATAGACACGCCCCGGGCAGACAATACGAATCGGCGGCTGCTCGGCCTTCATGGTCCGCACCTGTACCGGCGAGGTGTGGGTGCGCAGTAGACGGGTGGCATCGAAGTAGAAGGTATCGGCCATGCCCCGCGCCGGGTGATGCGCGGGAATATTCAGCGCTTCGAAGTTGTGGTAATCGTCCTCGATCTCCGGCCCCACCGCCACGTCGAAGCCGATTCGAGTAAACAGCCCCTCGATACGCTCGAGGGTGCGGGTCACCGGGTGCAATCCGCCGCTCTCCTGGCCGCGGCCCGGCAGGGTCACATCGAGCCGTTCGGCCGCCAGGCGTGCATTGAGCGCCGCCTGCTGAAGTGCCTGCTTGCGCGATTCGAGCTCACCACCAAGCAGCTGCTTGGCCTCGTTGATGCGCTCGCCTGCCGCAGGGCGCTCATCGGCCGGCAGCTTGCCCAGGCCTTTGAGCAGCGCGGTGATCTCGCCTTTCTTGCCAAGGTAGCGAACCCGCACGTCATCCAGTGCCGCTATGTCATCGGCGGCGTCGATGGCCTGGCGAGCCTCGGCGACCAGTGTGGGAAGATGGTCCATCCGTAAAGCTCCGAATCTCGTCGGCCGCGACGCGCGGCCGACACTGGGTCACAAAAAAACAGGGGAAGAGCGGCGGCTCTTCCCCTGCGACGTTACGGCATGCGTGGTGGCGAGAAGCGAGCTTGCTACGATCGCCACCGATGCACCGTCACTTACTGAGCAGCCTTGGCCTTCTCGACGATGGCAGCAAAGGCGGCTTTCTCGTGCACGGCGAGATCGGCCAGCACCTTACGATCGATCTCGATGCCGGCCTTCTTGAGGCCGTCGATGAAGCGGCTGTAGGACATGCCGTTGATGCGAGCCGCAGCGTTGATACGCGCGATCCACAGGGCACGGAACTGACGCTTACGCTGACGGCGGTCGCGATAGGCATACTGTCCGGCCTTGATCACGGCCTGTTTGGCTACGCGGAAGACCCGCGAACGAGCACCGTAGTAGCCTTTGGCCTGCTTCATTACTTTCTTGTGACGGCGACGAGCAACGACGCCACGCTTGACACGAGTCATAGCATTCTCCTGACGTTAAGAGTGGATCAACCGGTTACAGGTTCGGCAGCATGCGCTGGACGAGTGCCTTGTCGGCGTCGTGAATCTGCTTCATCCCGCGCAGATGACGCTTCCGCTTGGTCGACTTCTTGGTCAGGATGTGACTACGGAAGGACTGCTTGTGCTTGAAGCCATTGGCAGTCTTCTTGAAGCGCTTGGCGGCGCCACTGTTGGTCTTGATTTTCGGCATGAGGAAAACTCCGCTCGATGTTTTTTCAGAAAACCCAAGGCCGGCAGTCCGCCTCAGCGACGAACCACCCGTTTACTTGCCTTCGGATCACTTCTTCTTGGGGGCAAGAATCATGATCATCTGGCGCCCTTCCATCTTGGGGAAGGACTCCACATTGGCCAGATCCTCGAGATCTGCGGCGACCCGCTCCATCAGCTTGCGGCCGATGTCCTGGTGCGCCATCTCGCGGCCACGAAACCGTAGCGTGACCTTGCCCTTGTCGCCACCTTCGAGGAAACGAATCAGGTTCTTCAGCTTGACCTGATAGTCGCCCTCGTCGGTGCCAGGCCGGAATTTGACTTCCTTGACCTGGATCTGCTTGGTCTTCTTCTTCTGAGCAGCTTTCTGCTTCTTCTGCTCGAAGACGAATTTGCCGTAATCCATTATCTTGCAAACGATCGGATCGGCGTTGGAAATCTGTACGAGGTCCATACCGGCAGCTTCGGCACGCTCCAGCGCTTCACTGGTGGGCACAACACCCAACTGCTCGCCGTCGCTGTCGATCAGGCGAACCTGATCCTCGGTAATACGCTCGTTCATTGGGGGCCGCTTGTCCTGAACGCGCCCTCTTGGGTTGCTTCGCTTGATCGCTACATCTCCGTGTTGGTTGACGTTGCCGTGGCCCGGGCAGCCGGCAATCAGATCCCCTCGGCCACCAGGCGGGCGATGAGATCATCGACCCTGAAGGTACCCAGGTCTTCGCCGCTGCGAGTACGTACGGCCACGGCGTCAGACTCGACTTCCTTATCTCCTACCACCAGGAGATAGGGAACTTTCTGCAACGTATGTTCCCGGATTTTAAAGCCGATCTTCTCGTTCCTCAAGTCCGCCTTGACGCGTAGACCGATTTTCTGCAAGCGCTTCTCGAGATCCAGGGCAAAATCCCGCTGCGCATCAGTGATATTGAGGATCGCCGCCTGCTGCGGCGCCAGCCACAGCGGCATGGCGCCAGCATAGTGCTCGATGAGAATTCCCAAAAAGCGCTCGAAGGAGCCGAGAATCGCACGATGCAGCATCACCGGGGTCTTGCGCGCCCCATCTTCGTCGACGAACTGGGCGCCCAGACGTCCAGGAAGATTGAAGTCGAGCTGCAGGGTACCACACTGCCAGACCCGATTGAGACAATCGCGTAGTGCAAACTCGATCTTGGGGCCGTAGAACGCCCCTTCACCAGGCTGCAGCTCCCATTCGAGCCCCGTCGCATCAAGCGCCGCCTCGAGCCCCTCTTCGGCGCGATCCCATAGCGCCGCTTCGCCGAGGAAGTCATCCGGACGCGTGGAGAGCTTGAGTTCGACATCGTCGAAACCAAGCTCCTTGTAGACCTCCAGCGTAAGGCGAATGAAGGCCTCGGCTTCGGACTGAATCTGGCGCTCGCTGCAGAAGATGTGCGCATCATCCTGGGTAAAGCCACGTACTCGCATCAGCCCATGCAGCGAGCCGGACGGTTCATTACGGTGGCAGCTGCCGAATTCGGCGAGACGCAGCGGCAGATCACGATAGCTCTTGAGCCCCTGATTGAACACCTGGACGTGGCACGGGCAATTCATCGGCTTGACCGCGTACTCGCGCTTCTCCGACTCGGTAGTGAACATCAATTCACTGTAGTGGCCCCAGTGGCCCGACTTTTTCCACAACGAGAGGTCCACCACCTGCGGCGTCTTGATCTCCTGGTAGCCGTGGGCGACCTGCACCCGGCGCATGTACTGCTCAAGCGCCTGGTACATGGTCCAGCCATTGGGGTGCCAGAACACCATCCCCGGCGCCTCCTCCTGAAGATGGAAGAGATCCATCTTCCTGGCCAGCTTGCGATGATCGCGCTTCTCGGCCTCCTCGAGCCGCTTGAGATAGGCCTTGAGCTGTTTCTTGTCAGGCCAGGCGGTGCCGTAGATGCGCGTCAGCATCGGCTTGTCAGCGTCGCCACGCCAATAGGCGCCGGCCAGCTTGGTCAGCTTGAACGCCTTGAGGTGCCGGGTATTGGGCACATGGGGCCCGCGACACATGTCGACGTACTCTTGGTGATGGTAGAGACGAATGGTCTCGCCCTCGGGAATCCCGCGCACGATCTCCTGCTTGTAGGTCTCATCGCGGTGCAGGAAGGTCAGCATCGCCTGATCCCGATCGACGTATTCGCGAACCACATCGTAGCCCTGCTCGATCAGCTGCTTCATGCGCGTCTCGATGGCCACGAGATCGTCCGGGGTCACCGAACGACCGAAGTCGATGTCGTAGTAGAAGCCGTCGTCGATCACCGGACCGATGGCCATCTTGGCCTCAGGATAGAGCTGCTTCACCGCGTGCCCGATCAAGTGCGCGCAGGAGTGGCGGATTACCTCCAGGCCCTCCTCGTCACGCGCCGTGAGGATGGCGACCGTGGCATCGTGATCGATGACATCGGCGGCGTCGACCGGCACGTCGTCGATCTTGCCGGCCACGCAGGCCTTGGCCAGCCCGGGCCCGATCGATTCGGCCAGTTGCATCACGGTAAGCGGTTCGTCGAAGGTTCTCTGACTGCCATCAGGCAGGGTCACGATGGGCATTGCGGCGGTTCCTTGGGCGCAGTGGTGATCCATACCAGGGATCACATGTCGCAACAGGTGAATGTCTAAACGTACTGATCAAATAGTTGCGTCGAAAAACAGGCGCCTACATTACCAGATGGCGCCCCCAACGCGCCATGGGCGGCGCAAGGGACGCATACGCAACGAGGGAGTGCCGATGGCACTCCCTCGTTAGGTGAGCGGCAGGCATGCCGCTCAGGCATCAAGCGCCGGGGCGCTAGCCCTTACTGACGGTCGATTTCGACACGACGGTTCTGAGCGCGCCCTTCATCAGTCTCGTTGGTGGCGACCGGGCGCTCTTCACCGAAGCCGCGAGTCCGCATGCGGTTCTCGGCGATGCCCTGGGACACGAGGTAGTCACGAACGGAGTCGGCGCGACGCTGGGACAGCCCCTGATTGTACTGGGGGTTACCCACCGAGTCGGTGTGGCCGTCGATGTTGACGCGCAGATCGGTATTTTCGCGCAGGCGATGTGCCACTTCGTCCAGCGTCATGCTGGCTTCCGGACGCAGCTCGGCAGAATCGAACGCGAAGGTGACCTCGCTGCTCAGCACCACCGGCTCGAACTCGGGCTCAGGCTCCGGCTCGGGTTCCGGCATCGGCTCGGGTTCCGGCTGAGGCTGCGGCTCAGGAGTACGATCGGCGCACAGCAGTGCACCAGCAGCAGAACCCACACCAAAACCGATAGCGCCACCCTGCTCTTCATCGGAGCTACCGGCAGTAGCATAACCGATGCTGCCGCCAATCAAGCCACCTGCAACGCCGCAAACGGCGGGGTGCTGGTACCAAGCGCGATCGGCAGAAGAGGAGGAACCAGACATCTGAGCGGATGTCTGCCCCCCGGTGGGACCAGAGGTAGCACAGCCAGCGAGGCCCAGTGCCAGTGCGGAACCGATCAGCAAGCCAGTCGTTGATTTTTTCATGTAAGACTCCTTCTTAACACAGCGCTAGTCGTAACCCTTGGTTACACCGCGTATCCACGTAAACCGTCGAGTTGGTTCGTATTTCTCGACTTACTCAGGGTAAAAGAAAGCACATTTGCAACAATTCGGCTAGTGCTCATGTGCTAATGCGCATGGTCTCATGCCTGCGCTGATAGCACCAGTCATGTTCACAGGCACGTCACGCATACGCATGCCACAGCAAGAATTTAAACCATGTGAAACTCTTGTACAAGAAAGTGAGCAACATTCGCCGCGCACTAGTCAGTGCAGGGTTTCCGGCCAGCCCTGTTTGAAGCGCTCCACAGCGCGTGCCGCATCCAGCAGCGCCGGACGGTGGGCGTCCTCCACCGCCAGGCGCTGGCGGTCTTCATCCATACGCTGGCGGGGTGTCAGTTCATTGCGTGAGGAGTGCGTACGCAGGTGCTGAGTTTCGTCGTATACAGTGACGAAAACCCGAAACGTGTCCCGCTCCACCAGCGCCGGATCGATGATCTCAAGCAGCACCTTGCAGCGCAGCGCACCTTCGACAAGATCGACCTGTTCGGCGCGCATGGCAGACGCAATGGCGCCTAGGCTATCGAGACAGTTCTGATGCGCACGGCGAGTCTCTTCCTGACGAAACACCTCGCGTCGGCGCACCTCTCGCCACAGCGTGGCGGCATAGGCACCAAGGCCAGCGACAATGACCACGGCAAGCGCCGCAAGGCTCCAGAACAGGGTAGCGCTCATACACTCTCAACTCAGTTAACAGGTGATTGGCAAGTCCGTGCACCATACTCAGCCGCTAACGATCCAGCAAGCCGGTACCGGTTCTTATCACGTCCATACCGACTGACGCTCACATCACCCAGTTAACGGCATAGTGATCGAACAGCAGGACGCCAAACACGCCGAGGATATAGCGAATCGAGAACCAGAAGGCGTTGATCGGCGCCTGCTCGTCACGCCCCCGCCACACCTTCCAATTCCAGAACATGAAGCGCGCGTTGAGGGCCGTGACCCCGACCAGATAGATCATCCCACTCATGCCAATCACGAACGGCATCAGGGTCACCGCCACCGTCAACCAGCCATACAGCCACACCTGGAGGCGGGTGAAGGCATCGCCATGCGTAACCGGCAGCATCGGCACGCCGGCCTTGGCGTATTCGTCACGCTTGTGTATCGCCAGCGCCCAAAAGTGCGGCGGCGTCCAGGCAAACACGATCAGCAGCAGTAACAAGGGTTCGGCGCCCAGCTGGCCGGTTACCGCCGTCCAGCCCAACAGCGGCGGCGCAGCACCTGCAACGCCACCGATTACGATATTCTGCGGGGTGGCACGCTTGAGAAAAGCCGTATAGATCAGCGCATAACCCACCAGTGACGCCAGCGTTAGCCACGCTGTCAAGGCGTTGACCTGCCATAGCAGCAGCGTGAAGCCAAGCACTGACAGACCAGTAGCCCACAGCAGCGCATAGTGGGTAGGCAAGCGCTGCGTGGCTAGCGGGCGGCGGGAGGTACGCACCATCATGGCATCGAGGCGACGGTCAAGGACATGGTTATAGGCGGCTGCCCCACCGGCGCAAAGGGCGATCCCTGCCAGGCCATAGACCACGCTGGCCAGTGGCGGTATGCCCGGGGTTGCCAGCGCCATCCCGACCAGTGCGCAAGCCAGCATCACGATCACCACACGCGGCTTGCACAGGGTGACCAGGTCACGCCATTGCCATGCCACCGTCAGGCTACTCTCGCGGCCTGCCAGCAATTCGCCCTGTTCGATCGCCGCATTACGCATGCGCCCACTCCTTCTTGTCGTCCACTTGCTGATATCCCGGCTTGTCGGAGCGCATCAGGCTCGCTCGCCAGTAGGCGAGCGTCAACACTACTATCAATAGTACGGCACCTGCGGTATGCGCAAGCGCCAGGCTCAGCGGTAGCCACAGCAATACATTGGCAACCCCCAGCGCGACTTGGAACGCATAGCTACCCAGTATGCCCAGCATCCAGGGCCGCATCTCTCGCCGCGACCAGTGTGCCACGGCGAGCAGTACCAGCCCCACCCCCAGCGCCAATGCGCCGAGCCGATGGCCGAAGTGGATAGCGGTGCGCGCATCGGCGTGCAGCTGACCATGCAGGTAGTTGGGCCCCACCGTCTGGGTCAAATGAAAGCCGTCGCTCCAGTCCATCTCCGGCCACCACTCGCCGTTGCAGGTCGGGAATCCCTGACACGAGATGCCGGCGTAGTTGCTCGACGTCCACCCCCCCAGCGCCAACTGCCCCACCAGCAGGGCAGCCACCAGCGCCCAGAGTAGCGACATTCGGCGCTTGACCCGTGGCTGCTGCACCCCTTCGAGAGTGGCCTGGCGCAGACGCAGATGCAGCCACAGAAATAGCAGCATCACGGTAAGCCCGCCGAGCAGGTGCAGGGTGACAACCTGCGGCCACAGCTTGAGGGTGACGGTAAAGGCACCAAAGGCCCCCTGCAGGATGATCACCGCCAGCAGCGCCAGGGTCAGACGCCACGGAAACCCCGCCCGGCGACGCAGCGGTAGCGCTAATGCGACCAGCGCCAAGACCAGCAGGCCGAGGGCCGACGCGATGTAACGATGAACCATCTCCACCCAGGCCTTGAACGTCTCGAGGGGGGCATCGGGGGAATGCAGCGAGGCGGTATCAGCATCGGGCACCACCAGCCGGCCATAACAGCCCGGCCAGTCGGGACAGCCAAGCCCGGCATCGACTAATCGCGTCCAGACGCCGACCAGGATCACCACGATGGTGAACACCACCCCCATCAGGCTCAAGCCACGCAGTAGCCTGAGCCGCGCTATCGGCTTCTCCATCGCGCCATCCATCACCTTGTCATCCTCACGTATCGCTCAGCGCGGTTGCTTGATCATTGTTCATGCGTAGCAGGTGATTGAGATCTGCCAACACGTCCTGGGGATCCACCCCTGCCGAATAGCTCAACACCGCCTCTCCCTGGGGGTCGAGCAGCCACAGCTGGCCACTATCGCGCCATGCCGGCAACGCCTGCCACTCGCCAAGCACCTCACCGGGCAAGACCTCGTCAGCAGGCCCCAGGCGTAGTCGCGTCACCCGCGGTGCCTCACGACCCAGTGCACGATGCAACCGCCACCACTGGTCGGCCTCGGCCTCGCAGCCCTCGGCACAGTCGAACGCCAGCACCCAATCGCCATGATCGATGGCTGGGCGAGGATCGACCAGCGGCCAACCGGCAAGTCGTGGCACATCGGGATTGAGCTCCCCATGAGCGGTACGTTCATCGGGTATGCCGATACGAAATTCGACCATCACCCAAGCACTGGCCAGCGGCGCTGCAAACAGCATGATCAAGGCCAGCAGTTTCATTCGTTGTCTGTTCAGTGGGCTCATGGTTCCCGCTCCCGCTCACTCGTTGTCGAGGCAGCACCCGACTCGCGACCATCGCGTATCAGGCGCCGCCCCCCTATCAGCATTACCGCAAGCGCCGCCAAAGCCAACCCCCACCATTGGATGGCATAGCCGGTGTGGCGGCTGGGAGGCATAACGCTGGGCTCCCACCAGGGCGTGAACATACCCGCCCCTTGCTGCATATGCAGCCAGCCGGGATGCGCGAATTCGCCAAGATCGGCCTGCCAGGGCAGCAGCGCCAGGCGCTGCAACCGCCGCTCCTCCTGGTTGGGGCCAAACAGCAGGGCGATCTCACCGGCCGGCTGCCACTGGCCGGTTATCGCGACCTTGCCTTGCGGGGTCTCGATCTCGGGATCGACACGACTGCCGCCAGTAGGGACGAAACCGCGTTGAATCAACCACACCCGACCGTCTTCTGTACGCAACGGCGTCAGCGCTGCCACCCCCACCTGCCCTTCGACCACGCGATTGTCGAGAAAGTAGGTTTGATCGGCGATAAACTCACCGCGCAGGCTGATCTGAGCCCCTTCTGGCGGGGTGTCATGGGGCGCGCTCAACTGCGGAGCGTCAGATAAGCGCTGCAGGTAGTCGCGCTTGTCGGCGGCACGCTCCCACTGCCACATGCCCAAGGCAATGCCCAGTGAGACCAGCAGGCACCAAACCAGCCACCACCACCATAAGCGCTTGACATGTCGCACCGGCTTGCTTGAACTGGGCGTCTGAAAACTCACGGAGTATCCCATGCTGAAAGCGTTGATCGCCCTGACATTTCTTACCATGCTCGCCAGCCTTGCGGCGGGCGCCGGCTTCCTGCTGCGCGACCACGGCAACTCCCGGCGCCTGTTGACGTCGCTGAAGCTGCGCGTCTCAATGGCCGGCCTACTGATCTTACTACTCGGCTACGGCTTTTACATCGGCGATCTGGCCTGAACAGCGCCCCATCACGCGAAGGCCCGGCAGCAAGTGCCGGGCCCGATAACGGATGTCGGCTTTCCTCAAAAGACGTAGACGAACAGGAACAGCCCGATCCATACCACGTCGACGAAGTGCCAGTACCAGCATGATGCCTCGAAGCCGAAGTGGTCATGCCCCCCAAAATGCCCGCGAAGAATCCTGACCAGCATCACCGCCAGGATGGTCACACCGATAATCACGTGCAGGCCATGGAAGCCCGTCAACATGAAGAAGGTGGCGCCGTAGATCCCGGCCTGCAGCGTGATCCCGTAGTGGGTCACAGCCTGATAATATTCAACGCCCTGGATGATCACGAACACGAAGCCCAGCGCCAAGGTAGCAATCAGCCAGTTACGGCAGGCCGTACGGTTGCTCTCCTTGAGCCCCTCGTGGGCAATGGTCAGGGTGATACTGGAGGCCACCAGAATCAGCGTGTTGACCAGCGGCAGCTGCCACGGGTTCATCACCTCGCGAGGACCGCTGACGCTCGGATCAGGGGGACTCATCAACGGCCAGGTCGCCGAGAAATCGGGCCACAGCAGTGCTGCCACGCCCTTGGCCCCCTCGCCGTCGAGCCACGGCAGGGCGAATACGCGGATGTAGAACAGGGCACCGAAGAAGGCGGCGAAGAACATCACTTCGGAGAAGATGAACCAGCCCATGCCCTGCCGGAAGGAGCGATCCATCTGGGCGTCATAAAGCCCCTGACGCGACTCCATCACCACATCCCGGAACCACAGCGCCATCACCGTCAGCACACCGATCAGCCCCAGCGACATGACAATGGTGCCGTTGCCATGTACCAGCGCCATGCCGGCACCGATCATCATCACCCCAAGCGCCAGCGACCCCAGTACCGGCCACTTGCTGGTTGCGGGTACATAGTAACTGCCACCACTCATGCGTCACCTCCTGATCCCGGCGCTACCTGCGCCTGTAATTGTGCTTTCTCTTCGGCCACGGGATACAGCGTGTAGACCATCGTAACGGTGTTGACGTCTTTGGGAAGGTCACGCGTCAACTGGAAGACCAGCGGCATCTCGACCCGCTCGCCGGCCTCGAGTCGCTGCTCGTCAAAACAGAAGCAGTTGACCTTGCGCAGGTAGCGCGAGGCCTGTGACGGCGATACGCTAGGCACTGCACGACCCGACAAAGCACTGCCGCTCTGGTTGGTAAAGGCAAAGTTGATCTCGGTGGGCTGCCCCGGATGCACTCTGACCTGACGCTGCTCGACGTCGAGAATCCACGGCAAGCCAGAGCCCGAGCGGGTAATAAACTGCACCGTGACATAACGCGACTCATCGACCTCCTCGCTGACCAGTGTCTGGGCGCGCTCATCGACCTTGCCGTTGACCCCGGTGATGCGGCAGAAGACGTCATAAAGCGGTACCAGCGCGAAAGCGAAGGCAAACATCGCGATCAGCACCAGGACGCTGCGGAACACGGTGCGTTGAACGGGATTCATCATGCCGACTCTCCTCTATGCCCGCCGGCGTTACCGGCGGGCGTCAGGGGTTAGTGCTGTACCGGCTTGAAGTCCGGCGGCGTTTCGAAGGTGTGCAGCGGCGCAGGGCTCGGCACGCTCCACTCGAGGTCTTCCGCGCCGTCCCAGGCCTTGGCCGGCGCTTTGACGCCCCCGCGCACGCACTTGATGATCACCCATACGAAGATCAACTGGGAGAAGCCGAACAGGAAGGCACCCAAGCTAGAGACCAGGTTGAAATCGGCAAACTGCAGCGCATAGTCCGGAATCCGCCGCGGCATGCCGGCCAACCCCGAGAAGTGCATCGGGAAGAAGGTCAGGTTGACACCGATCACCGACAACCAGAAATGCCACTTGCCGAGAATTTCACTGGGGTAGTGCCCTGTCCACTTGGGCAGCCAGTAATAGACGGCCGCCATGATCGAGAAGACCGCCCCGGGCACCAGCACATAGTGGAAGTGTGCCACCACGAAGTAGGTATCGTGGTACTGGAAGTCGGCCGGCGCGATGGCCAGCATCAGCCCGGAGAAACCGCCGATGGTGAACAGCACGACGAACGCCAGCGCAAACAGCATCGGCACTTCGAAGGTGATCGAGCCACGGAACAGGGTGGTGATCCAGTTAAACACCTTCACGCCGGTGGGCACTGCGATCAGCATGGTGGTGTACATGAAGAACAGCGTTGCAGCCAGCGGCAGTCCGACCACGAACATGTGGTGCGCCCAGACCAGGAAGGACAGGACGGCAATCGATGCCGTGGCATAGACCATCGAGGCGTAGCCGAACAGACGCTTACGAGCGAAGGTCGGAATGATCGCCGACACGATGCCGAAGGCCGGCAGGATCATGATGTAGACTTCAGGGTGGCCGAAAAACCAGAACAGGTGCTGGAACAGAACCGGATCGCCGCCCCCGGCGGCATCGAAGAAGCTGGTGCCGAAGTTGATGTCCATCAGCATCATGGTGATCACCCCCGCCAGTACCGGCATCACGGCGATCAGCAGGAAGGCGGTAATCAGCCAGGTCCACACGAACAGCGGCATGTCCATCATGCGCATGCCCGGCGCGCGCATGTTGAGGATGGTAGCGACGATGTTGATCGCCCCGAGGATCGAACTGACCCCGGCGATGTGCAGCGAGAGGATGAAGAAGGTGGTCGACGGCGGCGCATAGGTGGTCGACAGCGGCGCGTAGAAGGTCCAGCCGAAGTTGGGCCCCCCTCCTGGCATCAGCAGTGTCGACAGCAGCAGCGTGAAGGCGACCGGCAGCAGCCAGAAGCTGAAGTTGTTGAGCCGCGGCAGGGCCATGTCGGGTGCGCCGATCTGCAGCGGAATCATCCAGTTGGCCAGCCCGGTAAAGGCCGGCATGACCGCCGCGAAGACCATGATCAGGCCGTGCATGGTGGTCATCTGGTTGAAGAACTCGGGATTGATCAGGTTCAACCCCGGCTGAAACAGTTCGGCACGCACCACCAGCGCAAAGATCCCGCCGATGAAGAACATGATCAACGAGAAGATCAGGTAGAGACTACCGATCTCTTTGTGATTGGTGGTCAGCAACCAGCGCATGATGCCGCGCGGCTGGGGGTGATGGTCATGATCGTCGTGCACCTGACCGCCAGCAGTGGCGGTCGTGCTCGAGTGTTGCAAACTGTGATGGGGCGGCAATTTGGGAGCCATCGCACATCTCCGATATCGTTGTCTAGTGGCAGAGAGACGTTTCGTGGTAATCGTCTATTCAAGCAGCTCGACGATCTCCGCGGGCTGCACCGCATCGCCGGTGTCATTGCCCCAGGCATTACGGCTGTAGGTCACCACCGCGGCCAGCTCGACCGGGTTGAGGTTGCTGCGGAACGCCGGCATGGCCGTGCCCGACACGCCGTTGAGCACCACATCGATATGCCAGTCGACGTCATCGATCAGCTCCTGATTGCCGGCCAGCCCAGGGAACGCAGGCGGAGAACCGCCACCGTCAGCCTGGTGGCAAGAGGCACAGATCGAACCATAGACCTGCTCGCCGCGCTCCATCAGCTCATCCATCTCCCACTCGCGATCGACGCCCATGGCTTCGGCTTCAGCGGCTTCCTTACGCTCGACCAACCACTGATCGAACTCGTCCTCCTCCATGGCATGCACCACGATCGGCATGAAACCGTGATCCATGCCACACAGCTCGGCGCACTGGCCGCGGTAGATGCCAGGCTCGTTGATACGCACCCAGTTTTCGTTGATGAAGCCGGGGATGGTGTCCTGCTTGACGGCGAAGTCAGGCACCCACCAGGAGTGAATGACGTCATCGGCGGTTAGCAGGAAACGCACCTTACGGTTGATTGGCAGCACCAGCGGCTCATCGACCTCGAGGAGGTAGTGCTCGCCGCGCTCCTCTTCGCCGGTAATCTGGGCACGTGGCGTGCTCATGTTGGAGTTGAAGGCGACGTCTTCGCCGAGGTACTCGTAGCGCCAACGCCACTGCTGGCCGGTAATCATCACGTCGAGTTCGGCATCGGACGCATCATACATCTTCTGCAGGGTAGCAGTAGCGGGCACCGCCATGCCCACGAGGATCAGCAGGGGCACGGCCGTCCAGATCACCTCAACGGTGGTGTTTTCATGGAAGTGCGCCGACTTGGCCCCTTTAGAGCGACGGAACTTGAACAGCGAGTAGAACATCACACCGAAGACGACTATGCCGATGACCACACAGATCCAGAAGATCGTCATGTGCAGGGTATAGATCTCGGCGCTGAGGTCGGTTACACCGACGGGCATGTTCCAGCCATTGGCGTGGGCCAGTGATGCGCCCCCAAAGAGCGTCCCCCCACCCGTCATCAATGCGAGCATCTTGCGCATTGGCTCCTCCTCGTTGTTTTGCTCGTGCCGGCGGCGCAACCGTCGCGCAATATTAGGTGTGTCTTGTCGCGCTATAGAAGAGCATCTGCCGTCGAAAGGCAACCCCTGCCCCTCAACGCTGTCAGCGCTAGGCCACCTTAGCCCGCCACGTAGATGGCGAGTGCCGCAATCACCACCACGAACACCACTGCCATCAGCAAGCCCACGAGAATGAAGGCTCCCGGCTTGCCATGCTCAAAATCATGCCGGCGCTGACGCTCTTTCTGCACACCGAAAAAGGCGGCCAGTACCGATTTGATGACGCCCCACATAGACCCTCCTCACGACTAAAGTTTGATGCCGAATTTGACCCGCATCAGCAAAGTGGCGCATTGCAGCATTCGCTGCTCGTTGACCGGCGATGGACGACTATACTGCTCAGGATACCCCACCCACGCCACCGGGAGGCCAGCATGTCACCGACACCTACGCACCAATCGTCAACCGTCACACCGCTGCCCCAGCTATGGCTCGAGCAGTGGCTGGATGCCAACACCCCGACGGCTCGCCTGCAGCTGCAGTGGCTCAAGGCCATGGATCAGATGATCGAGAGCGAAGCGACGTTTATGCTCGCCTGCCTCAACGCCAACCTGCGCATGAGCGAATGTCTGCTGGACCCTGATCGCCTGACCCGGCACGCTGAGCTGAGCGATTGCTACCAGGAGATCATGACCGACGTCACCGAAGCCAGCATGGCCAGACTCAGCAAGGTCACCGAGCTTTCCCGTGAGTTCCGGGAACAACTCTGGGAAGAGCTCTGAACCCGATATCACACACCTAGCAAAGCAGTCATCAGTGGCAGCAGGAAGGCCGTCAGGAGACCGGTAAGCGCCATGGCCAGACCGGCAAAGGCTCCGGCCATGGCGCCGATCGAGGCAAAGCTGTGGGCGGTGCCAAACCCATGTGCGGCGAGCCCCATGGTAAAGCCCTGCACACTGGGATCCTCGATACGCATCAGACGCAATATCCACGGCCCCAGCGCACAACCCACTGACCCCGTCAGCAGCACCAACCCCGCCGCCAGCGACGGAATACCGCCGACCTGTTCGGCGACCCCCATGGCAATCGGCGACGTCACCGAGCGTGGCGCCAGGCTAAGCAATGTCTCCGGCGCCGCCCCCAACAGCGCCGCAATGCCGATCGTGCTACCTACTGCGGTGACAATGCCGGCACAGCAAGCGAGCAGGATCGGCACCAGCATGGCGCGCACTCTATCCAGATGATCGTAGAGAGGAATCGCCAGCGCTACCGTGGCCGGCCCCAGCAGAAAGTGGATGAACTGCGCACCTTCGAAGTAAGTCGGGTAGTCAATGCCGGTGAGCAGCAGAAAACCGATCAGCAGCACAATGCTCAAGATCACCGGGTGCAGCAGCGGCGACCCACCCAGCATCCGATTGACCCGCGTGGCGGCAATGAAGGCCACCAGCGTCACCAGCAGCGACACCAGTGGATGGCCGGAGAGGTAAACCCACAGTTGATCAAGGGCAACGATACTCATGGGTCACTGCCGTGCCGCAGCCGACGCTGATTGAGCCAACTCATGACCTTGGCGGTCACCGCCAGGGTCACCGCAGTTGACACCACCAGCGTCACGCCAATCACCCACCAGTCTGTAGCAATCAACCGCGCATGCACCATCATGCCCACCCCGGCAGGCACGAACAGCAGCGTCAGGTAGCGCAACAACCCCTCACCGGTCTGGCGCAGCGCCGAGGGCACTCGTCCGTTAACCATCAACGCCAGTAGCAGTACCAGCATGCCTAACACCGGGCCGGGCACCGGCACTGCCAGCCCCCTGGCGAGCAACTCACCAATGAACTGGCAGCCCAGCAACACACTCATCCCCACGATCAACGGCATCGTGACACTCCCATAGCAGACGTCCAAGCAAACCGCGCGACTCCCCGGCGAGATCGTGCAATAGCAATGCAGGCACACGACGTGCAACATGCAGCATAGGCGAACAAGTCTCGCCCCATGAAGCAACGCCAACCAAGGAGACATGATGACCGTCAAGACGACACGCTGGGTGATATTGGTGATCGGCACCCTGCTGGGGGCATACGGGTGGGCCACCTACAATCCGGTGGCCTTCGTCGGCCTGGCGCTGATGGTGCTGGCCGGCGCACTCTACCTGACCCGCCACCGGGGCCCACGCTGACCCAGCGGTGGCTCAAACGAAAAACCGCCACCCGGCATGACCCGTGAGTGGCGGTTTTTCTGTATTCCTCTGGTCGGAGCGACAGGATTCGAACCTGCGACCTCTGCAACCCCATTGCAGCGCGCTACCAAGCTGCGCCACGCTCCGATCGTGAGTGGCGGAGGGACAGGGATTCGAACCCTGGAAGGGCTTTCACCCTTGCCGGTTTTCAAGACCGGTGCATTCAACCGCTCTGCCATCCCTCCGGCTCACGGCGCAGAATATTACCAGTTTCTCACCGCAGGTCAAGGGCTTGTTTGCCAAATGACCTTATTGATAGAGACGCAGGCCGACCTTGGTGATGCGATTGCCCTCCATTTCACTGACGACCCAGTGGATCCCGTGCCAGCCAACGTCGTCGCCCACCACCGGGTGACCGCCGACCCGTAGCGAAACGAACTCACCCAGGCTCATCTCCTGCTCACCGGGACTCAGGGTCAAGCCGTAAGCCGCCGCCACATCGCTCATCAAGGCATCGGCGTCGAGCGTAAAGGTACCGAAGAAGGCCCGCTCACGCTTGAGCTTGGCATCGCCGTTGAAGAGTCGATTGAGGGCCGGCAGGTCATCGGTACGGCCAATCACGCACACCACATCGCCGAGCATCAGGCGGGTACTGCCCTTGGGATGCAGCATGGCGTGCTGACGAAACAGCGCCGAGATCAGGGCTCCTGAGGGAAAACGCAGCAGACGAATCGGCACGTCATCGAGGTCCTGGTTGTCGACCTGATAGACGAACATCTCGTAGTCATTTTCCGGCAGCACCCCCAGCGGTCCGCGACGATTGGGCGTTACCCCAAGCGGTACCTCGACCTTCATCCAGCGCGCCATCAGAGAGATCGTCCCGCCCTGTATCAACAGCGACATCAGCACCACCGCGAAGGCCACATTGAAATATAGCGATGCGTTCTCCACCCCGCCGATCACCGGGAAGATCGCCAGCACGATCGGTACCGCCCCGCGCAGCCCCACCCAGGAGATAAAGCCGATTTCACGCCAGCGAAACTTGAAGAACGGCTTGACCGAGATCAGCACCGCCAACGGTCGCGCCACGAAGATCAACGCCAACCCCACCAGTGACGCCGGGAGCGCGTACTCCAGCAGGTCACTGGGTGTTACCAATAGCCCCAGCACCAGAAACAGACCAATCTGGCTCAGCCAGGCCAGGCCGTCGTGCACCGGCAGAATGAAGTTGAGATGACGCCCTGGGCGGTTGCCAATCATCAATCCACACAAATAGATGGCCAGGAAGCCGCTTCCCCCCAACACGCTGGTCAGGCCGAACACACAGAACCCCAGCGCCAGCGCCAGTAGCGAGTAGAGCCCCGGCGCCAGATCGAGTGAGCGCAGCAGCCTGGCGATCAGCCAGCCCCCACCAATCCCGATCAGCATCCCAAAGCCGAACTGCTCGATCAGGAACAGCAGCGTTTGCGCGATGCCACCAATATCGCCCACCAGCAGCTCGACCAGCATGATGGTCAGGAAGATCGCCATCGGGTCGTTGGTGCCCGACTCGATCTCCAGCGTTGCCCCGACCCGCTCATTGAGGTTGATGCCGCGCCCGCTGAGCATCGAGAACACCGCGGCAGCATCCGTGGAACCGACGATGGCTCCCACCAGCAGCCCCTGCACCAGGGTCAGATCGAATACCCACATCGCCAGTACGCCAACGATGCCGCTGGTGAGGAACACCCCAAGCGTGGCCAGCGACAGTGCCGGCCGGAAGCCGACCCGAAAGGTTTTGAGCCGTGTGCGCAAACCGCCGTCGAGCAGGATCATGGCCAGAGCCAGATGGCCAATCAGAAACGCCAGGGAGTAGTCGTCGAACTGAATGCCGAGCACACCCTGCTCACCGGCCAGCATGCCGAGCCCCAGGAAGATGATCAGCAATGGCAGGCCAAACAGCGACGATAGGCGGCTGGCGAGAATACTCAGGGCAATCAGAAAACCGCTGAGCAGAAAGAGGGTATTGATGCTATCCATGGCCTGCGCACGCGACTAAGAAGTACCCGGAGTATGCCATAGTGCATGGCAAGCAGCGATCAGCTAAAGCGTTTACCCCGATTTTTCAATAGGTTGTACATCAACACCCGGGATAACGGCTAGTCAATGCCTGTCACTCAAGGATACAATCACGCGTGGCTGGCTGTGCGGCCGACCCTAGACTCGCCGCTGGAGACCTGGATGAACCCCCTGTGCAATCGCAAGGCCCGGTGGGCACTGCTCACCGTCATCGCCGCGACCCTTTGCTGCTCGACGATCGCCCTCGGCAATGCCCCGGAAGACGCTGAGCCGCCTGCCCCACGCGTCGAAGCAGTGACGGAAATCGGTCAGGAAGCACTACCCGCCAGCCAGCGCGACCCGATCCCTTACGTAGATCCAGCTGCCCTGCCCTTTGCCGTTCAACACCCGATTCTGTTCGACGCCTTTCCCTACCCGCGGCCGTCAGTCGAAGACGATACGGTACCCTCTATCACCATGCGCAGCCCAGAGCCCATCGATCCCCCGCCCCTCGATGAACTACGGATCGTCCTCGACTGGTACCTGAGTCCGCAGCATGCAGCCCTGTTGATTGCCCAGGCGCGCGGCGATTTCGAGCGCCACGGACTGACGGTTGCCTTCAACGCGCCCGCCGACCCCGGCCTGCCGCCAAAGTTGTTGGCCGCCGCACGCGCCGACCTGGCGATTGGCCGTCAAGCCCAGCTACACATGCTGGTCGACCAGCAGCTACCGCTGGTGCGTGTCGCCAGCCTGATCCCCTCTCCGCTGAGCAGCCTGGTAGTCGCAGCCGATAGCGATATCGCGACCCTCGCCGACCTCGCCGACAAGCGCGTCGGCTATGCAGTCGAGGACAGTCTTACGCCGATGCTGAGCGGCATGCTGGCTCAGTACGATCTCGGCCTCGACGATCTGCAACTCGAGTACGTCAACTTCAGTCCCGCCCTGACATTGCTCGAGGGGCGGGTCGACGCGCTGATCGCCCCGTTGCGCCAGGTCTTGCCACACCATCTCGAAGAGGAGGGGCTCAGGGTGCGCAGCTTCGCCGCCGAGGCCCACGGGATACCGCGCCACGACGGACTGATTCTGATGGCCAACCGCGACACGCTGGCCAGCCAGCGTAGCGAGATCAAACGCCTGCTCATTGCACTGGAAGATGCCACCGAGTGGGCCGTTAACCATCCGGAAGCGGCATGGGAACTGATCACCAACAACCACCCCACCCTGGACAACGCCATCAACCAGCGCGCCTGGCCCGATACCCTGCGCCGCCTGGCGCTACGCCCCTCGGCGCTCGATACCCGCCGCTATGCGCTGCTGCAGAACTATCTCCATGACCAGGGCCATATCGACACCCGACAACCCCTCGAGCGCCTGGCCGTTGACCTGCATGCACCATGACCACCGCGCCGAGGTGATATGTCCACCCTGATCTTCCTCGACCTGGAAACCACCGGGACTCGCACCACCCGCGACCGCATCACCGAGATTGCCGCCATCAAGGTCGTCGACGGCCAGGAAGTCGACCGCTTCGTCACGCTGGTTGACCCCGGCGTCCCGATTCCTGACCACATCAGCCGCCTGACCGGTATCGATGCCTCGACGGTCGCCGAGGCACCGTGCTTCGAAGCTCTGGCTGACACTCTGTCAACCTGGCTAGAGAGCGGCTGTCTGGTCGCGCATAATGCGCGTTTCGACTATGGCTTCCTGCGTAACGCCTTCGAGCGCGCCGGACGCCGCTTCAGCGCACCTACCCTGTGCACCCTGAAACTTTCACGCCGACTGGACCCGCATGAGCGCCACCATAACCTCGATGCGCTGCTGCGACGCCACGGAATTGAGGGGGGCTCCAGGCACCGCGCTGAAGGCGACGCGCGCGCCATGCTGGCCCTGTGGCGGCACTGGCTGGCCGAGCATGGCAGCGAGCGCATCGACGCCCTGTGCAGCGCCCAGCACCGACAGGCCAGCTTGCCCACGCACCTCGACCCAGGCGCCCTGCAGGCACTACCCAGTCGTCCCGGCGTGTATCTGTTCTATGGTCACAATCGGCTGCCGCTCTACGTCGGGAAGAGTGTCGACTTGCGTGCTCGAGTGCTCAGCCACTTCAACAACGATCGCCACCGCGACCGGGAGATGCGCCTGGTGCAGCAGATTCAGGACATCGACTGGCAGGAAACCGCTGGCGACCTCGGCGCTCAGTTGCTCGAGGCGCGCCTGATCAAGACGCTGATGCCAATCATGAACCGCCAGCTTCGCCGCCAAGGCAGACTGGTCAGTTGGCAGTGGCCAGCGGGCCAACGCAGTCCCTCGCTGGTCTCGGGGGAGGTACTCAATAGCCACGACAGCACCACGCTGTATGGACTCTTCCGCCACCCTCGCGAGGCTCGCCTGGCGCTTAAGCAAATCGCCGAGAACCACGCCCTGTGCCCGCGCAGGCTCGGCCTAGAAACCGGCAAGGGGGCCTGCTTTGCACATCAACTGGGACGCTGCGCTGGCGCCTGCTGTGGCAAGGAGTCGCCGGCCGAGCATGATGAGCGCGCCCGGGAGGCGCTCGAGAAGTTACGCATTCAACACTGGCCTTGGCGCGGCCGTGTTGCCTTCGGCGAGCATCACCCCGAAGGCATGCAGCAGTGGCATCTGGTCGATCACTGGTGCTACCTGGGCAGCGTAAACGAGCTCAGCGATGCTTCCCTGGCCGCCGTGACACAGCAGGCGGTGCGGTTCGACGTGGACACCTACAAGATCCTCGGCCGCTTCGTCAATCGCCACAGCGAGCGGCTCGATATTCGCCCGCTCGACTAGCGCCTCTCAGCCCTCAACCGCAGTGATGAAATCATTCACTGCGGCCTGGAACTCAGTGGGTGACTCTGCGTGCAGCCAGTGCCCCGCATCGAGGGTGACCAGCTCGGCGCGGGGCAGCAGCTCGCGCAGCCCCGGCAGCATCTCATCGGTGACATACGTCGAGCGGCCACCCCGCAGAATCAGCGACGGCCCAGCATAAGCACCCTCGCCGTCGGGTAGATCGCGAATGGCCTCATAGCCCGCCTCGATATGCTCAAGCCCCAGCCGCCAGCCCATACGCCCATCGTCTCGGCGCTCCAGGTTGGTGGCCAGGAATAGCCGCGTGCCCTTGTCCTCGACATGCTCGGCGAGCAGCGCATCGACTTCGCGGCGGTTGCTCGGCGCATGGGATGCGACGTGATGAAGCGCAGCAAAGATGGCATCGTGACCGTGGCCGTAGCGGATCGCGGCAATATCAGCCACGATCAATGAGGCGATCCGCTGTGAGGCTTGGCGTGCCAGGGTCATCGCGACCTTGCCCCCCATGGAGTGCCCGAGAAGGTGACAGCGCTCAATGCCCAGGCGGTCGAGACAGGCCAGCAGGTCGCCTGCCATGTCGGCATAGCGCATTCCCGGTGCATGCGGCGAGCGGCCGTGGTTGCGAAGATCCACGGCTACCACGCGGCGCTTGCGGTGCCACTGCTTGACGTGGGAGCGCCAGTTGTCGGCACTTCCCATCAGGCCGTGCACCACCACCAGCGGGGTGCCTTCTCCACCGGTATCGACAGCATGCAACTCAACGCTCATGAGATCTCCTCGAGTGAAAGGCGGCGCCAACTAGCGCGCCTGATCGGTGGCGCTCGGCGCCAGGTCCGGATGACCGGTCCAGTCGACTAGCCGGCGGCTCAGCCAAGCCAGCAGCACCCCGTACAGCGGCAAAAAGAACAGCAGGCTGATGGCCAGCTTGATCACATAGTCGACCCAGGCAATCTCCGGCCAGTTAGCTGCCATGAAGGGATCGGGGCTCTGGTAAAAGGCGATCGAGAAGAATGCCATGGTATCGGCCAGATTGCCGAATACCGTCGAAATGGCCGGCGCCACCCACCATGCCTTGAGGTGGCGCAGGCGATCGAAGACATGAATGTCGAGCAGCTGGCCCAGTACATAGGCCATGAAGCTGGCCAGGGCGATACGCGCCACGAACAGGTTCCACTCACCGAGCCCTTCGAGGCCGACGAATGTGCCGCGCGGAAAAATCACCGATACCAGGTAGGAGATCAGCAACGCCGGCACCATGACCCGGGTGATGGTGGCACGCGCCTGCTCCTTGCCGAACAAGCGCACGGTAAGATCGGTGGCGAGAAAGATGAACGGAAAGCTGAACGCACCCCAGGTGGTGTGAAACCCGAACAGGGTAAAGGGCAACTGGACCAGATAGTTGCTGGCCGCAATCACCAGCACATGAAAACTGACCAGCGCCAGCAGGCAGCGTCGCGCCTGGCGCGGAGAGAGATGAAACATGCAGCACCTTTTTTTCGTCGAGGGGTGAGGGAACCCTCATGCAATGGCAAGACGCCACGCGAAGCGTGGCGTCGTCAGGGGGCGCAGTATAGCGTCTGGCAGCGGCCCCGTCAGCCCTGCTGCGCCTGGCTGGCCAACCCAAGGTCGCGCTCACACATGGCGGCATGCACCTCCTCTAGGCTGCCGGGATCATCGATGGTCGAGGGCACGCCGAAGCGTTCGCCATCGGCAATGGTACGCAGCAGCTTGCGCAGGATCTTGCCCGAGCGGGTCTTGGGCAGGCGGGGCACGACCAGCACCTGATGGAAACAGGCAATCGGGCCAATCTGCTCACGCACTCGGGCAATCAGCGCCTGCTCGAGCGCTGCCTCATCGCCATCGAAGCCATCCTTGGGAATGACCAGGCCCACCGGCACCTGCCCCTTGAGCCCATCGTGAATGCCAATCACCGCACACTCCGCCACCGCCGGATGTGCGCCCACCACCTCTTCCATCTCGCCAGTGGAGAGCCGGTGTCCGGCGACATTGATGACATCGTCGGTGCGCCCCATGATGAACAGATAGCCGTCAGCGTCGAAGTAGCCCCCGTCGCCGGTCAGATAACAACCGGGAAACGCCGCCATATAGGCACTGTGAAAGCGCTGCGAGTCTCGCCAAATGCCGGCCAGGCAACCCGGCGGCAGCGGCTGGCGAATCACCACCGCCCCCTGCTGCCCTGCCGCGGCCGGCTCGCCTTCCGGATCGAGCACCTGGACGTTGAAGCCGGGCACCGGAAAGGTCGCCGAGCCGGCCTTGGTCGGCATCGGCGCCAGACCCTGCAGGTTAGCGGCAATTGGCCAGCCGGTCTCGGTCTGCCACCAGTGATCGATCACCGGTACCTCGAGCAACCCCTCCAACCAGTGAAACGTCGGCGGGTCGAGGCGCTCGCCCGCGAGAAACAGGGTCCGCAACGAGGAGATGTCATGGCGCTGGAGCCAGTGACCTTCGGGATCCTCCTTCTTGATCGCGCGGAAGGCGGTCGGCGCGGAGAAGAACACCTTGACCCGATACTCCTCGATCAGTCGCCAGAAGGCGCCGGCATCCGGCGTGCGCACCGGCTTGCCTTCGTAGACCAGGGTGGTGCATCCAGCCAGTAACGGTGCATAGACGATATAGGAGTGGCCTACCACCCAGCCAACATCCGACGCCGAGCAGAACACCTCGCCAGGCTGCATGCCATACACTGCCTCCATGGAATAGTGTAGTGCCACCGCATGGCCGCCATTATCGCGCACGACACCTTTAGGCTTGCCGGTGGTCCCCGAGGTATACAAGATGTACAGCGGATCGGTGGCCTTGACCGCCACGCAATCTGCCGGAGCGGCGTCGCCCACCAGCGCTTGCCAGTCATGATCCAGCGCACCCAGCTCGGCCCTGGCCATATCGCGCTGCAGGATCACACAGGCCTCGGGGCGATGCCGGCTTAGCGCCAGCGCCGACTCGAGAATCGGCTTGTAGGCGATCACCCGCTCTACCTCTACGCCACACGAGGCTGCCAGCACCACCTTGGGCTCGGCGTCATCGATACGCACCGCCAGCTCATGGGGAGCAAAACCGCCGAACACCACCGAGTGCACGGCACCCAGCCGGGCGCAGGCGTACATCGCCATCAGCGCCTCGGGGACCATCGGCATGTAGATCACCACGCGGTCGCCCTTGACCACACCCAGCCCAGCCAGGGCCCCCGCCAAGCGCGCCACTTCGTCGCGCATCTCGCGATAGCTGTAGCATGCCTTGCTGGCGGTGACCGGCGAGTCCCACAGCACCGCCGGCTGATCGCCACGGCCATTGTCGACATGATGATCCAGCGCCGCATGGCAGGTGTTCATCACTCCGTCGACGAACCAGCGTGCGTGCCCCTGGTCGTCATACTCGAGCAGCGTGGTGGGCGGGGTGAACCAGGGAATGCGCTGCGCCTGTTCGCCCCAGAACTGGGCAGGCTGATCGATGGCATGACGGAAGACAGTGGAATAGCGGCTCATGTGGGCTCCCAAGGCTGGCAACGGATTGTTGACACTTTAGAAGCTATAGGCGCGAATTTCTCTCATACCATCGGCTACCAGACCAAGAGTACGCCAATATTGTTGACAATAACGCTATCGAAACACAGAAAAACCAAAGAGTTACAAACAAGCATTGATTCAGCGTTAACTTATTGTTGCTGCAGGAAGTGGCGAAGCGCTTCAAGATTTACTAAATGATTAGATAGCGCTGTTCAGGCGTCGTCCAGACCAACAACAAGACCGCCCTCTCAGGAGACATGACCATGAGCACTCGCCACGCCGCTGCCCAGCTGCTCGATGCCGGCGACTCGACCCTCGCCGATGCCACCGGCCTGCTCAAGGCCATGGCCAATGAAAACCGCCTGCGCATTCTATGCCTACTCGATGAGAGCGAGCTCTCGGTCTCCGAACTCAACAGCAAACTCAGCCTGAGCCAATCGGCGCTGTCTCAGCACCTGGCGATCCTGCGGCGCGAAAATATGGTCAGCACCCGCCGCGCCTCGCAAACGATCTACTACTCACTGCAGGGCGAGCATGCCCGGCGAGTCATCGACACCCTCGCTGCGCTGTACCTCGACTAGCGCTCAGCGACGTAGCCAACGACTCGCATCGAGCACCTCGAGCGTACGCTCGACGCCCCGCTCGACACCTTGCGATACGCTTAGCCCAAGGCGCTCGCCCAGCCCCTTGCGCGCCTCGAGACTGACCTTGAACACACGCGCCTCTTTCATCCGCTGAAGCAGATAGGCTTCACTGGTGCCCACTTCGTCGGCCAGCCCCTTGCCCAATGCCTCGCTGCCGTACCAGATCTCACCGGTGGCCACCGACTCGATATCGAGCTGCGGGCGCCGCGCGGCCACGTAGGACTTGAACAGCGAGTGTATCCCTTCCAGGTCTTCGATGAACTTCTCGCGCCCCTCGTCGGTGTTCTCACCGAACACCGTCAAGGTGCGCTTATAGCGACCCGCCGTCATCACGTCGACATCGATGTCGTGGCGCTTGAGCAGACGATGCACGTTGGGCAACTGCGCCACCACGCCGATCGATCCCAGCACGGCGAACGGCGCCACTCTAAGTCGCTGGGCCGTACAGGCCATCATGTACCCACCACTGGCTGCCACCTTGTCGACGCACACCGTGGTAGCGATGCCAGCCTCGCGCAGCCTGTCGAGCTGCGCTGCCGCCAGGCCGTAGGCATGCACCAGCCCTCCTGCCGACTCGAGCAGCACGACCACCTCATCGCCCTCCTCGGCCACCTCCAGCAGTGCCGAGATCTCTTCGGCCAGGCGAGGCGTCGCCGAGGCCTTGATGTCACCGTGAAATTCGATCACCCAGACGGTGCCGGCAAGCGTATCGTCACCGTGCTTGCGACGCCGCTTGTCGGCGTGGCGCCAGGCCTTGAGAGAGCGCTTACGATCGCCCGGCGCCGACCGGGCCAGCTGCAAACGCTGACGCCGCGAGCGATAGCGGTCGTTTAGCTCGTCGATGCGCAGCTGGCGGCTATGCGGCGAGCCGGACTGACGGGCTCGCCCCAGCAGCGCCAGGCAAACGACCACCACGGCCGCCACAATGCCCAGTAGCAGCAACCACTGAAGCACGAATAACAAGATGTCACGTACGCCCTCGCTCACAGCGCTCTCCTTCTCGTTAGTAGCGGCCCGCTCGGCCATTGCAGTGGCACGCGTCGACGGGTGATGGCCGTGCCATGCTTGCGACGCTTGCCTTAAACGATCGTTTTAAATACTCTCGTGACAGTGGCCGGAGCCTCCGATGCCGCCATCGACCAGCACATGTTTCAGCACAGGACACCATCATGGACAACCCCATCATCGACAAACTCCAGAGCCGCTTCGACGCCGGCGCCGCAGCGGGCATGGACGACGTCTTCCAGTTCAGCTTCAGCGATGCCGACGACTATTATCTGGTGGTCAAGGATGGCAGTCTCGACGTCCAGCAGGGAGAACACGACGATCCTTCGGTGACGCTGTCGATGAGCACCGACACCCTCAAGGGCGTGATGAATGGCGAGATCAACGGCATGACCGCGTTCATGACCGGAAAGCTCAAGGCCACCGGTAACGTCATGCTGGCCACCAAGCTGACCAGCCTGTTCCCCAACCGCTGAGCCAGGCGACACTCAGCGCCGGGCTCACACGTCTCCTCTGGCGACCGCCTGCAGGTGCGACTCGATAAGCGCCCGGGAGATCGAATAGTGCGGTGGCAGTTGCGGCAGCTGCCGCGGCGAGAACCAGGCCGCATCGGCGATTTCATGATCGTCGATGCGGATGCGTCGACTGGCAGCCTCGGCGAAATACCCCAGCATCAGCGCATGTGGGAACGGCCAGGCCTGGCTGCGATAGTAGCTGATCCGCCCCACGCTGACCCCGACCTCTTCGTGCACCTCGCGACGCACCGCTTCCTCCGCCGACTCCCCTGGTTCGATGAAGCCAGCCAGTGTTGAATAACGCCCCGGCGGATAGCGTGGGCTGCGCGCCAGCAGCATGGCATCGCCGTGGGTCACCAAGGTGATGATGCACGGCGAGATGCGTGGATAGTTGCGGTGCCCGCAGCCGTCGCAGTGCATGGCGAATTCGTGGGTCAAGTGTCGCGACGGACTACCGCAACGACCGCAAAAACGATGATCCCGCCACCAGTTAGCCACCTGCAGCGCCGTCGACAACAGCGCAAACCAGCGCTCGGGCAAACGTGACAGCCAGTCACGCCCGGCGTGCCAGACGTATGCCGAATCGGGCGCCTCAGCGAGACGCAGCGCCACCGGCACATCGTTCCAGTACCCCAGCGGCAGATCGTCTGGTCGCCAGGCCTGAGGGGCGAACAGCGGCGAGCCGTGCTCACCCTCCGCTATCTTGCCCTCGGCCACCCACAGCAAGTGGCCGTAGGTCCCGTCGCGGGGCAATTCACGGCGCAGCATCAATCGCGCTCCTGCGGGGTCGCTGGCCAACCGGACAACCCATCCCAATGACACTGGCCTGCCGACTGGCGAATAGCGTCCAGCTTGGCAAAATGTGCCGCCAGCTCGTCATCACCGGGCGCCACGGTGGTCAACCGGGGGCGCTGGCTCGAGAGTCGACGTATGCCCGCAGAACCACTTGCCTCTCCAGCGTTACCGGCATTATTCGAGGCATCCAGGCTAAGTGCCGTCTGACCACCGGTCATCGCCAGGTAGACCTCGGCGAGTATCTCGGCATCGAGCAGGGCGCCGTGTAGCACACGCTGAGCGTTGTCGATCTCGTAGCGCTTGCACAGGGCGTCGAGATTGTTGCGCTGCCCCGGGTGCAGATCCCGGGCCATCTTCAGCGTATCGAGGATCCCGCAGTGCTCAGCTACCGGCCCCAGCTTCGGCGACCCGCGCTGGGCGTTGAGCATGCCGAGCTCATGATCGATGAACCCCACGTCGAAGGCCGCGTTATGAATGACCAACTCCGCTCCGACAATAAAGGCCCAGAAGTCATCGGCAATGTCAGCGAACAGCGGTTCATTGGCGACCCGCTCATTGGTGATGCCGTGGACACCCACTGCCTCGGCCTCGATCTCACGCTGCGGATTGATGTATTGATGATAGGTATTACCGGTAAAGCGGCGATTGACCATCTCCACCGCCCCGATCTCGATCAGCCGATGGCCTTCCTTGGGGTCGATGCCGGTGGTCTCGGTATCCAAAATGATCTGACGCATGCGATTCTCTCAACGGGTTGTCGGGCGGCACTCAACTGCCGGCATCGATGGCCTGATTGGCCAGCTGGTCGGCACGCTCGTTACCGGGATGGCCACTATGCCCCTTGACCCAGTGCCACTCGATACTGTGGCGGTGAGTTTCTGCCAGCAGTTCACGCCACAGCTCGGCGTTCTTGACCGGCTGCTTGGACGCGGTCTTCCAACCACGTTTCTGCCAACCATGTATCCACTCGGTGATGCCTTTACGCAGGTATTCCGAGTCGGTCCAGAGTTCGACATGACATGCGCGCTTCAGCTCTCTCAGTGCCATGATGGCCGCCAACAGCTCCATACGATTGTTGGTGGTCCTGGCTTCAAAACCGTTGAGCGTCTTTTCGTGTTCGCCACTGATCAGTAGCGCCCCCCACCCCCCGGGGCCGGGATTGCCACGGCAGGCGCCGTCGGTATAGATGGTCACGCGGGGCAGTGCAGTATCACTCAAGAGGTGTCTTCCTGTTGGCGTGGCGGCCGACCCGAGTCGCATGACCCAGCGCCGAGCCGCCCAAGGCCCCCTTGAGCGAGAGTCGTGGTCGCTGAATCTGGGCCCGCTGCTGGCGACGCCGCGCGCGGATCATGAACGTATCACCGAGCGGCAGGTTATGCCGCCGCCCCAGGGTCTCGAGAGTGGCGTTGCGCGGCAGCCGGCCCGGCAGATGAAAGCCGCAGTAGTCTACCCGCTCGATCTCGAAATCGACAAACGCCAGCCAGTCACGAAGCCGGCCCGGGGTCCGCCAATGGCCTCGCCACGGCAGCTGCTCACGCCGCCGCGGCAACAGCCGCGACCAGCCCGATACGCCGACCGGATCCCAACCAAAGATGATCAGCTCGCCGCCGTCGGCAGTGACCCGCGCCGCCTCCTGAAGCACATGATGAGGTTCCGCGACCACTTCCAGCAGATGATGAATCACCACCAGCCGCAGTGAAGCATCTGGCAGCGGCAGCGCATGCGGCAGGCACACCAAGGTCTCGGGCTGCTCGGCCAACTCGCGGGTTGGCGACCAGCGCAGCGCATGGTGAATCGGCGACATATCGCATAGCCTCGGCCCCATGCCCAGTTCCAGGCTGTGCTGTCCATATAACGACTCACACACTGGGCCCAGGCAGGCGCGTTCCGCCTGCCAATGCGCCTGACCGTCGGGCGTTGACCAGTAGCGTCGACCATCCCGCACCAGCTGCGCCAATGATATCGCCATATCCGAATTTGACACTGCCAGAGGTTACCTCCACAGTAGCTGGTTTTGTAAAGATCCCTGCGCCGAGGCAGCGCTCGATTTGCGGAATTTCTTGCACGTTTCACGACTATAACGTGGGCTGCCTGACGGGTTAAGTCAGCGATGACAGACCGCCACCGAGGACAGTGACCAATGCTGAGCGTGACACCGATCCCCGCTTTGAGCGACAACTATATCTGGCTCATGCGCCAGGACGACTCCAGCAGCATTGCGGTGGTCGACCCTGGCGATGCCACCCCGGTGATCGAACTCATCGAGCGCGAGGGCCTGACCCTCGACACGGTACTGATCACGCATCACCACCATGATCACACCGGCGGGCTCGATGAACTCAAGCAGCGCTATCGCCCCCACGTCTACGGCCCGCACAATCCGTCGATCGCCGGCATCGACACCCCGCTTGCCGATGGCGACCAGTGCAGCGTGCTCGGACGTCGCTTCGAGGTCATCGCCACGCCAGGTCACACCCTGGATCATATCAGCTACTTCGCCGCCGGTATCCCGGCGCTGCTGCTCTGCGGTGACACCCTGTTCTTCGGCGGTTGCGGCCGACTGTTCGAGGGCACCCCCGAACAGATGCATGACTCGCTTACACGACTCGCCGAGCTACCAGACGATACCCTGGTATTTGCCGCCCACGAGTACACGCTGGCCAATCTGCGCTTCGCCAAGGCCGCCGATCCCGGCAATTCACGGCTCGATGCCGTCATCGCCCAGTGTCAGGCGCTGCGCGATCAGGACCGTCCGACGCTACCGTCTCATCTTGGTACCGAGCGCGAGATCAACCCCTTCCTGCGCAGCGGCGACGCCGCCCTGCAAGCCAGCGCGGCAGACCACGGAGCAACGGACTCTGCCCTCGCCACCTTCGCCACCCTGCGCGCCTGGAAAGACAACTTCTGATGCTTATGGACGCCGTCATCAGCGCCCCAGAGGACCACCGATCATGACCTATCGAACGACCCGCCGCCTGGCCATCGGCCTGGCGGGAAGTCTACTGTGCATCACCATCACCCTTAGCGCCGCCGGCGCATCGGCCGAATATCGTGTCGACGAGATTCCACACGGCGTCTCGCCCCCCGAGACACCAGGACTCAACTTCTGGCACGCCCTGGCACTCAAGCCGGCGACCCCGCAAGACGCCTGGACGCGCCTGCGCGACAGCTTCGAGTGGCAGCAAGGGCACCATGACCCGCGCGTTGATGAGTGGATCGAGTACTATCGATCCAGCCCGGAAAACGTCGTCGAAATCACCGAGCGTGCGCGCCCCTGGCTGCACTGGATCACCGAACAGGTCGAGGCCCGCGGCTTGCCCGGCGAACTGGCATTGATCCCCTTCGTCGAGAGTTCCTTTGATCCTGCCGCCCGCAGTCATCGCGGTGCCAGCGGTCTGTGGCAGTTCATGCCCGGCACCGGCGATGCCCTGGGTCTTCCACGCAACGGCGCCTACGACGGTCGCCTCGACGTAGTAGCCTCCACCCGCGCGGCGCTGGACTACCTCGAACAGCAAGCCGAGCAGTGGTACGAGGGCGACCTCGAGCTGTCACTGGCGGCTTACAACGCCGGCGCCGGCACGGTCAACAACGCCCGTCGCGCCGCTGCCGCTCGCGGTGAGCCCGACGACTACTGGCATCTGCGTCTGCCCACCGAAACCATGAACTACGTGCCCAAGCTGCTGGCCATCGCCCGCATCATCGATGATCCCGAGCAGTACGCCATCGAGCTGCCCGATATCGAGGATGCCCCGGCCTTTGCCAAGGTCGATATCGAGCAGCCCGTCGATCTGGGGCGCGCCGCCGAACTCGCCAACATCAATCGTGAGGAGCTTCAGGCGCTCAATCCCGGTTTACTGCAGGGCACCATTTCGCCCAACCATTCGCCCGTACTGCTGGTTCCCGTCGACCACCAGGAGGACCTCATTGCCGGCCTCGACAGCATTGCCCCGGGCAACGCTCCCGCAGGCTGGGAACAGTACGTGGTGCGCCGCGGTGACAGCCTGTCGACGATCGCCTCGCGGTTTGGCGCCAGCGTCGCTGAACTACGCGATTACAACGGCCTCAACGGCGACGTAATTCGTGAAGGCCAGGCGCTGCAGGTCCCCCAGAGCACCCTGGCCGCCAACTGAGCGCGGCCCATATCGGGCGCCACGGCTCGCCCCGCCAGCAGGGTTGAAAGGCGTTGGGCCGGGGGAGTTGTCAAACCCTCGAGCGACTGACACCTTAACGGTATGCTACTGCCACGGTCGGCGGCAGCGGTGCAGCCGCGCCGTGCCGGCTTCTGATATGCCCAAGGATGTCTCGATGTCGATCGCCCTGCTAGGTCGCCTTTCTGCGCGCTCAAGGTTGGTAGCAAGTCTGTGCGTGATGACGCTGGCACTCGCTCCCCAGGCCAATGCCGAGCTACCCGGCGCCCCAACCGATGCCCCGCCGGCCACCGACGAGTCTGCGTCGCCGCTCGATGCAGAACCGGGCGACCTGCCCGAGACCGACCAGGTCGCCACCGTGCATGGCCTGGCACTCTACGATGCGCCCGAACTGCCCGAAGACTTCAGCCACTTTCCTCACGTCAATCCCGAAGCACCCAAAGGGGGGAGCCTGACCCGCGCGGCGGTCGGCTCGAGCTTCGACTCGACCAACCCCTTCATCATCCGTGGCACCGCGGCGATCGGCATCTCGCAGATCTACGACACCCTGCTCGAAGCCAATCCCAATGAGCCCTTCAGTCTCTACGGCCTGCTCGCCGAGGGCATTCGCCTCGACCCCGAGCGCTATTGGGTGGAGTTCGACATGCGCCGTGAGGCACGCTTCCATGACGGCGAGCCGGTCACCGCCGAGGACGTTGCCTACAGCTTCCAGCTACTGATCGAGGAGGGTAATCCCTTCTATAGCGGCTACTACGCCGAGGTACAGAGCGTCGAGGCCATCGACGACTACACCGTGCGTTTCGAGTTTTCGAGCAACGATTCGCGCGAGCTACCGCTGATCGTCGGCCAACTGCCGGTACTGCCCAAGCACTACTGGGAAGAGCGCGACTTCAGCGCCCCGACCCTGGCCCGCCACCCAGGCTCCGGGCCATACCGGATCGGCGACGTCCAACCCGGCCGCAGCATCACCTATGTTCGCGCTGACGACTACTGGGGGCGCGACCTGCCGGTCAATCGCGGACGCTACAACATCGACCGCCTCATCTACGACTACTATCGCGATCGCGACATCGCCTGGGAAGCCTTCAAGGCCGGGGTGATGGACTACCGCACCGACGCCCGCGCGGCCACCTGGGCCATCGGCTACGACTTCCCTGCCTACCGTGACGGTCTGGTCAAGCGACTGACGATTCCCGACGTCAACCCCTCGGTGATGCAGGCCTTCGTGTTCAACCTGCGCCGCGACAAGTTCAGCGACCCGCGGGTCCGCGAGGCACTCTCCCTGACCTTCGACTTCCCGTGGCTGAACGCCAACATCTTCTACGACACCTATAAACGCACCGAGAGTTTCTTCCAGAACTCCGAGATGGCTGCGGAGGGCCTGCCCAGCGAAGCCGAGCTCGCGCTGCTCGAGCCGTTCCGGGATCAACTGCCGGACCGCCTGTTCGAGGAGCCGGTACCCATTGAGCACCCCGACAACCTGCGCGAACGCCTACGCCTGGCCCTCGAACTACTCCGCGAGGCCGGCTACGAGGTCGAAGATGGCGTATTGCGCCATGCCGACAGCGGCCGCCCACTGAGCATCGAAGTGCTGCTCTTCGATAGCGGGCTCGAGCGTGTGGTACAACCCATGCTGCGCAATATGGCCCGCCTCGGCGTGCAGAGTTCGATCCGCATCGTCGATATCAACCAGTACCTCAACCGCCTGCGCAGCTTCGACTTCGACATGACCACCGCGCACTTCCCGCAGTCCAACAACCCCGGCAACGAACAGCGGGACATGTGGACCAGCGCGGTCGCCGAGACACCCCAGAGCCGTAACCTGATGGGCCTCCAGCACCCGGTGGTCGATGAACTGGTCGAGCAGCTGATACGTGCCGACAGCCGCGAGACGCTCAACGTCACGGCTCGCGCCCTTGACCGTGTGCTGCTGTGGCACTTCGCGATGATTCCCCACTATCATTCCGGCGAGACGCGTATCGCCGTGTGGGACAAGTTCGACTGGCCGGAGCCCTACCCCGAATATGGCATGGATCTGGATGCCTGGTGGGTGGATGCCGAACGTGAAGCCGAGATCAACCGTCGCGTGCGCCGTCGCTGACGCAACGCCTACCGGAAGGATGCCTCGTGGCTAGCTATACACTACGCCGACTGCTGCTGATGATCCCCACCCTGCTGGGCATCATGCTGCTCAACTTCATCATCGTGCAGGCCGCCCCCGGCGGCCCCATCGACCAGATGCTGGCACGTTTCGAAGGCGTCGACAGCATGGCCAGTACGCGCCTCGATGTGGGGGGTGCCGAAGTCGTCACCCGCGACGAGTCGCGTGGCGCCCGCGGCATCGACCCGCGCTTCATCGAACAGCTCGAAGCACAGTTCGGCTTCGACCAGCCGGCCCACGTGCGTTTCGTCGGCATGCTGCGCGATTACGCCACTTTCGATTTCGGCAACAGCTTCTTCCGTGACCGACCGGTAGTAGCGCTGATGATCGAGCGCCTCCCGGTGTCGATCTCGCTGGGCCTGTGGACCACGCTGCTGGTGTATCTGATCTCGATCCCCCTGGGCATTCGCAAGGCGCTGCACCACGGCTCGCGCTTCGACGTCTGGACCTCCGGACTGGTGATCGTCGGCTACGCCATCCCCGGCTTCCTGTTCGCCATTCTACTGATCGTGCTATTCGCCGGCGGAAGCTACTGGGACCTGTTTCCACTGCGCGGCTTGACCTCACCGGACTTTGACGAGCTATCGACGTGGGGCAAGATAAAAGACTATTTCTGGCACATCACCCTACCGGTCGTGGCCATGACCATCGGCAGCTTCGCCACACTCACCATGCTGACCAAGAACAGCTTTCTCGACGAAATCCACAAGCAGTACGTGCTGACGGCCCGAGCCAAGGGCGCCAGCGACCGCCGCACCCTCTACGGCCACGTGTTCCGCAACGCCATGCTGATCATCATCGCCGGGCTCCCCGGAGCGTTGATCACGATTTTCTTCACCGGCTCGCTACTGATCGAGGTGATCTTCTCCCTCGAGGGCCTTGGTCTGCTCGGCTTCGAGGCGGTCATGCAGCGCGACTACCCGGTGATCTTCGGCACCCTCTACCTGTATACCCTGATCGGCCTGATCCTCAAGTTGATCTCCGACCTGACCTATGTGTGGGTCGACCCACGTATCGATTTCGAGACCCGGGAGTCCTGAGCCGATGTCACTACTCTCCCCCCAGTTCTCGCCGATCACCCGTCGTCGACTCGAGGTGTTTCGCAGCAATGGCCGCGCCCGGATATCGCTGTGGATCTTCATGGCGCTATTCGTGGTCAGCCTGTTTGCCGAGCTGATCGCCAACGACAAGCCACTGGTCATGCAGTACGACGGCCAGTGGTACGTGCCGCTGCTGGTCGACTACCCAGAAACCGAGTTTGGCGGTTTTCTGCCCACCCGTACCGACTACCACGATCCCTTCGTGCAGCAGCAGATCGCCGATAACGGCTGGGCGCTGTGGCCGCCTATTCCCTACTCCTACCAGACCCTGGATATGCAGATGATGCGCCCCTCGCCGGCGTCGCCGGATGCCAAGCACTGGCTGGGCACCGACGATCAGGGCCGCGACGTGCTAGCCAGGGTGATCTACGGCTTTCGCCTGTCGGTGGCCTTCGCGCTGGTGCTGACCGCAGGCTCGCTGGTCGCGGGAGTCGTGATCGGTGGCATCCAAGGGTATTTCGGCGGTAAGACCGATCTAATCGGCCAGCGACTCACCGAAATCTGGTCAGGGCTGCCGGTGCTGTTTCTGCTGATCATCCTGGCCAGCTTCGTGCAGCCCGGCTTCTGGTGGCTGCTGGGCATCATGCTGCTGTTCTCCTGGCTGGGTCTGGTCGACGTGGTGCGCGCCGAGTTCCTGCGCGCGCGTAACCTGGAGTACGTGCGCGCCGCCAAGGCCATGGGGCTGCCGTCGCACCTGATCATGTGGCGCCACGTGCTGCCCAACGCCATGGTTGCCACCCTGACCTTCGTGCCGTTCCTGTTCACCGGCGCCATCACTACCCTCACCGCCCTCGACTTCCTGGGCTTCGGCCTGCCGCCTGGGGCGCCGTCGCTGGGCGAGCTGGTGGCCCAGGGCAAGAACAACCTACACGCGCCCTGGCTGGGCATCACCGCTTTCGTCAGCTTGTCGCTGATGCTTTCACTCCTGGTGTTCATCGGGGAGGGCCTCCGCGACGCCTTTGACCCGCGCCACATTCAGCACGCCAACAGCACTGACACAAGGACGCCGGCCCATGCCCCATGACACCCTGTTGCGCCTCGATGAGCTGAGCATCGCCTTCGACGACGTCACCGTGGTCGACCGGCTGAACCTCGAGATCCACCGTGGCGAAACCCTGGCGCTGGTCGGCGAGTCCGGCTCTGGCAAGTCAGTCAGTGCGCTGGGGGCCATGCATCTGCTGCCGCCCAATGCCCGCATCAGCGGCGGGCACTTTCTTGGCGATACCGATCTCGCGCGTATCAAGCCGCGTGAATGGCAGGGACTGCGCGGCAATCGCGTGGGCTTCATCTTCCAGGAGCCGATGACGTCGCTGAACCCTCTGCACACCGTCGCCCGCCAGATCGGTGAGACGCTGCGACTGCATCAGGGGCTCTCCGGGCGCGCCGCCCGGTCACGCTGCCGCGAGCTGCTCGAGCAGGTCAAGCTGCCACGCCCCGACGAACTGCTCGACGCCTGGCCGCATCAGCTCTCCGGCGGCCAACGGCAACGGGTGATGATCGCCATGGCGATTGCCAACAACCCCGAGTTGCTGATTGCCGACGAACCGACCACCGCGCTGGATGTCACCGTCCAGCAGGAGATTCTGGCGCTGCTCGCCGAACTGCGCGACCACCACGGCATGGGCATGCTGTTCATCACCCACGACCTCAACCTGGTGCGTCGCCACGCCGACCGCGTGTGCGTGCTCTACCAGGGCCAGGAACAGGAAACCGGCCCGGTCGCCGAGGTCTTCAGCCAGCCGCGCAGTGCCTATACACGCACCCTGCTGGGAGCCGTACCCGAAGGGCGCCCGGCGCCCGCCGGCAGCCAGCCGCTGCTCAGTGCCGACCGACTCAGCGTTGCGTTCACGCGTCCCAAGCGGCTGTTCTCACGACGCCCGCCGCCGTTCGTGGCGGTGCAACCGCTGTCGCTGCGGTTGGCCAGAGGCGAGACCCTGGGCATCGTCGGCGAGTCCGGCTCGGGCAAGACCACCCTGGCCATGGCACTGCTGCGTCTCGCCCCCAGCCAGGGCGAGGTCGTCTTCGCCGACGAGCGACTCGACCGTCTCAGTGGCAACGACCTGCGCCGCAGGCGGCGGCGCTTCCAGGTGGTCTTCCAGGACCCCTACGGCTCGCTTTCACCGCGTCTACCGGTGGCGGAGATCATCAGCGAGGGGCTGCGCTTTCATCAGCCCAAGCTGAGTGACGACGAGGTCGAGCAGCGCGTCCAGGCCACGCTCAAGGAGGTCGGCCTGCCGGCGGACTGTGCCGCCCGCTACCCCCACGAGTTCTCCGGCGGTCAGCGACAGCGCATCGCCGTCGCCCGGGCGATCATTCTCGAGCCCGAGCTGGTGGTACTCGACGAGCCAACCTCGGCGCTGGATCGCACCGTCCAAAAACAGCTGGTAGAACTGTTGCGTGACCTTCAGGCTCGCCGCGGATTGAGCTACCTGTTCATCAGCCATGACCTGGCGGTGGTCAGGGCCGTGGCCCACCGAGTGATGGTGCTCAAGGAGGGCGAGGTAGTTGAACAAGGCAGCTGCGAGCAGGTGCTCGCAGCTCCTCAGCATCCCTATACCCAGGCGCTGATAGCCGCAGCCGGCCTCGATAAATCGCTGGCTTAGCAGGACAACTGGCTAGAAAGCCGCGACCTCATCACGCGTCAGCTCGCGCCACTCTCCCGGTGCCAGCTCGCCCAGCGTCAGCGGCCCCACCGACTCGCGATGCAGCGTCTCCACGTGGTTGCCAATGGCGGCGAACATACGCTTGACCTGATGATACTTGCCTTCATAGAGGGTCAGCTCGGCCTCACGCGGCCCGCGCATGTCAAGCTCGGCCGGACGCGTCGGCTTGTCCTCAGCGTCCAGCATCACGCCGTCAGCAAAGCGGCGCTGCGCCTCGACCAGCGCCTCCCCCTCCAGCGGCTCGCTTAGCCCAACCCGGTAGACCTTACCGCAGCGGCGTTTGGGTGACGTCACACGGTGCGACCATTGACCGTCATCGCTTAGCAACACCAGTCCTGTGGTATCCACGTCCAAGCGTCCCACCGTCTGCAAGCGCTCGACATTGGGCAGCGCGATCAGCTCGCGCACCAACGGATAGAGGCCGCGACGCGCGCTGCACTCCACCCCCGCCGGTTTGTTGAGCATCACGTAGCGCATTCCCACCAGCACCAATGGCTGCCCCAGCCAGCGCACCTCGCTGTCGGCATCGACCTGGGTGGCCGGGTTCTTGGTCACCTGGCCATCGACGCTGACCTCCTCACGATGCAGCGCCTTCTTGGCCAGGCTGCGAGTCAGGTCGGTGGTATCGGCGAGGAACTTGTCGAGGCGCATCAGCGTGGGATCTCATGGGTCAGGGTAAAGGAGTCGGCATCCTGCCATGCCGGGAAGGCCTGGCGAAAGTCCTCCAGCGCCTGTCGCTCAATATGCGCCGTACGCAGGAACGCTCGATCACGCGGTTCATCGACCACTGCCTCACCCTTGTAATCCACCAGCATCGAGTCGCCGGCATAGGCCATGCCCTTGGCATCCTCACCGACGCGGTTCACGCCAACCACATAGCACAGGTTCTCGATCGCCCGCGCCTGCAGCAGGGTACGCCAAGGATGGCGACGGGGAGCCGGCCAGTTGGCCACGCACAGCAGCACATCGTATTCGAATCCCGCCTCGCCCGGCTGCTGTCGTAGCCAGACCGGGAAGCGCAGGTCATAGCAGACGCTGAGCAGCAGTCGGAAACCGTTGAGTTCCACGACGACTCGCTGCTTACCCATGCCATAGCGCTCATGCTCGCCCGCCATGCGAAACAGGTGACACTTGTCATAGTGTTCCAGACCGCCATCGGGGCGCGCCCAGATCAGCCGATTGTAGTACTCACCGGCCTCGACTACCGCAACACTGCCGGTGATTACGCAGCCGCGACGCCTTGCCTGCTCGCTCAACCAGGCAACGCTAGGGCTCTCGGTCATCGGCTCGGCCATTTCCCGGGAGTTCATGGTGAAGCCGGTGGCGAACATCTCCGGCAGCACGATCAGGTCGGTATGTCGTGCATCCAGATCTCCAAGCAACGCTTCCAGCATGCTGCAGTTGGCCGAAGGGGATTCCCAGCGCAGATCGCACTGCACCAGGGTGATTCGCAGGGTAGACACTCGCCACCTCCTTTCAACCAGGCACGACACGTGATCGACCTGGGGTTTTATTGCGGCTGTGGTAGATTAGCACTTTGCTTTCGAGGTCATCATGCCAACGACATCTCAGGCTCGTCACACGCCCATTAACGAGGCCACACAGGGCACCCTGTTCGGGCTGGGCGCCTACATCATGTGGGGCTGTTTCCCGCTGTTCTTTGCCCTCTTTGACGGCGTACCGGCCTGGGAGATCCTGATTCATCGGATTATCTGGTCCTGCCTGTTCCTGCTCGGCCTGATCGCCATCCTCGGCCGCTTCACCCCGGTGCGCCTGGCGCTTGGTGAACCCCGCCGACTTGGGCGTGTACTCGGCTGTGCCCTGCTGATCGCGCTCAATTGGGGGATCTACATCTACGCCGTGGAGAGTCATCAGGTGCTCCAGGCCAGCCTAGGCTACTTTTTGACGCCGCTGGTCAACGTGGGGCTGGGAATGCTGGTGCTGCGCGAGCGTATGACAGCGTTGCAGGGCGTGGCCGTCGGGCTTGCCAGCGTAGCCATCGCCATTCAACTGATCGGGCTGGGTGAGCTGCCCTGGATCACGCTGGTGCTGGCCTTTTCCTTCGGCACCTACGGCCTGCTACGCAAGCAGGTGCCACTTGACGGACTGTCAGGACTGTTCGTCGAAACCCTGCTGCTGCTACCGGTGGCACTGCTGGCACTCGGCTGGCTGATGCACCTCGATATCTCGCACTTCATGGGCGAGGCACGCCACACCTGGCTGCTGGTCGCCAGCGGAGTGATCACCGCCCTGCCGCTGCTGGCGTTCGCCGGTGCCGCCCGGCGACTGCGCCTGGCCACGCTGGGCTTCCTGATGTACATCAACCCGACCATTCAGTTCTTCATTGCCCTGCTGATCTTCGGTGAAACCATCCGTCCACTCCAGCTAGTGACCTTCGTCATGATCTGGTGCGGGCTTGCGCTTTACTCCTGGTCGGCCTGGCATGGCCGCGAGCGCACCAGGCCCCGCGCGGCTTGAGTCAGCCACGTCATCGCATGTCGCGGTCGGTTCGGCGAGATAGTCAAGCAACACATCCAGCGCCTGCATGGTTGCCACCACCCCCTGATGGATAGGCGCCTCAGCGGCGGCTTCTTCGGCTACCGCGACAGAGGCGAAGCTCTGGCGATACAGCGCCACCGCGCTGTCGCCTGAGCGATCCTCCAGATCCTCGAGCCCGGCGGCAGCGAGCCCTTCGGGATCACTCGCCGGCAGCGTCAGCAGGCAGTGATGGAGCCCCTGCTCGTTGACGCCGAAGCAGCGCCCGGAACCCAGCACCCGCCACTGCATCATGCGCAGCCGGGTAACGCGGCGTAGCTGCTCCACACGCGGGTCCTGCAGCAGCCACTGATTGGCCAGCCGGCCATTAATGCGCCGCCCCGGCGTAATCGCATTGATGACGGGATACAGGAATCCGCGCCGCTGTACCATCCAGTCCAGTGCCGCTTCGATGGGGACCCCGCGGGCAGCATCAGCCATCATTTCGCGACGCGAAATGGCATTGCGCACCGACGCGACGCGCAGCTGACAGGCAGCGGCAATCTCGACCGGGCTCAGGTAGCCGGGGGAGCCGATCGAAAGCCCCAGACGCCGTGCGAGCTCAGGCTGGCAATGAATCAGCGGATCGAGCTTGAGCCGCAGCGCCGCCAGGCCCAACAGGTGCTGCAGGCGACCTAGCGAGGCCTGCTCGTGTAACTCGACCAGCGTACTGGCATACACCACGAAGCTGACGAAGTCGCTGTACGCGGCCCAGTCACCGTCGTGCTGCGGCAGCCAGGCGGTGAGCCCTACCTCACCACACGCCAGGCGCCGCCAGGCCAGCGCCAGTTCGGGCATCTTGCTTAGTGCATCGCGCTGCGAGCTGCGCTCGCGCAGTGCCGGCACGTGCAACAAACGCTGCAACGACGGCCCGGCAACCCCGCTTACCCTCTGCACGTCATCGATCAACTGCGCAGGGGCAAACAGTGTCGCGAGAGAACTACCCAGCAACCTACTGTCGAGCGCCAGATTGGCGGTTGTCGCGGCCTGGAACATGCAGACTCCATTAAACCACCGGCAGGCGATACCCGCCGGGATACATTGACGAAAGACACATCTGACAGCGCGGGAGAGTAACAATGGGTGTGCATCAGGCCGCATCCCGCGATGTTTTAGCGCATCCTGAAATATCTTGTAATATTAGTTAACGGCCGGGACAAGGAAAACTTTAGACGCTGCCATAACACTCAAGGAAGGTATCCAGTGGCATGGGGCGCGCAAAATAATAGCCCTGCACCACCTCGATGCCCAGCGACATTAGCCACTGCGCCTCTTCCTGGGTCTCGACCCCCTCGGCCACGATGCCCAGACGCAGGGTCTGGCAGAACCCTACCAGCGCCGAGTAGGCATCCAGGGCGCGACCGTGCTGGCCAGCCGCCTGCAGCAGCTCGCGGTCGAGTTTGACGCTAGTGAGCGGCAACCGCTGAAGTAACTGGAAGGCCGTATGGCCAGTGCCAAAGTCATCTAGCGCCAGACGCACACCAAGCCGCCGCAGTCGGGCCATGGCGCGCTCGATATCGCCGAGGTCGTGGAAAATCGCATGCTCGGTGATCTCCAGTTCGATCAGCGAAGCCTCCACTCCCTGAGCCTCGATGGCATTGCCCAACTGCTCCAGAAAGTCATCACGGCCCAGGGTGCTGAGGGTAATATTGATGGCCAGTACGATCCCGTCGGGCAGCCGCTCACGCTGCGCGCCCCACCAGGCCAGACCATGCTCCATGACCCAGCGATCAAGGGCGGCATTGAGTCCGAGTGCATCGATGATCGGCAGAAACTCATTGGGCATCACCTCGCCCAGGCGAGGATGACGCCAGCGAATCAATAGTTCTCCCCCCACCAAGCGGCCGTCACGCGTATCCAGCTGCGGCTGAATCAGCAGGTAAAACTGCTCGGTGTTGGCGTCGAACACCTCACGCAGTGCGTCAGAGAGTTCCCGATAACGGCTGCCACGCGACTCATCGTAGGGGGCTACACGTTTTAATGGCTGCCGCCAGCCCTCCTTAGCCAGCTGGTGCATACCATCTTCCAGCGCGGCAAGGTAGGACGGCAGATTCTTCAACCTGGGTTGACACATCACCAGACAGCCATACCACTCCAGGCGACGCTGCTCTCCGTCTCCCGCGGCAAGTGTCGCCAATAGGGCATCCAACTGCGCCTCTGGGTTGCCCGCGGCATCACCACCAACATGTCCGACCAGGGTCAGGTCGGGATTGATATAGAGCTGCCATGCCTCCGGCAAACGTGGCCGTATCAGCAGTAGTTGCTCGCGCATCAATGACCAGGCAGCCTCATGACCAAGCCGCTGGCGAAAGTCCTGCAGCTGGGGCGCCTTGAGCAGAAACAACCAACCGCCGAACACCCGCTCGGGCTTGGCCATGGCCGCCGCCTCCAGCGCCTGCCGGGTGTGCAGGCCGGTGCGGCGGTCGACGAGTAGCCGCTGGCGCTGGCGCAGCATGCGCCAGCGTAGCCAGGCAAGCACGCTCAGGCTCGACATCAGCAGCACCGACAGCGCAATCGCCAGCCACTGCATCTGCCGCGACAGGCTCGAGCGCTCGCTGATGTAGCGCTCGACGTTGAGCCACTCGATATCGTCACGTCCTGTGGCGAGTTCACGCCAGCGCGCATCGAGCAGATAGCGGTGGGACCCGACTTCCTGAATCATGGGCAACTGGTCATGGGCATGGCTGAGCAGGGTGTCGACCACCAGCTGGGCGACCCGCTCGATGTCCAGCACCGCACCGCCGGCGCAGCCAAGTGCAATCTGGTACGGCAGGTGACAGAAGGTCGCAATGCCTTGCGCCTCGAGCTGATTCAACCAGGCCCGCCGCTCGGCGTCGATATCACTGGCGCCCATGGTCTGCCCTTCGACCAGATAGACGCGGGTACCCGACGGCGCCGCGCGGTAAGCCTCGACCACCCGCTCGGGATCCCACTCCCAGAGCACCTCATGCAGCGCGACTCGCTCTTCGCTGTCAATCGCCTCGAGCATCGACTCGGTGAGGTTACGTCCTACTGAGGTGCGGTCCCCCAATACCAGCAGCGGGAATGGCGTATCGAACAGCTCGGCCAGAAAGCCCAGTGAACGACGCTCCACCGGGCGCGTCGTCACTAGCCGCACGCCGAGAAAGCTGGCCGGCCCCCACAGTGCGGGGTCATTGATGCCCGCCGCAACCACACGTCGTGGATTACCCAGCACTTCAGGTGAGTCAAGATAGAAGCGCAGCGCCGCGTCATCGAGCAGAATCAAATGGTCGGCGGGGGGCACCGCTTCGCGCCCCGCCAGCCGCGCGCGGTGCAGCGCAAAGGCCTGATCCTCATCGATGCGCCGCGCATCCAGGTAATCGACGCTCAGCGAGGCGTCGTCATCGAGGCGCTCCACCGCCGCACCGATCTGTTCCACCAGATCATCGGTCCAGGGATTGCCCTGATGGTAGGAGGCCAGCACATCGATGTCCTGGGCCAGGACTGGTAGGCACGTTATACCCACCAGCAGCCCCAATAATCTCCCGATCAGCCTTGGCGCGACCACTCTCCCTGTCGGTCCTCGCCTGTACATTCCGCATCTCCTCATCTGCTTGCCCGCGTTATGGCTGCGCTGCAGGTTGATAGCCGATGCGAAAGCCGCCCCAGTGTCGTCCTTGCACGAAGATCGGTACCGACAGGTCGTGCATCACCTCGCCAGTATCCCGCTTATAGGTCTGCAGAAGTAGGGGTTTCTGATGTGCTCCGCAGCGGCTGCCGGTCGGGTCGTCAAACATTCGCTTGCTGCGGCTGTAGTGTAGGTCATGCTGATAGTCGCCGGTCGGCGGCTGGCTGACACGGCGATTGTGAGTAGGCACATAACCGCGCCGATCGCAGGTAATCGCGTAAGCCAGGTCGAGGGATTCGAGCAGCGGCTCTTGAATATCCGGCAGGTGGCGGTCGGTGAAGCGGTCATAGTGAGTGCGATACTTGACGGGCCGAGTGTTGGCTAGCGGCTCATACGACTCCGCGAATAACTGCTCAAGGCTCATATCACCACGTTTGATAGCATGTTCGAACAGTTGACCGATCTGCTTGGCGCTAAGGCGTGCGGCGTTGAGTACCTGCTGATGGCGACCGTCGAGATGTTGTAGGGCCAGCTCCGCATCGACCCCTTCAGCAGCATCCATCAGGGCACGCGCCTGCTCGGCCAGGTCATGCATATCTCGGGTCCCTGCCGCGGTGTCGACATCGAGCTGTTGAAGGGTCCCGGCAACCTGCTGGCTATGGCCGTTGGTATCCGCCATCGCCTCGGCGATGCTGCCGATCTGCGCCTCGACGCTATCCACGTGATGGGTTACCTCACCCAGCTGCTCACCGACCGTTTCCACTTCCCGGGCACGCTCGCCGACTCGCTGCATCAGGTGACCGATGGTCTCCACCACGCGCTGACTGCTATCGCCGATCTCGCCGACCAGGTTCTCGACCTGCTGGGTCGCATCCGAGGTGCGACGCGCCAGCTCGCGCACTTCCCCGGCGACCACCGCGAAGCCGCGGCCGTGCTCGCCGGCCCTGGCGGCTTCAATGGAGGCATTCAACGACAGTAGGTTGGTCTGCTCGGCGATATCTTCGATCAACCCGGTGACATGGCGCACCCGCTCGCTCTTGTCACTCAGCGTGGTCAGGAGTCCAAGCGCCTCTTCGGAGCGCGCCGCCAGCCCGCGCATCTCCTCAATCACCTGCGCCAAGGCATCACGACTCGCGGCGTTGGAGACACGTGACTGCCCGGCCAGTTCGGCGACCTGCTGTGCACTACGCGTCACTTGCTCGATGGCCGTGGTGATCGCCTGCATGCTGGCCACTGCCTCCTTGACCACCTGGTCCTGACGTGCCAGACGGTGATCCATTCGGTCGGCGTGATGCGAGACCTCAGCCGAGGCAATCGCGGTGCGGCTGGCTCGATCCATCAAGCGGTAGGCCATCGCCTTGAGCGAGCGGTAGTCGGCCAGTGGTGGCGCATAGCCAGCAGCACGGCCCGTTGGCTCGCCACGCGCAGCGTAGACGCCGTAACCGATTGCCAGAACCATGCCGGCACCGGCTAGCATTGACATTGACAGCGCCAATGCGAGCGACCAGGTGGCATTGAATGACACGCCTAGCCAGGCGGCACCTGCCAGCAACAGACACGCCCCAACGCACAGTAGCTTACCCATATCCACTCCTGCCAATTGTTGTTGTCTTGGGCAAGATATCGGCAACAGCTCGTCTCACTGGATGCGACATTCGCCGCATCGACGTGACTGCTCCCCGCCCTAGCGGGCGAGGCTTCCCACTTCTCAGGCAGCAACCGGCGATATGCCGGATTTACGCAAGCCTCCATGGGCAGAGGTTGTCGTCAACGATCTGTCGAGAGAGCTTGTGCTGAAAGTCGTTGCGGGCATTAGCGACCCGCTCATGCGCCTTGGCGACGAGTAACCGTGCCTTGGCCCGGTTGGCGCTGCCCTTCTTCGTGCGGGACAACGCCTGCTGTTTGCGCTTGAGGTTCTGCTGCGCCTGCTTGAGGAAGCGAGGGTTGGCGATCTTGCAACCAGTGGAATCAATCGCCAGGTGCGACAACCCCATGTCGAGGCCGACGACGTTGGCGGCGTCAACGTCCTTCAGCGGTGCCGGGGCGGCCTGCTCAGTTTCAAACAGCAACGAGGCGTAGTGCTTGCCGGTGACCGTGCGCGACAGCGTGATGCTCTTGAGCTTGCCGTCAACAGGCCGGTGAACTTTGGCCTTGATCGGCCCCAGTTTGGGCACCTTGATCCAGTTGCCGCCGGCCTTGACGCCGACGCAGTGATAGCTGGACTGCCTGCCCCGCTTGCTCTTGAAACGCGGATAGCCGGCCTTCTGCTTGGGATCGAAGAAGCGCTGGAAGGCCTGATCAAGGTTGATGCACGACTGCTGGAGGGCGATGGAATCCGCGCATTTCAGCCACCCGTACTTGCGCGATTTCTTGGCGACCGGCAGCAGCCTCTTGATGTCGTGCTTGGCGCTCAGCGACTGGCCGTGCCTCTTGTAGCGATGGGACATGATGCGAAGGCCGGTGTTGTAGACGAAGCGCACCGCGCCGAACTGGCAGGCCAGAAGCGCTGCCTGCTCGGGCGTGGGGTAGAGTCGTATCTTGATAGCCTTCAGCATGGAGCGCCATTGCTGCATGGATGTATGTACAGCTTATGCCGCCAGGCCCCATACCGCAAACCCAGCAGTGCTATCGCACTGCCCGCTTGTATTCCCGCCTGAGTGGGCGAGGGCTTACGCGGATTTTTGCTAAGCCGCAGTCAGGCACAGCTGCTTTGGCCATGTCACCCCTAGTGTCGGTGCGGATCCTCGGCCGTCGGCAAGCGCATCAAGAATTGCTGATAGGCACGGTCATTATCGACACGCCCCTTGAGCGCCAGCAACTCGACCACGGCGTTCATGGCGTCATCGATGCGCAGGTCCAACGGCAGTCCCCCCGGCCTGCGTACCTTGAGGGCCGCCGAACGCGTGCCGCGGGCATCGCCGCCGGCCTCGCTGCCGGCATTCAGCGCGGCCAGCAGCGAGCCTGCCAGATCACCACTCTCCGCTCGGGCTCGCTGGTACGCCTCCAGCATCAGCGTGGCGACCCTATCGCTAACCAGCATATTGCCCGCCACCACCACCCCCGGCTCGCGCAGCAGCGCGACCACCGGCACGTTATGCTCACCGGTCCAGCCGGCGCTGCGCCCCGCGGCATCCATCAGCACGATCTGCCGCCAGGCGGCCCCCCCGTCATCTTGCTGAAGCGCCGCGGCTACCTCGCCTACCGGTGTGCCATCTGCGAGTGCCTCGAGGCCCTGTTCGGCGGCCAGTACATTGGTGCTGAACCCCTGGGTGATCGCTGCACCGACCCCGGGGCGAAGGTGCGGCACGAAGGCGCCGAGCGCCGGCCCGCCGGTGGCACAGGCGATGCCGTGGGCGCCGCCGTTCGGGTCATATCCGATGATGCTGTAGGTCACTGCCTTCCCCTTACCCCACTAATGGGCCTCAACGTTGCCTGCCGACGGCTCAGTCCCGAGCATCGCTGCTCGCTATGTGCCAACGACAGCGCACCCCGCGCCCAGCTAACTTGCATGCTCTACCTGCCACGACCGGCGACTTGCATCAAATTCTCGCCTATGCCATACCTAATGGGAGAGATTTATCATGATAAATACAAGAACTCCTACAGCGTAGCCGCTTGTGCTCACTCACGACAACGTCAACAACATCAGGAGAGGCAAGATGATTCGCTCCCTCGCATTGCCCAAGGGCCTCGGGCTATCGGCCCTGGCGCTGGCCGTGGCCGGCTTGAGCGCACCGCTCGCCGCCCAGACGCCCCCCAACGTGCTGGTGGTCGGACAGATCGCTGAACCGCAGTCCCTGGACCCGGCCCAGGTTACCGCGGTCAACGACTTCCGCATCATGATGAACATGTACGACGGCCTGGTGCGCTACGCCGACGGCACCCTCGAGGTCGAGCCGGCGCTGGCCAGCGAGTGGCAGATCAGCGACGACGGTACCGTCTACACCTTCACCCTGCGCGACGACGTCAGGTTCCACGACGGCAGCGCCTTCGACGCCGAGGCTGTGGTGTTCCACTTCGAGCGCATGCTCGACGAGGCGCATCCCTACCACGATACCGGCCCGTTCCCGCTGGCGTTCTTCTTCGAGTCCATCGACAGCGTCGAGGCGAGCGGCGAGCACGAGGTCACCTTCACCCTCGACGAACCCTATGCGCCCTTCCTCTCCAACCTCGCCTACCCCACCGGCCTGATCGTCTCGCCAGCGGCAGTGCAGGAGCACGGTGATGACTTCGGCCGCAACCCGTCCGGCACCGGCGCCTTCCAGTTCGAGGAGTGGCAGAGCAATAGCCGCGTCATCGCCAGCGCCAACCCCGACTACTGGGACGGCGCGCCCGCGCTGGAGGCCGTGGTATTCCGGCCAATCACCGACGCCAACACCCGGGTCGCCGAGATGATGGCCGGCGGTATCGACCTGATGGTCGAAGTGCCGCCGGACAACGTCGCCCAGTTCGCCGAGGACCCGATGTACGCGGTCTCCGAGCAGGCCGGCCCTCACCTGTGGTTCTTGATCCTCAATACCAGGGAAGGCCCCTTCGCCGACCAGCGCATGCGCCAGGCGATCAACTACGCCATCGACAAGGAGTCGCTGGTCGATAATATTCTCGAAGGGACCGCCACGGTGGCCGCCGGACCGATTCCGCCGGCCTTCGAGTGGGCCTATAACGAGGAGCTGGAACCCTACCCCTATGATCCGGACCGTGCCCGCGAACTGATCGCCGAGGCCGGCCACGAGGGCGCCGAACTGACCTTCTACGTCACCGAGGGCGGCTCGGGCATGCTCGACCCGATTCCCATGGGCTCGGCGATCCAGGCCGATCTGGCCGACGTGGGGCTCGATGTCAGCATCGAGACCTACGAGTGGAACACCTTCCTTGGCGAGGTCAATCCCGGCCTGGAAGGCAAGGCCGACATGGCCCAGATGGCGTGGATGACCAATGATCCGGACACCCTGCCGTTCCTGGCCCTGCGCAGCGACGCCATGCCTGACCAGGGCGGCTTCAACTCCGGCTACTACAGCAACCCGGAGGTCGATGAACTGCTCGAGCGGGCCCGGCGCAGCGTCGACCAGGACGAGCGGGCGAAGCTCTACAAGGAGATGCAGGCCATCGTCCACGAGGATGCTCCCTGGGCCTTCGTCGCCAACTGGAAGCAGAACGCCGTGTCGAGTGCTGCAGTCGAGAACTTCCGCCTGCAGCCGTCGTTCTTCCTGTTGCTGCACGAGGTCAGCAAGCCGTAAGCACGCCGTGCCCCGGGCGGGCTTGCCTGCCCGAAGGTCCACACCAAGCGGAGTCATGACATGCATCTCTATGTGCTGCGCCGCCTGCTGATGACGGTGCCGGTGCTGCTGGGGCTGACGGTGATCGTGTTTCTGATCATGTCGCTGATTCCCGGTGATCCGGCGCTGGCCATCCTCGGCTCCTACGCCACGCCGGAGAACCTGGCGCGGCTGCGCGCCGATCTCGGCCTCGATCTCAGCCTGCCGCAGCAATACTGGGTGTGGCTGACCAATATTCTGCAGGGCGACTTTGGGCGCTCCTATCACCTCAACCGACCGGTGCTCGACGAGGTGCTGGAGCGTTTCGGCGCCACCCTGATCCTGGCCGGTACCTCGCTTGCACTGTGCGTGGTAATCGGCGCGGCCGCCGGCATCGTCTCGGCGGTACGCCAGTACGGCTGGGCCGACCGCATCATCACCCTGCTGGTGCTGATCGGTATCTCGGTGCCGGCCTTCTGGCTCGGCATGCTGATGATCCTGCTGTTCGCCGTGGAACTGCGCTGGTTGCCGGTCAGCGGCATGTATTCGATCTACGGCGGCGGCGACCTGCCCGACCTGCTGCGCCACCTGGTGCTGCCGGCCATCGCCCTGGCGGTCGTCGCCGCCGGGGTGATCGCACGTCTGACCCGCTCCAACATGCTCGAGGTGCTGCGTCAGGACTATATTCGCACCGCCCGCGCCAAGGGCCTGGACGAGAATCGCGTGATCCTCGGCCACGCCTTCAAGGTCGCGCTGGTCAACCTGATCCCGGTGATCGGCGTGCAGGCCGGCTTCGTGATCGGCGGTGCCGTGTATATCGAGACGGTGTTCCAGTGGCCGGGCATCGGCCGCATGCTGGTCAACGCCATCTCCACTCGCGACATTCTGCTGGTGCAGGGCGGCGTGCTGGTGGTGGCCGCCAGCTATGTGCTGTTCAATCTGTGCGCCGACCTGCTGCAGTACTGGCTCGACCCGAGGATCAAGGCATGATGGCATTCCTCAAACTGCTGGCGCGCAACCGCCTGGCGGCCTTCGGCGGCATCCTGCTTCTGGCGCTGGTGCTGCTGGCCCTGATCACGCCGCTGCTGCCGCTGCTCGAGCCCAACGCCACCAATCCCGCCAATCGTCTCCAGCCGCCACTCTCCGACGGTCACTGGCTGGGCACCGATCAGCTGGGCCGCGACATCCTCTCGCGCCTGCTGTGGGGCCTGCGGGTCAGCCTTGCAGTGGGCATCGCCGCCTCGCTGGTGGCTGCCTTGATCGGCTCGACGATCGGGCTAGTGGCAGGCTACTTCGGCGGACGTACCGATAACACCCTGATGCGCGGCATCGACATGCTGATGGCATTTCCCTACATCCTGCTGGCTTTGGCCATCGTCGCCGTGCTGGGGCCCGGGCTGATGAATGCGCTCTACGCCATTGCTATCGTCAATATTCCGTTCTTCGCGCGTAATATCCGCGGCGCCACGGTGAGCATCGCCCATCGCGAGTTCGTCGACGCCGCGCGGCTGTCAGGCAAGGGCGACCTGCGCATTCTGGTCAGCGAGATACTGCCCAACGTGCTACCGGTGATCGTCATCACCCTGTCGACGACCGTCGGCTGGATGATCCTCGAAACCGCCGGACTGAGTTTCCTCGGCCTCGGCGCCCAGCCGCCACAGGCCGACCTCGGTTCGATGCTCGGCGAAGGCCGGCGGATGATCATCAACGCCCCCCACGTGGCGACTCTACCGGGGTTGGCGATCTTCCTGCTGGTGATGAGCATCAACCTGCTCGGCGACGGGGTACGCGATGCCCTCGACCCGCGCCTCAAATCCGGTGCGTTGTCGCGCCCGGCACCCATGACTCGTCTGCGTCGCCGGCAACATGTCAAGGTCGATGATGTCGTGCGCGTTCCTGGCCAGGCATCAGCGCTGCTCGAGGTCGACGACCTGCATACTGACTTTGAGGTCGGTCGCGAGACCTACCGCGCGGTCAACGGGGTGAGCTTCAGCCTCAAGCCCAACGAGTGCCTGGGGCTGGTCGGCGAGTCGGGCTCCGGCAAGTCGGTCACCGCGCTCTCGCTGCTGGGCCTTGTCGCCTCGCCGCCGGGCGTGATCAGCGGCGGTCACGTCCACTTCCAGGGCCGCGATCTGCTCGACCTCGGCATCCGTGAGCTGCGCAGGGTGCGCGGCAACCAGGTGGCCTATGTGTTCCAGGACCCGCTCTCCACTCTGCACCCGCTGATCAAGGTCGGTGATCAGCTGATCGAGGCGCTTCGCACCCACCAGCCACTATCGCGCCAGGCTGCCCATCAGCGTGCCGTTGAGCTGCTCGGCCAGGTACGTATCCCTAACCCCGAGCGTCGCGCCTCGCAGTACCCCCACGAGCTGTCCGGCGGCATGCGCCAGCGGGTCGGGATCGCCATGGCGCTGGCCAACGACCCGCAGTTGATCATCGCCGATGAACCGACCACCGCGCTGGACGTCACGGTCCAGGCGCAGATCCTCACCCTGCTCAAGCGCCTGCGCGAGGCGCAAGGCACCTCCGTGCTGTTCATCACCCACGACTTCGGGGTGGTATCCCAGGTGTGCGATCGGGTGGCGGTCATGTACGCCGGACGCATCGTCGAGGTGGGTCCCACTCAGGAGCTGCTGGCCAATCCACGCCACCCCTATACGCGGCGGCTGATCGACTGCGTGCCGCGCCTCGGCGACCCCGACCACGAGCCGGCGGCAATCCCCGGTCTACCGCCGGCCGCCAACGCCTTGCCGTCCGGCTGTGCTTTCGCCGATCGCTGTGACCTGGTGGAGCCGCGCTGCCGTGAAGGTGAGATCGCGCTGATCGCCAGCGACGGCGAGCGTCAGGTGCGCTGCATCAAGCCGCTGGCCAACCGCACGACGACCGGAGCTGCCCATGCCTGAACCGCTGCTCGATATCACCGGCCTGACCCGCACCTTCGGCGGCGGCCGCAGCCTGCTGGGCATCCCCAAGCCCGGGGTGCATGCCGTACAGCGTGTCGATCTGCAGGTGGCACGTGGCGAAACCCTGGGTATCGTCGGCGAGTCCGGCTGCGGCAAGTCGACCCTGGCGCGCATGCTGGTCGGACTCGACACCCCCAGTGGCGGTGAGATTCGGTTTGCCGGCGAGGACCTGCAAGCCATGCGCCGCCTCGACCGCCACGCGCTGTCGCGGCGCATCCAGTACGTCTTTCAGGACCCGCTTAGCTCGCTCAACCCGCGCATGCGCATCCGCGATATCCTGGCCGCGCCCCTCAAGCACCTGCGCGGCCTGTCCGGACGGGCCCTCGACGCGCGTATTGCTGAGCTGCTCGAGGTGGTCAATTTGCGCCCGGAGTTCGTGAGCCGCTATCCCCACGAGTTCTCCGGCGGTCAGGCCCAGCGCATCGGCATCGCCCGGGCACTGGCCGCCGAACCCGACGTGCTGGTACTCGACGAACCAGTGTCGGCGCTGGATGTCTCGGTCCAGGCCCAGGTCCTCAAGCTGCTGCGCCGGCTAAAGGCCGAATTCGACCTCACCTACCTGTTCATCAGTCACGACCTGTCGGTGGTCGAGACCATCAGCCAGCGCATCGCGGTGATGTATTTTGGACGGGTGGTGGAAGAAGCCCCGGCACGCCGTCTGTTCAGCCAGCCGGCGCATCCCTACACCCGGCTGCTGCTGAGCAGCGCACCGGTGCCCGGCGGGCCGCCGATCACCGCCGAATCCACGGCCGCCGAGCTGCCTGATCCCCTCGACCCACCGCCCGGCTGCGCCTTTGCGCCGCGCTGCCCCAAGGCCCGCGATGCCTGCCGCCAGGCACCACCGCCTCTCGAGGCACTCAGCGGCGGCGGTCATCGCGCGGCGTGCCTGTACCCCGAGCGAGGGGCGTGGCAGGCTAGCGCCTCGACCACCGCCACCCCGGGAGCCTCATGAGCACGTCATCGCCGCGCCGCAAGCGCACCGAGGTCATCGCCGAGGCGCTCAAGGACTATATCGCCGAGCAGGGCCTGATCCCCGGGGATCGGCTGCCCCAGGAGCAGCACCTGATCGATGCCCTGGGTGCGTCCAAGGGCACCATTCGCGAGGCATTGCGCGCCCTCGAGTCCCAGGGCCTGATCCAGACGCGTACCGGGCCCAAGGGCGGCGCCTTTATCGCCGAGGTCAGCGCCGACCGCAGCATGGAGCTGCTCGGCAACTACTTCTTCTTTCGCCCGCCGACCATCCACGATATCTACGAGGTGCGCAAGCAGCTGGAGCCGGCGCTGGTGGCCAGCATCACGGGGCTGCTCGACGCCGAGGCCTTCGCCGGCCTGGAGGCCGTTATGGCCTATTACGACCATCCCCCGGCCACCCTCGACGAGGAGCGCACCCAGCGCCACAAGGAGCTCGAGTTTCACCTACTGCTGGTAGAACACTGCCCCAACCCGCTGCTGGCACTGATGTGCCGCTATCCGATTCGACTGTTGATGAATCACACCGTCTGCCAGCGCATCTACCAGCATCCCTACCCGGAGCTGCGCCAGCGCGGTCACGGTTATCAGCAGCAGCTGATCGCGGCGCTGCGCGATGGCGATGCCGAACGAGCGAGCCGGGTCATGGCCGACCACATGCGCGACGCTCAGTCACTGATGGAAGCGCGTGAGGCGATGCTGGAGAAGACCTTCTTCAAGGCCGGCGGCGCGGCCAGCCCACCCAGCCGCGAGTATCTGGCCCTGCAGGGGCACTGGCCGGGCAAATCCACGCCCGGCACCTAGCTGCCCGAGTCCGATGTCGGCAACCAGGCACTTACCAGTCGACTCAGCGCCAGCAGCGAGTCGCGATGCACCCGCTCCCAGCCGTGAGAGGCATCGGCACCGAAGCAGGCCAGCGCATTGCGTACGTCGAGACCGGCCTTGGCGGCAGCGTCGCCGTCGCAGTAGTAGTAGGGAAAGCAGTCGCGGGTGAAGGGAATCTGGTGCTGGCGGCACAGCGCTATCAGTCGCCGGGTGGCAACGGGATGCAGGGGGCCCAGCGAGTCGAGCATCGCAATCGTCACGCCATCATGGCAGACGTTCTGGCCTTCGCCCTGGGCGGCGATATCCAGGTTGAGCACCTCCTCGACGCCATCGAACATCACCTGGCTGATGCCCACGCCCAGCTCCTCGGCACAGGAGAATACCAGGCGCACATCCTGCGGCAGGCCACCCGCGCGAAGCGCCGCCAGCAAACAGGCGATGGCCGCCTTGTTGTCGAGGTGCCGCGCATTGATAAAGCCGCTGTCGGTGACACGGGGCTGGCTATCAACGCTGACCAACGCCCCCACCTCGATGCCCTGCTCGCGTAGCGTTGCCGGCGAGGTCTCGACCAGATCCAGGCGCAGCTCGATATGCGCCCAGTCCGCCGGCAGCCGGTCGACCGCCTCGTTATACACGTGTCCAGAGGCCTTGGTCGGCAGCAGTGTTCCCTCCGCCAGTACCGCTCCCGACTCGCCGTGCAACTTGACCCGCGCGCCGTCGGCGAAGCGTGCATTCCATGAGCCGATCGGTCGCACCGCCAGCCGGCCGTTGTCCTTGAGTCGCACCACCATCGCGCCGAGGGTATCCATATGCGCGGTGATCGCCCGCCGCGGCATGGCGCCCGGCGCCTCGGCAAGCAGATCGCCACGCACGGTACGCCGGGTCACCAGGCCCAGTCGCACCAGCTCCGCCGCCAGATGGTCGGCAATGTCGGCGGTATGCAGTGACGGCGAGGGTATTCCCAGCAGCACCAAAAGCTGCTCTTCGAGGTAGTCGGCATCAAGTGACATGGTCGTCTCGCATCCAGATCCTGAATGCCGCATGTTACCTCCTTGCCGTCGCTTATCGGTCAACATCGCGGCTAATTTCCGGTAACCTTTGGTGCTTATCAAAAGAATCAATGCCATATCGCCTGCCGACACGGGGCCTTAATGCTCAAGCGCTACCTGCCGATATTCGCCTGGCTGCCCCACTACCATCGCCGTCTTTTCGGTGCCGACCTGCTGGCCGGCATCATCGTCACCGTGATGGTGATTCCGCAATCGCTGGCCTATGCCATTCTCGCCGGCCTGCCGGCGGTGGTGGGGCTCTACGCCAGTATTCTGCCGCAGTTGGTGTACTGCCTGTTCGGTACCAGCCGTACCCTCGCGGTTGGCCCGGTGGCGATTATCGCACTGATGACCGGTGCCGCCCTGTCGGCGGTGGCAAGCCCGGGCAGCCTGGAATACCTGCAGGCAGCGCTGGTGCTGTCGCTGCTGTCGGGCGGCATGCTCGCCGCCATGGGACTGATGAAGCTGGGCTTCTTCACCAACTTTCTCAGCCACCCAGTGATTTCGGGCTTTCTCACTGCTTCCGGGATCCTGATCGCCGCCAGCCAGACGGGCAGCATGCTGGGCATCGAGAGCAGCGGCTTCACCCTGCTCGAACGCCTTGTCACCCTGATCCCCAATCTCGGCGCCATCCACCTGCCCACCCTGGTGATCGGCCTGGGCACCCTGACGTTCCTGATCCTGATGCGCCGCTACGGGCGCGATACCCTACGCCGACTAGGGCTCGCTGCCGGGATCGCCGACTTGCTGGCCAAGGCCGGTCCGGTATTCGCGGTCATCGCCACCACCCTGGCCACCTGGCACTGGGACCTGGCGGCAGGCGGCGTGGCGGTGGTCGGTGCCATTCCCCAAGGGCTGCCGCCGCTGACGCTGCCGGTCAGCGAACTGTCGCTGTGGCGCGCGCTGTTGATCCCCGCACTGCTGATCAGCCTGGTGGGCTTCGTCGAGTCGATCTCGATGGGCCAGATGCTCGCCGCCAAGCGGCGGCAGCGGATTTCACCCAATCAGGAGCTGATTGGCCTTGGCGGTGCCAACGTCGCCGCCGGCCTCAGCGGCGGCATGCCGGTCACCGGCGGACTGTCACGCACCGTGATCAACTTCGATGCCGGCGCCCAGACCCCCGCCGCCGGTGCCTTCGCCGCGCTGGGCATCGCCCTGGTCACGCTGTCGATGACCTCGCTGCTCTACTACCTGCCGATCGCAACGCTGGCGGCGACCATCACGGTCTCGATCCTGACCCTGGTGGATATCGACATGCTGCGCCAGACCTGGCACTACTCACGCAGTGACTTCGCAGCCATGGCGGTAACCATTCTGTTGACGCTGGTCGAAGGCGTGGAAGCCGGCATCATCGCCGGTGTCGCGCTTTCCATCGGCCTATTCCTGTATCGTACCAGCCGCCCCCACAGCGCCCTGGTCGGCCGAGTACCTGGCACCGAGCACTTCCGCAACCTGACCCGTCACGAAGTGGAGACCGCCAGCCACCTCGCCCTGCTGCGCATCGACGAGAGCCTCTACTTCGCCAACGCCCGCTACCTCGAGGACACCGTCTACGACCTGGTCGCCAGTCGCCCAGAGCTGGAGCACGTAGTGCTGATCTGCTCGGCGGTCAATCTGATCGACGCCTCGGCGCTGGAGAGCCTCGACGCCATCAACGCCCGCCTCAAGGACTCCAACGTCACCCTGCACCTGGCGGAGGTCAAGGGGCCGGTCATGGACCAGCTCAATCGCAGCCACTTCCTCGATGAGATCACCGGCCGCGTCTTCCTGAGTACCTATGCCGCCTGGAGTGAGCTCAGCAAGCCCGCCTGATCGCTGGCGGGTTGCTCTCGCGCTATCGCACTAGACATTCGTCTAAACGCTACTGCCATGCCTGCCGTCCATCTCCCCCCTCCAGGCAGTTAGCCTCCTGAAATCATAGAGTTGCTCGGTAGTTCCCAGCATATTCCGTCGCCAGCCATTTCGCCCGGCCGTTTGACACCCACCGGGCAGCTTCCCTACTATCGAAATCAGTTTTCGAAACACAGTACCGCAGAGCAGAATACGCATAACAGAACAACACCAACAATCCCGGAAAGCTCACGAGGAGCCTCGCATGCGCCAGATCACTCGCCGACTTGCTGTCGCCACTCTTCCTCTCACGCTACTGGCCAGCGCCGTGGCGCAGTCGAGTGAGATCAATCTTCCCAGCACCATGGCCTGGACCGCCTACGGCACCAACTCCAGCGGCTATGCCCAAGCCGTTGCGATAGGCAATATGCTGCAGTCCCAACACGGCTCATCGGTGCGGATCCTGCCCGGCGACAACGACGTCTCGCGCATGACGCCGCTCAAGCAGGGTCGTGTCGACCTGTGCGCCTGCGGCATTGCCAGCTACTACGGCGCCGAAGGCGTGATGATGTTTGCCGACCGCGACTGGGGGCCCCAGCCGCTGCGGGTAATCACCACCTCGACGGCATCGTTTGGCCTTTCCCTGGCCGTTGCCGGCGACCTCGACGTGGAAACCCCCGCCGACCTGGCCGGCAAGCGCGTTGCCTATATCCGCGGTGACGATGCACTCAACAAGGGCACCGAGGCCTACCTCGCTTTCGGAGGCCTGACCTGGGATGACGTAGAGCGCGTCGACTTCCCCGGCTACAGCCGCTCGTTCGATGGCATTATCGCCGGTGATGTCGATGCGTCGTTCACCACTACCGTCACCCCTCCGGCTCAGCAGCTGGCCAGCAGCCCGCGTGGCATCAGCTGGCCGGTACTCGACCCTGATGACGAAGCCGGCTGGGCGCGCATGATGGCCGTCGCACCTTACTTCCGCCCCCATGAAGTCACCGCGGGCGCGGGGGGCGTCAGCGAAGACAATCCGGTGGCCAGTGCCAGCTACCCCTACCCGATCGTGGTCGCCAACCAAGACCTCGACGACACCGTCGCCTACAGCCTGATCAAGGCGCTCCAGAACAATTACGACGACTACAAGGACAACGCTCCCGGGGCCGTGGGCTATGCGCTCGAGTACCAGGACCTGGAATGGGTGGTGCCCTTCCACGATGCGGTCGTCGAGTACTACCGCGACATCGATGTCTGGACCGACGAGATGCAAGCCCATCAGGAACAGCTGGTCGAACGTCAAACGCTGCTGAAGCAGGCCTGGGATGACTTCATCGGTGATGCTCCAAGCGATGAGGACGACTTCACCGATGCCTGGATGCAAGCCAGAGCCGCCGCGCTGGATGATGCCGGTTTCGAGCCGATCTTCGAGTGATCACACGGGGCGGTGCACACCGCCCCATTTGCTTCACGGACGCCGCCATGACCACAGCTACGCCCCCCGCCAGCCCCCAGCAGGCCAAGGAAAAGATCACTCAGATCCGCACGCTGCCAAAGCCCATCCGCTGGCTGCCCGGTGCCATCACCACCGTGCTGATGCTGATGACGCTGGACTACCTGTTCAACATTGGCTGGCTGACTGTCGTCACCGGCCTGGAAACCCAGTTTTACTACGCCGTGGTGGCCCTGCTGCTGCCACTGGTCTACCTGCTATGGCCGATCAGCGCCGCTGCACAGGAGCGACCTGTTCCCTGGTACGACTATCTGCTCAGCGCCATCACACTGGTGGTGGGCGGTTACTTCGTCTATTACGCCGACTCGATCCTTCAGCGCGGCTGGGCCTTTGCCGCTCCGGATACGGCAGTCGTCGCCAGCTACGCCTACTGGCTGCTGATCATTGAAGCCGCTCGCCGTGCCGGGGGCTGGCCAATCGCGATCATCGTCAGCTGTTTCTCGCTCTACCCGCTGGTGGCGGATATCGTGCCGGGGCCGATTCAGGCCTTTCCGTCGTCGCTGGAAGAAACCGCCATGTACCACACCATGAGCACCGAGAGCATCATGGGGGTGCCGCTGCAGGCCTTTGCCGGCCTGGTGATAGGCTTCCTGGTGTTTGGCGTAGTGCTGCAGAAGAGCGGCGGCGGCAAGTTCTTCATCAACCTTGCCTTTGCCCTGCTTGGCCACGTCCGCGGCGGGCCCGCCAAGGTATCGATCTTCTCCAGCGGTCTGATGGGCTCGATGAGTGGCAGCGTGATCAGCAACGTGCTGACCACCGGCGTGCTGTCAATTCCCGCCATGCGACGTATCGGCATGGGCCGCTCCTTTTCCGGCGGCGTCGAAGCCTGTGCCTCTACCGGCGGTGTACTGATGCCCCCGGTGATGGGTGCCACGGCCTTCGTCATGGCGATGTTTCTCGACGTGCCCTACTCGGCCGTGGCGCTGGCTGCCGTCATCCCCTCGGTCCTCTATTTTCTCGGCCTGTTCATCCAGATTGACGCCTATGCCGCGCGTCATGACATCAAGGGGCTTCCAGTCGTGGAACTGCCCTCGCTGTGGCAGACACTCAAGGAAGGCTGGTACTTCATCTTCGTCTTTGCGCTGCTCGTGTGGATGCTGCTGGTGATGCAGCGTGAAGCAGTGGCCCCCTTCTACGCCACAGCGCTGCTGCTGGTGCTCAACCAGTTCTCCCGCCACAACCGCTGGGGCTTCAAGGAACTAGGCGAGACACTCTCCTCAGCTGCCAAGCTGTTTGCCGAACTGATCGCGATCCTGGCCGGCGTCGGCATGCTGGTCGGCGCACTGTCGATGACCGGCCTCTCAGGCACCATCGCCAATGATTTCATCCATATTGCCGGCGGCAGTGTGCCGCTACTGCTGATCATGGGCGCGCTGACCAGCTTCGTGCTCGGCATTGGCATGACCGTCACCGCGGCCTATATCTTCCTCGCGGTGGCACTGGCGCCGGCCCTGATCCAGGGCGGTGGGCTCGATCCCATGGCCGTGCACATGTTCATCCTCTACTGGGGCATGCTGAGTTTCATCACGCCGCCGGTGGCGCTGGGCGCCTTCGCCGCCGCAACAGTCGCGGGCGCCCGACCCATGGCGACCGGCCTGCAGGCCATGCGTCTGGGCAGCGTGATCTACTTTATCCCGTTCCTGTTCGTGCTCAACCCGGCCCTCATCATGCAGGGCGAGCCGCTGCAGATCGGTCTGGTGTTCGTCCAGGCACTGGTCGGTATCGTGCTGTTCGCGTCGGCCATGCAAGGCTACCTGATCGGCGTGGGCAGGCTCGGCGTCGGTGCCCTCTACGAAATAGTGGTGCGTGGGCTGGTGCTGGTGGCAGGCCTGCTGTTCGCCTTGCCCGGCGGTGGCATGGTGCCGCTCAGCCAGGTTGAACTGTTCGGCTTTGCCCTCGCCGCCCTGGTACCTGCGGTGCTGCTGGCCCGCTGGAGCCAGCGCCACGCCCAGCCACGCGCGGTCTCCATGCCGCCCACCGTCGACCCATGAGTGCCCCTATGCATTTCGCTATTCCCCTTACGGCTGACACTGGGAGTGATGACCTATGACGACACCGGTGACCTACCAGCGGCATGACGATGTCGGCGTCATCAGCATCGACAACCCGCCGGTCAATGCCCTCGGCCAGGCAGTGCGCCAAGGCCTGGTCGATGCGGTGACACGTGGCAACGAGGACGACCAGGCCCGCGCCCTGCTAGTCGTCGCCAAGGGCCGCACCTTTATCGCCGGTGCGGACATTCGAGAGTTTGGCAAACCGCCCCAGCCACCGCTGCTGACCGACGTCATCTGTCACCTGGAGGCGAGTGCCAAACCCCTCGTGGTAGCACTCCACGGCACCGCCCTGGGCGGCGGGCTCGAAGTGGCGCTGGGTTGCCAGTTCCGCGTCGCTCTGCCCGGCACCCGGGTAGGCCTGCCCGAGGTCAAGCTCGGCTTGCTCCCCGGGGCCGGCGGCACCCAGCGGCTGCCGCGGCTCACCGGCGTCGAGGCGGCGCTGGATCTGATTACCAGCGGGCGCTTTGCCAGCGCCGAGGAGGCACTGACGCTGGGCATTATCGATACCCTCAGCGACACCGACAGCCCCCTAGAGGCCGGCCTGGCAGTGGTCCGGGAGATGCTCGCCGGCACTTTCACGCCTCGCGTGACAGGCAATCTGCCGGCGCCCAGCGCCAATCCCGACGCCATTGCCGACTACCGCGCCAGGCTCGAGGCCGAGGACCCGGCGCTCTATTCGCCGTTCCGCTGCATTGAGGCGATTGCCGCCAGCACCGACATCAGCCTGAACGCAGGCCTGCGCCGAGAACGCGAGCTATTCCTGGCGTGCATGGACTCGCCCCAACGGGCGGGACTGATCCATGCCTTCTTTGCCGCCCGCACCCCACACAAGGTCCCCGGAGCAGATGAGTCAACGGCCATCACCCGGGTTGCACTACTCGGCCAGCATCCCCTGTTTCAACAGCTGGAGCGCAGCGCCGAGCGCACCGGCGTCACCCTGTCCGCCTCAGCGGATGCCTCGACCCAGGCCTGCCTGATCGCTCCGGCAGCAGAGGCGACTCACTGTCCCGAGGCGTGCCTGCGTATTGCGCTTATCGCAGATACCCAGGCCAGCCAGCTCGACACGCTAGACACCGAGCTGGCCCTGGTACTACCGGCCCGGGGGGCACTGGCAGAGCTGGTCTCACTCGACACTGAACCGACGCAGCAGCAGGCCGTCGCCAATCTGCTCAAGGGATTGCATCAGGGCGTGGTGGTCAGCCACCGCGGTAGCCTGCTGGCCGCACTTACGGACGCGGCAGGCGACGGCAGCGGCGATCCCCATGCAGCCATGGAGGCCATCAGCCTCATCCTTGCCGATCGCGGCTGGAGCTATCGCCACAGCGATATCGACCTGCTCGCCATCGAGGCGCTGGGCTATCCCCGCCACCTCGGCGGCCCTCATCGCCAGGCAAGCCTGGCGCTATCCGACACCTCGGAGATCGTTTCATGAACCTGACTTTCACCGCCGAGGAGCAGGCATTTCGTCAGGAGGTGCGCCACTTCCTCGAGACCTCCCTGCCCGCCGCCATTCGTGAACGCGTGCGGCTGGGTCGACGCCTCACCACCGATGACCATATCCACTGGCAAAACCTGCTCGGCGAACACGGCTGGCTTGGCGCCAACTGGCCCGCGGCACACGGTGGTCCTGGCTGGAGCCCCGTGCAGCGTCATATCTTCGACGAGGAGTGCGCTGCCGCGCACGCACCGACAGTGGTGCCGTTCGGCGTCAACATGGTGGCCCCGGTACTGATGAAATTCGGCAGCGAGACGCAGCAGCGCCACTATCTGCCGCGCATCCTCGACAACCGAGACTGGTGGTGCCAAGGCTATTCCGAGCCTGGCGCCGGCTCCGACCTGGCCAGCCTGCGCACCCGCGCCGAGCGCGACGGAGACTACTACGTGGTCAACGGTCAGAAGACCTGGACCACCCTGGGCCAGCACGCCAACATGATGTTCTGTCTGGTCCGCACCGACCCCAACGCCAAGAAGCAGGCCGGTATCAGCTTCCTGCTGATCGACATGGCGACCCCGGGGGTCAGCGTGCGGCCGCTCATCACCCTGGATGGTGCCCATGAGGTCAATGAGGTCTTTCTCGAGGACGTCCGCGTGCCGGTGGCAAATCGCGTCGGCGCCGAGGGCGAGGGCTGGACCTGCGCCAAGTTCCTGCTGACCCATGAACGGACCGGTATCGCCGGTCTGGGGCATGCCAAGCAGGCGCTGCACCACCTCAAGGCACTGGCGTCGCGACTTCAGCATCGTGGCAAACCACTCCTGGAACAGCCGATTTTCCGTCAGCGCGTGGTCAAGGCGGAACTCGAACTGATGGCACTCGAGGTCACCAATCTGCGGGTCATCGCCGCCGCTCGTGATGGCGGCGTCCCCGGCGCCGAAAGCTCGCTGCTGAAGGTGCGTGGCTCGGAGCTACGCCAGGAATTGAGCGACCTGACACGCCGCGCACTGGGGCCGGCGGCTCTGCCCTTCTTCCCGGATTTTCTTTACGGTGACGCCGAGCTTGCCGATGTCGAAATGGCTGAGGCGGCTGCCGCCAGCCCGCAGTACTTCAACCGCCGCAAGCTTTCCATCTACGGCGGTTCCAACGAAATACAGAAGAGCATTGTCGCCAAGACGATCCTCGGCATGTAAGGAGCCAGCATGGACTTTTCCTATAGCGACGAGCAGCGCATGCTCGCCGAGACGCTGGAACGGCTGGTCGCCGACCAGCCCGCGCCGGAACGACGCGCCAGCCAGCCCGACCTGGCTGCCGGCCAGTGCTCCCCCCTGTGGCACACCTTCGCCGAGCTGGGCCTGCTGCACATGCCCTTTGACGAGAGCGTCGGCGGTCTGGGCGGTGACGGCACCGACCTGATGATCACCATGCAGGCACTGGGCCACGGCCTGGTACCGGAACCCTACCTTGCCGGGCTACTGCTTCCCGGCGACCTGCTGGCCAGGCTTGCCGACGCGGACCAACGCGCCCGCTGGCTAACGCCCCTGCTCGAAGGGGAACACCAGCTTGCACTGGCGTGGCAGGAAAGCAGCGCCCGCTACGATATTCATGCCATCGCCACTAGCGCCCAGCGTCATGGCAATGGCTGGCGCCTCGATGGAAGCAAGCAACTGGTAATGGGAGCAGACGCCGCCGCCGCCATCCTGGTGACTGCCCGTATCGCCGGCGAGCATCCCGACGCGGACCGCCTGGGTATCTTCCTGATCCCCCCCGGCACCCCGGGACTGACCCGCAGCGACTACCGCACCATGGATGGTCAACCGGCCAGCGACCTGATACTGGAGAGCGTGACGCTGGACGGGCAAGCCTGCCTCAGTGAGAATGCCGCTGCAGCGCTGGATGCCACCTTCGCTGTCGGCATCGCGGCGCTGTGCGCCCAGGCAGTCGGCGCCATGCAGTCCAGCTGCGAGCAGACCCTCGCCTTCCTCAAGGAGCGCCGCCAGTTTGGCACGCCGCTCTCCACCTTCCAGACGCTGCAGCACCGCATGGTCGACATGCACCTGCACCTCGAACAGGCACGTTCCATGGCCATTCTGGCCGCCACCAGCCTCGACCGCCCTGCCCCAGAACGCGACTATCGTATCGCCGCGGCCAAGGCCTACTGCGGCGAGGCCGCGCGCTTCGTCGCCGAGCAGGCCATCCAACTGCACGGCGCCATGGGCATGACCGAGGAGTGCCTGGTGTCCCACTACGCCAAGCATCTGGTGATGTTCGACCACTATCTCGGCGACAGTGACTACCACCTCGAATACGTCAGCGAACACCTAAGCGCGGCCTGATACGACAAAGGGCCCCGCGAGGGGCCCTTTGCGTTGGCGGTTATCGCTAACGCTTGCCTTACAGCTTGCTCTCCAGCTCGGGCAGGACCTCGAACAAATCGCCAACGAGACCGTAATCCGCAACCTGGAAGATCGGCGCCTCCTCGTCCTTGTTGATCGCCACGATCACCTTGGAGTCCTTCATCCCCGCCAGGTGCTGGATGGCACCCGAGATGCCCACCGCGATATACAGGTCCGGCGCGACGATCTTGCCGGTCTGGCCGACCTGCATGTCGTTGGGCACGAAGCCGGCGTCCACCGCCGCCCTGGAGGCGCCAATCGCTGCCCCCAGCTTGTCGGCGATGCCGTCGAGCAGCTTGAAGTTGTCGCCGTTGCCCATGCCGCGGCCGCCGGAGATGACGATCTTGGCACCGCCCAACTCGGGACGGTCGGACTGCGCAAGCGCTTCCGTGACGAAGCGCGACTGGGCGTTGTCGGCGACATGATCGACGGTTTCGATGGCGGCGCTACCCGTGGTACTGACGGCGTCGAAAGCGGTGGTGCGCACGCTGATCACCTTGAGCGGGTCGTCGCTCTTGACCGTGGCGATGGCGTTGCCGGCGTAGATCGGCCGCTGGAAGGTGTCGGCGCTCTCTACGGCGATGATCTCGGAGAGCTGGCTG
>NZ_FNGH01000011.1:0-99963 GCF_900102875.1 Franzmannia pantelleriensis
ATCTGCTCGAACGGCATGTCGTGGGTGACGAACTCATCGATCTTCAGCTCGCCGTTCATGTAGCGCTCCACGTAGCCCGGCAGCTCCGTGCGACCCTTGACCCCGCCGAACGCCGAGCCCTTCCAGACCCGCCCGGTGACCAGCTGGAACGGCCGCGTCGAGATCTCCTCGCCGGCCCCGGCCACGCCGATGATGATCGACTCGCCCCAGCCCTTGTGGCAGCACTCCAGCGCCGAGCGCATCACGTTGACGTTGCCGATGCACTCGAAGGAGTAGTCGACGCCGCCGTCGGTGAGGTCGACGATCACCTGCTGGATCGGGTCCGCGTAGTCCTTGGGATTGACGAACTCGATGGCGCCGAACTGCTCGGCCAGCTTGAACTTGTCGGGATTGACGTCGATGGCAATGATCCGCGAGGCCTTGGCCATCTGCGCGCCCTGGATCACCGCCAGGCCGATGGCGCCGAGGCCGAACACCGCGACGGTGGAACCCGGCTCGACCTTGGCGGTGTTGAGCACCGCGCCGATGCCGGTGGTCACGCCGCAGCCGAGCAGGCAGATCTTGTCCAGCGGCGCCTGCTTGGAGACCTTGGCCAAAGAGACCTCGGGCAGCACGGTGTACTCCGAGAAGGTCGAGCAGCCCATGTAGTGGTGCAGCATCTGGCCGTCCAGCGAGAAGCGGCTGGTGCCGTCGGGCATCAGCCCCTTGCCCTGGGTGGCACGCACGCTGCCGCACAGGTTGGTCTTGCCGGAGAGGCAGAACTTGCACTTGCCGCACTCGGCGGTATAGAGCGGGATGACGTGGTCGCCGACGGCCAGCGAGGTGACGCCCTCGCCGACCTCCTCGACGATGCCGGCCCCCTCGTGGCCGAGCACCGCCGGGAAGTTGCCCTCGGGGTCGGCGCCGGACAGGGTGTAGGCGTCGGTGTGGCAGACGCTGGTGGCCTTGATGCGCACCAGCACCTCGCCGGCCTTGGGCCCTTCGACGTCGACCTCGGTGACCTCCAGCGGCTTGCCGGCTTCAAGTGCGACTGCGGCGCGTGACTTCATTGGCGGACTCCTGTTGTTGTTATGCAAGGGGGCGAACGACCCATATAGAGTGGCTAATGCAGCAGTGAACGTTGATCACAGTCTAGGTGAGCTTCGGAGGGGGGATTGTGCGGCAGCGGAATAACTGCGTTGCCGAGGGGCAATATTGCTGACTGGCAATAGTGGTGGGGGATCAGCCGTGCTGGCCAGGCTCAGTCGGCCGGGCGGTGATACCACCAGCGTCGCGGCAGGCGGCCCGCGCGCAAGGCCTCGGCTGTCCCGAGCAGGTCCTCGGGGAGCACGTCGGCAAGGCGCTGTGCTGCTTGCTGCCAGGGGCTGCCGAGGTGCCGTGGCAGCACCGATTTGCCCGCCGGGGGCGGTGCTTGGCGCAGCGTCTGCCATACCTGCTCGAGGGCGGCCGGGTAGGTCTCGGGTGGGCCATGGCGGGCCAGCAGTCCGCGGCGCTGGACGTCCAGCGCCGCAACCGAGATATTCGCCAGCGGTACCGCCTCGGCGCTAATGAAGGCGTCGATGGCGGCGCGCAGCGTGTCGCTATCGGCATGTGGCGACTGCACCACATAGCCGAGTCGCGGCCAGCCCGCCGCCTCGCGGTAGCGCACCGCGGCGGCGTAGCCAAGCCCCTGGCGCTGGCGCAGTGCCTGCTGGAAGGCGGCATCATGGCACTGACCGAGCAGGCGCAGTAGCCAGCGGCTGCGCGAGCTGGCATCCATGCCCATCACCTCGAGCATCACCGCGTGATCGCTGGCCTGGGGAGCGAGCCAGATCGTGTCGCTCGGTTCGGCGGGCGGCTTCGGCGTGCCCGGCAGTGCCGGGCACCGCGCCAGCAGGTCGCCGGGGCTGGCGGCGTCACTGGCCCAGCACAAGGGCGCGAACGCCGTGTGGTCGTTGGCCGGCGATGGGGCGCTTTCCAGCCGGCCGAGCAGTCGCTGAGCAATCAGCCCGACGGTGGGTGAGTCGGCGGCATGGTCACGCTCGTCAGCCGGCCAGGCGGCCAGGGCCTGCTCGGCCAGGCCGCGCACCTGGGCCGGCGTGCCGCTGGCGATCAGCCAGTCGCCGAGGCGGTCGCCGCCGAGCTGCAGCCTTGCGCCCTGTGCCCTGGCCGCCTGCCCCAGGGCCAGGCAGCGCCGACGCCAGTGGGTCAGTCGGGGGGAGGAGTCGGGCGCTGGCCAGCTCAGGGCGCAGTGGCTGATGGCTTGGGCCTCGCGTTCGGCCACTGGCCAGGGCGGCCGACCGAGCCAGTATGCGCCGCTGGGCGTGCCGGCTGGCGCTACGTCGAGTCGCGGTGCCTGGCGCGGCGCTGGGGCGAACGCTGGGCTGGCCGCTGGCAGCACGAGGCGCGCGACCCGTGTGGCGGTCTCCTCGAGGAGGCGCCAGTCGGATGCCTGCCGTGCTACCGCCGGCCGCTGCCACAGCAGCCGGCACTGATCCGGCGCCAGCCAGGCGGCCAGGGCTGCCTGGCCGTCACTTCGCACCGAGGCCGGTGGCTTGGCGGCCTGCCCGGCGAGGCGCCGGGCTTGGCGTCGCGGCCACTGGTCGAGTGCTGCGGTGCTGTTAGCGGCAAGGCAAGTGGTGGGAGAAAGGGGATCCCGCAGGGCTGCGTTCAGAGCCGGGTAGAGGCAAGCCAGCAATTCGCTCAGTGGCGGAGGAGGAGAGGCGAAATCCAGACGTAGCGACAGCGCCGGGCCACTGCCGGCCGGCTCGCTGGTGACCTGCATATCCCGCAGCGTTGCTGCCTGGCCAAGGGTCTCGGCCAGGGCGCCGTCGGCGAGGCGTGCTGCCACGCCGTCGAGGTAGGCCCGGTAGGCGTTGGCCAGGTCGGCAGGCAGCGGCCATAGCAGCTCTAGGCAGTGGTGCGAGTGGTCCGCCTCTGCGGCTGGGACGGGCAGCTGCCAGGCCATGCCGCCCGGTTCGGCCCAGCGCCACTCGCGTGCTGGTGTCGGGGGTGGAGCGCCATGGTCGAGCGTGGCGGCATGCTGCGCCAGCAGCGCGAGCTGCTCCTCGAGTGGCTGAGGGCCGAGCATCGCCAGTGCCATGCGCCGGGGGCGGTAGTGGCGATGCAGCGCGCGCAGCTCGGCGGCCAGGCCTTCGCCGCTTCCGGCCAGGCTGGCAGCGTGGCCGGCGTGGCAGCGCCGGGCGCTATGTCCCGGTCGGCACAGCTCGCCGAGTGCCGCCAGCCGGTGCAGCTCGGGGTCGGCTAGCCGGGCGTGAAACTCGGCGTCGAGTACCGCCACTTCGCGCTCGACCAGCGCCGGATCGAAGCAGGGCCTGGCCAGTAGCTCGCAGAGGTGCGCAAGGCCCGCCCCGGCAGCAGCAGGCGGCAGCTGCAGGTGCACGTCGGTGGCGATGTCGCCGGTATAGGCGTTGTAGCGGCCGCCCTGCTCGCCGACCCAGCGGCTCAGGGCATCGGGCTCGGGGCAGCGCTGGCTGCCGAGGAACAGGCTGTGTTCGAGCAGGTGAGCGAGGCCGGGACGCGTCGCGGGCTCGTCGAGATAGCCGAGATCGACGGCGCCGACCAGGCGGGCAAGGTGGGCGCTGGGCACCTCGGCGGCGATCAGCCACAGGCCGCTGGCGTGCCGCTGTACGCGGCACCGGCTACCCACTGGCAGGCCCTGGCTCAGGTCGCTGTCATTCTGTCGCATGCTGCATCCTCGCCTAGGTGCGACAGAATACCTGCGACTCCCGTGCATTGCGCAGCGTCAGCGCCTGCGCCGAGCGGCTGTCGTCGGCGGCCTCGCGGCGCGCCGCTTCGATCAGGTGGTGGTCCGGCGACAGGTCGCAGACCGGATCGGTGGCCGCCGGATCGCCGGTCAGCATATAGGCCTGGCAGCGGCAGCCGCCGACGTCCTTGTGGCGCTCGTCGCAGCTGCGGCAGGGCTCCTGCATCCAGTCGTCGCCGCGATAGCGGTTGAAGGCGGCGCTGTCGTACCAGATCTCCTGCAGCGGGTGTTCGCGGGCGTTGGGGAAATCCATCGGCAGCATGCGGGCGCTGTGGCAGGGCAGGACCGCACCGTCGGGGGCGACGGTCATGAAGATCGAACCCCAGCCGCCCATGCACGCCTTGGGGCGATCGGCGTAGTAGTCGGGCACCACGAACAGTAGGCGCATGTCGCGGTCGCGCTCGGCGAGGCGCTGCCGCCAGCGGTTAGTGGTGGCCTCGGCGGCCTCGAGCTGGGCCTGGCTCGGCAGCAGCCCGGCGCGGTTGAGGTGAGCCCAGCCGTAGAGCTGGCAGTTGGCGAGCTCCACGGCGTCGGCGCCCAGGTCGTCGCACAGTGCGATGATGGTGTCGAGTTGGTCGATGTTGTGGCGGTGCAGCACCACGTTGAGCACCATCGGATAGCCGGCCTCCTTGACCGCTCGGGCCATGGCCAGCTTCTTGGCGTGGGCCTTGGCCGAGCCGGCCACTGCGGCGGCGACGTCGGGATCGGAGGCCTGCAGGCTGATCTGGATATGGTCGAGGCCGGCGTCGCGCAGGGCGTGGATGCGCGCCTCGTCGAGCCCCAGCGCCGAGGTGATCAGGTTGGTATAGAAGCCCAGCCGCCGCGCTTCGGCGACCAGCGTTTCGAGGTCTTTGCGCACCAGCGGCTCGCCGCCGGAGAAGCCCAGCTGCACCGCGCCCATGGCCCTCGCCTGGGTCAGCACGTCGATCCACTCGTCGGTGGTCAGCTCCTGCTTGACCGCGGCGAAGTCCAGCGGGTTCGAACAGTAGGAGCACTGCAGCGGGCAGCGGTAGGTGAGCTCGGCGAGCAGCCACAGCGGTGCGCCGGGGCTACCGTTGGCAGTGGCGGTATCGGTGTGATCAGTCATGCTGGATCCAGCCCTGTTGCTGGGCGTCGACGAGAAAGGCGTGTACGTCCTCGGCGATCGCCCCATCGGGAGCCTCGGGGAACTGCGCCTGCAGCCGCTCGATCAGCGTGGCGACATCGCGTTGGCCATCGAGCTGGCCGAGAATTGCGCCGGCGCTGTCGTTGAGTTTGACCATGCCCTCGGGGTAAAGCAGCACGTGGCGCTGCTGGGCCTCTTCCCACTGTAGTCGCCAGCCGGGGCGCAGGCGATAGACGAGCGTGTCGATGCCGGTCTGATTCATGACAGCCCCCGATGATAGACGCGCTGGTCGGTGACGGTGTGGTAGGGCGGCCGCTCGAGCTGATAGGCCAGGGTCATGGCGTCGAGCATGCTCCACAGCACGTCGAGCTTGAACTGCAGGATCTCCAGCGCGCGCTCTTGTGCAGCGCGGGTGGTGCATACGGCGAGTGCCACCTCGAGACCGTGGTCGACATCGCGGCGGGCTTCCTTGAGGCGCTTGCGGAAGTAGCCGTAGCCGGCCTCGTCGATCCACGGGTAGTGGGTCGGCCAGGTATCCAGGCGGCTCTTGTGGGCCTCGGGCGCGAACAGCTCGGTGAGCGACGAGATCGCCGCTTCGCGCCAGTCGGCGCGGCGCACGAAGTTGAGGTAAGCGTCCACCGCGAAGCGCACCCCGGGCAGCACGTGCTCCTGGGACCATAGCTCATCCCGCGACAGGCCGACCGCCTCGCCGAGGGTCAGCCAGGCCTCGATACCGCCGCCGTCGTCATCGTGGCCGTCGTGATCTAGCAGACGCTGGATCCAGCGGCGCCGGGTCGCGGCGTCCGGGCAGTTGGCCAGCAGCGCGGCGTCCTTCTGGGGAATATTGATCTGATAGTAGAAGCGGTTAGCCACCCAGCCGCGCAGCTGTTCGGGCGTGGCGCGGCCCGCCGCCATATCGACCTGGTAGGGGTGATGGATATGGTAGTAGTCGCCCTTGGCCAGCAGCGCCTGACGAAAGGCGTCGGGGCTCATGGCCTCAACTGACGTGTCGCTTAGCGGCGATGCGATGGCGGTCATAGACGGCTCCCTGGCATGATCAACAGCGTTGTTATTGTGACGCGGCTCGCGGGCGTGGGTTCACACCTCCAGGCGCATGCCGTCGAAGGCGACCTCGATGCCCTGTGCGGTAAGAGCAGCGCGCTGCTCGGAGCGCTCATCGAGAATCGGGTTGGTGTTGTTGATATGGATCAGCACGCGCCGGGTGGTCTCGGGCAGGGCATCGAGCTCGCCGAGCAGGCCATGCTCGCCGGACAGTGCCAGATGGCCCATGTCGCGGCCGGTGGCGCGGCCGACCCCGGCTTGGATCAGCTCATCGTCCTGCCACAGGGTGCCGTCGACCATGATGCAGTCGGCGTGCTGCAGGTAGCCGCGGGTGCGTTCGTCGAGTTCGCCGAGCCCAGGGGCGTAGAACAGCCGCGTGCCGCGGGTGGTGTCTTCGACCATCAGGCCAATATTGTCGCCCGGCGTGGGTGCGCCGCGACGCGGCGAATAGGGCGGCGCGTTGCTGGTCAGGGCCACGGCGGTAAAGGTCAGCCCCGGGCAGGCCGGCACCTTGAACTCGGCCTCCCAGTGGCCGTCGTCGATGCCGATGCGCTGCCACGCGAGCCCGCCCTGCCAGTGCTCCAGCATGCGAAATAGCGGGAAGCCGGTGCTCAGGTCCTGATGCACATTGGGCGTGCACCATACCTCGAACGGGCAGCCCTCACGCAGCGATAGCAGGCCGGTGGCGTGGTCGATCTGGGCATCCATCAGCACCACCCCGGAGATGCCGCTGTCGCGCGGGATACGCTTGGGGTGCAGCTCGGGGTTAGCGGCCAGCTGGGCACGAATGTCGGGGGAGGCATTGCACAGCAGCCAGTGCTCTCCATCACTGCTGATGGCGATCGATGACTGGGTACGCGGGGTCGCCTTGATGCTGCCATCGCGTACGCCGCGGCACATCCGGCAGTTGCAGTTCCACTGCGGAAAGCCGCCGCCTGCCGCCGCCCCGAGTACCAGTATCTGCATGCCGCCTCCTAGCCTATTCCTGCGTGCTTCACCATCATTCAAGCGGTGCGCCGTCGTTATGGTGTTTTATAAGGTAATCATCAAATGTCGCCATTTAATACCCACCAAAAGCAAGACGCCCCGAAACTCGGAGCGTCTTACCAGTAGGCCGTGATCAGCGGTTGGCGATGTAGAGCGTGACTTCGAAGCCTAGGCGCAGATCCTGGTAGGTCGGTTTGGTCCACATAGGAACACTCCTGTCGACAGTGGGTTGGCACTTCCAATGACCAGTAAAGCACGTCATGGGTTCCGCGCCTTGCTACCTAAGTCGCATATGGCGTCATCGGGGCCGGCTAGCGAATGCGCCACATGGTGTGCTATCCCGGTATTGCTTATAAAGCATGGCATTACGGCGATTTTCCGGTGAGGCGGGATACTTTTCTTCGATTATGCCGCCACAGCAAAAGTCTTTTGACCATTTTGGGAGACGAAAACCCACCCGGTAGCACCGGTGCAAGGCCGGTTCTTGTGCTAGACCTTCAATGTGCTGTTAGGAAAACCATAACAATGAAAGATGCATCCGTGGCCCAGTCCCGGGCGAGGGGATGCACCTTCAGTGCTAGGAGACAACGCCATGCATCTCAAGACGAGCTGCGCACTCGCAGCTGCGGGGCTTCTGGCTGTTACAGCGGCGACTACCCACGCCAATGACAGCCTGATGGAACTACTCGAAAATGATGACCTATGGGCCACCCAACTCGGTAACTACCACGGCCACCGCTACAGCAAACTCAGCGATATCAACCGCGACAACGTCAGCAACCTGCGACCTGCCTGGCAGTTCTCAACCGGCGTGCTGCGCGGCCATGAAGGCGGGCCGCTATACGTTGGCGACGGGCGGCTCTACATCCACACGCCTTTCCCCAATAAGGTATTTGCGCTCGATCTGGAACAGGACGGCCGGCTGGTCTGGTCTTATGAGCCGGATCAGGATTCACGCGTCATTCCGGTAATGTGCTGCGATACCGTCAACCGCGGCGTGGCCTACGCCGACGGCAAGATCTTCCTCAACCAGGCCGACAACACCGTGGTGGCGCTCAACGCTGAAGATGGCGAGGTGCTGTGGGAAGTCAGTAACGGTGACCATACCCAGGGCGAGACCATGACCATGTCGCCACTGGTGGTGCATGACAAGGTTATCGTCGGGGTCAGCGGCGGCGAGTACGGCATCCGCGGCCACCTCACCGCCTACGACATCGAGACCGGCGAGATGGCCTGGCGTGGCTACTCCCAAGGGCCTGACTCCGAGGTGCTGATCGACCCCGAGACCACCCTGATGATGGGCGAGCCGATTGGCGAGGCCGACCTCGGCGTAACCACCTGGCCTGACGGCGAGTGGGAACGCGGCGGCGGTGCGCCCTGGGGCTGGGTGACCTACGACCCCGAGCTTGATCTGATCTACTACGGCACCGGCAACCCGGGGACCTGGAACCCCGATCAGCGCGCCATCGACGGCGAGCCGGCGGATAACAAGTGGGGCATCACGGTGTTCGCCCGCGATCCCAGCACCGGCGAGACCAAGTGGGTCTACCAGAAGGTGCCCTTCGATGAGTGGGACTACGACGGCGTCAACGAGAACGTGCTGATCGACGTCGAGGTCGACGGCGAGATGCGCAAGGGCCTGTCGATCATCGACCGCACCGGCTTCGGTTTCCTGATGGATCGCGAGACCGGCGAACTGATCACCGTCGAGAAATTCGCCCCGGAAACCAACTGGGCCACTCACTATGACATGGAGACCGGGCGTCCGGTCGTTGATGAGGAGTTCAGCCCCTTCACCCAGGGGGTGAATGTCAACACCACCGATATCTGTCCCACCGCGATGGGCGCCAAGAACATGCAGCCGAGCTCGTTCTCGCCGGAGACCGGGCTGATCTATGCCGGTATCAACCGCATCTGCATGAACTATGAGCCCTTCGAGACCGACTATGTGGCGGGCCAGCCCTACGTCGGTGCGACCCTGACCATGATGCCGGCACCGGTGGAGAACGGTGGCATGGAAGGTCGCATGGGCAGCTTCATCGCCTGGGACCCGGTTGCCGGGGAAGTGGTGTGGGAAGTCGACGAGCGCTTCGCGGTCTGGAGCGGCGCGCTGACCACCGCCGGTAATCTGGCCTTCTACGGGACCCTCGAGGGCTACGTGAAGGCGGTCGACATCGACAACGGCGAGGAGCTGTGGCGCTTCAAGACCCCGTCCGGGATCATCGGTAACGTCAACACCTTCCGCCATGAGGGCAAGCAGTATATCGCCGTGCTCTCCGGGGTTGGTGGCTGGGCCGGTATCGGGCTTGCAGCAGGGCTCGAGGATCCCGAGGAAGGCCTCGGGGCGGTAGGCGTGTTCTCTGCTCTGTCGGACTACACCGAACTGGGCGGCGTACTGACCGTGTTCGAACTGCCTGACGCCTGAACGGAGTGATTGCCATGGCGCCTCGGCGCCATGGCAGCTCTCCCCTGCAAGGAGCGGCAAGTCCCTGACAGCAATACAGTGACAATTGGCGCCGGGCACTACCCGGTCAGATAACGAGCGCTGCCGCGACTCTCGCGACAGCGCTCGAACAGTAAGGGCACGCACATGATGAGAGTCTTCACGTCACGCCAGACGTCCCGTTTTGCCACACCCTCGCTGGTCGCCGCCCTGATGGCAGCCGGCCTGAGCATATCCACGTTGGCCCTGGCCGGCGGTGACAACGATAAAGAGAACGGTGACACCGTCGATACCAGCGCCGCCGGGGAGTATCTGGTCGAGGACGGTAAGGTCGACCCCGACACCTACGACGGTTATATCGCCTATACCCGCTCCTGTCAGGCTTGCCACGGGCCCGATGGGCTGGGTTCCTCCTTTGCACCCAATCTGGTGCGTGCTTCGGAGCGGCGTGATTTCGCCGAGTTTGCGCGGACCATTGCCGGTGGCCGTGAAGTGCAGCCGGGTCAAGTCATGCCGGCGTTTGCCGACGATCCTTACGTGCTGGGCAATCTCGAGAACATCTACAGCTATATGCGTGGCCGTGCGGCGGGCGACATCGGCCGCGGGAGGCCGCAGATCATCGAGCGCCTGGAAGAGCAGGTCAGCGATGAGACGCTGGAGGCCGAAGAAGAACGCGAAGACGAGGAATCTTGACGCGGCGGGCGCTGAGACCGCCATCCCACCTGCACCCTGGCAAGCGGAGAGCGTCATGAGGTTACGCGGTTCACTGATATGTGTGACGGCAGCCGCCTGGCTGCTGTTCCAGGGCATCGGTGCGGTCTATGCCGACCTGCCCGAGCTGTACGAGCGCGACCAGCTGCGGGTCTGCGCCGACGGCAACAACCTGCCGTTTACCAATAGCGCCGGTGAGGGCTTCGAGAACCGCATTGCCGAGCTGATGGCCGACGATCTGGGCGTGCCGCTGCGCTACGTCTGGGCGCCGCAGGTCATGGGCTTCGTGCGCAATACCCTCGAACTGCGCGTCTGCGATGTAATGATCGGGGTGGTGGCGGGCTACGAGCACCTCCAGAACACCAATGAATACTACCGGTCGGTGTATTCGCTGGTGGTGCCGGAGGATTTCGAGCATGAGATCACCCGCCTCGATGACCCGGCACTCGAGGGGCTGGATATCGGCGTGGTCGCCGAGACGCCGCCCATCGTGCCGCTGCGGCGCAGCGGTGCCACGGTGCGCAACTACCTGCTGCAGGTCGATACCCGCGAGCGCGCCCCAGTGCGTGATGCGGTCGATGATGTGGCCAGCGGCACTTTGGATGGCGCGGTGATCTGGGGGCCGATGGCCGGCTACTTCGCCGCGCGTCACGATCCCCCTCTCAAGGTACTGCCGCTGCATGAAGATGACAGCGATGTGCGCCTGGACTTCCGCATTACCATGGGCATCCGCCGCGGCGAGCCGCAGTGGAAGGACTGGATCAACGACTTCATCGCCCGCCATCAGGACGAGATCAATGCCATTCTGGTGGAGTATCAGGTGCCGCTGCTCGATCGTCGCGGGGCGCTGATCGATCCGACCACGCTTGACGCGGAGGAGGCATCATGAACAGCTCCCGTCCCTCCGCACTGATACTCAGCCTGCCGTTGGGCCTGCTGCTGGCGCTGGCATCGCCGCCCCCCGCTGAGGCCCAGCGTGCCGCTACCGGTCCTCCCGACTGGCCCTGCGTACAGCGCCTGGTGCCGGAGCTGGCCTGGGGCACTATCTGGACCGGACCTTCGCTGGATGAGGTCGAGGAGGCGTGGTACGACGACGAGGAGGTGGGCCGCGTGGTGCGCTATGCCATGGCCCGCGAGACCCGCAGCGACGACGCCATGCAGAGGGTAAGCGAGTTCGTCGATAGCCTCGCCGCCGACGACCCCGCCGAACGCGAGGCGCGCCTGACGCTGCTGTTCTCGGGCCTCTTCGAACTCACCCAGCGCGAGCGTAGCCGCACCATCGAGCGTATTCGGGGCGCGTCCCGCGCTCAGGTCGCGCGGCTCGAGAAGGTTGCCGAAATGGTCGACGAGCTCGAGGCACTGCGCGGCGAAGATGACATGGATCTGCAGCAGGAGGAGGAGCTTTCCAAGGCGCTGTTCTGGGAGCAGCGTACTTTCCAGACACGCCAGCAGTCGCTGCCGGCGCTGTGCGAGCAGCCCTATCTGCTCGAGGAACGGCTCGGCCAGATGGTACGCATCATCGACGCCGGGATGTAAGGCCGCCAAGGCGCGCTAACAACGACAATAGACGCGGGCGATCCCCGCTAGGGAGTGCATATGTGGGCTGATAACGTAGGGGCTCGCCCGCTGGCGGGCTGGCTGGTGGCGGGCTCGCTGGCCGCCAGCGTGGCGCTGGCGGGGCCGGTGCTGGCGCAGGACGAGGAGGTCGCCACCATCACCCTGGGCTACCTGGGCATGGAGCGACCCGACGATCTCGAGCCGCTCTCGGTGCTCGACCCGGTGATCGACGATGACGGCGTGCAGGGCGCGCGCCTGGCGGTCAATGATAACAACGCCACCGGCCAGTTTCTCGGCCAGGAGTTCGTGCTGGTCGAGGCGATGGTGGAGCCGGGCGGGGATGTGGCCGCCGGCCTCGAACAGCTGATCGAACAGGGCGCCGACTGGATTATCAGCGGGTTGAGTGCCGATGATCTCGGCACTGTGCTCGAGCACCAGTCGCTCGGCGAGCGGGTGGTGTTCAACGCCGCGGCACGCGATAACCACCTGCGCGGTGAGTCGTGCCACCCTCAGTTGTTCCACAGCGTGCCCAGCCGGCGCATGCTGGCCGATGCCCTGTCGCAGTTCCTTGGCTACAAGCAGTGGGACCGCTGGGGGCTGGTCTACGGCAACACCGATCAGGATCGGCTGTTCGCCGAGACCCTGCGCGAGTCCGCCGAACGCTACGGCCATGAGGTGGTCAGCGAGAAGATGTGGCCCTACGAGGCCATGGCGCGACGCTCCGAGGGCGGCTTTCACGATATCCAACGCGAGATTCCGGTGTTCCTCCAGGAGTTCGCCGAGCACGACGTGCTGGTGATCTCCGACGAGACCGACTACTTCGGCGAGTTCTTCCCCAACCAGACCTGGCTGCCGCGGCCGGTGGCCGGTACCCAGGGGCTAATGGCCACCGCCTGGCACCGCTCCCATGAATCCTGGGGGGCGGTGCAGCTGCAGCGGCGCTTCGAGCGGCTCGCCGAGCGCTGGATGACGCCTCAGGACTTCGGCGCCTGGCTGGCGGTTCGCTCGCTGGGCGAGGCCGCCGCGCGCACCGGCTCGGTGGAACGCGCCGAGGTGATCGACTATATGCTCAGCGACGAGTTCGAGCTGGCCGGCTACCTGGGCTTCCCGGTCAGCTACCGCACCTGGAACCACCAGCTGCGCCAGCCGATCCTGATCAGCGGGCCGCGCATGGTGGCCTCGGTCTCGCCCCAGGAGGGCTATCTGCATCCGCGCACGCCGCTGGATGCCATGGGTGTCGACGAGGGGGAATCACAATGCCAATTCTAAGCCGCGAGACTGCCGCCATGTTCAAACCGACGCTCCTCGGGCTGGCGCTGGGCGCCCTGGCGCTGACCCCGCTGGTCGCCAGCGCCGAGCGTATCTTCGTCTCCAACGAGAAGGACAACACCATTTCGGTGATCGACGGCGCGAGCCTCGAGGTCATCGAGACCATCGACGTCGGCCGCCGGCCGCGCTCGATGGCCTTCAGCAGCGACGGCAGCGAGCTGTTCGTCGCCGTGGGCGACGACGAGGCGATCGACATGATCGATCTCGAGACGCTGCAGGTAGTGCGCAGCCAGGCCTCCGGCGAGGATCCCGAGGTGATCCGCGTCGACCCCAACCGACCCTACATCTACGTCTCCAATGAGGACGACAACATCGTCTCGGTGCTCGACTACGAGCGGCGCACCCTGGTTACCGAGATTCCGGTGGGCGTAGAGCCGGAGGGCCTCGGCATCAGCCCCGACGGCCGCTGGCTGGTCTCCACCACTGAGACCTCCAACATGGCGCATATCATCGACACCGAACTGATGGAGACCGTGCACCACCGGCTGGTGGGAGCGCGTCCGCGCCACGCCGAGTTCACCCACGACGGCAGCGAGGCCTGGGTCTCGGCGGAGATCGCCGCCACGGTGTCGATCATCGACATGGTCGACAGCTTCGACGTCGAGCACACCATTCGCTTCGATGTGCCCGGCGTGCCGCGTGAGACCGTGCAGGCGGTGGGCATCCAGCTTACCTCCGACGGTCGCTACGGCTTTGTCGCGCTGGGCCCCTCCAATCGCGTGGCGGTGGTCGACCAGCAGACCTACGAGGTGCTCGACTATATCCTGGTCGGTCAGCGGGTCTGGCACCTGGCGCTCAACGAGGACGAGACGCGGCTCTACACCACCAACGGCGTCAGCGGCGATGTCACGGTGATCGATGTAGAGAGCCTCACCGCGCTGCAGTCGATACCGGTAGGGCGCTTCCCGTGGGGGGTGATCGTCCAGCCATGACGGTGGGCGAGAGCACAGAGGTTCCCGCGCTCGAGGTGGAAGGGCTGAGCTTCAGCTACAGCGGCAAGCCGGTGTTGCAGGAGGTTGGCCTGCGCCTCGAGGCGGGGCAGTTCACGGTCTTGCTGGGCCCCAACGGGGCCGGCAAGACCACCCTGTTTTCGCTGATCACGCGGCTCTACGACCGCCGCGTGGGCAGCATTCGCGTCGGCGGCTTCGAGCTGCGGCGGGATGCCGTGGCGGCCCACGCGCGGATGGGCGTGGTGTTCCAGCAGCCGACCCTGGATCTCGATCTCACGGTGCGACAGAACCTCACCTATCACGCCGCCCTGCACGGCATGGGCCCTCGTGAGGCGCGGCGGCGTGCCGAGGAGCAGTTGCAGCGGGTGGGGTTGGGCGAGGCGCTCAAGACGCGGGTGCGCCAGCTCTCCGGCGGCCAGCGGCGGCGGGTGGAGATTGCCCGTGGCCTGCTGCACCGACCGCGCCTGCTGCTGCTGGATGAGCCCACCGTGGGGCTGGATATTGCCGCGCGCCGCGATCTGGTCGAGCGGGTCCACCGGCTGTGCGTGGACGAGGGCGTGGCGGTGCTGTGGGCCACCCACCTGATCGACGAGGTCTACCCGGACGACCGTGTGGTGGTGCTCGACGCCGGACGGGTGCGCGCCAGCGGCAGCGTCAGCGAGGTGCTGGCATCCAGCGGTGCCACCAGTATCGGCGAGGCCTTCGACACCCTGACCCGCGGTCCCACCGAGGTGGCCACATGAACCGCTACCTGCACTGCCTGCGCGGCGTGGTCAGCCGCGAATTGCTGCGCTTCCTGCACCAGCGCACGCGCTTCGTGGCGGCGCTGGTGCGGCCGCTGATCTGGCTGTTCGTGTTCGCCGCCGGCTTTCGCATGGCGCTGGGCGTGGCGATGACCGACCCCTACAAGACCTACATCCTGTATGAGGTCTATATCATCCCCGGCCTGGTGGGCATGATTCAGCTGTTCAACGGCATGCAGAGTTCGCTGTCGATGGTCTACGACCGCGAGATGGGCAGCATGCGCGTGCTGCTAGTCAGCCCCTTCCCGCGCTGGTACCTGCTGCTGTGCAAGCTACTGGCGGGGACCATGGTGTCGATCGTGCAGGTCTATGTGTTCCTGACTATCGCCTGGTTCTACGGCATCAAGGCGCCGCCGATGGGCTACCTGTGGATCCTGCCGGCGCTGGTGGTCACCGGCTTCATGGTCGGCGCCCTGGGCATGCTGCTGTCGACCTTCGTCAAGCAGCTGGAGAACTTCGCCGGGGTGATGAACTTCGTAATCTTTCCGATGTTCTTCCTCTCCTCGGCGCTCTATCCGCTGTGGCGGATCCGCGAGGGCAGCTATCTGGTCTATCAGATCGCTTCGCTCAACCCCTTCACCTACGCTGTGGAGATGATTCGCTTCGCGCTCTATGAGCAGCTCAACGTTGATGCGGTGCTGATCGTGGCGGCCACGACCCTGGTGCTATTGGCGCTGGCGATTCTGGGCTATAACCCGGCACGGGGCATGATGGCGCGCAAGGGTGGCGGCGGAGAGTAAGAGTGACTATTGCGCTTCCTGCTGGGCTTCGAGATAGCGGATCACCGCCTGGCGCGGGGCCTCATCCAGCCCCCACAGCACCATGCGGTTACCCGGCAGCAGCCCCTCGGGGTCGGCCAGGAAGGCGTCCAGCATCTCGGCATCCCAGTGGAAGTCTTGCGCGTCCAGCGCGGTGGAGTAGTCGAAATCCTCGAGGCCGCCTACCGGGCGGCCGATCACCTCGAACAGGCTTGGGCCGGCGCGATGTACGCCCTCCTGCAGCGCATGGCAGCCGAAGCAGTGGTTGCGGAAGACGCGTTCGCCTTCGCGAACATCGTCGGCCAGCGCCGGCAGCGCTGCGCTGGCGGTCAGCACGGCAAGCGGCAGCCAGGCACCCGGGCAGCGGGATAGGGGCATCGCGTCAGCGCTCCTTGGGGTCAGAAGCAGCGCAGGTCGGCTTCGGCCTGGGCACTGCGGAACTGGCGCACCTGATCCTGTAGGCCGCGCTCGGTGCGGAATAGCACGCCGAGCTCGCCGCGCTGGTCGTTCATGCGCATCACGGTTTCGACGGACTCGTACTCTTCATAGGGAATCAGCTCGGCGATCACGTCGATGCTGCATGAGCACTGTTGCATTACCAGATGGTTCTGGCCGTTGGCGGCCATACAACCGAGCACGTAGTCGACGCGGGTCGAGGTGGGATAGTCGTTGGCCATTGCCAGCGGCGCGGCAAACAGCAGCCCAGCAAGCAGCGCGAACGCTGCAGGCCGTGATGTGGCGTGGCGCATCTTGTTGTTATGGCGCATGCAGTACCTCGGGTGAGTGGCGTGATATCACCCTTTAACGTTATGTCAGGCGCGGCGCTTTCGCCAGCGTCGATCACTCACCGAGGAGACCTGGCGCTTAGGCACTATCGCCTAGCGTGACCGCCGCTGCTCGGGCGCGTCCTTGACCTCGTAGTCGCCCTCCAGCACCTGCTGATGGTGCGTATGCCGTTCGGCTCGGCCGCTGCCAATGTCCTGGGCCTGTTCGGCGCGCATGCGCTCCATGCGTTTCTTCATGCGGTGGCGCATAAACGGCAGCATGGCCCAGCCGACCAGCAGGAAGAACAGGCCGATGACGGTACCCACGATCATCAGGGTGCCGAACAGCAGCCAGGTGAAGAACAGGCGCAGGCCGCTGGGCCGGCCCTGGCGGGCGCGTTCCCGCCACTGCTGGGCGGCCTGCCAGGCGGGGTTGTCGCGCGGGTCTCGAGAGTTGGGCATTAGCGGCTCCGGAAAAGCATCAAGTTGAGCGTGTGGCTATTGGAAGTCACCCGCCGCGGATCGTTCCGCACAGCTAGATAAGCCGCCAGCCGGCGGCGGTGGCGATACCGGCGGCAATCGCCAGCAGCGGCTTGCGACTGGCGAGCATCACGACGAAGGTGGCAACCAGCGCCAGCCGGGCGCCCCAGTCGCCATAGACGGCCATCGGCGTGATCACCGCCACCAGCACCGAGCCAGCCATGGCGTTGATAAAGCGCTCGACCCGCGGGCCGATGGGCACCCGCGACATCACCAGCACCCCGCCGCTACGTGTTAGGTAGGTGACCAGTGACATGATCAGGATGGCCAATATGGCGCCGAGTGGCGTTAGCGGCAGGCTCATGGCGAGCCCTCCTTGGGTTTGCTGCGCGGCGGTATCAGCAACCCGGCGATGCCGCCGGCCAGGGCGCCGACGATGACATGGGAGTTCTCAGGCAGCCAGGCCAATGCAGCGAGGGCGGCCAGCGCCGCAGCAGCCCAGGGCACCAGCACGCCGAGGTCGAGCTTGCCGCCCACCAGCATCGCCAGCAGGAAGCAGCCCATGATCACGTCGAGGCCGAAGCGTTCGGGCTCGCTGATACCGCTCCCGAACACCACGCCGAGCAGGGTGCCGAGCATCCACGCCAGCCACAGCGCGATACCGCCGCCCACCAGCATGCCGACATTGGTCTCGCCGCGGCGGTAATCGGCGGCGGCCATGGCCCAGTTGGAGTCGCTCATCAGTGCCAGGCTGGCGTAGCGCTGGCGCACCGGCAGATGACGCAGCCAGGGGTAAAGGGCGGCGCCCATCAGCAGGTGGCGGGCGTTGATGGCGAAGGTTGAAGCGATCAGTGCGATCAGCGGAATCTGTGGCCCCCACAGCTCGAGGGCGGCGAACTGCGAGGCGCCGGCGAATACCATGCCGCTCATCAGCAGCGTCTCGAGTCCTGACAGCCCGCGCTGGATCGCTGCCACGCCAAACGCCAGGCCGAAAGCGATCACGAACAGCGACAGCGGCGCCATGCGCTTAAGGCCCTTGAGGGTGCCCGGCCAGTCGAGCCGGGCGCTCATGCCTGCCAGGCCTCGGCGACCAGCGACAGGCTGTGCAGGCGGTCCTCCTGGGCGTAGACATCGGTGGTCATGATCAGCTCGTCGGCGCCGGTGCGGGCGACGAACTCGCTGAGCTGCTCGCGGACTGTCTCGGGGCCGCCGATCACCGCGGCCCCCAGGAACTGGCTCACCTGGGCCTGCTCCATGGGCGACCAGTCGAGCTGCTCCTGGGGTGGCTGGGCGCGAGTGCTGCGGCCGCGGATCAGATTGAGGAACTTCTGCCGCGCGGTGCTGGCCAGGTAGTCGGCATAGGCGTCGCTCTCGGCGGCGATCACCGGCAGACCAACCATCGCGTAAGGCGCGTCGAGCACCGCCGAGGGGCGGAAGTTGTCGCGGTAAAGGCGCAGTGCCTCGTGCAGGTAGCCGGGGGCGAACTGCGCGGCAAAGGCGAACGGCAGCCCCAGCTTGGCGGCCAGCTGGGCGCTGTAGCCGCTGGAGCCGAGCAGCCACAGCGGTACCCGGGTGCCCTGACCGGGAATCGCCCGCACCCGCTGGCCGGGCTGGGCGTCGTCCAGGTAGCCGGCGAGCTCTTCGAGGCGCTGAGGGAAGTCGTCGACCCCGGCGTGGGAGTGGCGGCGCAGAGCGGCCATGGTGGCGCCGTCGGAGCCCGGCGCACGGCCCAGCCCGAGGTCGATGCGCCCGGGGTAGAGCGTCTCCAGGGTGCCGAACTGCTCGGCGACCACCAGCGGCGGGTGGTTGGGCAGCATGATGCCGCCGCTGCCGACGCGGATGTGCTGGGTCGCCCCGGCAATATGACCAATCAGCACCGCGGTCGCGGCGCTGGCGATACCGTCGATGCTGTGGTGTTCGGCGAGCCAGTAGCGGGTGAAACCGAGCGCCTCGGCGTGTCGGGCGGTGGCCACGCTGTCCGCGAAGCTGTCGGCGATGCTGCCGCCGTGGCGAATCGCCGCCAGGTCGAGCACCGAGAGGCGGGTGGTGGCGAGTTGGCTCATGGGTCCCCCGGGAAAGTCATTAGCGTGCTTGCTATCTATTACCTCCTTATGGGGGTGGCCGATATATTTTGCAAATGCTTTGTGTCTCGGCCTGCCCCTGGCGTCCCTCGCGCGATTGGCCGGGGACGACTTCTTGCGGCACCTCGGCGGCGGGTGTTACTGCTAGAGGGGTATGCTAGGTTGTACAGAAATGTGACAAATCGATAGGGAGTGTCGTATATGGCCAACCCCGGAGGGCAGCGGGTCTTCTCGGTGTCAGCGGTAATCATCGTTGCGCTGGTGGCGGTGGGCGCCATCTTCCCCGAGCGATTTGGTGCCGGCGCTGAAGCGGCGCTGGCCAATGTGACCCAGCTGTTCGGCTGGTTCTATCTGTTTTCTGTATTCGGTTTCGTGGTGTTCCTGCTGGGGCTGGCGTTCAGCAAGTATGGCAAGATCCGCCTGGGCCCTCAGGACAGCTCGCCGAGCTATACCTTCTTCTCCTGGGTCAGCATGCTGCTGGCCGCCGGCTTCGGCGTCGGCCTGGTGTTCTACGGCATGGCCGAGCCGATGTTCCACTATATCGACCCGCCCTACGGTGACGTCGAGGCCGAGACTACCGACGCTGCGCGCTATGCCATCCAGTACAGCTACTTCAACTGGGGCATCCACCAGTGGGCGGCCTTCTCGCTGGTCGGCCTGATCATCGCCTACTTCCAGTTCCGCAAGGGGCAGGCCGGGCTGGTCTCGTCGGTGCTCTCCTCGGTGACCGCCAAATATCCCAAGGCTCGGCCCTATGCGCCGGCACTGGATGTGTTCGCGGTGGTGGCCACGGTGATGGGCGTGGCGACCTCGCTGGGGCTTGGCGTGCTGCAGATGAACGGTGGTCTGAATGCGGTCTTCGGCCTGCCCGAAGGGGTGCTGTGGCAGTTCATCATTCTATTGGTGATGTTCCTAGCCTATATGGCGTCGACCTGGTCGGGTCTCGACAAGGGCATCAAGCGGCTCTCCAACCTCAATATGATCCTGTGCATCGGGCTGATGTTGTATGTGCTGGTCACCGGCCCGACCCTGGCGATTCTCGAGACTATCACCCTGGGCATTGGCGACTACCTTCAGAACTTTATCGGCATGAGCTTGCGCATCTCTCCCTACAGCGATAACACTTGGGCGAGCTCCTGGACGATCTTCTACTGGGCCTGGGTGATCGCCTGGTCGCCGTTCGTCGGCACCTTCGTGGCGCGGGTGTCTCGCGGTCGTACCATCAAGGAGTACGTGTTCGGCGTGCTGCTGGTGCCGCCGCTGCTGGCCTGCCTGTGGATCGGCGTGTTTGGGGGCGCGGCGCTCAACATGGAGCTCGGCGGCGATGTCGGTCTGGCTGCGGCGACTGAAGCCAACATCACCGTGGCGCTGTTCGAGATGTTTGCGCTGATGCCGTTTACCCCGGTGCTGTCGATCATCGCCATGTGCCTGATCTTCATCTTCCTGGTGACCTCGGCGGACTCGGCGTCCTATATCGTTGCTCAGATGACCGACAACGGCTCGATCAATCCGCCGCTCTACAAGCGGGTGGCGTGGGGCGTGCTGATCGCCGCTATCTGTCTGACGCTGATCGCCGCCGGTGGTCTCACTGGCCTGCAGTCGGCCGCGGTGCTCTCGGCGCTGCCGTTCACCTTTATCCTCTACGGCATGGTCTATGTGCTGATCAAGGAGCTTCGCGCCGACCGCAAGGCGCTGCTGACCCAGCTCTACCGCCGCCACGGCGAGACGCCGGTAGGCGCCGACGCCTTCGAGGCCGAGATGCTCAGCGAAGAGGAGCGCGTACGCCGGGCACCGAACGTGATCAATCGTCGTATCAATACCCGCGATAACTGAGAGGAGCGTGATGGGTGCCGCGCTCGCGTCTGACATGGCAGATGCGAGCGCGGCGTTTTATGATGGTGCTCGGAGTCATTACGACAATAACGGGAGCACCGCGCTGACCATGCCGCTGTTCAGGAAGCGCCGCTTCGGCTCGCGACGCTCACACGGGGCAACGCCGCGATTGATGCCAATGCGGCGTCATTCACGCTTCGACGACTGGTTGAATCGCTGCGTCGACATCGCCGTCACCCTGGCGCTGCTGGTGGGAGGCGTGGCGCTGGCGGTACACCTGCTGCTTTGACATCATCCGCTGCGCCTATCCGCAGGCCGTGCCTTGAGATAGTTGATCACGCCGCCGGCAGCCAGCAGTGCGCGCTGCCGCTGGCTGAGCCCATGGTGCAGCCGTATCTCGCCCTTGCCGACGACCTCGGCGGAGAGCGTGGCGCTGGCGGCCAGCTGGGCATGCAGGTCACGGATGATAATGCGGTCATCCTGCGCCAGGCGCTCGGCGTCTGCGTCGTCGATGAAGGTCAGCGGCAGCGCCCCAAAGCACACCAGATTCTGCCAGTGGATGCGTGCGAAGCTTCTGGCCAGTACCACCTGCAATCCCAGGTAGCGCGGTACCAGGGCGGCGTTCTCGCGACTCGAGCCCTGGCCGTAGTTGTGGCCGCCGACGATGGCATGGCCGCCGCGCGTGCGGGTCGCCTCGGCACGCGCCGCGTAGTCGGGGTCGACCGCCTCGAAGGTGAACGGCGCCGAGGCGTAGACGCTGCTCCAGTAGGGCATCACCCGCTGGCCCGCCGGCATGATGTCGTCGGTGGAGATATTGTCCCCAGTGATGAGCAGCACCGGCACCTCCAGGGTGTCGGGCAGCGCAGCGAGCTCCGGCAGCGCCGGGGTGTTGTCGGTCTTCTGCAGCGGCTTGAGGCGTGCCTCGGCGGGTGGCAGCGGCGCCGTGAAGAGGTCGCGATTGATCACCATGCGCGGCGGTTCGGCGATTCGCGGGTAGGCCATGTCGAGGCTGCGTGGATCGGTGATCACTCCTGCCAGGGCCGAGGCGGTGGCGGTCTCGGGGCTGCACAGGAAGACGCTGTCCTCGCGGGTGCCGGAGCGGCCCGGGAAGTTACGCGGCACGGTGCGCAGGCTATTAAGGCCCGCCGCCGGGGCCTGGCCCATGCCGATGCAGCCGTTACAACCGGTCTGATGGAGGCGCGCGCCGCAAGCGACCAGGTCGGCCAGGTAACCCTCGTTAATCAAGGTGGTCAGCACCTGACGCGATGACGGGTTGATGTCCAGCGAAACACCGTCGGCGACGCGGCGTCCGCGCACCATTTCTGCCACCACCGCGAAGTCACGATAGCCCGGATTGCCCGAGGAGCCGATGTAGGCCTGGTGCAGCGGCTCGCCGGCTACCTCGCGCACCGCTACCACCTTGTCGGGGCTCGAGGGCAGCGCGATCAGTGGCTCCAGGCTGGACAGGTCGAGGGTCTCCTCACGGTCGTAGGTGCAGCCCGGCTCGGCGGCGAGCGGTTGCCAATCCGCCTCGCGTCCACGCGCTGCCAGGAAGCGGCGGGTCTCTTCGTCGCTGGGAAATACCGTGGCGGTGGCGCCCATCTCGGTCCCCATATTGGCCAACACGTGGCGGTCCATGGCGGAGAGATGCGCCAGGCCCGGCCCGTGGTATTCGATGATGGAGTTCTTGCCGCCGGCCACGCCGTGGCGGCGCAGTAGCTCGAGCACTGCATCCTTGGCCGAGACCCAGTCGGGCAGGCGCCCCTCGAGGCGGATACCCCAGATCTCCGGCATGGTCAGGTAGAGCGGCTCGCCGGCCATGGCCATGGCCACCTCGATGCCGCCAGCGCCGATGGCCAGCATGCCCAGCGAGCCGGCCGCCGTGGTGTGGCTGTCGCAGCCGACGATGGATTGGCCCGGCACCCCGAAATGCTCCATGTGTACCGGATGGCTGATGCCGTTGCCGGGGCCGGAGTACCAGACCCCGAAGCGTTCGCAGGCGCTCTTCAGGAACAGGTAGGTCTCGGCGTTGAGCTGGTCGGCCTGGACCAGACCGTGGTCGATGTACTGCACGCTAGGCGAGGTGTGTACTCGATCCAGGCCCATGGCTTCGAGCTCGAGCATCACCAGGGTGCCTAGCACGTCCTGCAGCAGGGCCTGGTCGATGCGCAGTGCGATCTCGCTGCCAGGCGTCAGGTCGCCTTCGATGAGGTGGGCGTGAATCAGCTGTTGGGCGAGGTTGAACGGGGAGTGGGGTGTGGTCATGGACGCTGCCTCTGGCGTGTTGTTGTCGTGGTTGATTGGTCTAGCGCGCTGGTGGGTGCAACTGTGCGGCGCGGGCGGCAAGGATGTGCGCACGCATCACCGATGCAGCCCATTCGCCGTCGCCGGCGGCCAGTGCGCGGATGATCTCGCGGTGGTGGCGCATGCTGCTGTGAAGCTCTTCACCGCTGTAGTGATGGAAGCTGCGACGTGACACCGGGACTTGGACGATGGCCTCGAGCAGGCGCTGCAGTCGCGGGCTATCGGCGGCGGTGATCAATTCCGCGTGAAAGCGATTGTTGAGTCCCGCGATCTCGTCGATGGCCAGGTCGTCGCCACGCTCGCACAGCTGCTCCATGTGGCAGGCCAGCTCGCCCAGCGAGTCGAGCCGCGAAGGATCGATGCGCGAGGCCGCGCGCCTGACCACCTGCGGCTCGAGCAGCACTCGCAGCTCGAAGACCTCTTCCACGTCGCGCTGGGTCCAGGACACCACTCGCGCGCCATGGTGGGGGATCACCTCGACCCAGCCGTCAGACACCAGCCGGCGCAGGGCTTCGCGAATCGGCGTACGGCTGAGTTCCAGCTCCTGGCCGATAGTGGCCTCACGGATATAGCTGTTGGCGGGATACTGCCCATCCAGGATGCGCTGCTTGATGATGGCGTAGACGCGGTCTGCGGCGGTCATGGGCTGACTCTTTTCAGGGCACGGGACGACGAGGGCGAAAACTGACGGCGCTCGCCGATCTTACGTGCATAGCCTAAGGTCGTAGCGGTAATTGTGTACCATTATTTGAAATATCGCACAATATAGGCCTATATTGGCGTCGAAACGAGAAGAGTTGTATACCATTTTAGGTTAAGCCCGATCTCTTCCATAACGATAACGCTGAGACCGCCATGACCACGTGCCCCACCCGAGTCGTCACGCTCGTGCCCAGTCCCAGAGCCGCCACCCGTGCCGATATGCCGGCCATGCGGTGCGCCGGAGATAAACCATGAGCCTATCTGCCGCGGAATTGGCAGGGGTCAGGGCGTTGACCTTCGATGTCTTCGGCACCGTTGTCGATTGGCGCAGCAGCGTGATTCGCGAAGGCCAGGCGCTGGGCGCGGCGCGGGGGTTGAACGTCGACTGGCCCGCCTTTGCCGATGCCTGGCGCGGTGGCTATGCGCCGGCCATGAACCGCGTGCGCCACGGTGAACTGCCATGGACGCGCCTCGATGAGCTGCATCGCATGACGCTCGACAGGCTACTCGACGAATTTTCTATCCACTCGCTGAGTGAAGCCGACAAGCAGCATCTCAACTGCGTCTGGCACCGGCTGACGCCTTGGGATGATAGCGTCGAGGGCCTGCATCGCCTGCGCCAGGGGTTTGTTCTCGCCACCCTCTCCAACGGTAATGTGTCGCTGCTGGTCAATATGGCCAAGCATGCTGGCTTGCCGTGGGACTGCATCCTCTCGGCGGAACTGGCCGGGCACTATAAGCGCGATCCCGAGGTCTATCAGATGGCGGCACGCTTGCTCGACCTGCGCCCCGAGCAGATCATGCTGGTCGCCGCCCATCAGGACGACCTGCAGGCCGCCCACCATGAAGGCTACCGTACCGCCTTCGTGATGCGCCCGCTGGAGCACGGCCCCGACGCTGAGCCTGATCTGAGCATCGATCCAGTGTTCGATTACGTGGCGCATGACTTTCACGACCTGGCTGACCAATTGATGCGGGTCTGAAGCGAGACACTGCCATGAAGCTTGATACCACCTCACTCAAGCTGTTCGTCAGGGTCGCCGAAAAGGGCACTATTGCCGGTGCTGCCGAGGCCGAATTCATCGCCACCTCGGCGGTGAGCAAGCGCATCAGTGAGCTGGAAGAGGTGTTCAATACCCCGCTTTTGACACGTACTAACAAGGGTGTAGAGCTGACCGCGGCGGGTATCGCCTTGCTCAATATGGCACGAGGCGTGCTGCATAATCTCGATGATATTTTCGTTCAGATGCGTGAGTATTCCAGCGGTTTGCGCGGCAATGTGCGCGTCTATGCCAACATGTCGGCCATTACCCAATACTTGCCCGGCGAGATACAATCTTTTTTTCTGGAACATCCAGAAATCAATATCCACCTGGAAGAGAAAGTCAGCCCTATCATTACCCGTGAGGTGGCCAGTAACGGTGCAGATGTGGGCGTGTGTGCCCTGCTTCCGCACGGTCATAGCCTGGAAACTTTTCCCTATCATACCGACGAGCTGGTGGTAGTGGCCCCCCGTGATCACCCGCTGGCGATCCATGACAGCATCTATTTCGACGAAACCCTGGGGCACGCCTATGTCGGGCTTCAGTCGGCGAGTGCCATCAATCTCGAACTGATCAAGGCCTCCAGCCTGGCCAATCGGCCGCTGAATATCCGCATTCAAGTGACTAGCTATGACGCCCTTTGTGTGATGGTGGAAGCGGGCTTGGGGATTGGTGTGGTGCCGCGAGGTGCGCTGCGCCCATATGCCGGGGGGATCGGGATAAAAGTGATTTCCCTGCGCGATGAGTGGGCAAGACGCAAGCTGGCCATCTTCGTCAATTCATTCGAATCCCTGCCCATGGCGGCACGTCTTTTTGTCAAACATTTGATGGAATCTTCACAAAAAAGTCAGCATATGGCGCTGAATAGTGTCTGACCGTTCTTGCCATCGTATTTCGCGATGGCAGGGTCATCAATCACTATTGCCTGAGGGCCATTCTTACTTTCAACTGCCCAATGAGCTCCACTATATTCTGGTCTAGGGCAGGTCGCTGCCCAAGGAGGCATTCACGCCAAACAGAATGGACGTCGAGGCAATACTACGGCATGGATCCCACTACTGTACGTGCCTTATAACAACACAATCGAGGTAATCCGGATGAACGCTACGCTCAAGACCTTCCGCAAGGCCCGCCGGCTGCTACCGATTTCGGTGCTGGCGATCGGCAGTATCACCGCTGGTTTCGCCCAGGCCCAGGAGTCACTCAACATCGGCGCCGTACCCACCGGCACTGGCTGGTTCTTTGGCATCTCTGAAGGCGCCCGGGTGATAAGCGCCAACACCCCCTACGAGATCTCCGTTCGCGAGACGGGCGGCACCCGCGAGAATGCCATCCGCCTGGGACGTGATGAACTGGACCTGGCCTTCACTGAGGCACTGGTCGGCTACGAGATGTACAACGGCGTTGGCCGCTTTGAGGATACGCCCAACGAGAATGCCCGCCTGATCTACTGGATTGCGCCCTCGACCATGCACTGGGCGGTGCGCCAGGACTCCAATATCGAGACCTTCGAAGACCTCAATGGCCAGCGCTTCAACCCCAGCAGCATCGGCGGCGGCGGTGAGTACATCACCGAGCTGGTGTTCGATATCCTCGGTGTCGAGCCTGACTTCCAGCGCATGCGCATCGACGACGCCGCCGAAGGCGTGATCGATGGGCGTCTGGTGGGCTTCAGCTACAATGGCGTGCCGCCGATCCCGGCCTTCACCGAGGTGCATTCTTCGCGGCCGCTGCAGCTGCTGTCGCTGTCTCAGGAGCAGCTCGACATGGTCACCGAGGAGCTGCCGTTCCTGGCACCGTCGGTGATTCCGGCCGGTACCTATCGCGACATGGAAGAGGCCACCTCGTTGGGCATCTACATGGGTGTGGCCGCCAATGCCAGCCTCGGCGACGATATCGTCTATGAGATCACCAAGGCTTACTGGGAGAACCATGAGCAGGTGGCGTCGTCCTTTGCCCCCGCCGATGGGGTGACCCCACAGGACGTGATCGACAATGCGACCTTCCCGCTGCATGCCGGCGCCCTGCGCTACTATCAGGAACTCGGGCTGGAGATCCCTGATGAGGTGATCCCACCCGAGGCGCAGTAAACGCCACCACTGCTTCGTCGACGGCATGGCCGTCGGCGGGGTTCGCTTGATCACATCCATTCGTCGTCGGCGGCCCAGGGCCGCCGGCGTAGGAGTTGGTTAATGGATACGCCTCGAGAGCAGCAGGTTGTCGAGAAATATTCCGAGGATTCCGGTAAGCGCAAGCTGACCGGCATCTGGTTCCTGGTCATGCGCATCACAGCCGTGTCCATGGCACTGTTTCATCTTTATGCGGCGGTCACCGGTGCCGTCAATACCCAGAATGCCATCCACTTGATGTTCGCCATTCCGCTGATTTTCCTGGCCTACACCTGCCGGGTGAGGGACAGCGAGCGGCTACCATGGTATGACGTGATCCCGGTGGTGATGGGGGTGGCGATCAGCGCCTACTACATCTATCACTTTGACCGCATTCTCTACGATCTCGGCTATTTGATGCCGACGACTGCGGATCTGTTCTTCGGTATCGCCGCCATCCTGTTGCTGCTGGAAGCGTGTCGGCGGGCCATCGGGCTGGCATTCCCGATACTGGTGCTGGTAGCGCTTGCATACGCTTATTTCGGGCGCTATCTGCCCGGCGTGTGGGGCCACGGCGGCTACGGCTGGGCAGACCTGGTGGCGACCTTCTACATGAGTCCCACCGGCATCTACGGCAGCTTGATGCGCACCTCGTCGACGGTGATCGTGATCTTCATCATGTTCGGCGCGCTGCTGGTCACCACCGGCGGCGGCGATACCTTCATGCGCCTCTCCAATGCCGCCACCGGGCGCATGTCCGGTGGGCCGGCCAAGGCGGCGACCCTGTGCAGTGCGCTGTTCGGCAGCATCAGTGGCAGTACCGCAGCCAACGTGGCCACCACCGGGGTGTTCACCATTCCGCTGATGAAGAACAACGGCTATAGCCCGCGCTTTGCCGCGGCCACCGAGGCGTCGGCGTCCACCGGCGGGCAGATCCTGCCACCGATCATGGGCGCGGCGGCCTTTGTCATGGCCGACGTGATCTCCACCAGCTACCTCGAGATCATCGGCGCGGCACTGATCCCGGCGCTGCTGTTCTATCTGGCGATCTGGATGAGCGTGCACTTCGAAGCCAAGCGGCTGGGCCTCAATCCGGTTCCCAAGTCGCAGCGGCCGACCCTGCGCGAGGGGCTGTTCAATATCGAGACCCTGGTGGTGCCGATTGCCGTGCTGGTGACCATGCTGGTGCTGCGCTATACCCCGACCACCGCGGCAGTGGCCGCCTACTTCACGGCGGTGTTCATCTATCTCTTCTCGTGGCGCAGCCCGGGCACGCTATGGGAGCGCATCAAGTCGCTGCCGGCGGCACTCGAGGCCGGGGCAATGACCGCAGCCATGATCGCGGTGATCATCGGCAGCGTGGCGATCATCGCCTCGGTGATCAGCCTTACCGGCCTGGGGCTCAAGGTCTCCTCGGTGATCCTGGTGGTCAGCGGCGGCGATGTCTTGATCACCCTGGTCCTGGCGATGGTGGTGGCGATCATTCTCGGCATGGGGCTACCCACGGTGGCTGCCTATATGCTGGCGGCCTCGGTAGTGGCGGCGGCGTTCATCGAAGCCGGCTTGCCGAGTCTCTCGTCTCATCTGTTCATCCTCTACTTCGCGATTCTCTCCGGGGTGACGCCGCCGGTGGCGTTGGCGGCCTATATCGGCGGGGCGATCGCGGGGTCGCACTGGTTCAAGACCGCGCTGACGGCCACCAAGATCTCGCTGGGCGGCTTCCTGATTCCCTATATGTTCATTTACCACCCGCCGCTGCTGGGCAACGGCACGCCGCTGGAGATCGCGCTGGCGGTTGGTTCCGGGGTATTGGGGATCATCGCCCTGGCCGGCTCGACCATCGGCTACTTCCTGCGGCCCTGCAGTTGGCTCGAGCGCGGGCTGCTGTTGGCCGCGGCGCTGATGTTGATCACCGGCCAGCTGGTCACCGACGTGATCGGCATCGTGCTGATCGTTGGCCTGTTTGGCTGGCAATATCGCCACCATCGGGCGACGCTATCTCGCTCCTCCTCACCAGCAGCCGGCAAGGAACCCGCGCAATGAAGATCGTGATCCCCGACGACTATCAAGACGTAGTACGCACCCTGAACGCCTTCGGCAAGCTCGAGGGCCATGAGGTGACGATCCACCACGACACCCTGACCGATCTCGATGCGTTGGCCGAGCGCTTCAAGGACGCCGAGGCGCTGGTGTTGATCCGTGAGCGGACCTGGATCACCGAGGCGCTGCTGGCCAGGCTGCCCAAGCTGCGCTACATCAGCCAGACCGGCGGTGGGGCGGCGCATATCGATCAAGACGCCTGCGCGCGCCACGGGGTCAAGGTAGTGACCGGTACCGGCTCGCCGGTGGCCGCTGCCGAACTGACCTGGGGGCTAGTGATGGCGGCGACACGGCATATTCCGCAAGAGGTCGAGAACCTCAAGGCGGGGCGCTGGCAGCGCACCCTGGGCACTGGCCTCAAGGGGCGCACCCTGGGTATTTTCGGCTATGGCAAGATTGGCAAGCTGGTGGCTGGCTACGGCCAGGCCTTCGGTATGCCCGTGCTGGTGTGGGGCCGTGAGGGCACCCGCCAGCGTGCCGCCGAGGCGGGGCTCGAGGTTGCCACCAGCCAGGACGAGCTGTTCGCCCGCAGCGACGTGCTCAGCCTGCATCTGCGTCTCAACGACGACACCCGCGGCATCGTCGGCGCGGAGCATCTTGCGCTGATGCCCCCCGAGGCGGTGTTGATCAACACCAGCCGCGCCGAGCTGATCGCCTCCGGGGCGCTGGAGGCAGCGCTGCGCGCTGGCCGTCCCGGACGCGCCGGCATCGATGTCTTCGAGCAGGAACCGCTGTTCGAGCATCCCATGCTGGCCCTGCCGGGGCTGGTGGCCACGCCGCACCTGGGCTACGTCGAGAAGGATAGTTACGAGCTCTACTTCGGCGATGCCTTCGACAACCTGCTGGCCGCCGCCAACCAGTGAGGAGGGGCACCATGAGCCATCGCAACGACCGTCTCGATCCCCAGGGAATCGCCGCACGCCGCGAGGTGCTGGGGGATGCCTACGTCGACCGTTCGCTGGACGGCGCCGACGACTTCAGCTGGCCGCTGCAGGAGTTGGTGACCCGCAACTGCTGGGGCGACATCTGGACCCGTGAGGGCCTGCCGCGGCAAACCCGCAGCCTGGTCAACCTGGGCATGATGGTGGCCCTCAATCGCCCCCATGAGCTCAAGATTCACCTCAAAGGCGCGCTCAATAACGGCTGCACGCCAGCGGAGATCCGCGAGGTGCTGCTGCAGAGCGCCGCCTACTGTGGCTTCCCGGCGGCCATCGACGGCTTTCGGGTGGCCCGCGAGGTACTCGCCGAGGAGGGCATTGAGTTTCGCGACGGTGAGTGATCTAGTGCGTCTACAACAACCAACGCTAATAGGAGATCGCCTATGCACCTCACAGCATTCCCGCAGCGGCTACGTCGCCACCTGGGCACGGCGCTGATGTCCACGGCCCTGGTCGCCGCTACGCCGGCGCTGGCCGGCGAGTCATTGAGTATCGGCGTGGCGCCCAGCGCCAGCGGCTGGTACTTCGGCTATTCCGAAGTGTCGCGTATCGTCAGCGCTGCCACCGACCACGAGATCTCGGTACGCGAGACCGGCGGCTCGCGGGAGAACGCCATTCGCCTGCTCGGCGGTGAGATCGACCTGGCGCTGATCGATGCCATTGGCGCCTACGAGGGCTATCACGGCGAAGGCCAGCAGACCGACCACCACAACCCGGACATGCGGGTGATCACCTGGGTGGCACCCTCGACCATGCACTGGGCGGTGCGCCAGGATCGCAATATCGACACCTTCGAGGACCTCGAGGGCGAGCGCTTCAACCCCAGCAGCATCGGCGGCGGCGGCGAGTACATCACCGACATGGTGTTCGAAGTGCTCGGCATCCAGCCGGATTTCCAGCGCATGCGCATGGATGATGCCGCCGAGGCGGTGGTCGACGGGCGTATCGTCGGCTTCAGCTATAACGGCGTGCCACCGATCCCAGCCTTTACCGAGGTGCACTCGTCGCGGCCGCTGCATATCCTGTCGTTCAGCGACGAACAGCTCGAGGCGGTAACCGAGGCGCTGCCGTTCCTGTCACCGGCCACCATCCCCGCCGAGACCTATCGTGACATGCCCGAGGCCACTACCCTGGGCACCTTTATCGGCATCGTCGCCAACAGCAGCATGAGCGAGGAGACCGCCTACGACCTGACCCGTGCCTACTGGGAGAACGTCGAGGCCATCGCCGAGAGCTTTGCGCCGGTGGAGGGCATGACCGCGCAGATCGCCCTCGACAACACCACCACACCGCTGCACCCCGGTGCGCTGCGCTACTATCAGGAGGCCGGTCTGGAGATTCCCGACGCGGCCATGCCTCCCGAAGCCCAGTAAGCTGCTCACCTCCCGTCGACCGCAGCAGGCCGCCTTTGGGCGGCCTGCTGCTATCCGGGGTTATCGCAGCGGGTCGATGTAGCGCTTAGGCTTGTCGCAAGCGTCTGGCCGGTAGGGAAGCATGGGCAAGTTCATTGTGTTGTTGATCATCGCTGTGGCGGTGTCCGCGGTGCATCAGCGCGTCTGGGAGGCAGTGCCTGCGCACTGGGCGCCTTGGGATCCCCTGGCGGTGGATGATCCGCTGACGCCGGTCAGCAAATGGAAGCTGCGCCAGCTGGCCGACGACCGCCAAGGCTGCCTGGCGGCGCTGGAGACGGTGCCGGATGGCGAGTTCGCCTATACCGCGCTGGACGATCATGAGCCGGTGGAGGGGTGTCCGCTGGAAAACGTGGTGCGGGTACAGAGCAGCAGCGTCGACTTCAATGCCAGCTTCGTGGCGACCTGTCCGTTGGCGCTGGCCTGGGTGATCTATGAGCGGCAGCGACTGCAGCCCGCCGCCGAGGAGGTGTTCGGCAGCCAGCTGACCAGTGTCGAGCACTACGGCAGCTACAGCTGCCGCAACGTCTACGGCCGCGAAACCGGGCGCCTGAGCGAGCATGCCACCGCCGAGGCGCTCGACGTGGCAGGATTCGGGTTTGCCGATGGGCGACGAGTGACGCTGCTAGGCGACTGGGACGACGACGACGAGGCGGGGGCCTTTCTGCGCGAGGCACGGGACGGCGCCTGCGACATCTTCGGCAACGTGCTGGGGCCGGACTACAACGCCGCGCATGCCGACCATTTTCATTTCGGCATGCGCGGCTTCCGGCTGTGCCGCTAGGGCGATCCTAGCGGGGGTTACTGGCGGAGATCGATATCCTCCTTGCTCATGGTGTGCCCTCTACACCTTTGAGGAGATTAAGCGGCGAGACAATGAACGATCACGCCGGCGGCTGCTGAAATAGCATGAACTGGCGGAAGAGCTCTGCCTGGCTGCTGATGTTGAGACGTGTGTAGAGGCGCTTGCGGTGGTTCTTGACCGTGCCCTGGGTAATGCCCAGCTGGCGGGCGATTTCCGGTGAGCTGTGCCCCCGCAGGATCAGCCAGGCCACCTCGCGCTCACGGTCGCTGAGCACGTCGCGACCGAAATCGTGCAACTGGCTGGGCGCCTGGTCGTCGGCGCTTGGGAGATGCAGGCTGCTGGCCAGCCAGAACTGCCCGATCAGCGACTCCAGCAGGGGGAAGAGATAGGTCAGCAGGGCCAGGACCTCTTCCGCTGCCGGCGCCGGCGACGGACGATAGAAGCCGAACGAGAGCGACAGGCACGCCTGTTCGGTGAGTGGAAAGAAGGCACCCGCCTCGTCGTGGAGGCCCAAATCCCGATAGTAGGTCGCGAAGTAGTCGCTGTCGCGAAAGCCGCTGGGGGCCAGCTCGTCAAGCGACCATACGCCACTGGCGCGGTGCCGCTCCCAATGCTGGAAGATCGGATCAAGCAGGTACATGCGCTCCACGTAAGGCACCAGCACGCGCTGATAGCGGGTGGCCTCCAGGTTATGAGCCAGTATCGAGGGGCGGCCCTGGGCGGAGAAGTGGAACACCGCATGGCTGATGCCGGGGAAGTAGGCGGCCAGTACCTCGCCAAGACCGTCGAGAAAGTCCGGCGAACGCACCTGTGCCGCCAGCTTGGCGACGGGGGCCAGGCTGGCGGGCGGCGTGGCCGGGTGACGGGAGGCGTTCATGGCGCCTGCAGGGGGTAGCCCGGCATCTAGCGAATGTCCTCGAGGAGCGCGGCGGCCTGGTCGAGCCATGCTTGCTGGTGCGTCTGCAGCGTCTGTTGCCCCCAGCGGGCGATTTCGTCGTTCATCGGGTCGTGGGCCTCGGTCTGACTGCCGGCCAGGGTCTGGATGACCGCATGGCCGCAGAAGGGCACATAGCCTGCCGAATAGCCGCCCTCATGGACCATGACCAGGCGCCCGGCGCAGAGGCGTTCGGCGCTATCCAACAGCTTCTGGGTCATGGTCGCATAGGTGCTGCTATTGAGCAGCATGCAGCCGAGGGGGTCCATGGCGCTGGCGTCGAAGCCGCAGGCCACCACGATCAGCTCGGGACGATAGCGCTCCAAGGCCGGGATCACCACCTGGTCGAGGGTGGCCAGGTAGGTGCCGATGCCGCTACCCGCGGGCAGCGGCACGTTGAGGGTATAGCCGACCCCGGCGCCTTGGCCGCGCTCGCTGCGGTGACCGCTGTCGGGAGGGTAGTTGTTGTCGTGGTGCAGCGAGATGGCCAGCACGTCGTCGCGTGCCCAGAAGGCCTGCTGGGTGCCATTGCCGTGGTGAACGTCCCAGTCGATCACCGCTACCCGGCGCAGCGGATGGCGCGCCATCATCGCCATGATCGCCACCGGGATATTGCCGAGCAGGCAGAAGCCCCGACCGCGGTCGCGCTCGGCATGGTGGCCGGGGGGGCGGCACAATGCATAGGCGTTGTCGCAGCGGCCGCTGAGCACCGCGTCCATGGCGATCATCGCCTGCCCGGTGGAGCGCCGGGCGATGGTATAGCTGTCCTTGCGCAGCGGAGCACAGTCGCCGGCATCGCCGAAACCGTGGTCGCTCATTTCCGCCAGGCGGTCAAGGTAGGCGGGAGTATGGAAGCGCAGCAGGTCCTCCTCGCTGGCCGGCTCGCCCTTGAGCGGCACCAGCTCATCGATCAGGCCGCTCATTTCCAGCAGGTTGCGCAGCCGCCGTTTGGTTTCCGGATGCTCGGCGGCCGGCGCGGGTTGCACGAACTCTCCCGGGGAATCGAAGATCGCGCTGGGGCCAGCATCGTGCCACATGCAGTGTTCGTGAAAGGCAAATCCGGTGCGTGGCATGGTGGGGCTCCTCAAGCCAGAACGATGAACAGCAGCGCGCTAATGGCAGCGGCAATCAGCACGTAGGGCAGCTGGGTCAGGGCGTGCTGCAGGGGCGTCACGCTGCAGCCGCGGGCGCTGAGTACCGTGGAGTCGCCGAAGAAGCAGGCGTGGGAGCCGAAGGCGCCGGCCGAGATCATGGCGCCCAAGGTCAGCGGCAGCGAGGCGTCGGTGGCGAGCGCCAGCGGCACCACGATCGGGAAGGCGATGGCGTAGATGCCCCAGAACGAGCCGGTGGCGAACGCGATGCCGGCCAGGATCAGAAAGGTGATCGCCGGCAGCCATTGGCCGGCCATGATCGGCATGACCCAGTCGATCAGCGTCTCGGCCAGGCTCAGCTGCTCGTTGACATCCTGCAGGATGAAGGCGGCGAAAACGATGCCCAGCGGCACCAGCATGAACTGCAGGCCCTTGATGATCTCGTCGAACAGGCGGTTGAGCGGTGCCATGTCCTGGGCCACGTAGAGCCCGAGGGTTACCAACAGGGCGAAGGCCACGCCGATCAGGGCGTCGATCTCGAACCACCAGGTGGCGAAGATCAGCGTTGCCATCGGCAGCAGGAAATTGACCAGGCGGGCGGGACGCTGGGTGAACTGCTCGGGATTCTGCTCTTCGTTGCTTTCGGGCACACGCTCTTCGTCGCCCTGTTCGGCACGCTTCATCTTGCCCAGTGCCGGGACGATGCCCGCCGCGACCAGCAGCACCACGATCAGCGCCACCCAGGGGTAGAAGAGATAGGGAATCAGGGTCAGGTAGTAGCTGAAGCCTTGACCGGTCTCGGCGACATCGTGGCTCTCGAGCAGCCCCGAGAGATAGATCGCCCAGGTCGAGAAGGGGATGATCAGGCAGATGGGAGCCGCGGTGGAGTCGACGATATAGGCCAGCATCGAGCGCGAGATCTTGAGCTTGTCGGCCAGTCGCTTCATCGCCGCGGAGACGGTCATGGCATTGAGGTAGTCATCGATGAAGATCAGTATCCCGAGCCCGACGCTGCCGAGCAGCGCGCTGCGGCGGGTGGTGAAGTGGCGTCCGGCGGCGCGACTGAACGCTTCCGTACCACGCGCGAAGTGCAGCAGGCCGATCAGGCTGCCGAGGAGGCCGCAGACCAGGATGATCCAGCCCATGGTGGGATCCTGCATCACGTTCAGGCCGCTGACCGCCATGTCCTGCACGGCGGTCGTCGGCGACAGCATGATGAAGCCGCTCAGCGCACCGGCCAGCAGGGCCTCCAGGGTGCGCCGCGTCAGCAGCGCCATGCTGATGACCACCGCGGTGGGCAGTAGGCTGTAGAGGCCGTAGTCGCTGTCGTCGATCAGTACGAAACCGCTGAGGCTTGCGGCCAGCACCACCGCGAGGAACAGCAGGCCGCCCTTGGTGGCACCACCGAAGGGTTGGGAATGGGCGGCAGGGCCCGAGGGGGAGTGTGACATGATGAATTACCTTTGTTGTTGTCGATAGCCCTATTGGTAGCACCGCAGCAAACTGCCCTGCATTGTCCCCAAGGGGATAATGTGAGGTCAGGGGCGCGGCTGCTGCTGGGTGATGCAGTGGATATTGCCGCCGCCGAGCAGGATTTCCCGGGCCGGCACGCCGATCACCCGCTTATCGGGGAAGCGTCCCTGGAGGATCGCCTTGGCCGCTTCGTCATGAGCGGGGTCGAGCAGTGGCATCACGACCGCGGCATTGGCGATGTAGAAGTTGACGTAGGAGGCTGCCATGCGGTCGCCTGGACGCCGCGGGTGCGAGCTGTCGAGATGGTCCAGGCCGCTGGCTTCATCCTCGGCGATACGCAGCGGGCCGGGCTGGGGTAGCTTGTGCACGGTCAGCGGCCGGCCCTTGGCGTCGCTGGTGCCCTCCAGCACCGCTAGCGCCTCGCGGCAGATGGCATGCATCGGGTCGCGGGTATCGTCGCACCAGCTCAATGCCACTTGGCCCGGGGCGACAAAGCAGCAGAGGTTGTCCACATGGCCGTCGGTTTCGTCGCGATGACAGCCCCGCGGCAGCCAGATCACCTTGTCGACGCCCAGATAGTCGTGGAGCACCTGGGCCATCTCCTGTTGAGTGAGTTCCGGATTGCGGTTGGGGTTGAGCAGGCACTCTTCGGTGGTGATCAGGGTGCCCTCGCCGTCGACGTGCAGGGCGCCGCCCTCCAGCACTACCGGCGCGATGAAGCGCGGAATGCCGAGCATCTCGGCGATCTTGGCGCGGATGCGCTTGTCCTTGTCCCAAGGAAAGTAGAGGCCGCCGTCGAGCCCGCCCCAGGCGTTGAAGTCCCAGTCGACCATGGCCAGGCGCCCGTCGGCGTGGGTCACGAAGGTCGGTCCAACGTCACGCATCCAGGCGTCGTTGCTGGAGAGCTCCACCACACGGATGTGGGCGGGAAGCTGGTGGCGGGCATTCTCGAACTGGTCGTCGTTGACACCGACGAACACCGTCTCACTTTCGGCAATCGCGCAGGCCACCTCGACGAAGGCGCGCTGGGCGGGCTTGGCGCCGAAGCGCCAGGTATCGGGGCGCTGGGGCCAGAGCATCCAGCAGGCGTCGTGGGGGGCGAACTCGGCGGGCATGCGAAACCCCAGGGCAGCCGGTGGCGTGGTCTCCAGGGTGCGCTGTTTGGATAACGCGACGTTCATGTTGCACCTCACAGGTAGCCGTCGGCCTTGAGTGATGCCGTGACGGCGGTGAAGGCCTCGTCGAGAATGGCCACCACCCGATCCACGGTGGCGCGATCCCAGATCAAGGGGGGTGAGATGATATTGAGGTGGCCCACCGGACGGATGATCAGGCCGCGCTTCTGGGCCTCGGCGGCGACCCGGTCGCCGACCCGCGCCTCCACCGGCAGCAGCGCCTTGGTGGCCTTGTCGGCGACGTTTTCGATGGCCAGCATGAAATGGCTGCCTCTCACGTCGCCGACGGTGGCATGGCCCGAAAGCGTCTTGAGCTGCTGCTCCAGATAGGGGCCTACCTTGCGGACGTTGTCGCAGATGCCCTCGCGCTCGATGATCTCGATATTCTTCAGCGCCGCCGCGCAGCTCACCGGATGGCCGGAGTAAGTGAAGCCGGTGCTTAGCACGCCGCCCTTGCCCTGGGGCTTGCTGAGCACCTCGAAGAGGGCGTCGGAGATCAGGGTGGCGCCCAGCGGCGCATAGCCCGAGGAGAGGCCCTTGGCGCAGTTGATGATATCCGGCTGGGTATCGAAGACTGCCTCGGAGGCGAAGAAATGCCCCAGGCGACCGAAGCCGGTAACCACCTCGTCGGCGATGTACAGGATGTCATTGGCGCGGCACACCGCCTGGATGCGGGCGTGGTAGCCCTGTGGGGCCATCAGCACGCCGCCGGCGCCCATGATCGGCTCGGCGATGAAGGCGGCGATATTGTCGGCGCCGATCTCGTCGATGGTCTCCTCGAGCTCCTTGACCAGGTGATCGCAGTACTGTGCCTCGCTCATCCCCGCCGGGCGGCGATAGAGGTTGGCCTCGCTGAGATGGGTGACCAGGTGGTCGAGGGTATCGAAGTCCCAGTTGTTGCTTTCGATACCGGTCAGGCTCGCCGCCAGGTAGGTGGTGCCGTGATAGGCGTTGTTGCGCGACAGGATGCGCTTCTTGTTGGGCTTGCCCAGACGGTTGAAGTAGTAGTGCACCAGGCGAACGGTGGCGTCGTTGGCCGCCGAGCCGCCGCAGCTGTAGAAGACGTGGTTGAGGTGGGCCGGGGCCAGCTCGGCGAGCTTGGCGGCCAGCTCCGCCGCCGGGGCGTTGGAGAGGTTGTTGAAGGTAGAGAAGTAGGCCATGCGGGTGGCCTGGTCGGCCATGGCCTGGCCGATCTCGGCGCGGCCGTGCCCGACGTTGACGCACCACAGCCCGGCGATGCCGTCGATGAAACGGTTGCCGTGGACGTCTTCCACATAGATACCGTCGCTGTCGGTGATCAGGTCGCAGCCCTTCTCATGGAACAGGCTGTAGTCGGTGAAGGGGTGGATGAAATGATCCCTGTCCTTCTGCCACAGCGCCTGGGCATCGAGTGCCTGGTGATGGCGCTCGTGGCGGACGCGAGTCGGTGTCGTGGGCATGGTCGTGGCCTCGTCTGTTGTTATCGATACAAAGCAACAGACTATCCACGGGCGACCTGGCGGGAATATATCCCGATTGGGGTATGGTGACAGAAGAGGCCATCTTTCTAAGCTGGCGACACCCTATAACCACAATGCAGCGAGGCAAGCATGACGTATTCCATCGATGGGCAGCGACTGTGGGATTCGCTGATGGCCATGGCCGAGATCGGCCCCAGCCCCAATGGCGGCAGCCACCGCCTGGCGCTCACCGAAGAGGACGCCGCCGGTCGGCGCCTGCTGATCGAGTGGGCCGAGGCGCTGGGCCTTTCGCTGCGCGTCGACGGCGTCGGCAATATGTTCCTGCGCCGCGCCGGCCAGCGCGACGACCTCGATCCGATCGCTGTTGGCAGCCACCTGGATACCCAACCCAAGGGCGGGCGTTTCGACGGCGTGCTGGGCGTGCTGGCCGGCCTCGAGGCACTGCGCACCCTGGACGACCACGGCGTGGTTACCCAGCGGCCGCTGGAACTGGTGGTGTGGACCAACGAGGAGGGCAGTCGCTTCGCCCCGGCCATGGTCGCCTCCGGCACCTATGCCGGCGCGTTCAGCGTCGACTCGACGTTGGCGCGTCGCGACCGCGACGGCGTGACCCTCGGCGAGGCGCTCGCCGCCACTGGCTTCGAGGGCGACCTGCCGGTGGGCGAGCCGCGCCTGGCGGGCTTTCTCGAGCTGCATATCGAGCAGGGCCCGGTACTCGAGGAGAATCACGAGGCGATCGGGGTGGTCACCGGCGTGCAGGGCATGCGCTGGTTCGACGTTACGCTGCGCGGCCAGTCGTCCCATGCCGGCCCCACACCGATGAGCTACCGGCGCGACGCCCTGGCCGCTGCGGCCAGGCTTATCGACCGCCTCCAGGCCCACGCCCTGGCGGACGACAGCGGCCATACCAAGGTCACCTGTGGCACCCTTGAGATCGATGCCCCATCCCGCAACGTGGTGCCTGGCGAGGTGCGCCTCACCATCGACCTGCGGCATATCGACGAGGCCGAGCTCGACGCCCTTGAAGCGCGCTTCGAGGATGAACTGGTCGCCGCCGGCGAGGCCTTCGGCGTGGCGGCGCAGGGCGAGCGCATCTGGGCCTCGCCGGTGGTGGCCTTCGATGACGCCTGCATCGCTGCCGTCGAAGCCGCCGCCAAGGCCCGCGGGCTATCATACCGGCGCATGCTGAGCGGTGCCGGCCACGACGCCGTCTATGTCTCGCGGGTTGCTCCCACCTCGATGATCTTCATTCCCTGCCGCGATGGCATCAGCCATAACGAGGCCGAGTATTCGAGCCCGGAGCAGTGCGCCTTGGGCGCCCAGGTGCTGTGCGATGCGCTGATCGAGCTGGCCGACAAGGCATAGGCGCCCTAGAAGTGAATCGCCCCGGCATCTGCCGGGGCGCTTTACGTGTGCGGTATAGCAGTACTTCCTCAGTTCTGGAAATCGATGTTCTCGGCAGCCGCAGCGAGCGCCGCTTCGTTTTCGGCAAGAAATTCGCGGTATTCGTCACCGGCCAGGAAGTGAATGACCGAGCCGAACTCGTTCTCGATACGACGCTGGATCGCTTCGTTTTCAATCGCCTTGGCATAGGCGTCGGCGACGGTATCCAGGACCTCCTGGGGCGTGCCTTTAGGTGCGAAAATGCCTCGGTTGGTGGCGCTGGTGAGATCGACGCCGAGCTCTTGCAGGGTCGGTATCTCCGCATAGTTACTCAGGCGCTCGGCATGCGATACACCTAGTGGCTTGAGGATGCCCTCCTCGAAGAACGAGGCGCTCGATGGCATGTCGGCGTTGACGAAATCTATCTCCTCGGCCATCAAGGCGGAGATCTGCTCGGCGGTATCCTGGTAGCCGATGAAGCGGATGTCATCCATATCGACATCGAGGACGTCGAAGAGACGTGCCCAGTAGAAGTGGTCAACCGAAGATGGGGTCATGCCGAATCGCACCTGGCCCGGATTGTCGCGGATGTATGCCTGCATGTCGGAGGCGTCTTCGACCGGGTGGTCAGTATAGGTGATAGGCACCACTACGGTCTGCGTCAGCAAGGCTACCGGCTCGAAGGCGTCGTAGGAGTAGTCGACGGTTCCGGCCAGCTTGGACAATGCGATGGTGTCGTGGCTGCCGAGTAGGGTATAGCCGTCGGCCGTGGCTTCCTTGACGCTGCGCGAGCCAATCGTGGCACCGGCGCCCGCCATGTTGACCGGTACGATGGAGACGCCCAAGTGCTTCTCGGCTTCCTGGGAGACCAGCCGAAAGATCACATCCGTCGCCCCACCAGGCCCATAGGGGATGATCAGGCGGATATCCTGCTCTGGGTAGTCGGCTTGAGCGCTGCTGGCAATTGCCATGGAAGCCGTGATACCAACGGCAGCAAGCGTAAGTGTCAGTTTAGAAGGCATGATGTCAGTCCTTTCTTGGGTTTTAGTAGCGTGAGGATGACGTGGCCTATGACGCTGGAGACGCGTCGGCGGCGTTCGCTCTACGGGTCGGCATCTTGGCCGCCCTAGTTATTGTCGAGTCTCGATGCTACGAGCACCCGCAGCGCGAGTGGTATATCCCTATTGGGGTATGCAATGGGATGCGTGGCGTTTAGCCGCCGCGCTGCCGCGACACCAGCGCCACGTGGTCGAGGAACAACCGGAACAGCTGGGTCTGGCTGGAGACCGCCAAGCGCTGGTAGATGTGCTTGCGATGGACCTTGACGGTGCCGTCGCTGATTTCCAGCATGCGCGCCGCCGACTTGGTCGAGTGGCCAGCCAGCAGTAGCCGCACGATCTCCTGCTCACGGGCGGTGAGCGCCTCGCGGCCGAAGCTGGCAAAGGCCGCCTCCACCGGCTCGCGCTCGGCGAGATGCTGCTGGAACTGCCCGCCCTGCCACTTCCAGTACTCTTCCAGCAGGGCCTCGACCAGCGGGGCGAGGTGGCGCAGCGCCTGCAGGCCGCGGCGCGTCAGCGGCGGCGAATCGGCGGCGAAGCCCAGCGAGACCGCCATCACCACCTGCTCGTCGACCCGCGCGAACAGCCCTACCTCGTCATGTAGGCCCAGGGCGCGGTAGTAGCGGTGGTAGTAGTCGCTGGATTCGAAGCGATCCGGGGCCAGTTCGCGCAGGCGCAGGGCGCCGTGGTCGAGGCCGTCGCTCACCGCAGTAAAGAAAGGGTCGAGCAGGTAGGCTTCGCTCAAGTAGCGTTCGATGCCCTGTTCGCGCTTGGCCTCGGGGTAGTCGTCGTGAATCAATAGTGGCCGACGACGGCCGCGATAGGCGTTGATCAGGATGGTGTCGAAGCCCACCAGGTCACGTAGGCAGCGCTCCAGCGCCAACGGGAAGTCAGCGGCTGCCGCGCCGCGCAGCAGGCGCGCCAGCTGCTGATGCCAGGCGAGGCTGTCGGGGTGGGCGAGCAGGTCGATGTGGGGCATGTCGGGTCCGAGGGAGCACGTGAAGACGAACCTCGAGCGTACCACGACGGCGCTGGCCTCTTATCCTGGCGACACGCTTACTCTACACTCGAGACTGCTTGCCCGAGGGATAAGGACCACGAGCCGATGCTGGGATTTCTGCAGGGGTTTTCCTATGGACTGTTCATGACCTGCCTGCCATGGCTGTTGGTGGGGCTGGCCAATCCGCGTCTGGCGGTGCCGCTGGCGTCGCCCAATCGCTGGCAGGTCATCGCCCGCTACTGCCTGCTGTTCCCGTTCGTGAGTGTGCTGCTGTGGCTGACCTCGCTGTGGGGCGGTTTTTCACCGAGCTTGCTGGGCTGGCTGACGGGGCTGGGCGCCATCGCCGTGTCGCTGCCGCTGGAGCGTCGCCTTCGCGGCTGGTGGGCACGGCGTGGCGAGCGACGCCGCCAGGCCCAGTTGGCCCGTGAGGCCGAGCGCCAGCGGGCCGAGCAGGAGCGTAACGCCTATGAGAGCGGGGTCGCGGTGCTCGATCCGGCGCGGCCGCCTGCCGACGCCGATGATCTGGTGCGCGCGCTGTGCACGGCCAAGCAGCGTCTGCTCGACGTACATCGCCCGGATCTGGCCATTCAGGCAGACCGCCTCTTCAGCCGTTATCGTCATGTGATGAGCGTGCTTGGTGGGCGCTTCGAGCCTGGGGAGCTGGCCTTTGAGCGCTCCCGCGGTCTGGTCAGTGAGGTGTGCCTGGGGGCGGTGGACAACCTGACCTCGATGGCCTCCCAGGCCAGCGGCGTGGTAGGGGTGGATGAGGCCTTCGTGCGGCGGCGGCTGGCCAAGGAGGCGCAGCTCAGCGTCGAAGAGCGCGTGGCGCTCAAGCGGCGCCTGGAACTGCTCGAAAGCACCGAGCGGCGGCTCAAGCAGTTGGCCGCCCGCAACGAGTCGGCGCTGACCGTACTCGACGACACCGCCGTGGCCATGGCGCGCATCGAGACCCAGCGCCCCCAGGCCTCGCGCGGTACCGATCAGGCGCTGGAGGAACTGCGCCGCTTCGTCGACCGCGCCGAGCGTTACGGGCGCAACGCCGAGTGAGGTAATCTAGGCTGATAGCCGAGACGCAAGGAATGACCGCCATGAGCGAGCAAGACCCGCAGCGTTCACCGCTTTCCCTACCGCCGCTGGCCGACATCGAGCGCGAGCTCGACGAGGCCGAGACCCTCGATGCGGCACCCGGTGCCGAGGAGGCGCCGGCTGACCCTGAGCTCGAGGCCATGGCCGCGGCATTCGTCGATGACGTGCTGGCCGACGGCGAGGAGGCCGACCTGGCGCGCAAGCGACATGCCGTGGATGAGATGGGCCGCGAGCTGCAGCAGCAGGCCGCGCATCAGAGTGCCATGCTGCAGACCCCGCTGCGCAAGCTGGCCCACCAGGGCGATGACGGCGGGCCGGTGGCTCAGGCGCTTGTCGATCTGCGTGGCCGCATGCAGAGCCTCGACCCGTCCCAGCACCGCCTGGCGGCGAGTCCGCTGGACCGTGTTCTGGCGCTGGTACCCGGCGCCGGCAGCCGCCTGCAACGCTACTTCCGCAAGTTTGAGAATGCCCAGCAGGCGCTGGACGCGATCATTGCCGACCTCGAGGGCGGTCGCGACATGCTGTATCGCGACAACCTGACGCTGGGCGATGACCAGGAAGCGTTGCGTGCCTCCCTGGGCCAGCTCAACCGCCAGGTCGAGCTGGGCAGATTGATCGATGCGCGGCTGCAGCGGGCCATCGCCCAGCGCGATGCGCAGGACGAGCAGCGGCGCTTCGTCGAGGAGGAGCTGCTGTTTCCGCTGCGCCAGCGCGTCGTCGATCTCCAGCAGCAGCAGGCGGTGTGCCAGCAGGGCGTGCTGGCGCTGGAAGTGATCATCCGCAACAATCGCGAGCTGATGCGCGGCGTCGACCGGGCCATCAACGTCACCGTCTCGGCGCTGACGGTGGCGGTCACGGTCGCCCTGGCGATGGCCAACCAGCGGCTGGTGCTGGACCGCGTCGAGGCGCTCAATACCACCACCTCGCAGATGATCAGCGGTACCGCCAAGGCGCTGCGCCAGCAGGGCGTGGATATTCAGACCCGAGCGTCCTCGGCGATGCTCGACATGCAGGCGCTGGAGGAGGCGTTCGGGGATGTGATGGGGGCCATCGACGACCTTTCGCGCTATCGGCGTGAGGCGCTGCCGGCCCTCGATGCCCAGATCGACCGACTGGCACAGCTGGCCGAGCAAGGCGGTGCGGCGGTCTCGCGCTATCAGCGTGGCAACCGCGCCCAGCCGGGGGATGAGACGAGCGCCGACCCTGACGGTCCCTGAGCGTCAGCCTTGCCGGAAGTGCGCTCGGGCGTCGTGGAACGCCTTGCGAGCGAGCCCAGCGCCCTCCTCCAGGCCGCGGGCCAGTGAGTTGAACGTTGCCTCGCCGGCCCAGCGCAGGGCATCCAGGCGTACTTCCAGTTCTACCCGGCGGCGCTTGAGGCGCTCGAGGTCGTCGGCATAGCGGGTGCGGGCCTCGTCGCCGGCCTGGCGCGCCTTGGCGGCGAGAGCGTCGATCTCGGCATCGAGTCGTGCCAATGCCGCTTTCAAACGCGCGAAGAGGTCGTCCTCGGGGTGCATGATGGTGCTCCTCTCGATGTGAGCGGTCATATTGAGTTTAGCGTGTCCCCTGGCCTGCCTGCCATCGCCGAATGGCGCGCTCTATCATCGTGGTTCACACAGGAGATCCCCATGCTTGCTATCGAAGGGCTCGATCATCTGGTGCTGAGGGTGGTAGACCTCGAGACCATGCGTCGCTTCTACTGCGAGGTACTGGGCTGTGAAGTAGCTCGCGACAAGCCAGAGATCGGGCTGCTGCAGCTGCGCGCCGGCGATGCGCTGATCGACCTGGTGCCGGTGGATGGCCCGCTGGGCCGCCAGGGCGGCGCCGCGCCAGGCCGCGAAGGGCGCAACCTGGCGCATTTCTGCCTGCGCCTGACGCGCTTCGATGCCGCCGAGCTGAGCGCTCATCTGGCGGGTTATGGCGTCGAGCCCGGTGAGGTCAAGACCCGCTTCGGAGCCCGCGGGGAGGGGCCGTCACTGTATATCGACGACCCTGAAGGCAATACCGTCGAGCTCAAAGGGCCGCCCGATCCGGCCTAGCTTCACGCCTGAGGCTCGCCGCTGACGATGCGGTCGCGGCCGGCATGCTTGGCGCGATACAGCCGCTGATCGGCCAGGGCCAGCAGCTGCTCACGGTCGAGGGTACCCTCGACCGGCATGGCGCTGGCGATGCCGATGCTGGCGGTGACCCTCTCCGCTTCGGGATGCGGAAGCGCCAGGGCGTGAATCGCCTGGCGAATGCGCTCGGCGACCCGTTGCGCTGCCTCGAGGTCGGTATTGGCCAGCATGCACACGAACTCCTCACCGCCGTAGCGCGCCACCAGGTCTCCCGGCCGCGTGACTACCTCGGCCAGGGCGCTGGCCAGGGCGCGCAGGGTGTCATCACCCACGGCATGGCCGAATTGGTCATTGTAGGTTTTGAAGTGATCGACATCGAGGAAGATCACAGCCAGTGGCGTGCCCTCGATACGGCTCTTTTCCCAGCTGGCGGCGTAGACGTCATCGAAGCAGCGCCGGTTGGCGATCCCGGTGAGCCCATCGCGGGTCGAGATCTGGTGCAGTTGGTCGCGCTGCTCGAGACCGCGCTGAAAGGCGTTCAGCAGCTCATCGAGACTCTCGACCAGCTCTCCGAGCTCATCGTTGTGATGATGGCCGAGCGCGGGTTTCGGCCAGTCGCCGGGGCGCCGCGGGTCGGTGGCGGCAATCGCCGTATGCACCTTGAGCAGCGGCCGGGTGATGAAGACATGGAACACCGCTACCACCAGGGCGGCGATAGCGAAGGCCTTGATCACGCTGAGCAGGAACACCACCCGGCTGCGTTCGACGAAGGCGCTGCCCAGGCTATCCATCGCCAGGCGCAATTCGATTTCTCCCACGTGGCTCGCCGGGCTGCCCTGGCCGAGGTCGTAGTCGAGGCTGGCGCGGTAGTGAAGGATGTCGCCGAACAGGCGCTCGATCAGCCAGCCGGTCTGGCTGTCGCGGTTCAGCTCACGGCTGGCCATGACCCGCTCGAAGTCGTCGCGGATCACCACCTGCTGGACATTGCCGGCGGCAAACAGGCCATCGATGACCTGTGCGGCCAGGTCGGGATTGAGCTGGAACGCGGCTTCTGCGGCAGTGCCGTTGACCAGTTGAAGGCTGTATGCAGTCTGCTCGCGGACTTCGTCGCGCAGCGTGCGTACGTCCGAGGCCAGTTCCAGGGCGCCGGCAATGATGCTCAAGAAAATGGCGATCAGCAGGGTGAGACCGGCCTGCTTGGCGGTCAGACTGCGGCGCATCACGGTGCGACTCCCAGGGTATCGAGCACCTCGGCTTCGATGCGTGCATTGACCCCGGCACGGCGCTGATCGTCCAACGTGCGCTGCAGGTCGGAAAGGAAGGTGGCGGAGACAGACGGATGGCAGGCCAGATAGAGCTCGACGTCGTGGAAGTCGAACAGCTTGCGCAGTTCGACGTTGGCTTCGGCGGCAAGCACTCGGCCGGTGAGTTCGCCGGTGACCCAGACGTCGATTAGGCCCGCGGTGAGCCGCTGGATGTTGTCGCGCTCCTGGCTAGCCACGGTGATGGGGATACCGCGGGCCTCGACGTGCTGACCCACCGCGTCTTCACGAAAGCTGCCGACGGTCAGGCCGGCGAGCTCATCGAGGCCGTCGGCCATCAGTGGACTGTCGATGGTCACGAAGGCCGCCCAGCGATTGCTGGCCAGCGGGCCGACCCAGTTGAACTGCGCTTCGCGAGCGGGTGTGCGGCTGGTCGAGTAGGCACAGTGGTTGTCGCGCAGGCGCGCTTCGGTGATGGCGCGTGCCCAGGGCATTAGCCGGAAGCTGGCGCTGTGGCTGGTGTCGGCCAGGGCACGCTGCAGGATCCGTGTTGCCAGACCGTCGATCTGGCGGTCGCCATCCAGGTAGTTGAACGGCGGGTACTCCTCGGTGGTGAAGGTCACCTCGCTGCCGGTGAGCCGTGCCAGCTGGCCTTGCCGCTCGAGGGCGTCGAGCGCCGTTTGCATGGCTTCGACCAGGGCCGAGTCGGTGTCGCGGTGCACGGCGAAGTAGAGATCGGACTCGCTGAGGGTATACACCGGCTCGAAGTAGCGGGTGTCGATGTCGTGCTGTTCCATCAGCCAGAAGGCCACGTTCTGGCTGTAGGCCCACAGGTCGACGCGGCCGTGCTCGAGCATCTTCAGCGCGCTAAGATTGGAAATCGCCGGGCGCAGCTGGTCGTCGCTCACGCCACCTTCGATCAGGCGCTGGGCGCCGATGTCCTCGCGAATCACCGCGATACGGTAGTCCTGGGCGGCCAGGGCGTCGAGGTCGTCGAGGCGAATGCCGCTGTCGCGCCGTGCCAGCAGGGTGACGCTGTCGCGGGCGATCGGGCCGACCCATTGGAACAGCGCCTCGCGCTGTTCGGTGCGGGTCGTAGAAAACAGCACCGTATCCGGTTCGGTGAGAGCGATATCGTAGCCGCGTGCCCAGGGGAAGTAGCGCACGGCGTCGCGGTCGAGTGGGGTGTCGGTGGCCTCGAACAGGGCCTCGAGTACCTCGATGGCGATCCCCTCCAGGCGACCGTCATGGCGATAGTTGTAGGGCGGATACTCTTCGGTAATGAAGGTCAGCCGCTCCAGGGCGAGAGCCGAAGTGAGCGGCAGTATCAGGCACAGTGCCAGTATCAGCCTTGCTATCATGGGCGCGGTGTTCCCTGTCCGAGACGCATCCTGAAAGATGATGGCGGTCGCCATGTTCAGTCGGGCCGTCAAGCAAGGCCGACCACTTATAAAGAATATCGGCAGCTAGGCTCCAAGCTAGAGGAAAACCGGCAGCATGTCACTCGATCGGTCGTATCGCTGCATCGGTCTTAGCGCTGCGTAGTGGCGAGCGCCACTCTGCTGGTAGTCTTGTCGAGCCACGCTCACAAAGGAATGCCCCATGAGCCATACCGGCGTCGTGCCCCGCAGCCGGGCTTCGCGCAAGGAGATACTGGGCTGGGCGATGTTCGACTTCGCCAACCAGGCCTACACCCTGCTGATCATCACCGTGGTGTTCGGCGAACTGTTCACCACGGTGATCGTCGGTGACCGCGGCGACGATTATCGCCTGGCCAACCTGCTGTGGAGCCTGGCGCTGGCGCTCAGCTACCTGATGGTGGTGGTCAGCGGTCCGCTATGTGGGGCGGTGATGGACTACTCGGCGAGCAAGAAGCGCTTTCTGTTCATCAGCTATCTGGCCACCATCGCCACTACCGCGATGCTCTATTTCGTGGCGCCGGGCTATGTGCTGCTGGGCTTCATCCTGATCACTCTGTCCAACTATGCCTACTCGATGGGCGAGTCGTTCATCGCCGCTTTCCTGCCTGATCTGGGGCCTCCTCGAGATCTGGGCAAGATCTCCGGCTTCGGCTGGGCGCTGGGCTATGTCGGTGGCCTGTTCGCCGCCGGCTTCACGCTGGTGGTGCTCGGCGAAGCCAGCGCCGAGAACTTCGAGCGCATTCGCTGGGTCGGCCCCTTCGCCGCGGGCTTCTTCCTGGTGACCGCCATCCCCACCTTCCTGTGGCTCAGGGAGCGCGGCACGCCCCAGGCGCTGCCCGCCGGCATGAGCTACTATCGCATCGCCCGTCAGCGGGTCACCCAGACCCTTCAGGATCTGCGCCGCTTCCGCGATCTGGGGGTGTTCCTGGTGTCGCTGCTGTTCTCCATGGCCGGGGTCTACATCATCATCGCCTTCGCCTTCATCTACGGTGCTCAGGTGATCGGCTGGGACGAGTCGATCCGCAATATCATGTTCATCATCGTGCAGATCACTGCCGCCGCCGGTGCGCTGGGCTTCGGTATGATCCAGGATCGCATTGGCGCCAAGGTCACCTATATCGGCACGCTGCTGCTGTGGGTGGCGGCGATCTTGGCGATCTGGGCGACCCCGGAGCTGACGGCCTGGCTCAACGCTCAGCTGGGGCTCGACTGGGAGGCGCAGCATCTGTTTCTGGTGGTCGGTTGCCTGGCGGGGCTTAGCCTGGGCTCCAGCCAGTCCGCCAGCCGCGCCCTGGTGGGGCTGTTTTCGCCGCTGGAGAAATCGGCGGAGTTCTTCGGCTTCTGGGGCTTGGCCAACAAGCTGGCCGGGGTGTTCGGCATCATCTGCCTGGGGCTGCTGCAGTCGGTGGTCGGCCTGCAGGCCTCGATCCTGCTCTGCGCGGGGCTGTTCATCGTCGCCATCCTGATCTGCCTGGCGGTCAATCAGGGCCGTGGGCAGCGGGTGGCCGAACAGTGGCAGGCCCCGGGTCGATGAGCGAGCCGCTGACGCTGCTGGTCATCGCCCTGACCTTTCTGCTGGGCGGTGCGGTCAAGGGAGTGATCGGCATGGGCATGCCGACCATCGCCTTGGCGTTGCTCACCGCTAGCGTCGGCCTGCCGGCGGCGGTGGCGCTGATGCTGGTGCCGACCTTCGTCACCAACGTCTGGCAGGCGCTGGTCGGCGGGCAGCTGCGGGTAATCGTGGCCCGGCTATGGCCGTTCTTGATCGCGGCACTGGTGGCGATCTGGCCCGGTGTCAGCCTGCTGGCGCGGCTCGACCCGAGCTGGTTGGCGGCCCTGCTGGGGAGCTTGATCGTGACCTATGCGCTACTCAACCTGTGGCACCGCCACGGCTGGCAGGTGCGGCGTGAACGCCGTGCGGGGGTCGCCTGCGGTGTGCTCAACGGCCTGTTGACCGGCATGACCGGCTCCTCGGTGTTCCCCGGGGTGCCTTACCTGCAGGCGCTGGGCCTGCCCCGGGATGTCTTGATCCAGTCCATGGGCGTCCTGTTTACCCTCTCGACCTTGGTGCTGGCGATCTCGATGGGGGGCCAGCAGCTGCTCGATGGCGAGCTGCTCGGGCTCTCGGCCATGGCCGTGCTGCCGGCACTGCTGGGCATGCGCCTCGGGCGCCGGCTGCGGCCGCGGCTCTCCGAGCAGGCCTTTCGGCGCTGCTTCTTCATCGGGCTGTTGCTGTTAGGCGGCTATTTGATATTTGGCTAAAGAAGGCGTGAAAAGGGCCGATAACCGTTACAAGCGACTTCACGACTGAAGTTCGTGATCGGCCAGCCGCGAGGGATTGCCCGTCTCCATTTAGGCGGAACAGCAGGTCACTAGCATTCCGTTTGCTGTGGAGGTCCCACTTTGACGCGCTCCCCACCCCCTTCTTCCCTTTCCATGGATGCCCCGGGCCTGACGCCTGATGCATCGGTGCCTTGGCAGGATCAATCACTCTTCGAGCTCATCGATACCGGGTCAGAAAGACGTTTCGACCGTTTGACGGGCCTGGTCGCCGATATTCTTGGCACTCCCATTTGTCTGGTCACGCTATTCGATGCCCAGCGCGCCTGGATCAAGTCCGCGATTGGCATCCAGCCTGACTGCGAGCGCCCTTACGGGGCCTGGTTCTGCCAGCCCACGCTGCAGAACGGCTTTCATGAAGTCAGCAAACAGGGCAATGAGGCCTTCTTCGAGAAGGTGTCGAAAATGCTCTGTCACGACGGGCTAGGCTTTTATGCAGGCCACGCATTACGAGATTCGCAAGGACAGGCGGTGGGAACATTGTGTGTCCTCGATCAGCGGCAGCGACAGTTGGATGATCAAGAGAGACAGCGATTTGCACAGTTGGCAGAGCTGGTCGAGCACGAAATCCTGTTTACTGACCGCTTGAAACTCACTCAGGCCGATCTAGTCGAGCAGGCCTTGTTTGACCCAGCAACGTCACTACCGCGTCAGCTGGTCGGACACGATTGCCTACTCTCGGTAATTGAATCTGCTGATCAGCGTCACGCCAAGGTCGGGCTAGCGGTCGTGCATTTTATTCAGTATGACGAAATGGCAAATGCCTATGGAGAAAAAGCGCGCGATGAGGCAATGAACCTGTTCAGCGAGAGGTTGAAAGCCATCAGCGGACAGCATGGCATGGTATCGCGCCCCCTACCTGATCGGCTGCTGATAGCAAGAGGCGATATTTCTTCGATATCGACGGCTCATCAATGGGCTGAGCGCATCTACCATGAAGCAATTCGTCCTTACGACATTGCTAACGGCAAGCGTAGTGCCCAGGTGGCGGTTGGCGCCTGTCTATATCCTGATCAAGCCGCAGGGGCCGAGGAGTTGTCGCGTCGTGCCAATATTGCCAAGCCGAGTCAAGGCGGGTTCAGCTTCTATGATGATGGCGATGAATCGCGTGTGCTGCGTCGTGATCAGATGACCCGGGCTTTCATCGAGTCACTGGCCAAGAGTCGATTGAGTCTGGTTTTTCAACCCATTGTCAGCTATAGCACAGGGCGTGTGGTCGCCTGTGAGGCCTTGGCGCGCTGGGAGGATTCGACCCTTGGGACGGTGAGTCCCGGCGAGTTCATCCCGATTGTCGAAGATAATCCCATGCTATGCGAAGAGTTTACGCGCTGGGTTTTGTTGCGTGCCTGCCAAGCGGCTCGCGTGTGGAACGATGCGCTGGAAGAGCCAGTAAAGGTCAATGTCAATATCTCCGCCACAGAGCTCTATCGCGAGGGGTTGATCGGCGATATAGATGCTGCCTTGTCATCAGCGGGTCTGGCGCCTGAGCTGCTGGTCATCGAGGTGACCGAACAAGCCCTGATCCAACGTATTGACCGTGCGGTCCAGGCGCTTGAAATGCTGAAGTCACGCGGCATCAGGACGGCATTGGACGACTTCGGTACGGGCTACTCCTCGCTTAGCTACCTGCGTCAACTGCCACTGGATACGCTCAAGATTGACCGTAGCTTTATCATCGACCTGGCAACAGACTGCACCGCCCGCGAAGTGACGCGAGGTATTGTCAATATTGGCGGTGCGCTGAAGATCAATGTCGTGGCGGAGGGCGTCGAAACGGAGGCTCAACAGGCGGTACTGGGTGATATTGGGATTGAGCAGGTACAAGGATATCTCTGGCATCGTCCAATGGCCTGCGAGGCACTGGGTGAGATACTCATGCGAGCCAATGCCTGCCGTGATGTGATCAGCCCGGGCGGCTGAGGGCAAAGCGATCGCTGGCGCGCAGGTAGTCGCTGCCCGCCAGGCGACCGATTGGCTTGAGCGTCTCCAGGTCGACGTGACGGCCGTTCCATACTGTCGGGTCGGCGTGGATTGCCACTACCTCGGCGATCACCAGGTTGCCGGCCATGGGGCCTTCGCCGAAGCGCATGATGTCGCGTACCCGGCAGCCGAAGGCCACCGGCGCTTCAGCGATCCGCGGCACCTGCAAGGGCGGCATGGCGAGCTTTGCCAGCCCGGCATGCGCGAATTCGTCCTGATCCGGGGCCAGGCTGGCACTGGTGGCGTTGAGCGCCTCGGCCAGTGCCTCGCCGCCGATATGGATCACGCACTCGGGCACGGCATCGAGGTTGTTCAGGGTGTCCTTGGCCTCGGCCTGGCCGTTGAGTAGCGGCGAGAATACCAGCACCGGCGGCGCCACGCTGGCCACGTTGAAGAACGAGAAGGGCGCCAGGTTGGCGGTCCCGGCGGCGTCCACGCTGGCGACCCAAGCGATCGGTCGCGGCGCGATGCTGCCGGTGAAGAGTCGATAGAGGCGGCCAGCGTCCCATGCGTCGGTGGGCAGGGCAGTATCGGTCATTGGGCGTGTCTCCAGGCGATGGCGAGCGGTAGGTCATGTATCCCACCATTGAATCGATGCGCGGTAAAGTGGCCAGATGCCGCGTGTGCGCCGAGGTGTTGGTAGGCTGGAGGGAACCGATCGCCGTTTGCGGCGACTATGTATGGGTGAGGCGGCTGCCGGTGGAGGTGAGTCAATGGACGATCAGGACAGAGGCGTGCGGCGCACCGGGCTCGGCATGATGCTGCTGTTCTGGCTGCTGGTGCTGGCCATGGGCAGCTGGTGGTTCCAGGGCGTGCTCGATGAGCGGCGTAACCCTAACGCCGGCCTGGTGCACATGACCGAGGGCGACGAACCGGTGACCCTGACCCGCAACGCCTCGGGGCACTTCGTCGCCACCGGGCGCATCAACGGCGAACCGGTGGAGTTTTTGCTCGATACCGGGGCGACCTACATCGCAGTGTCCAATGACCTGGCCGAGCAGCTGGCTCTCGAGGCGGGTCGCACCGCCAGCTTCCAGACCGCCAACGGCCGCGTCGACGGCTTTATCACCGAGCTTGACCGCGTCAGCCTTGGCGGCCTCACCGCGCGCCAGGTGCGCGGCTCGATCAATCCGGGCATGGAAGGCGACAGGGCGCTGCTGGGCATGAGCTTTCTCAACCGCTTCGATATTCGGATCAGTGGTGATCAGATGGTGCTCAGTCGTCCCGAGCCCTGATTGTGTTTGCCAAGTTTAAGGAGCCGCACGTGACCGAGGACGGGTCGAACACCCCCCGTGGCCGTCGCGCCGAGCAGCCGGGCCAGATTGGGGGCCTCGGCTGGCTGGATATTGTCTGGCGGGTCAGGCGCGAGATGAGCGATGACAACATCACCATGCTCGCTGCCGGGGTGGCCTTTTACGCCTTGCTGGCGGTATTTCCAGCGCTGGCGGCCATCATCTCGATCTGGGCGCTGGTGCTGGACCCCCACGATATGGCGCGCCAGATCACTGAGCTGAGCCGTTTCATTCCTCCTGGCGCGGCGGCGATCATCGAATACCAGGCCAACGAGATCAGCGAGAACACCGACGCCGGGCTCAGTGTGGCGGCGTTGGTCAGTCTGGTGATAGCACTTTTTGTCGCCTCCAAGGGCGTACGCGGGCTGATCCTGGGGCTGAACATCGTCTACGGCGAGCATGAGCAGCGTCGCTTCGCCCACAAGGCTACGGTGGTCTCGGCGTTGACCGTGGGGCTGATCGTGCTGACCCTGGTGACCATCGTGTTTATCGCCGGACTGCCGCTGGTGATCGGCATGCTGGGCCTCGACAGTACCCTGGTGACGCTGATCAGCCTGCTGCGCTGGCCGCTGCTGGTACTGATCATGATGCTGGTGATCGCGGTGCTGTATCGGTTTGCGCCTTACCGGCGCGCGCCACGTTGGGAGTGGCTCAGCGTTGGCACGGTGACGGCGACCCTGCTGTGGCTGCTGGGTTCACTGGGGCTGTCGCTATACGCTCGCCACTTCGCCAGCTTCAGCGAGCTATACGGCTCGCTGGGGGCGGTGGTGGTACTCCTGCTGTGGTTCTGGCTGTCGGCCTTCATGGTCCTGGTTGGTGCCGAACTCAACGGCGAAATGGAGCGTCAGACCCGCCGCGATACCACTATCGGCGAGCCGCGGCCGATGGGCGAGCGCGGCGCTCGCGTGGCGGATACCCTGGGCAAGGCGCAGCCCTGGCGCAAGCGCTGAGACGGTCATACGGAAGGCCCTTCAGCGCAGCGTCGCGAGCGGGTGAGGTCGATCTGGTCGCCGGCGTAGGGTGCCTGCTATCATGGATAAATGAACAGTAAATGGCCCGCCGCTCCGACGGCGGCTTCTCTCGACGATCCGCGCTACTATCTGGCCAACTTCCGCTGCCTGCTGGAGTGGGTCGCGGCGTGCTACGACGACCTGCTTAGCGACGCCGAGCGTGCCTTCATGCGTGACGTACTGGACCTGCCGGTGCCGGCCCAGGCACTGCTGGTGCGCATGGTAATGCGCCGTGGCGAGACCTTCCGTGCCGCGCGCCTGGACTATGCCGAGATCGGCGATACCGCCGCGGCGCTGGCGCCGCTGGTCGTCAGCGGCTGGGTCGAGGAGGACCCGCTGCTCTCCCTCGATGAGCTGTTTCGCCACTGGCGCCTGGCCGAGCTGCGTACCGCGCTGGCTGGGGACATCCGCGCGGCGGGGCTGCCCGCCTCGACCGGCAAGGCGCGGCTGCGCGAGGCGCTGGCGGCACGGCTGGTAGAGCCGCGACGGCTCACCCAGTGGTGGCCCGAGGCACCGGATCGGATCGTACGCATCACCTGCATGGACCACTGCGAGCGACTGCGGCTGATGTTCTTCGGCAATCTGCGCCAGGACTGGGCCGACTTCGTGCTCGCCGAGCTTGGTATGCAACGCTACGAGCGGGTGCCGCTGGATCCCGCCTCGCGGGCGTTTCAGCGGCGTGCCGAGGTCGATGCCTATCGGCATCTGCACCAGTTGCGCGAGCGGCTCGACGTGGGCGAGAGCGCCGATTCGCTATGGCCCGAGGTGGCGGCGAGCGGTTCGGATGAGGTTTGGGACAGCCCCTGGCTGGCCACGCGGCGCGCCCGGCTGCTGTTTCAGCTGGGCCGTGAGGCCGAGCGCCACGGTAACCAGACACTGGCTCTTGAGGCTTACACCGAGTCTGCTCGAGATCCGGGCGGTGGCGGCGAGGCGCGCATTCGTCGCCTGCGCCTGCTGGAGCGCCTGGGCGAATCGCGCGACGCGCTGACGCTGGCCGAGGCGCAGCCGTCGCGCAGCGACGCCGAGGGCCAGGCCCTGGCACGGCTGGTGCCGCGGCTGCGACGGCGACTGGGGCTGGCCGTCCAGCCGCCGCCGCCGGCGCCCGATATCGAGCACTGGACGCTGACGCTGCCGGAGCCCGCTGTCGGTGTTGAAGTCGCGGTACGCGACCACCTGCAGCGCACGGAGTGTCCGGTCCACTACGTCGAGAACGCCTTGATCGGCGGGCTGTTCGGCCTGCTGTGCTGGGAGGCGATCTTCGCCCCGCTGCCCGGCGCTTTCTTCCACCCTTTCCAGCGCGGGCCGGCCGACCTGCGTCGCGAGGACTTCGTCGGGCGTCGTCGTGAGCGTTTTGACGTCTGCCTGGCACAGCTCGAAGAGGGCAGCTATGCCGCGACCATACGACGTCACTGGCACACCAAGCATGGCCTGGCATCGCCCTTCGTCGACTGGCAGGTGCTCGACGAGACGCTGCTGGAGCGCGCCCTGGCCTGCTTGCCGGCGGCCCACCTCGAACGGCTGTTCGTGCGGCTGCTGGCCGATATCGGCACCAACCGTGCGGGGCTGCCGGACCTGATCCAGTTCCTCCCAGAGGCGACCCAGGGCCCGCGCTATCGACTGATCGAGGTCAAGGGTCCCGGTGATCGCCTGCAGGACAACCAGCGTCGCTGGATGGCCTATTTCCACACCCACGGCATCCCGGCCTCGGTGTGTCGGGTGCGCTGGCAGACACCACCGTGAGCGATGCGCCGGTGGCTAGCCCCTGCTACCGGGTGGCGGTAAGGGCGCTGTGCGACTTCACCGCCCGAGCCGGTGACCTGGACCACCGCTTTACGCCGTCACCCACTGCCCAGCAGGGCATCGAAGGGCACCAGCTGATCGCCGAGCGGCGCGGGGCGGGCTACGAGAGTGAACTGAGTCTGCACGGGGAGGTGGTGGTGCCAGGCGCACGGCTGCTGGTCAGCGGGCGCGCTGACGGGTTCGATCCCTCTGCCGGGCGTCTCGAGGAGGTCAAGACCCACCGCGGCAGCCTGGCGCGGATGGGCGCCAATCAGCGCGCCCTGCACTGGGCTCAGGTCAAGGTCTATGGCGCCCTGCTGTGCCGGGCCCGCCAGCTCGAGCGGGTCGAGCTGGCGCTGGTCTATCTGGATATCGACAGCGGTGCGGAAACCCGCTTCAACGAAGCGGCCACAGCCTGCGAGCTGGAGGCCTTCTTCGTCGACCAGTGCCAACGTTTTCTGGCCTGGGCCGAACAGGAAGCGGATCACCGTCGCCGCCGAGACACAGCCCTGGCCGCGCTGCGTTTTCCCCATGCCGACTTCCGCCGGGGCCAGCGTGAACTGGCCGAAGTGGTGTACAAGGCGGCCGGCACCGGCCGTCAGCTGTTGCTGCAGGCGCCTACCGGGATCGGCAAGACGCTTGGCACGCTGTTCCCGATGCTTGCCGCGATGCCTCGTCAGGCGCTCGATCGGGTGTTCTTCCTGACCATGAAGACCCCGGGGCGGCGCTTGGCGCTCGAGGCGCTGCGGACCCTGGGCGTCAGCGGTACGCCCGAGTCAGCACTGCCGCTGAGGGTACTGGAGCTGGTGGCCCGTGATACCGCCTGCGAGCATCCCGACAAGGCCTGCCACGGCGATGCCTGCCCGCTGGCTCAGGGCTTCTACGACCGCCTGCCGGCGGCGCGCCAGGCGGCGGTGGAGCGTGGCGGTGTGCTCGACCGGGAGGCGCTGCGCGAGCTGGCACGGACGCATGCCATCTGCCCCTACTACCTTGGCCAGGAGCTGGTGCGCTGGTGCGATCTGACGGTAGGCGATGTCAACCACTACTTCGATACCAGTGCGCTGCTGTTTGCGGCCGCCCAGGCACAGGAGTGGCGGGTGGCGGTGCTGGTCGACGAAGCCCATAACCTGGTGGAGCGGGCGCGGGGCATGTATAGCGCCAGCCTCGACCAGCAGCGCTGTAACGCCGTCCAGCGGCGCGCGCCTCCGGCTCTGGCAAGGCCGCTGGGGCGCGTGGCCAGGCAGTGGCGGGCGCTGCTCGCCGCCGACAGCGCGGATCAGGGCGTTGAGGATGAGGCGCCACGCCTGCTCGAGACGCTGCCGGGGGGGCTTATCCAGGCACTGCAGCAGGCGGTCTCGGCGGTCGGCGACTACCTGGCCGAGCATCCTGTTGGCGAGGCCGATGAGCTGCAGGCGTTCATGTTCGAGGCGTTGGCACTCTGCCGGCTGGCGGAGTCCTTCGACGACCACTCGATCTGTACCCTGACCCGCCACGGGCGAGGCCGCGCGACCCTGGCACTGCGTAACCTGATCCCCGCCGACTTCCTGACGCCGCGGCTGGCGGCGAGTCACACCACGGTGCTGTTCTCTGCCACCCTGAGCCCGGCCGACTACTACCGCGACCTGCTGGGGCTGGCGCCCGAGGCGGTATGGTGGGAGGTGGCGTCGCCATTCAGCGGTGCACAGCTCGAGGTGCGCCTGGCGCGTCACCTTTCGACCCGCTGGCGCGACCGTGACCGATCGCTGGATGGCCTGGTGGCCGTGATCGCCGAGCAGTACCACCGTGCACCCGGCAACTACCTGGCGTTCTTCAGCAGCTTTGCGTACTTGGAGTCAGCGCTGACGCGTCTGGCCCACGAGTACCCCGAGATCCCCGTCCGCAGCCAGCGCCGCGGGATGGCTGAGACAGCGCGTCAGGCCTTCGTCGATGACTTCGTCGCCGGCGGTCGCGGGATTGGCTTCGCGGTGCTCGGCGGCGCCTTCGCCGAGGGCATCGACCTGCCTGGAGAACGCCTGGTAGGGGCCTTTATCGCCACCCTCGGCATGCCACCGATCAGCGCGGAGAATGAGATTCTCAAGGCGCGCCTGGATGCGCGCTTCGGTCGAGGCTTCGACTATGCCTATCGCTACCCCGGGCTGACCAAGGTGGTACAGGCCGCCGGCCGGGTGATTCGTGGCCCTGAGGATCGCGGCGTGGTGGTACTGCTCGACGACCGTTTCGGAGAGGCCCGCAACCTGGCGCTGCTGCCGGCCTGGTGGCAGCCGGACGTGGCCTCAATGTCTGCCGCAGTCGCACGGTCCGAGGGGGCGGCTAGCCGGCCTGCGGGGAGAGCTTCGCCTGCAGGCGCTCCAGCACATTCACGCCGATGAACCCGCTCAGTGCGCCGCTCAGGAAGGCGCCGGCCTCGGTGGCCACCACGGCCATGGGCAGTGCCAGATAGCCGACCCCGAGGACCCCGGCGACGTAGGCGATCAGGGCCACGATGATGCCCTCCAGCAGGCGTAGCGGCGTCGGCGCCTTGGGGGCTCCCTTGACGAAGCGGCGGCCGAATCCCCCCAGGGCACCACCCAGCAGGGCGGCGAGGATCGGTCCCCAGGGCACGCGCTGCTGGATGGTCGCTTCTCCTCTCAGGCTGCCGGCCACTGCGCTGACGGTAAGCGGAGCGAGGCCGGAGGAGCGCAGTTCCAGGGATGCCATGGACGCGTCCGGTTCGATCCGCAGCTCGCTGGGATCGGGCGTGGCGGGGCCAGCGACCGTCACGGCCACGCGGGTAGGGCGGGTGGCGCGCAGTGGCTCACCATGGGGCGACACCTGCTCGACGTTGATGGCCATCCGAGCCAGCCCGAGCCCTACCATGCTGGTCGATTGCGGACGGACTTCCAGACGGGGGAGCGCCTCGAGCGCCAGATTGACGTCCGAGAGGGTGGAATTGACCTCCAGGGTGGGGGTCGCCGTCGAGGGCATGAAATCGAGCATCAGGGATTGCTCGTTGGCTAATCCCGGGGCTTCGATCAGCAGGGGAGGCACTACCTCACGGGTGGTGAGGCCGCGCAGCCTCACCCTGATCTCGATGGGTTGCTCGAGAGGCTGATCAGGGGAAAAGTGCTGATCATCCGAGGGATAGACGCCGAAGCTGAGCCGGGTGTGGTAGCTGCCGTTCAACGGGTTCCAGGTCGCGGGAGCCGGGCTGGCCACCACGGTTAGGCGCAGCCAGGTGGACGGTCTGGGGGGCAGCGGCGGCAGCGGCGAGATGCCGAGCCCCGGGGGGATGATGACCTCATCGGTTGCGGAGGTGGCGGGGAGAAAGAGCCCGCCCGGCAGCACCTGCCGTTCTTCGCTGGTGAGCCGGCGGGTCTCGACCTCGTCACCCTTGACCACAAAGGGGGCCTGCGATGGGACACTGAGGCTAATTCGCCCCGATGCTTCGCGTGCCTCGACCTCGGCGTCGATTTCCCGACCGTCGAGATCCAGAACCCTCAGACTCTCGACGCTGCGATCCCAGTCGAATGCCACCCGCTCAACGGATCGGGGCTCCGCTGCCGTCTCGTCGGAGAGGGTGGGCGCCTGGGCCGAGGCGTCGACGGCGAGACCGGACACCAGCAGCAACGCGGGCCAGACGCGGTGGGCATATCGGGGCATGACGGCTCCGCCAGTCAGGTCGGGCAGAGTTTCAGTATAGTCGAGCCCCGGTAGGGGGGATGCCAGCCCCTGGCTACAGGATGTGGCGTTAACGCGCCTCGTGCTGAGAGGGGGCGCCGCGGGCGGGGGTGGCGATATCTTCGTCCGCCTCGTAGAGCGCCTCCAGCTCGCGGGCGGCCTCCTGTACGGTCTGAATCTGCTGCTTCTCGTTGCCAAATACCTCGAGCTGACGCATCAGGGTGCGTTCATCGTGCTCGCGGAAGGTATCAATGGTGTGCTGCGCCTGGTCCTGGGGCAGGCCCAGCTCGATCAGCAGCTCGCGGGTCAGCTCCAGGCTGGACGGCAGCATCTCGCGGATCAGCCGGTGGATGCCGGCGCGCATCAGGCGGTGGGCATGATAGCGATTACGCGCGCGGGCGTAGAGCCGCAGATGCGGGAATTGGCGTCGCACGCGCTCGGCGATACGCATCGACGCCTCGATATCGCCCACCGCAATCACCAGGATGCGCGCCTTGTCGGCGCCGGCAGCGCGCAGCAGGTCACTGCGCGAGGCGTCGCCGAAATAGACCTTGTTGCCGTAGCGACGTACGAAGTCGACCTGGTCGGCGTTGATGTCGAGTACGGTGTAGGGAATCTTCAACCCCTGCAGCACACGGCCCATGATCTGGCCGAAGCGCCCAAATCCGGCGATGATCACCCGCGGCGAGTCGTCGCGCGGGCTATCGTAGGCGGGTCGCGGTTTGGTGGCGTCAAAGCGTGGCCGAAGCCAGCGTACATGGAGCAGAAATAGCAGTGGGGTGGTGGCCATCGACAGCGAGATCACCAGAATCAGCATCTGCACCAGGCCGGCATCGAGCAGTGCCGCGGCGGCCGCGGCGGTCAGCAGCACAAAGGCGAACTCGCCGCCCTGAGAGAGCAGCACACCGAGGTTGCTGGCCTCCTTCCAGGAGGTACCGTAGAGCCGTGCAGCGATAAGCACACTGGCGCCCTTGAGCAGCAGCAGGCCAGCCGTCAGCCCCAGGATGGTCAGCGGCTGCTCGGCGAGCAGGCCGATCTGCGCCATCATCCCCACGGCCATGAAGAACAGCCCCAGCAGCAGCCCGCGGTAGGGTTCGATATCGGCTTCGATGTTGTGGCGATACTCGGAGTCGGCGAGCAGTACCCCGGCGATAAAGGCGCCCAGCGCCATGGATAGTCCGGCCAGTTCCATCAGCAGCGCGGCGCCAATCACCACCAGCAGGGTGGTGCCGGCAAACACCTCGCGGCTCGCAGTACCGGCGGCCATGCGAAACAGCGGCCGTAGCAGCAGCCGACCGCCGACGATCAGCACCGCGAAAGCCGCTGCGGCAAACGCCACCTCGCGCAGTAGGGGAGCGGCGCCATCGGCCAGCAGTGACCCCGCGGCGAGGATCGGGATTGCCGCCAGCACGGGAATGGCCGCCAGATCCTGGAACAGCAGCAGGGCGAAAGCGTTGCGGCCGTGGCGTGTCTGCAGCTCCTTGCGTTCGCCGAGTAGCTGCAGTACCAGCGGAGTGGAACACAGGCCCAGACTGAACCCCACCACCAGCGCGGCGGCCGGCGCCAGCCCTAGCCACCAGCCGCCCAGCGACAGCACCGTGCTGGTCACCGCGACCTGCAGGCTGCCGAAGCCGAACACCGCATGGCGCATTACCTTGAGGCGTGCTGGCTTGAGTTCCAGGCCGATCACGAACAGCAGCAGCACGATGCCTACCTGGGAGAACTGCAGTACGCCCTCGGCGTCAGGCACCAGCGCCAGCACCGAGGGTCCGATGACCACCCCGGCGGCCAGATAGCCGAGCACTTCGCCGAGGCCAAGCCGTTTGAATAGCGGCACGATCAGTACCGCGGCGGCGAGAAATATCAGTACGTTGTAGAGCAGGTCGGTGGCCAAGGTAGCATCCGTTCAGCGGTCAGCAGGGCAAGAGCTACCATGATAACCCGCCAGCGCCGCGTCACCAGATGGTGAGCACACGGCTGTGCAAGTCGGCTCGTCTATGCTTACCATGCACAGGGAAGCCCGTTTAACTGCAAAGGAGAGTGCACTATGGGAATCGAAGTCGGTGGCCTGCTGGGCCTGATCTGGTTGATCATCGTGATATGGGCCGTGGTCAAGGTGGCCAAAAGCTCGGCGGGGCCGGTGTCCAAGCTACTGTGGATCCTGATCCTGCTGTTCTTCCCGCTGATCGGGTTAATCTTCTGGTTGCTGTTGGGGCCCAAGGGGTAGCCTAGCGAGCGGGCGGGTTGGTCGGCCCCCAGAGAGCCTCGCTGGTACTTTTCTCCGCCGTTACCACCCGATTCTTGCCGCGCCGTTTGGCCAGGTACATGGCATCGTCAGCACGTTCGATCAGTTGACGGTGCCCCAAGCCAGGCTGCCAGCGCGCCACGCCAATACTGATCGTGATGCGGCATGCGTGAGTGGGGCAGGGCGTTCGGGCGATGTCGGCACGCAGTCGCTCGGCCATCCCGCGAGCGTGCTCGGCGGTACCTCCCGAGAGAATGACCATGAACTCCTCCCCGCCCCAGCGCCCCCAGCTATCCTGGCGACGTAGGCAGCGTTTTATCAAACTGGCGACGTGGACGATCACGTCGTCGCCCACGCTGTGGCCATAGTGATCGTTGATCGACTTGAAATCATCGATATCCATCAGCAGCAAGAACAACGGATCGCCACGATAGGCGCTTTGCGCCATGGCCTCGGAGAGGGCGACATCCAGGCGATAGCGATTCCAGCAGCCCGTCAGCGGATCGCGGTGAGCCAGTCGTTTCCAGCGGTCATTGGTGCTGATCAGCTTTCGATTGGCGTGCATGATGTCGATGACCGACAGTGCAACCCCGATGTCATCAGCGAGGTCCTGGGCGATTTGCGTATCGCTCGCCAGCCAAGCGGCATGCTGGTGGCTATTGTCGTTCACGGAGGGAGGGGGCGGCTCATTCAGTCTGAAGAGTGCCAGCCAGCCCAGCGTCTTCTCATTGACGGTCATGCGTACGGCAAGCAAGTCGCCATATCTTGAGCGCGGCAACGCTGCCGCCATCTCGTTGGGCAACTCGCTTACACTGGCGGTACGTCTTGTCTGCGGCATCGCATCCAGGGCCGATTTCAGCTGCAACAGCGTCGCTGCCGAGGGCGTCTCCCCACTTGCCACTTGCTGGTCATTCAGCAGCATGACAACGCCCTGGGCATTCATCAGCGAGAGCCAGTGGCCGCCGTGGCGGTTGATCAGCTCGTAGGCATCACGCATCTGGCGTATCTCGCTGATGATGAGGCGGCGCTTGGCCTTGAGCTGTTCGCGGTGACGCTCGTAGTGCAGTGATTTCAAGTAGCGCAAGCGCTGGCCGGCGATATTCAGCATCAAGGTCAACACCTGCCGCGTCTCGAGGGCCAGCCCTACCGTGTGGCATCGCACATAGCCCCAATGGGGTGCGTCGCTGGGGAGGCGCAGCGGGCGATCAGGGCCGATGGCAAGGCTCTCTGGCGTCGCTGTGGACGTCCCCCACGGTGCAGATGCCAAGTGATGAATGAGGTGAGATTGACCGTTCGGGTGGTAGCGATATAACGCCACGGGGTGGCCGGTCAGCTCGGCGAGCAGCTCCCCCAGGCGCTGGAGAATGGCATCCTGTTCGGTTGCCGAGCCGAGCCATGTCAGTTCCGGGAGCAGGGCCGCCAGGTCACCAAGGCGAGGCTGAGGTAGCGAAGGGTCTACACTCATATCCATCCATTCATCCCCCCGGCGCGAAGCCGACACCGCGTTTACCTGTGCATTGGGTACAACGAGCGGATTGAACCAGTAGTTTAATCCTAAATTGAATTGAAGTTCAACCTGGGTTGAACCAATGCTTCACATTCGCGGCATGGATGATAAAAGACGATTTGCCGAGCGGTTGAAGCAGGCCATGCGGGAGGCGGGGTATGATCCCAGGCCTTCAATACTGGAGCGCGAGTTCAATTTGCGCTTCTGGGGAAAGCCCATCACTTTTCAGGGGGTGCGTCGTTGGCTGCGCGGCGAGTCCATGCCGAGCCAGGATAAGCTGATGGTCCTGGCACAGTGGCTGCAGGTGGAGCCGCAGCAGTTACGTTATGGGGCAGCGGACGACCCGGGCGTCGGTGAGCCGCCGGCTGCCTGGAGAGCCGAAATAAGTGATGAGGAACGCGAGCTGTTGGACACCTACCGGGCGCTGCCTGAGCAGCAACGCGATACGCTTCGCGAGGTGGTGACTGCGTTGGCCGTGGCGTCCGGCGTCAAGCCACGCTGATCGGGGTACGGAGGGCCCGGTGGCTAGCGTGGCGGTATCGCTCAGTCGGTCGTGGGCTTCCTGTAATGCCCGGGAATCTTGACGCGTTCGCCATTGGGGAGCTGACGCACGTGGGTAGGAACATAGACGCGTTCGATGATGCTCTTGCTCATGGTGATATGGCCTCCTAACTCAGTCGTGCCCCTCGCTGAGGGCAGTGATCACGATGACTGACAGCCTCGTTAGTCTGCGCCTGAAAGCGGCGATATTTCAATATCCGCTTGCGACACTTGAGACGCATTCGTGACGACCCAGGGCAGTACCTTATGCCGGGTCAGGGGGGCCAGCGCCAGGCCAAGCGCCTGGTGTGGCGTCACCCAGCGCACTTCGGCGATTTCGGCGGCGGGTGTCACGCCACCGGCGATGTCGACCCGGAACAGCTGGGCACGAACGTGCAGGCCGGGCTCATTCGCCGCGGGGGCTTGGTACTCTCCCAGGTAGGCGAGACGCGCTGGTCGCTGTGACAACTCCTCGTAAAGTTCTCGTCTGAGTGCCGCGGCTGCCGACTCGCCGGGTTCGATCTTGCCCCCCGCTTGCATGAAGGCCTGGGTGCCGCGTTTGCGCACCAGCAGCAGGCGTCCCGTATCATCGACGATGATCGCAGCCGCGATATGCAGGGAGCGGGTAGCGCTTACCGGATGCTTCACGGAAGCCCCTCGTCGTTCAATGCAGCGATGACGCGTAGCGCTGGAAGCGCACCGGTGGCCTGTATTTGTCGCTGGGCGACGCCTGACGCGACGGCAGCACTCGCCAGCCGCGCTCGCTGGCCCAGGCCTTGAGCGAGCGGAAATCGATCAGCGGATTGGTGTCGCTGGTATAGGGAGTGGTCGCGGGGAAGGCCAGCGCGATGTAGGTATAGTAGGCGGTCGCGCTTTCCTGCTCGTGGGCCGCCAGGGCGCGGTCCAGCGCGTGTTGCCACTGTCGGGAAACGTCCTGCTCGATTGCCAGAGGTGCGCTCATGGCAGTGCCCTCCATTGGGGTGGTCGGCATTCGTAGGGGCTAACGCATGGTGGTAGGGGCAGAGCAGCCCTCCCCGCGAGGAGGGCGCCTTCACGCTAGGGCTCAATCCCAGCTCAGCGCGCCGCCCACCTGGTACTCGGTGACGCGGGTCTCGAAGAAGTTCTTCTCCTTGCGCAGGTCGATGATCTCGCTCATCCACGGGAAGGGGTTCTTGGCACCGGGGTACTGCTCTTTCAAGCCGATCTGCGCCAGGCGGCGGTTGCAGATGAAGTGCAGGTACTCCTCCATGATCGCCGCGTTCATGCCCAGCACGCCGCGGGGCATGGTGTCGCGGGCGTAGGCGATTTCCAGCTCGGTGCCCTCGATGATCATCTGGGTTACCTCGTCCTGGAACTCGGGTGTCCACAGGTTCGGGTTCTCGATCTTGATCTGGTTGATCATGTCGATGCCGAAGTTCAGGTGCATCGACTCGTCGCGCAGGATGTATTGGAACTGCTCGGCAACGCCGGTCATCTTGTTGCGGCGGCCCATGGAGAGGATCTGGCTGAAGCCGCAGTAGAAGAAGATGCCTTCGGTGACGCAGTAGAAGGCCACCAGATTGCGCAGCAGCTCCTGGTCGGTTTCCGGGGTGCCGGTCTGGAAGTCGGGGCGCGACAGCGACTGGGTGTGCTTGAGGCTCCAGGCCGATTTGGCCGCTACCGAGGGCACTTCGCGGTACATGTTGAAGACCGCGCCCTCGTCCATGCTCAGCGACTCTACGCAGTACTGGTAGGCGTGGGTGTGGATGGCTTCCTCGAAGGCCTGGCGCAGCAGGTACTGGCGGCACTCGGGGTTGGTGATCAGGCGGTAGAGCGCCAGCACCAGGTTGTTGGCGACCAGCGAGTCGGCGGTGGAAAAATAGCCGAGGCTGCGCTCGACGATACGCCGCTCGTCGGCGGTCAGGCCGTCCTGGCTCTTCCACAGCGCGATGTCGGCGTTCATGTTCACTTCCTGGGGCATCCAGTGGTTGGCGCTGCCGTCCAGGTACTTCTGCCAGGCCCACTCGTACTTGAACGGCACCAGCTGGTTCAAGTCGGCGCGGGCGTTGATCATCTGCTTGTCGTCGACCTCGATGCGCGCCGCCCCCATCTCGAGCTCTTCGAGGCCGGCGGCCACGTCGAGCTCATCGAGGGACTTGCGGGCTCGCGCCAAGCGCTCATCGTCTGCAGTCTGGTAGCGATTGCCAGTGCCGCCCTCAGGGGCCTCTTCGGCGCTTGGTTCCGCAGCGGGTTTGGCCGGCGCCGGCTTGGGCGCCGCATACTGCGGGCTGGATTCAGCGACTGCGCTGTCGTCCTCGTGGAATTCGTCCCAGTTCAGCATGTTGTCCTCGTTCCTCGGAATAGATGGAAGAGATGAGAAGGAAGCGCCCTTCGGGCGGAAGAGGGGAGTACCGCCATGCTCTTTCCTCTTCATCGGCGCGCAGCGCCGTCTTCCTTCTTCGCTCTTGGTCGTTACTGGCAGGCTTCGCAGCCTAGCTCGTCGAGATCGCCGGCCGAGGGCGCGCGTGAGCCGCTGCCTGCCTTGCCGCTCAGAAAGTCCTCGACGCCGCGCGGCTCGGCGGTGTCTGACGGGGCGGCGGCCGGCGCGGGTGCCGCTGACGGTGCGCCACTGCCCACGGCGTTGTGGCTGCCGCGCTCGACGGTGGACTTCTCCACCGAGGTGGCGCCCAGGGCACGCAGGTAGTAGGTGGTCTTGAGCCCCAGGTACCAGGCCATGCGATAGGTCACGTCGAGCTTCTTGCCCGAGACCCCCTTGATATACAGGTTCAGTGACTGGGCCTGATCGATCCACTTCTGGCGCCGCGAGGCGGCCTCCACCAGCCACTTGGGCTCGACCTCGAAGGCGGTGGCGTACTTGGCCTTGAGGTCCTCGGGGACCCGCTCAATCGGCTGCACGCTACCGTCGTAGTATTTGAGGTCGTTGATCATCACCTCGTCCCACAGGCCGCGCTCCTTGAGGTCGTTGACCATGTAGGCGTTGACCACGGTGAACTCGCCCGACAGGTTCGATTTCACATAGAGGTTCTGGTAGGTGGGCTCGATCGACTGCGACACGCCGCAGATGTTGGAGATCGTCGCCGTGGGGGCGATCGCCATGACGTTGGAGTTGCGCATGCCCTGCTCGGCGACCTTGGCTCGGATCTGGCTCCAGTCCTGGGTCGTCGAGGTGTCCACGGCGATGTACTTGTCGCCGCGCTCCTGCTTGAGCTTGTCGATGGAGTCGATGGGCAGCACGCCCTGGCTCCACAGCGAGCCCTCGAAGCTCTGGTAGCGGCCGCGTTCGGCGGCCAGATCCGAGGAGGCCTCGATGGCGTGGTAGCTGACCAGCTCCATGGAGCGGTCGGCAAAGGTCACCGCCTCCTCGCTGGCATAGGCGATGCCGTGGGCGTAGAGCGCGTCCTGGAAGCCCATGATGCCGAGCCCCACCGGGCGATGCTTCATGTTCGACTGGCGTGCCTGGGGCACCGCGTAGTAGTTGATGTCGATGACGTTGTCGAGCATGCGCACGGCGGTGCGCACGGTGCGCTTGAGCTTGGCGTCATCGAGCTGGCCGTCGACCACGTGCTGGGCCAGGTTCACCGAGCCCAGGTTGCACACCGCGATCTCGTCGGGGCTGGTGTTGAGGGTGATCTCGGTGCACAGGTTGGAGGAGTGCACCACCCCGGTATGCTGCTGCGGGCTGCGCAGGTTGCAGGGGTCCTTGAAGGTGATCCAGGGGTGGCCGGTCTCGAACAGCATCGAGAGCATCTTGCGCCACAGATCCTTGGCCTTGACGCGCTTGTAGAGCTTGAGCTGGCCGGTGCGGGTCATCTCCTCATACTCTTCGTAGCGCTGTTCGAAGGCGGCGCCGTAGAGGTCGTGGAGATCCGGGCAGGTGGCCGGCGAGAACAGGGTCCACTCCTTGTCGTCGAAGACCCGCTTCATGAACAGGTCCGGCACCCAGTTGGCGGTATTCATGTCGTGGGTGCGGCGGCGATCGTCGCCGGTGTTCTTGCGCAGCTCGAGGAACTCTTCGATGTCGAGGTGCCAGGACTCGAGGTAGGCGCACACCGCGCCCTTGCGCTTGCCACCCTGGTTGACCGCCACGGCGGTGTCGTTGACCACCTTGAGGAAGGGCACCACACCCTGGGATTTGCCGTTGGTCCCCTTGATGTAGGAGCCCAGCGCGCGGACCGGCGTCCAGTCGTTGCCCAGGCCGCCGGCCCACTTGGAGAGCAGGGCGTTGTCGCGGATCGCGCTGTAGATGCTGTCCAGGTCGTCGGGCACCGTGGTCAGGTAGCAGCTGGAGAGCTGGCTGCGCTGGGTGCCGGAGTTGAACAGGGTCGGCGTCGAGGCCATGTAGTCGAAACTGGAGAGCAGCTCGTAGAACTCGATGGCGCGCCCTTCGCGATCATCCTCGTTGAGCGCCAGGCCCATCGCCACGCGCATGAACATCACCTGGGGCAGCTCGTAGCGCACGTCGTCCTTGTGAATGAAGTAGCGGTCGTAGAGGGTCTGCAGGCCGAGATAGGTGAAGGCCATGTCGCGCGTGTGATCCAGCGCGTCGCCGAGGCGCTCGAGGTCGAACTCGGCGAGCCGCTCATCGAGCTGCTCGAAGCCGATGCCGCGCTCGATATAGGCCTTGAAGGCCGGCTTGTAGAGCTCGGCCATCTCCTGGTAGGTAGCCTCCTCGGCGACATCCAGGAACGACAGCGCCTCGCGGCGCAGGTTGTCCTGCAGCAGGCGCGCGGTGACGTAGGTGTAGTTGGGGTCCTTTTCGACCAGGGTGCGCGCGGTCATCATCAGCGCCTGGGAGACGCCGTCGACGGTCACGCCGTCATAGAGATTCTTCAGTGAGTCTTCGACGATCTTGTTGGGATCAACGTTGGCCAGTCCCTCGCAGGCGTCGAACACCAGGGTCTCGACGCGGCCCAGGTCGAGCGGGCGGCGGCTGCCGTCCAGCGCGGTAACGTTGAGGGTCGGGTGGGGCTTCTCGATGTCGCCGCCGGCAGCGGCGCGGGCACGAGCGTGTTCCTCACGATAGAGGACATAGGCGCGGGCCACCTTCTGCTCGCCGGCGCGCATCAGCGCCAGCTCCACCTGGTCCTGAATGTCCTCGATGTGCAGGGTGCCGCCGTCGGGCATGCGGCGCAGGAACGCCTCGCTGATCGCGGCCGAGGCCTGGGCCACGAAGTCGCGCACCCGCGACGAGGCGCCGGCGTTGTCGCCTTCCACGGCGATGAACGCCTTGGTCATTGCCACCGAAATCTTGCTGGCATCGAAAGAGACGACGTCGCCGCCTCGCTTGATCACCCGCAGCTGGTTGGGGGCGGTCACGTTCACCGGCGTCTTGCCGGGAGTCAAAGTGGTATCCATGGCGCCGTGTCGTCCTAGCGGTGGTGGTTGGAAAGCAGCGCGTGGCGCGCCTCGCCGCCCTCGATAAGGCGGGCTTAAACGGGGCACCTGACGCAGTGTCGGTGCAGGTTGACAGTGTAAGGGTGACTTGCTAGGAGCACACTATCTTGTGTTCCTATGGGTCACGAGCACAAGATAGTGTGCCCCTGGGTATTCATCAAGTGGATAAGCTGTGTATATCATGTGGCTCTCCTGGGTGTGAATCGAGGCCCATCGGCAGACCGCATGGCAGAGCGTTTCTTGACCTGGTGCAATGGCCAAAAAGACCTTTCGTGATAGACGCTCGCTGCAAATTCGGTTATTTCGGGTATCCTTGGTTATCATTTACGAATAACAATGTGGCCCTGCAGTGACTCGGTTAAGCCGACGTTGCAGGATGTCGCGATAACGGCGCAGCAGTAACCGGCAGTAGCTGCTTCCCCAACAACGGATGGACAGACGGGATGGAAGAACGCGTGGAGCGCAACGACCAGGATCATGTACTGATCATCGAGGATGACGAACGGCTCGCCGAGCTGACTCGGGACTACCTTGAGGCCAATGGCTTCCAGGTCACGGTGGAGGGCGATGGCGCGCGCGGCGTCGAGCGCATCGTGTCACTGCAGCCGGATCTGGTGATTCTCGATCTAATGCTGCCGGGGGAGGACGGCCTATCGATCTGCCGCCGCGCGCGTACCGACTATGCTGGGCCGATTCTGATGTTGACCGCGCGCACCGATGACATGGATCAAGTGCTGGGGCTGGAGATGGGCGCCGACGACTATGTGCCCAAGCCTGTCCAGCCGCGGGTGCTACTGGCGCGAATGCGTGCCTTGATGCGCCGCACCGACAGCGGTGAGAGCAGCGGCGATGCGCGCCTGACCTTCAATAATCTGGTCGTCGACAGCGCCACCCGCGAAGCCTGGCTGGAGGGGGATCGCATCGATTTGACCAGTGCCGAGTTCGATCTGCTATGGCTGCTGGCCAGCCATGCCGGCCGGGTGCTGACCCGTGAAGAGATCTTTAGCGAGCTGCGCGGCATCAAGTACGACGGCCAGGATCGCTCCATCGATGTGCGGGTGTCGCGGATCCGGCCCAAGATCGGTGACGATCCCAATCATCCGCATCGCATCAAGACGGTGCGCAGCAAGGGCTATCTGTTCGTCAAGGACGGCTGATGCTGCGCTCGCTGTCGGGCAGTACCTTCCTGCGCGTCTATGTGCTGCTGGCGTTGGCGCTGGTGCTGGCATTCGGGCTGGCGCTGGGCGGTTTTACGCTGGTCGATCAGGTGCGCCGCGAGCAGTATCGCGAGCAGCTCGCCGATGCACCGATGCGGCTGCTGTCCCAGCAGCTGAGCGCCGAGGCCGAGGATCAGCGTCGCCAGTGGCTGGCGCGTCGTGGCACCGAACTCAACGTCGAATTCCAACTGCATGATGCCCCCAGTAGCGGTGATCTCGGCTATTTTCAGCGCGCGCGACTGGATGCCGGGCGAGTGCTGATCGACGCTAAGGGTGGCGTCGACTGGCGGCTGTTCATCCAGCTACCCGGTGAGTCGACTACCCTCGAAGCGCGACTCAATGGCATCAGTGAAGCGCAGCTGCGCGGCATGGCGAGCCTGCTCGGCGAGTGGTTGGCCGACCCGCTGTTGCGCCATCAGCGCGTAGCCGAGCTCTCCAGTGAAGCACTCCCGATCACGCTCAACGATGCACCGCCGCGGCGTCTCGACAGCGCTCAGCTGGCGCGACTCGGTGCCGGTGAGGCGATTCTTCACCTGACCCCCGAGGCCTGGAGCCTGACGCTATTCCTGCAGCTCGATAGCGGGCATTCACCGCAGTCGCTGCAGTGGCTAAAGGTGGGCCCGATTCACGCCTTCGAGCCGATGCCGCTGTCGCTGTCGCTGCTGCTGCTGCTGCTGATGCTCGGTGTGCTGGCCGGCATCATCTACCTGATCGTGCGCGGCGTCGAAGCGCGCATGGCACGACTCGAGCTGGCGGCCACGCGCATTGCCGGCGGCCACCTGGACACTCGGGTCAAGGTCGAGAGCAGTGACTTTCTGGGCCGTTTGGGGATGGCCTTCAACGGCATGGCCGCTCAGGTCCAGGCGCTGCTGCGCGCCCAGCAGGAGATGATTCGCGCGGTATCCCATGAGTTGCGCACGCCGGTGGCGCGGATTCGCTTCGCCGTGCAGATGGTCGAGGACATGACCGATGACGATGCGGTACGGCGCCAGCTGTCGGGTATCGATGGTGACATCGAGGAGCTCGACGGCCTGATCGACGAGATACTCACCTACGCGCGACTGGGCAGTGATCAGGCCCACGGCGTCGAGCTGGCCACCGAGCCGCTGGAGTGCCGGGCCATGGTGCAGCGGGTCATCGATGCGCTCGCCGGTTTGCATGGGCATCTACGCCTCGAGCTGGCGCCGGGAGAGGAGTTCGAGATCGAGGCCGAACCGCGCTACCTGCAGCGGGCGCTGCAGAATCTGGTCGCCAACGCCTGCCGGCATGCCGAACGGCGAGTGTTGATCAGCCTGCATAGCGACGCGCGGGCGGTGCGCATCGACGTCGAGGACGATGGCCCCGGGGTGCCGGAGAAAGACCGCCAGGAGATCTTCAAGCCCTTCGCGCGGCTCGACGACAGCCGCACCCGGCGTTCGGGCGGCTACGGCCTGGGGCTGTCGATCGTCCACAAGGTCATGGCCTGGCACGGCGGCAGCGTCATGGTCGATGAGAGCCCGACCCTGGGTGGTGCCCGCTTCAGCCTACTACTGCCGGGAGGTACCTGAGGCGGCGCTTCAGGCCGGCTTGACCCCCTCGAGTACCGCAAACGACGTTTCCCGCGCGGTGCGCAGAAAGTCTTCCATCCACGGCGCGTCGCGGGTCTCCTCGCGGATCGCCGCAAACAGCGTGCTCCACATGCCATCCTCGCCGAGCGCCACGCCGCGCACATAGTCGCGCTCGAGGTACTCGGTGAGTGCCCAGTTGGGCAGCGCGCAGACCCCGCGACCGCTGGCCACCAGCTGCATCATCATGATGGTCAGCTCGGCGGTACGGATCTCTTGTGGTTCGACGCCGGCCGGGTCGAGGAACTGGCTGAAGACATCAAGGCGGGCGTGCTCCACCGGATAGGTGATCAGCGTCTCCTCGGCCAGGTCGTCGGGGGTGATCCAGGCGCGCCCAGCCAGGCGGTGCTGCTTGGCCACCGCCAGCAGGCCCTGATAGCGGAACAGCGGTTCGTAGTGAACGCCGGGCAGCGGCTGTGGGTCAGCGGTGATCACCAGATCGAGTTGCTCGCGGGCCAGCGCCGGCAGCGGGTCAAAGTGATGACCGCCGGGAATATCCACCTCCACCTCCGGCCAGTTGTCACGGAAGTAGTCGATGGTGGGCATCAGCCACTGGAAGCAGCTGTGGCACTCGATGGCCATGTGCAGTCGCCCCTGCTCGTTGCCGGCCAGCCTGGCCAGGTCGCGCTCGGCCATGCGCACCTGAGGCAGGATCTGCTCGGCCAGGGCCAGCAAGCGCTGGCCAGCGCGGGTGAATTCCACCGGCCGTGTCTTGCGCAGGAACAGTGGGCTCCCCAGCCGCTCCTCGAGGTCCTTGAGCTGGTGGGAAAGCGCCGACTGGGTGAGGTGAACCCGCTCAGCGGCTTCCACCAGCGAGCCGGCGTCGCGCAGGGCGATCAGGGTACGGAGATGACGTAACTCGAGCATGATGAATGGGCTTCAAGTTGATGATTAAATAATTTAGTTTGATTCACCCAAGGGTGCCAGCCAGACTGCCTTCACTTCCATGGCGACATCGCCATAAAGCATATCGGTTTATCACCTTAAGGGTTAGCACATGGCACTGGCACATATTCTGGGTTACCCGCGCATCGGCGCCGACCGCGAGCTCAAGCGCGCCACCGAGGCTTATTGGAAAGGCGATCTGGAGCGCCCTGGTTTGGAAGCGGTGGGCCGCGAACTGCGTGCCCGCCACTGGCAGGCGCAGCGCGACGCCGGTCTCGATCTGGTCACAGTGGGCGACTTCGCGTTCTACGACCAGGTTCTCGACGTTTCGCTGCTGCTCGGCGCGGTGCCTCCGCGCTTTGGCGCCGAGCGCGAGGTGGCCGAGGGCGACATCGATCTCGACACCGCTTTTCGCATGGCCCGCGGCCGTGCCCCCAGCGGCGAGCCGGCCGCCGCCTGTGAAATGACCAAGTACTTCGATACCAACTACCACTATCTGGTCCCCGAGCTGCACGACGGACAGCGCTTCCGCCTGGCCAGCCAGCGACTGTTCAGCGAGGTCGACGAGGCCCTGGCCGCCGGCCATGCGGTCAAGGTCAGCCTGCTCGGCCCGCTCAGCTGGCTATGGCTGGGCAAGGTCAAGGGTGACGACGGCCTCGACCGTCTGAGTCTGCTCGATGGGGTGCTGGCGGTCTACGCCGCGGTGCTGGAAGAACTGGCCGCCCAGGGCGTGGAGTGGGTGCAGCTCGACGAGCCGGCGCTGGTACAGGACCTGCCGCAAGCGTGGCGGCAGGCCTTCGAGTCGGCCTATAGCCGCCTGGCCCGCACCCCGGTCAAGGTGCTGCTGGCGACCTACTTCGGTGGGTTGGGGGACAACCTGACGTTGGCCACCGGTCTGGCGGTGGATGGCCTGCATATCGATGCGGTGCGCGCGCCCGAGCAGCTCACCGCGGTGATCGACAATCTGCCCAGCTACAAGGTGCTGTCGGTGGGCGCCATCGATGGCCGCAACATTTGGCGTGCCGACCTGGCGGCGCTGCGCGAGCGGCTGGCGGATGCGCGCATGCGTCTCGGCGAGCGGTTGTGGATTGCACCGAGCTGCTCGCTGCTGCACGTGCCGGTGGACCTCGCGGCCGAGACCGACCTGGATGCCGAGCTCAAGAGCTGGCTGGCCTTCGCCCGTCAGAAACTCGACGAGACCGTTAGCCTGGCACGGCTGCTCGATAACCGACCCACCCCGGATGACCGTGCGCGCCTCGAGGCGGCCACCGCGGCGCTGGACGCCCGCAGCGCCTCGCCGCGTATTCATCGCCCGGCAGTGGCCGAGCGCCTGGCGGCGGTGACGCCCGCCGATGCCGAGCGCGCCAGCCCCTATCCCGAGCGGGCGCACGTTCAGCGCCGGGCCTTCGATCTGCCGCTGTTCCCCACCACGACCATCGGTTCTTTCCCGCAGACCGCCGATATCCGCGCGGCGCGGCGAGCGTTCAAGGCCGGCGAGCTGAGCCAGGCCGATTATACGGCGCGCATGCGCGAGGAGATCGCCTTTGCCGTAGAGCGCCAGAACGCGCTGGGGATCGATGTGCCGGTGCACGGTGAGCCCGAGCGCAACGACATGGTCGAGTACTTCGGGGAGCAGCTCGACGGCTTTGCCTTTACTCGCTTCGGCTGGGTGCAGAGCTACGGCTCGCGCTGCGTCAAGCCACCGGTGATCTACGGTGACGTGGCGCGTCCGCAGCCGATGACGGTGGCCTGGAGCGAGTACGCCCAGTCGCTGACCGACAAGCCGATGAAGGGCATGCTCACCGGCCCGGTGACCATCCTGCAGTGGTCCTTCGTGCGCGACGACCAGCCGCGTGAGCGCACCTGCCGGCAGATCGCCCTGGCGCTGCGCGACGAAGTCGCCGATCTCGAGAGAGCCGGTATCCGTATCATCCAGATCGATGAGCCGGCACTGCGAGAGGGGCTGCCGCTGCGTCAGGCCGAGTGGCAGAGCTATCTCGACTGGGCGGTGACGTCCTTCAAGCTGTCGGCGGCGGTGGCCGAGGACGCGACCCAGATCCACACCCACATGTGCTACTCGGAGTTCAACGACATCATCGCCTCCATCGCCGCACTGGATGCCGATGTGATCACCATCGAGACCTCGCGCTCGGACATGGAGCTGCTGGATGCCTTCCAGGACTTCGCTTATCCCAACGAGATCGGTCCGGGCGTCTACGACATCCACTCGCCGAACATTCCGGATGTCGCCTGGATGGTGCAACTGATGGAGAAGGCGCTGGACAAGATTCCCGCCGAGCGGCTGTGGGTCAATCCGGACTGCGGGCTCAAGACTCGCGGCTGGGCCGAGGTCGAGCCGGCTCTGGCCGGCATGGTCGAGGCGGCCCGCGAGCTGCGCCGCCAGCACGCCTGAGGTGACGGCCCGTCTGGCGCCGGGGCCAAGTGCCCTGGCGCCTGGTATGCTAAGCGCGGACCCAGGATCTGCCCGCCTTGCAAGGAGCCCGTTGATGACATTTTCCCCTTCCTTTCTGCGCGTCGTAGGTATTGCCTCAGGGGCGCTATGGCTAGCCGGCTGTGCCGCCCCTCAGGTCAGTGATGATGCGCCACCAGCGGTGGTCGACAGCACCGCGGCCGAGGCCGTGGCCGGCGACCGGCCAGCGTCCGAGGTGGCGGCCAGCGATCCGGCGCCGCTGCTGCCATCGCTGTTCTTTCCCGGCGACGCCGAGCAGTTCGTCGCCTGGCGCTGCCAGCCGGCTCAGGATCTGGTCTCGGCGTACGCCGACGATGAGCTGCGGCTATGGTCGCGCCAGGGCGCCTACCGTCTGGTACCGGCGGTGGTGGCCAGCGGGGCGCGCTACACGGTCGATGACTTGAGCTTCTGGAACCGTGGCGACGAGGCGGTGGTGGAGAGCGACAACGGACGCTTAGACTGCCAGCAGGACATGACGCGCACCGCCATGACCCGCGCCGACCGCCCCGGGGTGATGTTCCACGGCCGCGGTAATGAACCGGGCTGGATCGTCAGCCTCGATCACGATACCCCACGCCTGTCGCTGCTGCTCGACTACGGCGAGCGCGAGCTGAGGCTGCCCTACCGGGTCACCGTGATGGACAATGCCAACGGCCGGGTACGGCTGGTCAGCGGTGACGCCGAGCAGCCCTTCCTGCTGGAACTGGAAGCCAGGGCTTGCTTCGATGACATGAAGGGCGACCCCTTCCCGGTGCGCGTGACGCTGACCCTCGACGGGCAGACGTATAGGGGCTGTGGGCAAGGCATCGCACCCTAAGAAGCCACTGATTTATTGCTGTGCTCGATATCTTGATCGCCGGCGGTGCCGGTGCGCCGGCCCGGTCGAATCCTCATTGAGCAACCTGTCAACTCCAGTTGCTGTGCGCCGGCGGCGACCAACCTATCTTCGCTCGCGACATAAATCAGCCGGCTCCTTCTATCAGCAGGCGACGTCCTCATGCCAGCGCTCGTCGACCAGCTCGCCGAGGCACAGCGGGGCGTTGGAGTCGAAGATGCGCTGGCCGAGCAGTGCCAGCGCCTCGCCGTTGGCGCGGGGCGGCGTGTCACGCTGCTCGCTGGCCAGCGGATGCCACTGGCCGGCGTCGAGGTCGGCCTCGAGCAAGGTGAAGGTGAAGGGGTGGAAGCCGGGGAAGCCCAGGCGCAGGTCGGTGGCGGTAAGGGTGAGTACGTCATCGATCAGCTCGACGTCATAGCGTAGATAGGGGCCGGCGAACCAGTCGAGGCGCGCGCCGTTGGCGCTGGCCAAGGCCGCCGGCTCCCACTGCGCACCGCGCGAGAAGCGTTCGAACTCGACCGTCGCCGCGCCGTCGAAGACGCTGACCAGCGCTTCGTGCTGGTCGTCGCCGTCGACCACCGTGACTCGCCACAGCAGGGTGTTGAACGGCGTCGGCTGTACCAGCCGCGGCGCCTCCACCAGCCCGCGTTCTGCCAGCGCGGGCCCCAGGCGGTACTCCACCAGGCTCTTGGCGCCGAAGGCGAACACCAGATACAGGCTCGACAGCGCCAGCCCCCAGGCCGGGCCGCGGCGGCCGTTGCCGCTGACCAGTGCGACGATGATGCCGACCAGCAGCGGCAGGGTGTAGAGCGGATCGATGATGAACACGATCGGCCAGGCGCTGGGGCGCACGTCCAGCGGCCACCACAGCTGGGTGCCGTAGGTGGTCAGCGCATCGAGCAGCGGGTGGGTGGTCAGGCACAAGACAAAGAACAGCCACCAGTGGCGCAGTGGAATGTCCCGCGCCGGGGCGAAGCGTGCGGCGAGCAGCGCCATCAGCGTGCCCAAGCCGCTGAGCACGAACAGCGAGTGGCTGAAGCCGCGGTGCTCGGTGTAGTTGGCCACGGCGTCGCCGTAGTCGAGCACTACGTCGAGGTCCGGCAGGGTCCCCAGCGCCGCGCCGATCAGGATAGCCTTGCGTCCAAGCCGGCGACCGAGCACGGCGCCACCTACGGCGGCACCCAGCGCCGCCTGTGTGATCGAATCCATACGCTGATATTTCTCCCTGCATGCCGACGTCGGCGAACGTGACCCGCTGTTATGAGTGGCAATCTGCGATGGGGTTCCCGGCCGTCAGCCAAGGCGGCTGTGCCGCCAGGATACGCGCTTGCACCGGGCAGTCGTCGCGGTGGGCACCGGGCAGGTAGCCGGTGCTCATCAGGAACTCATTGACGATCTCCGGGCCGGTGAAGCGGAAGGTGCGCTTGAATAGCTTGACCCAATCGGCGTGTGGCAGCGGATGGTGGTGGTCGAGCCAGGCCTTGAAGCTGCCGTGGTCGGCCTGCAGGCGCTGTACGACCTGGGCGTTATGAATGGTGGCATCGACCTTCAGGCGGTTGCGGATGATTCCGGCATCACTCAGCAGGCGGTCGCGCTGGGTCTCGTCGTAGGCGGCCACGCGGTGAATGTCGAACCCCTCAAAGGCGCTCTGGAAGGCCGCGCGCTTCTTGAGCACGGTGAGCCACGACAGCCCGGCCTGGTTGATCTCCAGGATCAAACGTTCGAACAGGCTGTCGTCATCGTCGACCGGAAAGCCATATTCGTGGTCATGGTAGGGGCCGTGGAATTCGTGGCCGGGCGCTTGGTCACAGTAGGCGGACATGCTGGTGTATCCTGAGTGTCTGTGGTCGTTATCGTTAGCATCGAGGAGTCGCCATGTCGAGCCTGATTGCCCCTGCGTTGCCCTCCGCCGCCCGCCGCATCCTCGGCATCGGCCTGCTGAGTGTCTTCTCCACCGCGGCCTGGGCAGGCCCGCTGGTCGAAATGTGGAAAGATCCCAACTGCGGCTGCTGCACCGCCTGGGCGGAGCACCTCAAAGAGGCCGGTTTCGAGGTCGAGATGCATGACACCCGTGAGATGCGCGAGGTCAAGATCGAGCACGGCGTTCCCCGCGATCTGGCCTCCTGCCATACGGCGCTGGTCGATGGCTATGTCATCGAAGGCCACGTACCGGCGGCGGACATCCAGCGCCTGCTCGACGAATCGCCCGAGGTCGCCGGCCTGGCGGTACCCGGCATGCCCCACGGCTCGCCAGGCATGGAGACCGGCCGCGTCGACGACTATGCGGTAATGGCCTTCGGTGGCCAGCACGAGGCCCCGCAGGTCTTCCAGGAATATATTCACGACTGATCCCATCCTGCCAAGGAGGCAATCCATGCAATACCTGCACACCATGGTCCGCGTCAGCGACCTCGACGCCTCGCTGCGCTTTTACTGTGATCTGCTCGGTCTCAAGGAGGTGCGGCGCAAGGAGAATGACAAGGGCCGCTTCACCTTGGTGTTCCTCGCCGCCCCCGAGGACGAGGCACGCAGCGCCGAGCTCAAGGCGCCGGAACTGGAGCTGACCTACAACTGGGACCCGGAGGCGTATTCGGGAGGCCGCAACTTCGGCCATCTGGCCTACCGCGTCGACGATATCTATGCCCTGTGTCAGCACCTGCAGGACAACGGCGTGACCATCAACCGCCCGCCGCGTGATGGCCATATGGCGTTCGTCAGGTCGCCGGACGGCATCTCGGTGGAGCTGCTGCAGAAGGGCGATGCCCTTGAGCCTCGCGAGCCCTGGGCGTCGATGGAGAACACCGGCAGCTGGTAATAGCGCGGGGCTGCAGTCTCAATCCGGTCGGTAGGCGGTGCGCCCGCTGCCCAGGAACATGATGGCGGCGGCGCCGAACAGGAACAGGCCCTGCAGCTCCAGTGCCCAGGCGCCGTTGGCCTGGAAGTCGAGCAGCTCGTGGCGGTGCACCAGGAAGATCGCCACCAGCATGTTGCACGTCATCAGTAGGCCGGCGAGGCGCGTCTGCAGGCCGATGATCGCCATCAGCGGGGCGACGATCTCGCCGATCAGTACACCGTAGGCGAGAAAGCTCGGCAGCCCCTGGGCGCTGAGGGCGTTGCCGATCCATGTCAGGCTGCCGGGGTTGGTGAGCTTGGCGATGCCGTGCAGCAGCATCAGGCCGCCTACCGAGAGGCGCAGGAGCAGTTTTCCCAGATCATCATTATGCAGTGCGTGAAGCATGGTCTCTCCGTGAGCAGTGTCGTCCAGCCGCCAATGATACAGGCTGGACTGGCCAAGCGGGTGGGCTTGCGGCACTCTTGTCGCCGGAGTCAATCACCGAGGAACGACGATGCGCAAGAGATGGATTCCCGCGCTACTGGCGATGGTGGTCATGGCAGGCTGTGCCCGATCGCCGGCGCCGGACCCCGAACGGGCCCCTGAGCCGGATACCCGCGCCGAGCAGTCGCCGATGGTCGGAGAGCGCTGGCAGCTGATCCTGCTCGGCACCGCCGAGCGCTGGTCAGGCGAGCAGCGACCCTATATCGAAGTCGAACCCGGCAGCGGTGAGCTACACCTGAGCGGCCACAACGGCTGCAACCAGCTCAGCGGGCGGGTGCGGTTCGACGATGGCAACCGCATTCAGATCCGCGATCTGGCCTCGACGCGTATGGCATGCCCCGACATGGCCGACGCCCAACGTGTCGATGCGCTGCTGGAAAACGCCTATCGCTACCTGATCGATCACGACCGCCTGGTGTTCTTCGGTAGCGACAGCCGCGTGCTGGGGGGCTTTCAGCGCCGCTGATCGGGGATGCCCTGTCGTGGCGCGAACTGAACAACGCCGGCCCCTTGAGGCCGGCGTTGTCGTGCAGTGGGGGATAGGTGCTAGCGGGCGGGCAGTAGCCGGGTCTTCACCGCGACCATGCCACGGGTGATGCCGCGCGCCATGGCCGGCGCCACGGGGGTGCACAGTACCCAGGGCAGGGTGATCAGGCAGATCGCCAGGGCGCCGTTGAAGACGTCGCTGAACCAGTGGGCGCCGCCCAGTACCCGAGGCATGCTCAGCAGGATGGCGGCCAGCGCGCTGACCAGCCCAACCGTGCGCCCGGAAAAGCGCCACAGGAAGGCGGTGAACAGCATCAGCATCAGGCCGTGATCGCCGGGGAAGCTGGTCGCCGAGACGTCCTTGGTGTCGAAACCAACCATCTGGGTGATCAAGTTGACGTCGTCGTAGACCAGGGTCGGGCTATGGCGGTCCCAGGGGATGGCGTAGCGCACCGCCTGGCTGAGGATGCCTGCGGTGAGCAGCATGGTGATGCCGATGCCGCCCCAGCGCAGCAGGCGATGCTCGAGCACGGGGTCACGGCGAATGGCCCATAGGTAAATCGCCAACAGGACCAGGAAGCTAACCAGGTCGAAAAAGCGGTTGTTGATCGCGGCAACGAAGACCACCCAGGCAGTGTTGTCCTCGTGCAGCCAGGCGTTGGTGACGAAGAATACCGCGTCGTCGAGTTCCTCCCAGATCAGCAGGTTGGGCGACCACCAGCTGAGGACCAGGGCGGCGCCGAGCAGGTTGTAGAAGAGGATGCGCAGGGGGTGGAAGGTCGATGGCGGCTGGGTCATGAAAACGTCACGCTGGTGAAAGATTTCCGCCATTCTAGCAGCCACGGCCGTGAATGCGATGAGGCCCCGCGTCGCGGGGCCTCATCTCTACCGGGTCATTCAGCTATTAGGCCGGTAGCAGCTTGGCCTCGCCGAGCGCCTCGCGGATCGCATCCAACGATTCGGGATTACTCAACGCACTGCGGTTCTCGGCCTTGGCGTCGCCCTGCAGCATGCGTGCCACCGCCAGTTCGACCTTCTTGCCGCTGCGGGTATAGGGCACCGCCGGGACGGCGACGATGTGTGCTGGCACATGGCGAGGGCTGGCGTGCTGGCGAATGCGCTGGCGCAGCTGTTTGATCAGCGACTCGTCGAGCACCTGACCGGGCGCCAGGGTCACCAGCAGCACCACTTCCACATCGCCGTCGATGGGGCGGCCCACCACCAGACTGTCGGCCACGGCCTCGACGGTTTCCACCTGACGGTAGATCTCGGCGGTGCCGATGCGCACCCCACCGGGGTTCAAGGTGGCGTCGGAGCGGCCGTAGATCACTGCGCCACCCTCGGGGGTGAAACGCACGAAATCGCCGTGAGCCCAGACACCGGGGAAGCTGGCGAAGTAGGCGTCATGGTAGCGCTGGCCGTCGGCGTCGTCCCAGAAGCTGACCGGCATCGATGGCAGCGGCTGGCGACACACCAGCTCACCGCGAGCGTTGTCGAGGGCCTCGCCGTTGGGGGAGTAGGCCACCGCATCCACCCCCAGGAAGCGGCACTGGATTTCGCCGCGGCGCACCGGTAGTAGCGGGGTGCTGCCGACGAAGCAGCCGCAGATATCGGTGCCGCCGGCGATCGAGCCGAGCAGCAGGTCACCGGAGACATCCCCGTAGACCCAGTCGTAGTCCTCCGGCAGCAGCGGCGAGCCGGTGGAGAAGATCACCCGCAGCGCGCCGAGGTCATGATCGCGCCCCGGCGTCAGCTGCTGTTTGCGGCACTCGGCAAGGAAACGGGCGCTGGTGCCGAAGTGGGTCAGGCGCTCGGCTTCGGCGGTGCGCCACATCAGGTCCATGTCCGGATAGCCCGGTGAGCCGTCGTAGGTCACCAGCGTAGTGCCGGCGAGCAGCGCCGAGGCCTGCCAGTTCCACATCATCCAGCCGCAGGTGGTGAAGTAGAGCAGCCGGTCGCCGGGGCCCAGGTCGCCGTGCAGCATCAGCTCCTTGGCGTGGTTGAGCAGGATGCCGCCGGCGCTGTGGACGATGCACTTGGGTTTACCGGTAGTACCCGAGGAGTAGAGGATGTAGAGCGGATGGTCGGCGGGCAGCGGCGTAAACGACGGCGCGCTGCCGCGGTGGCGGGCCAACGCCACGTCCCAGGCGCTGAAGCGCTTGCCGTTCGGCAGGCCGGTGCCGGGCAGTTGGTCGACCACGATCACCTGGCGCACGCTGGGCAGCCGCTCGGCAAGCTGGGTGACCTGCTCTACGCGCGGGAAGGTCTTGCCGCCGTAGCCGTAGCCGTTCACCGCTACCAGCAGCGCCGGTTCGATCTGACCGAAGCGGTCGACGGTGGCCTCGACGCCGAAGTCCGGCGACGCCGACGACCACACGGCGCCGAGGCTGGCGGCGCCGAGCATGGCCACCAGGGCTTCATAGCCGTTGGCCACCAGGCCGGCGACGCGATCGCCGACCTGCACGCCGTGCTCACGCAGCACGCCCTCGAAGGCGCCCACGTCCTCGTACAGCTCGGCGAAGGTCACGCGCTGCGTGTCACGGCACTCGGCCACAGCCACCACGGCTTCCTGCTGGGCGCGCTCGCCGCGGGCGTGACGCAGCAGGTTGGCGGCGACGTTGAGCCGCGCACCGGGCAGCCACTCGGCGCCGGGCATCTCGCGGCGTCCGAGCATGGCCGTCGGCGGCGTCTCGGCCTCAAGGGCGCAGAACTCCCATACCGAGCGCCAGAAGGCCTCCAGGTCGGTGATCGACCAGGCGTGCAGCGCCTGGTAGTCGGCGAAGTCGCCATAGCCGGCCTTAGCCAGCCAGTCCAGGTAGTGCGCCATCTGGCTGTGCTCGCGCTGAGCCTGGCCCGGCTCCCAGAGGATCTCTGCCGTATCCATGTGCGGGGTGTCTCCTGCTGTCATTGCATGTACCAGCCGTGGCTGACCACCACCGACTGTCCGGTCAGTGCCGCCGACGGGAAGGCCGCCAGATTGACCGCGACCTCACTGATATCTTCAAGCGTAGTGAATTCTCCATCCACGGTGTCCTTGAGCATCACGTCGCGGATCACCTCCTCCTCGCTGATGCCCAGCTCGCGGGCCTGCTCGGGGATCTGCTTCTCCACCAGCGGGGTGCGCACGAAGCCGGGGCAGATCAGATTGGCGCTGACGCCGTGGGCAGCGCCCTCCTTGGCCACCGCCCGGCACAGACCGAGCATGCCGTGCTTGGCCGCCACATAGGGCGCCTTGAGCGGCGAGGCCAGTTTGCTGTGAACCGAGCCGATATACAGGATGCTGCCACCGCCCTGCTGCTGGTACATCTGGCGCAGGCTGGCGCGGGTGGTCAGGAAGGCGCCGTCGAGGTGGACACTGGTGACCTTGCGCCAGTTGGCGAGGCTCAGCTTGTCCAGCGCTTCGATATGCTGGATGCCGGCGTTGGCCACCGCCACGTCGATGCGTCCCCAGGCCTCCACCACCTTGGCGAAGCCAGCGTCCACCGCGGCCTCGTCGGTGACGTCGATGGCCACGGCCATCGCCTCGCCGCCAGTGTCGCGGATGCCCGATGCGGCGCGCTCGGCGGCGTCGAGGTCGAGGTCGCTGATGGCGACCTTGGCGCCCTCGCGGGCGAAGCCCTGGGCGATGGCCAGGCCGATGCCACCGGCGGCGCCGGTGATCAGGGCAATCTTGTCAGTCATGCGCATGAGGATGTCTCCAGAGTATGAGGGCGGTCAGCGGCCACCGTAGACTTCACCGGGCAGCCAGGTAGCCAGGCCCGAGAACCAGAACACCAGCAGCAACCCGAGCAGTTGAATGGCGACGAAGGGGGCCACGCCGACGTAGATATCGCGGGTGGTAACGCCGGGCGGGCACACGCCCTTGATGTAGAACAGCGCGAAGCCCACCGGCGGCGTCAGAAACGAGGTCTGCAGGCAGATCGCAAACAGGATCGCAAACCATACCGGGTCGACCCCAAGGCTGAACACCACCGGCGCCACTAGCGGCAGGATGATCAGGGTGATCTCCACCCAATCGAGGAAGAACCCGAGCAGGAATACCACCGCCAGCACGGTGAGCACGATGCCGGTCTCGCCAAACGGTAGCCCGGTGAGCGCGAAGCGCACCACGTCGTCGCCGCCCAGCCCGCGCAGCACCGCGGCAAAGATCGTCGCACCGATGAAGATAGCGAAGATGAAGGCGGTGGTACGGCTGGTCTGGTAGAGCGCCTTGCGCACTGCGGTCAGCGTCAGACGGCGGTTGAGCAAGGCCAGCAGCATGGCCCCGAGTGCGCCGACGGCCGACGCCTCGGTGGTAGTCGCGAAGCCGGTGAAGATCGAGCCGAGCACGGCCAGGATCAGCCCCAGCGGCGGCAGTACCGCCCAGAACACCTGCACGAAGGCGCGGGCGTTCAGTGGCTCGCGATCCTTGGGCGCCGGGGCCAAGTCTTTCTTGATATAGGCGGCGATGACGATATAGGCGATGTACATCAGGCCGAGCATGATGCCGGGAATCAGCGCGCCCATGAACAGCCGGCCCACAGAGGCATCCGAGGTGCCCAGACGGTCGGCCATCAGCACCAGCATGATGCTGGGCGGCACCAGAATCCCCAGGGTGCCCACCGAGCAGGCGGTACCCACCGCCAGCGACTTGTTGTACTGGGCGCGCATCATCGGCCCCAGCGATAGCATGCCAAGCAGCACCACCGAGGCGCCGACGATGCCGGTGGAGGCGGCCAGCAGCACGCCGACGATCACCACGGTGACGGCGTAGCCGCCGCGCAGGCCGCCGAGCACCTTGACCAGCGAGTTCATCAGCCGTTCGGCGATCCCCGAGCGGTCGAGCATGATGCCCATGAAGATGAATAGCGGCAGCGCCACCATCAGCTCATTGGCGACGATGCCGTAGATGCGCCGGTCGAGCACGCCGATGGTGCCGCCCCAGCTGAACCACAGGTCGGCGTCGAAGAACTCCACCAGCACATGGCCGAGCACGGCGAAGGCGAAGCCGATGCCGGCCAGCGCCCAGGCCACCGGGAAGCCCAGCAGCAGCAGGCTCATGAAGCTGGCGAACATCGCCAGTACGAGAATTTCTTCCAATCCCATGATCAACCTCGTGATTCAGTCAGAAGGGCGCTGGTCGCGCTCGGCGGGGCTCAGGAAGCGCCGCGGATAGCCGAACAGCAGCGTGCTGCAGCGCAGCGCGCGGGATACGATGGCGATGGCCACCAGACTCAGGCCGATGGGAATCACGGTCTTGATGATGAATCGATAGGGCAGGCCGCTGGGGGCCTGGGAGCGTTCACCGCGCTCAAAGGAGCGGTAGCCGTACTGATAGAGCTCGACCAGCACGATATAAAGAATGGGCAGCAGCAGGATCACGATGGCCAGCAGTTCGATCCACGCCTGGGTGCGCAGCGTCATTTTCTCGCGGATCACGTCGACCCGCACATGGTCGTCGGTGACCACGGCATAGGCCAGGGTCAGCACCATGGCGGCACCAAAGAAGTGCCAGGACAGCTCTTCCAGAGCGATCGAGCCGCGGTCGAGGATGAAGCGGTTGACCACATTGGTGATCACCACCGCCAGGGTCGCCAGCCATAGCCAGGAAGCGGCCTTACCCAACTGCAGTATGGTGCTATCGAGCAGGTGGCTGATGCGATTGGTGGGCAGGTCGAGGCAGGCGTGTTCGCCGTCGCCTGACCCCTGTTGACGAGCGCTCATCGGGTCACTCCGTGGCGAAAGGGGCAAGCACGAACCACCGGTCGCAAGCGACCGGTGGCGGTATCACAGGCGTGGATCAGTCACTACCGATCTCTTCCGGCGCGTAGTAGGAGCGCGGCAGGTGGCCCTTGACGTGCCAGTTGCCGTGCAGGCGCATGAAGTCCTGCTGGCTCTCGAGCACGCGACCGAACATCTCGTCCTCGGCGGCGATCTCCTCCTGCACCTCGTTGGTTACCCGGCGCAGTTCATGGAGGATCTCATCCGGCAGCACCTGAGCGTTGACGCCCTCCTCCTCGAAGTCGCGCAGTGCCTTGGGCGTCTCGATCTCGCTCTCCGAATAGCCGTACAGGGTGGCGGCGCGGCAGCCCATGTCGATCTGCGCGCGGGTCTGCGGCTCGAGGGACTCCCAGCTGTCCTTGTTGACCAGCAGGTGGGCGGTGGTGAAGGTCTGGTGCCAGCCTGGCATGACGTAGTTCTGAACGATCTCCTGCATGCCCAGGATACGGTCCACGGCGGGCGCCGAGAACTCCATGGCGTCGATGGTGCCGCGCTCCATGGCCTGATAGAGCTCGCCGCCCGGAATCATGGTCACCGAGGCGCCGAGGCGCTCCATTACCTGGCCGCCGATGCCGGCGAAACGGATCCTCAGACCGTCGATCTGGTCGAGGCTCTCGAGAGGTTCGGCGAACCAGCCGGCGGCCTCGGGGCCGATCATGCTGCACAGCAGCGGGTGGACGTTGTAGTCGTCGTAGATCTCTTCGAGCAGTTCGCGACCGCCGCCGAAGTAGTGCCAGGCCAGGTAGGCCGGCGGCTCCATGCCGAACGGTGCGCCGGCGAACAGCGGCAGCGAGGGGATGCTGCCCTGGTCGTAGCCGACCCAGGTGAAGCCGGCATCGTAGCGGCCTTCGGACACGGCATCGAGAATCTCGAACGGCGGGATCAGCTCACCCGGCTCGTAGTAGCGCAGGTTGATGTTGCCGCCGGAGACTTCGTCGAGGGATTCGCTGAGGTAGCGCACCGGCGTACTCAGACCCACCAGGTGTGATGGGAAGGCGATCGGCACCTGCCAGCGCACGCGTTCCTGGGCCTGGGCGCTGCTCAGTCCGGCGCCCACCAGCACGGCGGCGGTGGTGACACCAAGGGCGATGGGACGAACTAGCGAAGTGAGAGGGCGATTGAACGACATGATAGCTCCTGATTGGCTTCGTTATTCTTGGTCAACAACGCCGCAGGGCGACGCTTGCCAAAAACACTGCAGACTTCATGCCAGTAATCAGGAATATCGGATAAACAAGGGGTTACGAGATTTCGTCAGCGTTCGTCAAGGGTGGTATGTCTGGATTTTCGGACGCTATTTGGCTTTAGTAGAAGATAAAGTGTCCGTATTATCAGTCATGTGTCCGTGTTTTCGGACGTTTCGGCCAGCTTGGCGAGCTTCTCATACAGCACCGAGCGGGGGATGCCGAGCAGCCGGGCGGCTTGGGCCTTGTTGCCGCCGCTGGCGGTGAGGGCGTTATGGATGGCGCTGCGCTCGGCGTCGCGCACCGCCTCCTGCAGCGGACGCACCGGCGCGTTGGGCACCCCGGGCCGGCGGCCGCGACGAGCCGGGGCGGGAAGCGCGGTCAGCAGCTGCGGTACATCGATCACACTGCACTCCTCGTTGAGGGCCAGGGTCTGCTCCAGGGTGTTGCGCAGCTCGCGGATATTGCCGGGCCAGTCGTGCTGGCGCAGCACGCCGATCGCCTCGGCGGTGATCTCGGCGCGCGGCTCGCCGCTCTCGGCGGCCAGCTTCTCGAGGATGGTGTCGCACAGGATGCCCAGGTCGACCAGCCGCTCGCGCAGGGTCGGCACGCGGATGCTGAGCACATTGAGGCGATAGTAGAGGTCGGCCCGAAAGCTGCCCTCGGCGACCATCTCCTCGAGATTGCGGCTGGTCGCGGCGATCACCCGCACGTTGACCGGGTTGACTTCGTTGGAGCCCAGCGGTTCCACCTCGCCCTCTTGAAGGGCGCGCAACAGTTTGGCCTGCAGGTGGCCCGGCATGTCGCCGACTTCGTCGAGGAACAGGGTGCCACCGTCGGCGAGCTGGAACTTGCCCTGGCGCAGGCGCTTGTCGGCCCCGGTATAGGCCCCCGGGGCCACGCCAAAGAACTCGGCCTCGAGCAGATTGTCGGGGATGGCGGCCACATTGACCGCCACGAAGGGGCGCCCGGCGCGGGGTGAGCCGGCATGGATGGCCTGGGCCAGCACCTCCTTGCCGGTACCGGTCTCACCGAGCAGCAGTACCGGCGTATTGCGCGCCGCGGCCAGGCGGGCGCGGCGCTTGACCTCCAGCACCACGGCGCTGGCACCGACGAAGTCGGCCATCTCGTAGCGCGCACCGCGCTTGGCCAGGGCTCGCTTGGCGGCGGCCAGGTCGCTCTGCAGGCGACGATACTTGCTGACCAGCGGCGTCAGCGGCTGCAGGTCGTCGTAGAGCACGAAGGCCACCGCGCCCTGCACCTCGCTGCCGCCATCGTTGAAGACCGGCAGGCGCATCACCACCAGCTGCTGGCCGCGGTACTCCATGATATCCAGCAGCAGTGGCCGCCCTGAGCGCACCACCTCGGGCATGCGAGTGGCGGGGATCACCTCGGCCACCGGACGCCCGATCACCGCTTCGGGATCCTCGATACCCAGCAGCCGGCAGTAGCTGTCGTTGATCCAGGTCAGGCGACTCTCGGCGTCCACCGAGATCGCTCCGGCGCTGGCCTGCTCGAAGACCGGGAACAGCGCGCTGATCGACTCCAGCGTCAGGCCGCGGTCGACGCCCCCAGGGAAGGGCGAACGACCGAAGCCTTTGCTGCCGGCGGGCGCCATCTCAGAGCGCGGCGATCTTGTCGCGCTGTTCGACCAGCAGCCGGCGCGCGGCCTGGAAGTCAGCCAGCTTGCCGCGCTCCTTGTCGACCACCGCTTCCGGGGCCTTGGCGATGAAGCTCTCGTTGCCAAGCTTCTTCTCGATGCCGCCGATCAGCTTGTCCTGCTTGTCGATTTCCTTGGCCAGGCGGGCGAGCTCGGCCTCCTTGTCGATCAGGTCGGCCATCGGCACCAGCACTTCCATTTCGCCGACCAGCTGGGTGGCCGAAAGCGGCGCTGAGCGCGGGTCGTCGAGCCAGGTGATGCTCTCCAGTTTGGCCAGTTTGGCGAGGAACGGGCGGTTGGCGTCGAGACGCTCGCGGTCGGCGTCGCTGCCCTTGGTCAGCAGCACGTCGAGCGGCTTGCCCGGGGCGATGTTCATCTCGGCGCGGATATTGCGCACCGCCACGATCACGCCCTTGAGCCACTCGATGTCGCGGGTCGCCTGGGCGTCGACTTTGCTCTCTTCCGGCTGCGGCCAGGGCTGGTTCATGATTGACTCGCTGCCGTCGCCGGTGGCCTTGCCGGCCAGCGGCGCCACCCGCTGCCAGATCTCCTCGGAGATGTAGGGCATCATCGGGTGGGCCAGGCGCAGGATCGCCTCGAGAACGCGCACCAGGGTGCGCCGGGTGCCGCGCTTGGCCTCGGAGGCCGCTGCGTCATCCCACAGCACCGGCTTGGAGAGCTCCAGGTACCAGTCGCAGTACTCGTTCCAGACGAAGTCGTAGAGCGCCTGGGAGGCATGGTCGAAGCGGAACTCGTCCATCGCCTTGGTGACCTGGGTCTCGGTCTGCTGCAGTCGCGAGACGATCCAGCGGTCGGCCAGCGACAGCTCGACGTCGCCACCGGCTGCGCCGCAGTCCTCACCCTCGGCGTTCATCAGCACATAGCGCGAGGCGTTCCACAGCTTGTTGCAGAAGTTGCGGTAGCCGTCGAGGCGGCCCATGTCGAACTTGATGTCGCGCCCGGTGGTGGCCTGGGAGAGAAAGGTAAAGCGCAGCGCGTCGGTGCCGTGGGGTTCGATGCCCTCGGGGAACTCGGCGCGGGTCGCCTTGGTGATCGCCTTGGCCTTCTGCGGCTGCATCATGTTGCCGGTGCGCTTCTCGAGCAAGTCATCCAGGGTGATGCCGTCGATCAGATCGATGGGGTCGAGCACGTTGCCCTTCGACTTGGACATCTTCTGGCCCTGGCCGTCGCGCACCAGGCCGTGGACGTAGACCTGCTTGAACGGTACCTCGCCGGTGAACTTGAGGGTCAGCATGATCATCCGCGCGACCCAGAAGAAGATGATGTCGAAACCGGTGACCAGCACGCTGGAGGGGTGGAAGGTCGCCAGTTCCGGCGTCTTCTCCGGCCAGCCGAGGGTGCCGAAGGTCCACAGGCCCGAGCTGAACCAGGTGTCGAGCACGTCGTCGTCCTGGGTCAGGGCAACATCGGCGGGAAGGCCATGTTCCTGCCGTGCCTCGTCTTCGCTGCGGGCAACGTAGACGTTGCCCTCGCTGTCGTACCAGGCGGGAATGCGATGGCCCCACCACAGCTGGCGCGAGATGCACCAGTCCTGGAGGTCGCGCATCCAGGCGAAGTACATGTTCTCGTAGTTCTTGGGCACGAACTGGATATCGCCTTTTTCCACCGCCTCGATGGCCGGCTTGGCCAGGCTCTCCACGGCGACGAACCACTGGTCGGTGAGCAGCGGCTCGATGACGTCACCGGAGCGGTCGCCGTAGGGCAGGGTGTTGTTGACGGTCTCGATCTGCTCGAGCAACCCGGCGGCCTCCATATCGGCGACGATGCGCGTTCGCGCCTCGAAGCGGTCGAGGCCGGCGTAGGCCTGGGGTAGGCTCGGGTCGATCTCGGGCAGCGGCCGGCCCTGGATGTCGAAGGCCTCGGCCTGGGCAAGGATCGCTGCATCCTGGGTGAAGACGTTGATCAGCGGCAGCCCCTGGCGGCGGCCCACCTCGTAGTCATTGAAGTCGTGGGCCGGAGTGATCTTCACGCAGCCGGAACCCTTCTCCATGTCGGCGTGCTCGTCGGCGACGATGGGGATGCGCCGCCCGACCAGCGGCAGTTCGATGTACTTGCCCACCAGCGAGGCGTAGCGCGGGTCCTCGGGATTGACCGCCACGCCGGTGTCGCCAAGCATCGTCTCGGGGCGGGTGGTGGCGACGACCAGGTGGTCCTTGCCGGCATCGGTGGTGACGCCGTCGGCCAGCGGATAGCGGAAGTGCCAGAACTGGCCCTGTTGGTCGCGGTTTTCCACTTCGAGGTCGGAGATCGCGGTGTGCAGGGTGGGGTCCCAGTTGACCAGCCGCTTGCCGCGGTAGATCAGGTCCTCTTCATAGAGGCGCACGAAGGTCTCCTGGACCGCCTTGTAGAAGCCGTCGTCCATGGTGAAACGCTCGCGGCTCCAGTCGACGCTGGCGCCCATGCGGCGCAGCTGGCGGGTGATATGACCGCCGGATTCGTGCTTCCACTCCCACACCTTGTCGATAAAGGCGTCGCGGCCCAGGTCGTGGCGGGTCTTGCCCTCTTCGGCGGCGACCTTGCGCTCCACCAGCATCTGGGTGGCGATACCGGCGTGGTCGGTGCCCACCTGCCACAGTGTGTTGTGGCCCTGCATCCGCCGCCAGCGGATCAGGGTGTCCATGATGGTGTCCTGGAAGGCGTGCCCCATATGCAGGCTGCCGGTGACGTTGGGCGGCGGGATCATGATGGAGTAGGGCTCGCCTTGGCCGGACGGCGCGAAGCGGCCGTCGGCTTCCCAGCGCTGGTACCAGCGGGATTCGATCTGCTCGGGTTGGTAGGTCTTGTCCATGGGGCGTTCCGGGTCCAGAAATGGTCGCCGCCGGGGCGTGGCGCCGGGCGGCAGGAAATCGTCGAGGCGTGCGAAAAATGGCCACGATTATAGCGCGATGATGCGCTGGGCGTCAGCCTGGTGCCTGAGGTAAGCATGTTGTTAAGGAGGAGGCTAGGCGCTATCAAGTCATGGTTATGATGTGTCCAATCCGTAACAAGCTATCCTGGCGCGAAGTAAATTTAGGCAATTTCTTGCCCGGCGGGCAAAATCTTGCTCGCCCTGGGCAAGATTTTGCCTAATTCCGCTTAACTTTAGTGTGGTAAAAATCTATAAGACTCTGAATATATTGGATTATCAGTTTTTTGGCATAAAGGCTGCCCTATAAGAAGCGTCCGCCGGACGTTTTCAACCAACAGGAGCAGAACCATGCCTACACCGTGTTACATCAGCATCGAAGGCCAGACCCAGGGCAACATCACCGCTGGCGCCTTCACCCCCGACTCCGTCGGCAACATCTACGTCGAAGGCCACGAAGACGAGATGCTGGTCCAGGAATTCAAGCACGTCGTGACCGTGCCCACCGACCCGCAGTCCGGCCAGCCCTCCGGCCAGCGTGCCCACAAGCCATTCATCTTCACCGTAGCCCTCAACAAGGCCGTGCCGCTGATGTACAACGCCCTGGCCTCCGGTGAGATGCTGCCCAAGGTCGAGCTGAAGTGGTACCGCACCTCGGTGGAAGGCAAGCAGGAGCACTTCTTCACCACCAGCCTGACCGATGCCACCATCGTCGACATCAACCTGCGCATGCCCCACGCCCAGGACGCCAACAGCGCTGAGTTCACTCAGCTGATGGACGTCTCGCTCTCCTACCGCAAGATCGACTGGGAGCACACCGTGGCCGGCACCTCAGGCTCTGACGACTGGCGCGCCCCGCTCGAGTCGTAAGCCTCGAGGGCATGGCGGGGCTCACCCGATGGCTCGCAACCCGGGCCCCGCCATGCCTTGCCGATGAGCCAGGTTTTGTTCGAAAACTCGACGAGCGCAGCCAGTTTTCGTGCAAGACCTGATGCCAGGGCTCGCAGAGAGTCCTGGCATCAGCATATGTAAGCGATTGCCCATACGCCGTATCAGTGATCGACGACAGTTGCCCCGGGCCGCTTGCGTGCTGCCCGGTGAACGGTAACCTGCCGGGTGGCACGGCGCGCCGGCTGACACCTCATCACTCGCCTGGAGGGACCCATGGCCCACGCCACCGGACTGCAGTTCACCCTGGCCCTGGCCAGCGACGACGCCCTCGACCTGGCGGTGATCGACTTCACCCTCGAGGAGTCGCTCTCGGCGCCGTTCCGCCTTGAGGTCGATGTTGCCAGCCGCGACCCGGACCTCAGCCCCGCGGCCTTCCTCGACCGCGAGCTGACCCTGACCCTCTGGCAGGACGGCGAAGCGCTGCGCCGCGTGCACGGCATCGCCGCCGAGTTCAGCCGCGGCGACCGCGGCCATCGCCGCACCTTCTACACGCTGGTGATCCGCCCCGCGCTGTGGCGCCTCTCGCTGCGCCACAACGCACGCATCTTCCAGCAGGTCTCGCCGCTGACCATCATCAACACCCTGTGTGAGGAGCGCGGCATCACCGACGTCGCCTTCGCCGTCACCCGCGAGCCCGAAGAGCGCGAGTACTGCGTGCAGTACCGCGAGACCGACCTGGCCTTTATCCAGCGCCTGGCCGCCGAAGAGGGGCTCTTCTACTTCCATGAGTTCGAAGACCAGGTTGGCGGCGCCCACCGCCTGGTGTTCGCCGACGACCCGCAGCTGCTAACCCAGCTGGGCGAGCGCCGCTACCACAGCCGCGCCGGCGGCACCCCGCCGACCCGCCATGTGCGCAAGCTCAAGCAGGTCGCCCGGGTCGCCCCGGCCAGCGCCACCCTCAAGGACTACTCCTTCAAGCAGCCGGCCTATTCACAGCTTCATGAACACACCGCGGCTGACCTTGAGAACCACGCCCAACGAGACGACTACGAACACTACGACTACCCCGGGCGCTACAAGCAGGACGCCTCCGGCGAGCCCTTCACCAAGATCCGCCTCGAAGCGCTGCGCCACGACGCCCTGACCGCCGAAGCCAACAGCGACCTCCCCGAGCTCGCCCCCGGGGCCACGTTCACCCTCAGCGACCACGACGCCGACAGTCTCAACCGCGACTGGCAGGTGGTACGGGTCACCCACCGCGGCGAACAGCCCCAGGCCCTGGAAGAGGACGGCGTCACCCAGTCGGATAGTGCTGGCCTGCGGGGGCGGGCAGGCTCGGAAGCCATGACCCGCTACCATAACGACGTCGTCCTCACCCCCGGCGACGCCGCCTGGCGGCCCGAGCCCGACCCCAAGCCCCGCGTCGACGGCCCCCAGGTCGCCTTCGTGGTCGGCCCCAAGGGCGAAGAGATCCACTGCGACGAACACGGCCGGGTCAAGGTGCAGTTCCCCTGGGACCGCTACGCCGAACCTAACGACACCGCCAGCTGCTGGATCCGCGTCGCCCAGGGCTGGGCCGGCGGCGGCTACGGCAGCATCGCCATCCCGCGGATCGGCCACGAGGTGATCGTCAGCTTCCTGGAAGGCGACCCGGATCAGCCGCTGATCACCGGGCGCACCTACCACGCGGTCAACACCCCGCCCTACGCGCTGCCCGAGCACAAGACGCGCACCGTGATCCGCACCCAGAGCCACCAGGGTGACGGCTTCAACGAGCTGCGCTTCGAAGACCAGGCCGACCAGGAGCAGATCTGGCTCCACGCCCAGAAAGACCTGGAACTGCTCACCAACAACGACCGCACCGAGGCAATCGGCAACGACAGCAACCTCAGCATTCGTAATGACCGCATTGGTGAGATCGACAACGACGACCACCACAGCGTCCACGGCCAGCGCCACGAGCACACCCAGGGCAGCCAGCACCTGATCGTCCAGGGCACCCTGCACGTCGAGGCCGGCCAGGCCTGGCTCACCGAGAGCGGCCGCGAACTGCACATCAAGGCCGGCCACAAGGTCGTGCTCGACGCCGGCAGCGAACTCACCCTCAACGCCGGCGGCAGCTTCCTCAAGCTCGACGGCGGCGGCGTCACCATCAGCGGCCCCAGCGTCAAGATCAACGCCGGCGGCAGCCCCGCTGCGGGCTCAGGCCAAGCCGCCGAAGCACCGCTGCTGCCGGGAAGAGCGGTGGCGGAGGCGCATGAGGCGATACCGCCCGTTACACATCAAGCGCTGCTGGAAGCCTCGGCAGTAGAGGCCAGTATTATTCAGCTATGCCAGAAGCAAACCGATGGCAGTTGTCCGCTGGCAGATTGTCCCTGCCTCGGAAGGGGCGGCTGATGCGTTATACACAGAGGCTGCCGGAGCAGAAGGAGCGGCGTTACTGGTTAATCGATCCCGCCCGCCTTCCTGAAGGTGAAGTGTTGCGATGTTTCTATGCCACGACGCATCAGCCCATGTTTCGCTGGCTCTATGACGGCACGGCTTTTCAAGCGGTGCGAGATAGCGGCCCGGTACTGTTGGATATCACCCAGGACGATAGTGTCTGGCAGCAATTCAGCACTGAATGGACGGGGCAGGTCGCGTCGGTAGTGATCGACACGTCTGAGTCGCTGAATGACCTGCAGCAGCGTTTGTCCGCCCACTTGACCATCGACACGCCTGGGAAGGGCAAGGGGCTATTACGCTTTCACGAGCCTGCCGCCTTGCATCTCTTGCTGGGGGAAGCGTTACTCTCCCCGCCCAACCGCATGGCCTTGATGGGGGGAGATGTCTGCTGGACTTGGCCGCTCTGTCGGTATGAGGAGAGCATCGTCCTCGAGCGACATATCTCGCCCAGAAGCACTAATGCTACGCTCGGCGGGGCACTACGGCTAGATGTTGATACTCAGCAGCGGCTCTCGGGGGTGAGCCAGTTCTCCCGGTTGATGCCTGTGCTGGGGGAGGCCATTCAGCGTTTCGATCTGATGCAGACTGACGTAGGGATCACATCTCTCTGGCGAGCACTAGAGTGCTACTGGTGCGCCACCTGGCAAGACCGACTGCCACGTAGGCAAGCCGTGGAAATGGTACAAGGCATGCTGTTGCGGAGTGGCACACTCGAACGGCTCATCGAGGAATTGGTCGCGTCTTCAAAGGATGCCTCTCCTCTCAATGCGAAGACACGGTAAAGGACACGGGAATGTCACAGAATCATGCGTGCAGCCCCCGGGCGATCTATCTGGAAATCACCGGTCCCCATGCCGATAACGAACAGAATGAGTACTGGCTTTACCGGGGTGACACCGCAGAGGAGCGTTTGGAAGAGGGTGACGCCTCGGAAGGACGCTTTGGGCCCATTGTCGAGACACGCCAGGAGTACTTCGAGGATGAACTGGCGAGTTGTCGTCTAGTACAGAAGATCGGCGACATCGAAGTGGCGCTACTGGAGCAGCAGGAGATCTCGCAATGCGGCTTGATCCCCAAGCAGCGCTCTTTTCAGCACAACCTGATGGTCTCGACCGTGCCAATGCTCTACCTCGATCATCAGGAGTTGGCAGCGGGGCCATGCCGCGGTGGTTTTATTTATGTCTTCCTCAATGGTCGCCTTATCCGCGAACTGGTGGTATCCAGTGCCCAGGATGAGACACCACAATTCTCCGACAGCGATATTGCCGCCTATCGTGCGCAAGACGATGTACCTACGGTCCGTGAATTTACGGGGCCGCTCCTGTCACACCTTCACCTGCCACTCAAGCTCAACGGTGACATGGCCAAGGTGCGATTGGCCTTCTCCGATCACCCCTGGCCATGGGCGCATATCCAACAGCTGGAAGCCAATCCAGGGCTGATCGAGAAGCGCTGCCAAGCCCTGGCACTCAACGAATCCTCTGTCGACACCATGCTTCAGGGGCAAATGCGCAACCTCTACGAGCATGGTCTGCGGGTCGGACGCGATCACTGTGCAGGAAAAGCGCTACTGGACTGGCTTCCTCCCATGCGACCCCGCGATGCTGTTTACGAACAGGCGTGGGGCAGCCCCCGGGATTATCTCGAGGATCCCTCTGCCGAAGGCTGGGCCGCGCTAGTCGACCAACTCGCAGCCGAGCGAGCCTTCTTCGATTCCGATGAGCAGGAGGCGACGCTGCCGGATATCGACATGGAGCGCAGGCAGCGTGACTTCTCACCGGCACTGCGTGGCACCTTGTTGCATCAGTGGTGCAACCCCCTGCGTCCCGATGATGAGCAGGCCGAAGAGGCGAAGCTGGCACTGATCCAGGCGCCTGCCGCCATGGGCGACTGCTTGGCTCAGCTGCGTGATCAGCAGCTCTGCTGTCTTTTCCTGCGCGATCCCAAGCAGGCGGCGGAACACCTCATGGCGGATATCCAAGCCACCACCGAACTATTGATGGTGCTGGCCGAGAGCATGAAGTATCACGCCCATGGGGCGGCGGCGGAACTGGTGCTTGCCAACTGTTTCATGGCCGAGGGGCCGGAGGGCGAAAGCAATCCACGCTATCTCGACCAGTGGACGGATCGTCGCCTCGACCGTAGCCGGGAAAGCCTGTTCGCGCGCCTGACCAAGACCGAAGAGCGTCGCCTCGCTCGCCTACGTCGCGATACCGCATTAGCCGCCCTGGCCGACATGATGGACGACACCACGCCAGGTGCTCTTGTCCACGCCCTGCGCGATGCCATGCTGTTCGACGACATCAACCTGCTCGAGCCCTATGTCATCCTCGCCCGTGGCATCGATATGCTGCTCAATGGGCTGCAGCCCTTCGACCCCAAGGGCACCACCGACGAGCTTGCCGAGTATCGATCATCCGATCGCTGCCGAGCCACTCTCGATGCCCTCTACGGTGGGCAGCATCTTGGTTCTACACTGTTATTCGATGCGCGTTTTTGCCGAGCGGATGGCTGGGGGGAGGCCTATGCACGGGACTTGGCCCGGATAACCCAGGCTTCGCAACAGATACTCGCCCAGGAAGCGAACGCTGCCACCATGACGGCGGATGACATGCTGGCGTTGCAGCACCAACTGGTCGAGGAGAATAACCCCGCGGCGGACTCTATGCGCCGGCTGTTGAATGGCGCCGATGCCGTGGTTATCCACACCCTACCGCCGTTGATCGCCGCGATTCCATGGCTAAAGCTTGGCCAGACCATGAGTGTGGATATCGCCACGGACTATGCCGATCTCAAGGGGGCGCTGGGGGGCGGGTTTCCGATCAGGGTCGAGCTGCAGGACGGTGGGATCGTCTGGCTCAGGCCTCGTGAGTTCCAGGTGGTGACTGCCGAAATGGCGGAGGCCAGCGCAGCCCTGCAGGCCACTGCCACATCCAACGTACTGGGCGGCAATGCCGTCTCGTCGTCTGGAACGCAGACCGTGCGTGTCACGGGGCATGAAACGAGCGAATGGCGCTTCCATGCGGCAAGAACCGGCTATACGGCGTTCTGGGCGGTTTTGGCGGTGCTAGAGGTAGGCAATGCCCTTGCCGCTGGAGAAACCGCCCTTACAGACTTAAGCGCCCGATCTAGTACAGGTGTTGTGAGCTCTGCTTTTGATGCAGCATTGTTGACTGCGCAAGGGCTTAAACTGGCCAATAGCCAATGGGGCTGGTCGGTTAGAATCAATAATGCCCTTGATATGTTCTATGTCAGATCCAGTGTTTGGCAGGAAACCATGGACGATGCGGCTAAAGTACGTGGTTTCTTAACGCTGGGTGCTGGCTTATTGACTACCAGTCTGGTGGCCAACGACGCCTATCAATTGGCCCAGCGCGGCGAGCGCCGTGCCGCCCGCTGGACCGCAGCCCAAGCCACCGCCATGGGAGTGGCCACCTGGTCTGGGTCGGGTTTTGGGGCTGCCGCCCATCGTGTATCCAAAGCTCAACTGGTGCGCTATCAGTTGCTCAATCGTGCTCTGGGTTGGGTCGGTACGCCAAGGCCTGTGCCGATCACAGTGATTAGCCTCGCCGCCTCGGTCTTCTTTCAGTATCTGGCGACCAATAATCGCGACGATGGCTTCTCACTCTGGGTGCAGTACGGCCCCTTCGGTAGCCGCAGGGATGAGCTGGAGGCGCGGGTGACCCAGCTCGCAGCGCGAGAGGGCGACAAGGATGCCGCAACCATTCATGACTACCTGGCACAGCTTAGAGGGGCCAGCCCTCACCAGGCCTATCTCTACCTGCTGCAGGGGCTGCATGACACCTATGCAGAACTGGTGCCTCCCCAAGGGTTGATCGAGCGGACGCCGCGCTTTGCCGACTGCGAGTTTGCGGTCAAGTTCAGCTGTGCTGGCTTGCGCTATGGAGAGTTCCAGCTTCCTCCTTTGGGCGTCAGCGCCGACTATCTGGCACCGGTCCCCGATAGGGGCCACACCTTCCAGTATTACCCCGTTGTAAAAGGGCAACGGTTGCTGGCCCATGCCGAGGCGAGGGACCCTGAAGATAGGGCTATCCGTTATCTAGGCATTCGCCTACCCCGCGAATGGCAACGCCTGGGTATCCCCACGACTCACCTTGGCGTGGACGCCAGCTGGCTGCGTGATAGTCATGGCCGCTTCCAGCATGAGCCCGACTACCAGCTCGAATATCATCGCGAGGCTAACCTGGTACGCCTCCACCTTGACGATCTCACCGGGCAAGGCACCATACAATATTGGGATCGGGTCGCTAGGGCCTATCACTCTATCGAGGATGAAATGACCTTTACCACGCACCCCTCGTCGCTGACCTGGGTATGGAACCGGCAGGGAGGCCGTCGATGAGCACGATAGAGACCGACGGCTATGCGGAGACCGCCTACCGCGCCGACGCCATCCCCGAGCAGAGCTATGCCCCCAAGAACGAGATGCTGCGCGGGCGCATCCTCGAAACCCGCCTGCCTTGGGGGAGCTATGTAGGTGTCAACCCCACCACTTACCAGTACTCGGAAAGCTGGTTCCGGGAGTACCAATATATCGGCGAGGATTATCACGATTACACCATGATCAATGAGATGCGTTGGTCAAAGCGGGTTGATGAAGATGTCAACGACCTCTACCGTATTGCTAGATTCTTTTTTGTCATTTTCTCCCACGGCTTTAGTTTTATAGGAGGGGGAGGGTGGTTTATTTTTGGTGTGATGGCTATTTGTACTCTGCTATTCATATTTGCAGCTGATACTTTACTTCAAGCATTTGCTCCACTAGCTGCTGTAACTGCAGTTTGTGGCGTTGCAACCCTCCTTCGTCAGCTTTGGGAAAAGCATTCAATTAAGTTCTATAAAAGCAACCGTAACTGGTCAAATTATTACGCTTTCTGCCGACGTACTGGCATGGTTAAAACGGATATCGGCGACTTTCCTTTCTACGAGTTCGATGCTTATATCGAAATGAGGGTAGGCACCCAAGGCTCGCAGTTTCATTCCTTCAAGCTTATCCATCGCTACCCCCATCGTAGTCGACTACCGCATACCAAGCACCCGTTGGAATTCAGCTTTGCTGTGGATGGCAGTATCGCCCAGCTCTACGCCGCCTGGGATATGCTGCAGCGCTATATGGATGTCTC
>NZ_FNGH01000011.1:102055-184627 GCF_900102875.1 Franzmannia pantelleriensis
CAAGGGCGAACCGGAAGACGTCAACGCCTTTGGCCGCTTCCCCTGGAAGGCCGGCCAGTTCCTCGACCGACCGGAAGCGACACCACCCGCGGATGCGCCGGATGTCCTGAATGACGACGAGCGGCCACGCCGATAGCGAAGCCTGGTAGCCGAGGGATGGGGCGACTACGCTGCGCGAGGGGCGCCGGGGACAGGTCGTAGCGGAGGTTTCGATGCCAGGGATGGCATCGGTAGCGCCCAGGGATGGGTTCACAGCGCCTCCGCGAAGGCCTGTCGACGGATCAGCCCCGAGCTTCACTACGCCAGAGACGCCAGAGAGTCATCCGCGTCCCTCTTGCCCCGCCAACTGGTGCGCTTTGACCGGGTAGCCGCGGTCCTTGTAGGTCTTCCAGCAGGCGCGCTTGGCCCTCAGCACCTCCTGGTGCTGGTTGATGATCTCGGCGACCCGTTCGAAGCGCGAGAACCATTCGGGGATCTCGGGATGCAGGTTGAGCATCGCCTGGGGGTGCTCCTCGGCGGGGTCCGGCGGCCCCTGCCAGCCGATCACCACCGGCACCTGGCTGGCCATCTCGCTACCGGCCAGGGCGTGGGGCACATAGGCGTCGGCGCGGAAGGTCCACAGCAGCTCGTCGAGCTGGTGGGCCATGGCCTCGTCCTCGGCGTGGAGGTGCAGGCGGTAGCCCTTGCGCTGGATGGTCTCGGTGAGCCGGCAGGCGAAGGTCAGCCGGGCCTCCAGCGTGGTGTCGGGTAGGACGTAGAAATCGACTTGAGTCATACGGCTCGCCAAAAGGTGTGCTGATTATGGCATCGAGGCGGGGCTCTCCCGGCGACAGGGCGACGAGGGGGCACTACTTGCGCCCTGCTTCGTTCTCGCATCCTGCTCCGCTTGCAGGACCGGTGCTGGCCATCCATGGCCAGCCCGTTCGGAGGAATCCTCCTCACCCATGGCGCAAACCTCCGCTACGACCTGCCCGACGGCGCCCCGCCACGCTGGTGGCGGGCGCAAGCGCTGAGAGCGCGGATTATACCAGCCGGGTCAGCCAGCCGTGGGTGTCCTCGGCGCGGCCGTACTGCAGGTCGAGCAGGGTGCGGCGGATCTGCTTGGCCACCGGGTTGTCGCTGGGCTGGCAGCGGATGCGCTCATCCTCGCCGACCAGCTCGCCCACCGGGGTGATCACCGCGGCGGTGCCGCAGGCGAAGACCTCGGTGATCTCGCCGGAGGCGGCGCCCTCACGCCACTCGTCGATGCTGATATGGCGCTCTTCCGGCTGCAGGCCGGCGTCGCGGGCCAGGGTCAGCACCGAGTCGCGGGTCACGCCCTCGAGGATGGTGCCGGTCAGCTTGGGGGTGACGATACGGCCGTCCTTGAACACGAAGAACAGGTTCATGCCACCGAGCTCTTCGATCCATTTGTTTTCGGCGGCGTCGAGGAAGGCGACCTGGCCGCAGCCGTGGGCCTCGGCCTCCTTCTGCGCGGCCAGCGAGGCGGCGTAGTTGCCGCCGCACTTGGCGAAGCCGGTGCCGCCGGCGGCGGCGCGCTTGTAGTTCGACGACAGCCAGATCGACACCGGCTCGACGCCGCCCTTGAAGTAGGCCGCCGCCGGTGAGGCGATGACGTAGTAGTCGACCTCGTGGGAGGGGCGCACGCCGAGGAAGGTCTCGCTGGCGATCATGAACGGGCGCAGGTAGAGGCTGCACTCGTCAGCTTCGCTAGAGGGTGTCGGTACCCACTCATGGTCCTGGGCGAGCAGCGCCTTGAGCGAGCCGATGAAGTCCTCGTCGGAGAGTTCCGGCAGGGCCAGGCGGCGTGCGCTGCGGCGGAAGCGTTCGGCGTTCTTTTCGGGGCGGAAGGTCCACACCGAGCCGTCGGCGTGGCGGTAGGCCTTGATGCCCTCGAAGATCTCCTGGCCGTAGTGCAGTACCGCGGCGGCGGGGTCGAGGGTCAGCGGCCCGTAGGGGCGTACCTCGTGGCCGTGCCAGTCGGCGTCGAGGGTCCAGCGGATATGCGCCATATGGTCGCTGAAATAGCGGCCGAAACCGGGGTTGGCAAGGATGTCCTTGCGGATGATGTCCGCCGTGGGTTGGGCGTTGGGCAGTTGGGCAAAGCTTGCAGTGGGCACGGCAAAGGGTCTCCGCTACACCTGAGGCGCGTCATGGGCCCCCAGGGTGATACAGGAACACCGAGTCGCCGGGCGACTCGGTGCGTGAACAGTCGTCAGGCCTACCATGAGAAAGTCGCCGTGGAAAAAAGGCAACCCCCTTGGCCGGTCTGGCGTCATTCGTCGCCGGTTTCGACCTCGGCGTCGGCCTCGCGGTCGAGCAGGTACTGGGTCAGCAGGCCCACCGGGCGGCCGCTGGCGCCTTTCTGCTTGCCGGAGGTCCAGGCGGTGCCGGCGATGTCGAGGTGCGCCCAGGGGAACTGGTCGGCGAAGCGCGACAGGAAGCAGGCGGCGGTGATGGTGCCGGCCGGGCGCCCGCCGATATTGGCCAGGTCGGCGAAGTTGGAATCAAGCTGCTCCTGGTACTCCTCCCACAGCGGCAGGTGCCAGGCGCGGTCCCAGGCGGTCTCGCCGGCTTCCAGCAGGTCCAGAGCGAGGTCGTCGTCGTTGGACAGCAGGCCAGTGGCGTGGTGGCCCAGGGCGATGATGGCCGCTCCGGTGAGGGTGGCGATATCCACCACGCTGGCCGGTTGGAAGCGCTCGGCGTAGGTCAGGGCGTCGCACAGCACCAGGCGCCCTTCGGCGTCGGTGTTGAGCACCTCGACGGTCAGCCCCTTGAGGGTCTTGATGATGTCGCCAGGCTTGGTGGCCAGGCCGTCGGGCATGTTCTCGGCGGCGGCGACGATCGCCACCAGGTTGATCTTGGGGCGGATGGCCAGCACCGCGTTGACGGTGCCGAACACGCTGGCCGCGCCGCACATGTCGAACTTCATCTCGTCCATGGCTTCGCCGGCCTTGAGCGAGATGCCGCCGGTATCGAAGGTGATGCCCTTGCCGACCAGCACATGAGGGGCGTCGTCGGGATTGTCGGCGCCCTGGTACTTCATGACGATCAGCCGCGATGGCTCGGCGCTGCCGCGGCCCACCGACAGCAGCGAGCCGGCGCCCAGCGCTTCCAGCGCCTCTTCGTCGAGGATCTCGACCTCGAGTGCGCCATCGGAGCCCTTGCCCAGCGCCTCGGCCTGCTCGGCCAGGTAGCGCGGCGTGCAGACGTTGCCCGGCAGGTTGCCCAGGGTGCGGGTGACATTGATGCCGGCCCCGATGGCGGCGCCGATGCGTGCGCCCTGCTTGGCCGCCTCGGCGTCTTGGCCATCGCCGACCAGCAGGGTGACGCGCTCCAGCTTGGCCGCGGGAGCCGGGTCGGACTTGAATTCGACGAAACGGTAGATGGCGCGCTCGGCGGCTTCCAGGGTCATGCGTGCCTTCCAGGCACAGCCGTGCTCGCCGACTGGCACGTCGGTGAAGGCGGCAGCGGCGTCGCTCACCGGCAGCTTGGCCAGGGTGGCGAAGGCGGCGTCCAGTGCCTTGCGAAAGGCAGCCTCGTTGCATTTGTCGCGCTCGCCCAGGCCCACCAGCAGCAGGCGTTCGCCGCTGACGCCGGGGGCAAAGGGAATCATTTGCACGTTACCGAGCCCGGCGCTGAAGTCACCGCGCTCGATCAGCTGTCCAATCAGCCGCTCGCTGGCATCGTCGAGCTTGGCTGCAGCTGGCAGCAGGTCGCCGTCCTTGAATACCGGTACCACGAGACAGGCCGTTTCGACCTTGGCCGGATTGGCCGTCTGAACAGTGAATTCCATGACGTCTCCACAAGACAAGCGAAAGGGGATTCTGGATAATGCCGGCACGACGCCTTGGCGCAGCCGAATGCCGTCCAGTGTACGCAATGCGCTGCGCCATTGCATGGGGAGCGATACCTGCCCTGCATGGAGCACCGGGAGAGTTTCTTGATCATATTTCGCTACCTGACCCGCGAGATCCTGCTGACCATGGCCGCCGTGGCTGGGGTCCTGTTGCTGGTGATCATGGGCAGTCGCTTCATCCGCTATTTTACCGATGCCGCCGAGGGCGATATTCCGGCCAGCATCCTCGGCACCCTGATGCTCTTCCATCTGCCGGGCTTTCTCGAGCTGATCCTGCCGCTGGCCTTCTTTCTGGGTATCCTGCTGGCCTACGGCCAGCTCTACCTCAACAGTGAAATCACCGTGCTGGTGGCCTGCGGCACCAGCCCACGGCGGCTGCTGACCATCAGCCTGGTGCCGGCCACCCTGGTGGCGATCCTCGTGGCGCTGTGTAGCCTGTGGCTAACCCCGGCCGGGGCGCTAAACAATGCGGTCACCCTCGAGGAGCAGCGCAGCCAGCTTGACTTTTCGGCGCTGGCGCCGGGGCGTTTCCAGGACCTGGGAGCCGGTCGCACGGTTTATGTAGAGGGCTTCACCGACAACCAGACGCGCATGCAGAACGTCTTTATCAGTGAACGCCAGCGACGCACCGACGGCACGCCGGAAGACAGCGTGACCCGCGCTCAGAGCGGCTACCAGACCGTCGACGATGATACCGGCAGCCGCTTCCTGGTGCTGGCCGACGGTGAGCGCTACAGCGTCGATCCGGGACGCTTCGAGGCCGAACGCCTCGAGTTCGCCACCTACGCGGTGCGTTTGTCGCGGGCCGATGAAGTGGTCGAGATCGACTCCCCCGAGTACGCCACCACGCTGGCGCTGCTGGGCAGCGATGACCTCCGCGCCCACGCCCAGCTGCAGTGGCGCTTCGGGCTGCCGCTGATGGTCTTTATCCTGACCCTGATGGCGATGCCGCTGTCCAAGGTCAACCCGCGCCAGGGGCGTTTCGCCAAGCTGCTGCCGGCGATTTTCCTGCACATCAGCTATCTCAGTCTGCTGCTCGCCGCCCAGGATGCCATCGGTCGCGGTGCTCTGCCGGTGGCGGTGGGCATGTGGCCAATCCACGCCGCCTACCTGGCAATCGGGCTGGTGATGATGCAGCGGGCTCAGCAAAAGGGGATGCGCTGATGATCGCCGACCGCCTCGACCGCTATATTGCCCGCAACGTGCTGGGCGCGATCATCGTCGTGCAGCTGGTGCTGCTGGGTCTCGATTTGGTGATCTCCTACATCAACGACCTCGACGACGTCGAAGGCGACTACGGCGCTTTCCAGGTGCTGGTCTACCTGATCATGCGCCTGCCGTGGCGCTTTTATCAGTATGCCCCGGTAGGCGTGCTGATCGGCGCCCTGATCGGCCTGGGTAGCATGGCCTCGAGCAACGAACTGACCGTGATGCGCGCCGCCGGACGCTCGCTGTCACGCATCCTGTGGGGGGTGATGAAGCCGATCATCCTGGTGGTGGTGGTCGTGTTGCTGGTGGCTGAATACGTCAGTCCGCGTACCGAACAGTTCGCCAGCGCCTGGCGCATCGAACAGATGCAGGGCGAGGGGGCGGTGTTGACCCAGCGTGGCGGCTGGCAGCGCGAGGGTGATGCGGTCTACCGCTTCGGTGCCATCCGCGGCGACAACACCGTGCTCGACCTGACCCGCTACGAATTCGAGGGTGAGACGCTGCGTGCCGCCACGACGGCCGAGCGCGCGGTATGGAATGATGGTCATTGGGTACTGGAGGAGGTCTCGGTCACTCGCTTCGAGGAGGAGCGTACCGAAGCCGAGACACGCGAGCGGCTCGACTGGCAGACCAGCCTGACGCCGGATCAACTGAGTCGCCTGCTGCGCCCGGTCAATAGCCAGGCGCCCAGCGAACTGTGGGCCTATGCACGCTACCTGCAGGACCAAGGGCTGCAGGCGACCCAGCCGCTGCTCTATTTCTGGCAGAAGATGCTGATGCCACTGACCATGGCCTCACTGGTGCTGGTCGCCGCCTCGTTCGTGTTCGGCCCGTTGCGCACCGTAGCGGCCGGCACCCGGGTGTTCTACGGGGTGATCACCGGACTCTGCTTCAAGTACTTGCAGGACCTGCTGGCGCCGGCCTCGATGGTATTCGGCTTTTCGCCGGCGTGGGCGGTGCTTGGGCCGACGCTGATCTGTGCTGGACTCGGGTTCTATCTGTTACGACGCTCAGGCTGATACGAGGACGCTATGCGACGACGCTTTTCCGATCTTGACAGCGTGTGGCCGGCTGGTCTCGGCCGCCGCCTTGGGGCGATGCTCTACGACAGCTTCCTGGTGATGGCGATCTGGGTGTGTATGGCCTTAATAGCGGTGGCGCTCAACCAGGGCGAAGCCAACGAGTCGCCGCTGTTTCAAAGCCTGCTGTTTACGGCCACTTTTGCCTTTTTTGCCTTCTGTTGGATGCGCGCCGGCATGACCCTGGGCATGCAGGCCTGGCGGCTGCGCGTGCAAACCCTGGACGGTGCCAGTATCACCCTGGTGCAGAGCCTGGTCCGCTTTCTCGTCGCCGGCCTATCGCTGGCGCTGCTGGGCCTCGGCTACTGGTGGGTGCTGTTCGACGGCCAGCGTCGTAGCTGGCCGGATATCGCCTCGGGCACCCAGGTCGTGGTGCTTCCCAAGCCAAAAAAGACATCGATCTAATCAATAGGTCGTAGTTGCACTTGCAATGCTCTCTGCGAATCATTTACATTCGTCGTGTAGATGATCAGCGAGGTGATGGCATGTACGTGTGTCTGTGCAACGGGGTAACCGACAAGGCGATTCGCGAGGCCGTAGACGGCGGCGCGCGCAGCTGGCGTGAAGTGCGCGAGTCCACCGGTTGTGCCACCCAGTGCGGCAAGTGTGCCTGTGTCGGCAAGGCGCTGACCCGTGAGGCTGTCGTCACCAGCATGGTCGAGGCCAACCAGGATCTTGCCTATGCCGTGTGAGGCTGACTGACGCCCGTCAGTCATTGCTATCCGCGACTTTTCACAAATGCGAGAACGTCTCGCTAACTCACTGTCCTTATTGGTTTTTTTGCCTTTTCTCGGTTTTTTGTCGATACTGGTGACACGACGTCGCGCCCTGCGGCGACTCTAGCGTTTAGTGTCATGCATTTAGGAGACGATCGATGAAAGGCGACGCCAAGGTCATCAAACACCTGAACAAGGCCCTCGGAAACGAGCTGGTGGCCATCAACCAGTATTTCCTGCATGCCAAGATGTACAAGGACTGGGGCCTCAAGGCGCTGGCCAAGTGGGAGTACGACGAATCCATCGAGGAGATGCAGCACGCTGATCGCCTCATCGAGCGGATCCTGTTCCTCGAAGGGGTGCCCAACCTCCAGGACCTCGGCAAGCTGCACATCGGTGAGAACGTGCGCGAGATGCTCGAAGCCGACCTCAAGATCGAGCATGACGGCCGCAAAGACTACATCGAGGCCATCACCTACTGCGAACAGGTCAAGGACTATGTGACCCGTGATATCTTCCGCGACATTCTCGCCGACGAAGAGGATCATATTGATCATATCGAGACCGAGCTCGGCCTGATCGACAAGGTGGGTATCGAGAACTACATGCAGCGCCAGATGCAGATGGCCGGCGACGAGTGAGTCGTTAGGCGCGCCCAGCGCTCTGCCGCTTAGCAAACTCCGACACCGGCCCAATGGCCGGTGTCTTGCGTTGAGGAAAGCACGCTGTGGGTATCGTTGAATGTTCTATGCTGGTGCATGAGCAGCCGATCCCTGCACCTGAGGGGCGTTCGGGGGGCGCATCACGCCTTGCCATACGTGACGGTGAACGATGGTTCCGGGATGGCAAGAAACCTGCATGCTCAATAATGACAATCTCGTAACGCTGAGGCCCTTACCATGCATCGACCCCTGTCACGCTGGCTATTTCTTGGCACCACGCTTGGTGCGACCCTGCTGAGCGCCTCCGCTAGCGCCGCTACCGATATTCGTTTCCAGCTCGATTGGCGCTTCGAGGGGCCGTCTGCCCCCTTTCTGATGGCGGTAGAGCGCGGCTATTTCGAAGAGGAGGGGCTCAACGTCGAGATCGACTCCGGCAGCGGCTCGGCGGGGGCCATCAATCGGGTCGCCAGCGGCGCCTACCAGATGGGCTTCGGCGATCTCAATGCGCTGGTCGAGTTTCTGGCCGAGAACCCCGACGGCCCGGGGATCCAGGGCGTCTATGTGGTCTATGACGGCTCGCCGGCGGCGGTCTTCGCACGCAAGGATCGCGATATCGAGACGCCCGCCGACCTGGCCGGCAAGACCCTGGCGGCACCCACCTTCGACACCGGCTATCGGGCCTGGGGTATCTTCGCCAATGCCAACGACCTCGACGCGGATGCCGTAACCTGGCAAAGCGTCGATCCGGCGCTGCGCGAGACGCTGCTGGAGCGTGGCGACGTCGATGCCATCACCGGTTTCTACTTCACCAGCCTGCTCAACCTCGAGGCCCGCGGCATGCACGAGGATGCGCTCACCATCATGCCGTTCCCCGACTATGGCGTGCCGCTCTACGGCAACGCGATCATCGCTAGCGAGCAGTTCGCCGAGGAGCATCCCGAAGCGGTGGAAGGCTTCCTGCGCGCCTTCAACCGTGCCCTGGGCGAGACCCTGGCCGACCCAGAGGGTGCCATCGACTATGTGCGCAATCGCGACGGCCTGATCGATGTCGAGCTCGAGACCCGGCGTCTGAAGCTGGCCATCGAGGGTGCCATCGACACCCAAGACGCCCGCACCCACGGCGCCGGTGCCATCGACGAGGCGCGCCTGGCGGAGTCGATCCGGCTGGTCGCCGAGGCCTATGACCTGCCCGAGGTGCCGGATGCCGAGCGCGTCTTCACCTCGCGCTACCTGCCGGACCAGGAAGCGCGCATGATCTTCCCCGATTAACGCCAAGGGGTCCCATGACCGCCACGACCACTGAGACGCCCGCCGCCACGGCGGCGGGCAGCGAGCGCGCCTTTGTTGACTTCGAGGGTGTCAGCCTCGCCTATGACGATAGCGGTAACGCCATCGAGGACATCAGCCTGTCCATCCGCGACGGCGAGTTCGTCGCCATCGTTGGCCCCTCGGGCTGCGGCAAGTCGACCTTCATGAAGCTGTGCACCGGCCTGCATGGCCCCACTCAGGGCAGCGTGCGGGTGGCCGGCGAGCCGGTCACCGGGCCGCTGAAGATCTCCGGCATGGCGTTTCAGAACGCCAACCTGCTGCCGTGGCGCACCACCCTGGACAACGTGCTGCTGCCGCTGGAGATCGTCAGACCCTACCGCTCGCAGTTTCGCAAGCGGCGCGCGGAGTTCGTCGGCTGGGCACGCGAGCTGCTGCGCACCGTGGGGTTGGAGGGCTACGAGGATCAGTTTCCCTGGCAGCTCTCCGGGGGCATGCAGCAGCGCGCCTCGATCTGTCGGGCGCTGATCCACCAACCCAAGCTGCTGATGCTCGATGAGCCCTTTGCAGCCCTGGATGCCTTCACCCGCGAGGAGCTGTGGTGCGTGCTGCGCGACCTGTGGCAGGCACAGCGCTTCACCGTGGTGCTGGTGACCCACGACCTGCGCGAGGCGGCCTTCCTGGCCGACACCGTGTATGTGATGAGCAAGCGGCCGGGGCGTATCGTCGAGCGGCGCGAGATCGATCTGCCGCGCCCGCGTGAACTCGAGACGACCTACCGCGAGCCCTTTACCAGCCTGGTGCTCGAGCTGCGCGCCCAGATTGGCGAGATTCGTGGAGGTGCGGCATGAAGGCCACCACCAAGGAGCGGCTGGCGCCATGGCTGGCGGTGATCGCGCTGCTGGCGATCTGGGAGGGCACGGTGCGCGCGCTGAACGTGCCGCCGTTTCTGTTCCCCGGCGCCTTGGCCACCTTCGAGGCCATGATCACCTTCGCTGGGCCAATCAGCATGCACTCCTGGCAGACCCTGTGGACCACCGTGGTCGGCTTTGGCCTGGGGGTGGCGGTAGGGCTGGTGCTGGGCTTTATCATCGGCTCGTCGCGCTTCATGTACCGTGCCTGTTACCCGCTGCTGGTGGGGTTCAACGCCATCCCCAAGGTGGCTTTCGTGCCGATCCTGGTGGTGTGGTTCGGGATCGGCTCGGTGCCGGCCATCCTGACCGCCTTCCTGATCTGCTTCTTCCCCATCGTGGTCAACGTGGCCACCGGACTGGCTACACTCGAGCCGGAGCTGGAGGATGTGCTGCGGGTGCTAGGCGCCAAGCGCCTCGACGTGCTGCTCAAGGTGGGCCTGCCGCGCTCGTTGCCGTACTTCTTCGCGTCGCTCAAGGTCGCTATCACCCTGGCCTTCGTGGGGACCGTGGTCTCCGAGACCGTGGCCTCCAACCAGGGCATCGGTTACCTGATGATGAGCGCCGGCTCGCAGATGCGCATGCCGCTGGTGTTCGCCGGGCTGATCGTGATCAGCGCCATGGCCATGGTGATGTACGAGCTGTTCGCCGTGCTCGAGAAGCGCATGACCCGCTGGGCGCATCGCGGCCAGGATCGCTGAGCGCCGACTCTCCGGCCGCAGCCGCTGTCACTGGGCTGTAAAACAAGCGCAGTACCCTCGATGAGAATGACTCATCGAGGGTACTCCCATGCATAAGCGCTTCCTGGCTAGCGTGCAGGCATTGCTACTGGTGGGGCTGGCGCTACCGGCCCTGGCCGACCAGCAACTGGTGCTCTACACCAGCCAGCCCAACAGCGATGCCCAGCAGACCGTCGACGCCTTTCAGGCGGCCCACCCGGAGATCGAGGTGCAGTGGGTGCGTGACGGCACCACCCAGCTGATGACCCGACTGCGCTCCGAGCTCTCCGCCGGCGTCAGCAACCCCGACGTGCTGCTGATCGCCGACAGTATGACCATGGAGTCGCTCAAGCAGGAGGGGCACCTGCAGGCCTACCTGAGCCCGGAACGCGAGGTCTACGGCGCCGAGCTCTACGATTCCGAGGGCTACTACTACGGCACCAAGTTGATCACCACCGGCATCGTCTACAACACCGGCGCCGAGCATCAGCCACACAGCTGGCAGGAACTCATCCAGCCGCAGTATGCGGGCCAGGTCACCATGCCGAGCCCGCTCTATTCCGGCGCTGCTTTGATCCACATGGCGGCGGTCGAGGCCCACCCCGAGCTGGGTGAAGGCTATTACGAGGCGCTGCAGGCAAACCGTACCGAGGCCCAGGGCGGCAACGGCGGCGTGTTCAATGCGGTGGCAGCAGGTAGCAAGCCCTACGGTATCGTGGTCGACTTCCTGCCGATTCGCGAGGCGGCCAAGGGCTCACCGGTAGCGTTCGTCTTTCCCGAAGAGGGGGTGAGCGCGGTAACCGAGCCGGTTGCCATCATGCAGGGCGCACGCAACCTCGACGCGGCGCAGAAGTTCGTCGACTTCGTACTCTCGCGGGAAGGGCAGCAGCTGGTCAGCGAGCAAGGCTACCTGCCCGCCCATCCCGAGGTCGCCCCGCCCGCAGGCTTCCCTGACCGTGACGATATCTCCTTGATGCCGCTGGATACCCACAGCGCGCTGGCCAGGGAGGCCGAACTCAAGCAGCGCTTCGGCGAGCTGTTCGGCAACTGATCATGGCATCGGGTCTAACTGCGAGCGGCCAGCAGCGCTGGCTGCTCACCCTGTTGATGGTCACCATCGTCGCGCTCAGCCTGGTGCCGAGCCTGCGCCTGCTGCTGGAAGCCCTTGGCGATCTGGCCCAAGGCAGCGAGTCGCCGCTGTGGCGGGTGCTGCAGGCCGAGAGCACCTGGCGGGCAGTGTGGCGTAGCCTCTATACCTCAGGGCTGGGCATGCTGATTGCGCTGCTCCTGGGCAGCCTGTTCGCCTTCGTGATCACCCTCACCGACATTCGCGGCAAGGCCTGGCTGGTGTTCTGCTTCATGCTGCCGATGATGATCCCGCCGCAGGTCACGGCGCTGAGCTGGCTGCAGCTGTTCGGTCCCGCCAGTCCGCTACTCAAGAGCATCGGCATGGCGCCGCCGCTGGGCAGCCCGCAGCCGCTCTACTCCGCCGAGGGTATCGCCCTGTTGCTGGGTATCCAGAGCGCGCCGCTGGTGTTCCTGGCGCTGCGTACCTCGCTGCTGTCGCTGCCCCGCGAGCTGGTCGAGGCGGCGCGCATCAGCGGCGCCCGCCAGTCACAAGTATGGGGCCAGATCATCCTGCCGGTGACCCGCGGTGGCCTGGGCGCAGGCGGCGCCATGGCCTTTATCTCGAGCCTCGGCAATTTCGGGATTCCCGCTATGCTGGGCATCCCCGCCGGCTACTACGTGCTGCCGACGCTGATCTACCAGCGCATGGCCAGCTTCGGCACCGGCGTGCTGGCCGAGATGGCCTCGCTGTCGCTGCTGATCGGGGTGCTGGCGCTGGTTGGGGTGGCGCTGCAGCAGGCGTGGATGAAGCGCAGTCGCTTCGGCCTGGTGGGGCACTCGGGCCGTGCCCACGATTTCTCGTTGGGGCACTGGCGCGGCGGGGTGACCGCGCTGCTGGTAGCGCTACTGCTGGCCATCCTCGTCGCGCCCTTGGCGGCATTGGTGGTGAGTTCGCTGGTGCCTGCCGTAGGGGTGCCGCTCAACCTGGAGACCGTCACCCTGAACGCCTATCACGAGGTGATCGGCCGCCAGGGCGCGACCTGGCGTGCGGTGCGTAACAGCCTGTGGCTGTCGGGTGGCGCCGCGCTGCTGCTGATGCTGTGCAGCCTGCCGCTGGCCTACCGTGTGCAGCGCCTGCCACCGCGCTGGCAGAGCCTGGCCCTGAGCGCCATCGAGCTGCCCTATGCGCTGCCTGGTGTGGTGCTGGCGGTGGCCTGCATCCTGCTCTTCGTGCGTCCGGTTCCGCTGGTCAATGTGGCCCTCTATGGCACCCTGGGGCTGATCTTCGTCGCCTACCTGGCGCGCTTCCTGGTGGTGTGCCTCAAGCCGGTGGCTGCCGGCCTCGGTCAGCTCGACCCTTCGCTGGAGGAGGCCGCCCAGCTTGCCGGGGCCGGTCCCTGGCGGCGCCTGGCAGGCATCGTGCTGCCGCTGGTGGCACCGGCGCTGTTCGCTGGCGGGCTATTGGTGTTCCTGCTGGCGGTCAATGAGCTTACCGTCTCGGCGCTGCTATGGAGCGCCGGCAACGAGACCCTGGGTGTGCTGATCTTCAACCTCGCCGAAGGCGGCGAGAGCGTGCTGGCTGCGGCGCTGTCGGTACTGGTGGTGGCGATGGTGGCGGCGCTGATGCTGTGCCTGAGCCTGCTGGCGAAGCACCTTCCCAAGGGCGTCATACCATGGCAGGGCTGAGCATCGAGCGTGTCTCCAAGCGTTTCGGTGAGCACACCGCTGTCGATGCGTTATCGCTGGATATCGCACCCGGTGAGTTCGTCGCGCTGCTCGGCCCCAGCGGCTGCGGCAAGACCACCATGCTGCGCATGCTGGCCGGCTTCGAGTCGCTTAGCGCGGGCGAGATTCGCCTGGGCGGCCGTACCCTGGCCAGCCACGAGCGGCAGCTGCCGCCGGAGCAGCGCAACATGGCCATGGTGTTCCAGTCCTACGCCCTGTGGCCGCATATGAGTGTGGCCGACAATGTCGGCTACCCGCTCAAGCTGCGCCGAGTGAGTGGCGAGGTGTACCGTCAGCGGCTGGCCCAGGCGCTGGAGCTGGTGGGGCTCTCGTCATATGCCGAACGCTCGCCCCAGGATCTGAGCGGTGGCCAGAGGCAGCGTGTAGCGCTGGCCCGCTGCCTGGTCACCGATCCGGATGTGGTGCTGCTAGACGAGCCGTTGGCCAATCTCGACCGCCACCTACGGGCGTCGATGGAGCAGAGCTTTCGCGACTTCCACCGCCGCACCCGGGCGACCCTGGTCTATGTCACCCACGACCAGGGCGAGGCGATGGCCTTGGCGGACCGCATCGCCGTGATGCGTGACGGTCGGCTGGAACAGTGGGCCACGCCAGAGACGCTCTATCGCCAGCCGCGCACGGCCTGGGTGGCAGGCTTTATCGGTCAGGGCAGTTTGCTGTATGCCGCGGCAGGCGAGCCGGGGGTGCGCCTCGAGGAGGCGGATCTGATGCGCGGGCTGGCCGCGGTTGTCGCCGAGCGCACCCAGCCGTTGCTGGTGCGCCCGGAGCACATCTCGGTGCTGGCCGATGCGCCTTCAGGGCAGGGGTTGCCAGCATGGGTGGAGGGGGGCACCTTCCGCGGTGAGCGCTACGAGCTACACTTGCGTCTTGCCAGCGGTGAGGCACTACTCGCCTATCATCCCGTGGCGCTCGATGAAGGGCAGCCGGTGGAGGTGGTCCTGCGCGAGGGCTGGTGCCTGGAGCGCGACAGCCAGTGATCGCATTGGAGGAGGCAGGATGATAGCAAAGGGTGACGCGGTGCTGCTGGCCAGGCCGTTCGTGTTCATTCGCCACGGCGAGACGTCGCTCAACCGTGCGCAGTGCATCTGTGGGCGCAGCGATGTGCCGCTGACGACCCTGGGCGAGACCCAGGCCCGGCAGGCGGCCACCTGGCTGGCGCGACCCTGGAGCCGCGTGGTGACCAGCACCCTGCAGCGTGCCTGGCGCACCGCAGAATTGGCGGTGCAAGGGCAGTTGGCCACGCGCCTTGGCGGACTCGACGAGCGCGACTGGGGGCGGCTGGACCAAATGCCGCTCGCCCAGCAGACCGCCTATGAGGCGACCCCGCCGGAGGGCGAGAGCTGGGCAAGCTTCCAGGCCCGGGTGCTGGCGGCACTCAATGGCGTACTGGTGGACTCTGAGATGCCGCTGGTGGTGGCACACTCCGGCGTGTTCCGGGTCATCCGCGCTCAGCTGATCGGCACGCCGCATGGACCGCGACTGCCCAATGCGGTGCCTTTTCTGATCCGCCCGGGCCCGCTCGGCTGGACCATCGAGCGCCACGGCTCGGCAGGCGGCTAGAACGCCTTTATGAGGGCGAAGCGCGGCAGCGTTTCGCCCTGGATCTCCACCGTCTCGCAGAACATCGCCAGCGGCCTGACCCACAGGCCGTAGTCGCCGTAGAGCGCCCGATAGACCACCAGCGCCTCTTCGCTTTCGCTGTGCTGGGCAACGCCCAGTACCTCGTAGTCGGCGCCCTTGTAGTGGCGGTAGATGCCCGCCACCGGGGGCTTGGGATCATGCATGCTGGCTCTCCTGAGGATTGGCTTCGGTTGTGGCCGAGCGCTTGGCCAGGCGCGCCATCACCCGTGCCGCGGCGGCGAAGCCGAAGGCGCCGGTAACGAAGGTGGCGGCGCCGAAGCCCGAGGCGCAGTCGAGCCGGGTGGCATCCCCGGATCCCGGCTTGGTCAGGCACACTTCGCCGTCGGCACCCGGGTAGACCAACTGCTCGTCGGAGTAGACGCACTCCACCGAGAAGCGGCGCTTGGGATTGCGCGAGAAACCGAAGTCGCGGCGCAGCATGGCGCGCACCTTGGCCAGCAGCGGATCGTGCTCGGTGCGGGTCAGGTCGGCGACGCGAATGCGCGTCGGGTCGGTCTGGCCGCCGGCCGCGCCGGTCACGGTGAGCGGGATCTTGCGCCGCTTGCACCAGGCGATCAGCGCCGCCTTGGCCACCACGCTGTCGATGGCGTCGAGCACGTGATCGGCATCGTCGGGAATTCGCTCGGCGAGGTTATTTGGCGTGACGAACGCCGTGTCGGCGATCACTTCGATGCCGGGGTGGATGGCCCGGCAGCGCTCGGCCAGCACCTCGACCTTGGGGCGGCCGATGGTACCGTCGAGGGCGTGGAGCTGGCGGTTGACGTTGGAGACGCAGACGTCGTCGAGGTCGATCAGCGTCAACTTGCCGATCCCGGCGCGGGCCAGCGCTTCCACCGACCAGCTGCCGACGCCACCGACGCCGACCACTACCACATGGGCGTGGCGGAAGGCCTTTGCGGCGCGGCTGCCGTAGAGCCTGCGGATGCCGCCGAAGCGCAGGTCGTAGTCGTCGGCGGTGTTAGCGCCGGAAGGGGGGGCGTCGATATCGGTCATGGGGCGGTGGCGAATGTCGGTGAGTCGGTGTCATGCCAGGCAATGTCATGCTGCGGCAGGTGGGCGGCCCAGCCGAAGCGTTCGAATAGCTGCTGCATGTCTTCCTGCAGCGGTGCGCTGACCTGCAGCTGCCTGCCCTCCAGCGGGTGCGGGAAGCGCAGCTCGACGGCGGCCAGCAGCAGCCGCGGGCAGTCGAGTCGCTCCTTGAAGAAGCGGTTGTGGTTGCCCTTGCCGTGCTTGGCATCGCCGATGATCGGATAGCCGCGCTGCGACAGATGGCGACGGATCTGATGGCGGCGCCCGCTCAGCGGGCGCGCCTCGATCAGCGAATAGCGGCTGCTGGGGTAGCGATCGACCTGCACCGGCAGCTCGACGCTGTCGAGGCGGCGGATCTCGGTGGCCGCCGGCATGGCCGGCATCTGCGCCTTGGGGCGGCTGCCATCCTCCTCGCGCAGCGGGTAGTCGAGCCGTTCGGCGTCGGGGCCGACGCCGCGCACCACCGCCAGGTAGCGCTTGGCGATCTGCTGCTGGGTAAAGGCCTGCGCCAGCTGCGTGGCGACCTCAGGGCTTAGCGCGAACACCATCACCCCGGAGGTGGGGCGGTCGAGGCGGTGCACCGGGTAGACCCGCTGACCCAGCTGGTCACGGAGGGTCTGCACCATGAAACGCGTCTCGCCCCGCGCCAGGGCGCTGCGGTGAACCAGCAGCCCCGACGGCTTGGCCACGACCACCAGCGCCGCATCGCGATACAGGATCGGCAGCGGGGCGCAGGCGTCTTGGCTGGGCGGTGTGGCAGGCATGGCAGCGGCGTCTCGAAATGGGCGGCCATTGTCGCCGCTCGGCGCGCCGCTGTCATCCGTATCGCCTGCGGATATCAGCCGTAGAGCGTCTCCCAGTGAATATCCAGCTTGGGCGCTGCATCGAGCATGAGCTCGGATTCAATATGTTCGAGATGATGCAGCATGAGCCTGATGGCAGCCGCTTCATCGTGATTCTCTATGGCATCGACAATTTGTCTATGTTCGTCTTCGGGGCATGCTGGGGTCTGCGGTGCGTCATAGAGCGCGATGATCAGGCACGTCAAAGGACACAGCTCTGCCATCAGCTTCTCGATGAAGGCGTTGCCTGCCAGCGCTGCCAAGAGCATATGGAATTGACCGGATAGCCGAATGATGCGGCGGCGATCTCCCGTCGCTCGTGCTTGTGCCTCTTCTTCGAGGTGCTGGTGTAGCCGGGCGATGTCCTGTTCACAGGCTCGGGCGATGACGTTACGTACGATCTCAGGCTCCACCAGCCGGCGGGTGGCGAACAGGTCCCTGGCCTCCTCGGCGGAAGGTCGTTTGACGAAGGCGCCGCGGTTGGGATGCAGCGTCACTAGCCCCTCTTTGGCCAGCAGCGTCAGGGCTTGACGAATCTTGGTCCGGCTCACGCCGAAGGCGCCTGCCAGTTTCTCCTCCACCAGCTTGATGCCCGGCGGCAGCCGATGCTCCATCACCGCGTCGGTGATGCGCTCGGCGATCTGCTCGATGGCCAGTTTGGTGGTGGAGGCTTCCATTGCAATCCCCATTGGTCAGTGATGTCCCGATTCAGTATGCCGCAGCACAGCGCAGATCAGAAGCCGCTGGGAGCGCGCAGGTGTCGGCACTTCGGCTGCACCGTAAGAGTGCTGACGATGCATGTTTGCACAATTAATGTGCGTGATCTATCTTAAAAAATTGTATGCAATCCGTTAAACAAAATTTTGATCAATAATATAAACAAAATTTTTAACATTCCAAATCATGGGGTTGCAGGTGACGGCGGCGGTGCGCCAATAACGGCGAGTCCGGCATGGCATAGGGCTTGCTCAGACCTAATGAGGTGACCGGGCGCTTGGCTCGGCTCCGCCATAACAATGATCCGGAGGGTTTCCAGATGTCCAAGTCCCATACTCTGAGAATGGCTACCTTGCTAACGGCGGGGATGCTGCTGTCGTCCTCGGTGCTGGCAACTGAGCGCTTGCGAGTTGCCGGTAATTTCCCCACTGACCACTCCGTATCGAGGGCCATGGAGGTCTTCAAGGAGCAGGTCGAGAGCGCGTCCAATGGAGATATCTCTGTCGAGCTGTTCCCGGCGATGCAGTTGGGCGGGGCCACAGAGAACGTCGATCAGGTGCGTTCAGGCAGTATTTTTGCCGTCTTTACCTCGATCGCTTATTTCACTCGCTCGGTGCCTGAGTACGAGGCGGTCAGCCTGCCGTTCCTGTTCGATAGTCGTGATCAGGCCTTTGCGGTAATGGATGGCCCGGTCGGCGAGCACCTCGATGAAAAGATGGCCGAGCTGGGCTTCGTCAACCTTGGCTATGGCGAGCTCGGTTTCCGGCATGTCACCAACAATCTCCGCCCGATTACGTCGGTCGAGGATTTCGAGGGGATGCGCATTCGCCTGCAGCCTAACGAAGTCCACCTGCAGACCTTCCGCGCACTGGGGGCCAACCCGGTGTCGATGGACGTTTCCGAGCTCTACTCCGCTCTCCAGCAGGGCGTGCTTGATGGTCAGGAGAACCCCTACAACATCATCGCCAGCCGTCGCTTCAACGAGGTCCAGGAGTACCTCTCCGACAGTGGCCACTTCTACGACTTCATCAACGCCGTCGCCAATCAGCGCAGCTATGAGCGCCTCTCCGAGGAGCATCGCGTGATCGTCGATGAGGCAATGCAAGCGGCCATGGAGTGGCAGCGTGAGGCGGCGGCAGAGGAGGAGGAGTCCTGGCGCGAGCAGCTGATCGAGGCAGGTATGGAGTTCACCCCGATCTCTGCGGACCTGCGCGCCGAGCTGCGTGAAGCGACCCTGGAAGTCGCAGAGAGCCTCGCGGAGCGCGTTGATCCTGAGTTCCTTGAACTGGTGATCCAGGAAGCCGAAGCGGCGCTGTGAGGTCAGGCATGACGGACACATCTGCACCACCGCACGACGATGCCAAGGCGCGGGGGCCCAAGCCCCCGCCACGTTCTCGAGCCTTTAGGCGTGCCAAGCGCATCGTGGAGCTGCTCGATGCCACTACCTACTGGGGCATCGTGGCAGTGATGGGCCTGATGGCAACCATCGTCTCCCTGCAGGTGTTCTGGCGCTATGTGCTGGGGTCGTCGATCGACTCTGCCGACGAGCTGTCGCGGCTGTTCTTCGTGTGGGCCATCTTCCTGGCCATTCCACACGGTGTGAAGCACGGGGTGCACGTTGGCATCGATTTGTTCGTCATGCTGATGCCCGAGTGGATGAAGGAGGTGCTGTTTCGCCTCATGGCGGGCGTGTCGACGACCCTGATGCTGATGGTGATGCTGGGGGCCTGGGTGGCGACCCTCGATCGCTGGCCCGAACTGATGCCGACGCTGCCGATCACCTCGGCGATCTATTACATCGCGGTCCTTATCTGCGGTGCCCACGCCTTCCTGCACTTGGCCATGTTGGCCTGGGGCGGGTCGCGAACCTGGGAGGAGCTGACATGACCTGGCTGGCGATAGGGTTGTTTCTGGGCTTGGCGGTGCTCGGCATGCCGTTGGCCTTTGCCCTCGGCTTTGGGTCGCTGGCGGGCCTGTGGATGCTCGATTTCGAGCTGGTGGTGATGCCGCAACGCATGCTGCACGCCGTCAACAGCTTCCCGCTGATGGCGATTCCGCTGTTCATGCTCGCCGGTGAGCTGATGGTGAGAGCCGGGATCATGGACCGGCTCATCTCCTTTGCCAACAGCCTGGTGGGCAGGATGCACGGCGGCTTGGCCCATGTGACGATTACTTCCGGCACCATTTTCGCGTCGGTAAGCGGGGCGGCGGTGGCCAGCGCCAGTGCCATGGGCAGTACGCTGGTGCCGTCGCTGCGCAAGTACTACCCGGATGCCTACTCAGGTGCCGTGATTGCGTCGGCGGCTAATCTGGGCCCGGTGATCCCGCCCAGCAATGCGATGATCGTCTACGCCTTGATGGCCGGCTCGTCGGTGTCGGTGGGCGGGCTGTTCATGGCCGGCATTCTGCCCGGCATCTTGCTGGCCGTGGGCTTCATGGTCATTGCTAGCTGGATCTCCTGGAAGCGCGGCTATCCGCTGACGGGCGAGCGCTTCAACCTCTGTAACGTCGCCCGACAGGCGCGGCGCGCCATCGTCATCATTCTGATGCCGGTGATCGTAGTAGGCGGCATCGTAGGCGGGGTCTTTACCGCGACCGAGGGGGCGGCAATCGCGGTGGTCTACTCGGCGTTCATTGGATTCGTTGTCACGCGTCGTCTGCGTATCGCCGACCTGCCGGGCTGTCTCTACCGCGCCGCGGTGACCTCGGCAATGGTCGGTGCGTTGATCGCGTTTGCGTCGGTGCTGACCTTCATTTTCACCATCGAGATGGTGCCGATGATGCTGTCATCGTTCATCCAGTCGCTGACCGCTGATCCCATGATCTTCATTTTGCTGACCATGGCGCTGCTGGTGGTGATCGGCATGCTGATCGAGTCCAACGCCGCCTACATCATGCTGGTGCCGCTGTTCGCGCCGGTCGCCGTGCTGTACGGCATCGACCCGCTCTATTTCGGCTTTCTGTTCATGTACAACCTGGTGGTCGGCATGATGACGCCGCCGGTTGGTGTGCTCTACTTCGTCATGAGCGGTATCACCAAGGTGCCGATGATGACGTTGGTCAGAGAGTCACTGCCGTTCGTTGCCTTCCAGTTCGCGATCCTCGGCCTTTGCATCGCCTTTCCGCAAATCGTCACCGCGCTGCCTCGTGCACTCGGTTACTGACCCCTGAGGAGCAGACCATGCCGACACCCTCTCCGTTTGACGCCGAGCACCCTGCCGACCTGGTGATTTATGGCGCACGCTTACTGACCGTGGACCCGCTGCTCGGTGAGATCACCTGCGGTCGCTTGGTGATTCATCAGGGTCGACTGGTCGAGGTGGGGCCCCACGCTGCCGGTGAGCCGCTCCCGCCCGCCCGGCGAACGCTGGATCTGCATGGCCGCGTCATCGTCCCAGGCTTCGTCAACGTGCATACCCATACCATCCTGAGCATGGTGCGTGGCGTGGCCGAGGACATGGGCTTCGCCCCGGCCTATACCCCGGGCGTGCCCCACGGCCATGAGGTCAGCAAGGAAGAGGCGGTGGCCCTGGCGCGGCTGGGCGCCGCCGAGGCGCTGCTGTTCGGCTCCACCCTGATCAATGATAGCTATGTGCATGCCGACCTGACGCTGCCGGCGATGGGCGAACTGGGCATGCGGGTGATTACCTGTGGCCGCATCCATGACGTCGATTTCAGTCGCGTCCATGAAGGGGTGTGGGAGCATCGCACCGCGATCGGCGAGAAGACGCTGGGCGAGGCGGTGGCCTTGCATGAGCGCTGGCAGGGCAAGATGGATGGCCGCCTGGGCGTCGAGCTGGCGGCCCATGCACCGGACACCTGCTCCCGAGAGCTGCTGGCGAAGGTAGCCGAGACCCGCGATGCCCTGGGTATCCAGGTCAATGGCCACCTCTCCCAGAGTCGCAAGGAGAATCGCCGTGTCGAGGAGCGCGACGGCATGAGCCCGAGCGAGCTGCTCGAGGATGTCGGCCTGCTCGGGCCGCGCTTCACCGCCGCCCACTGCATGTACGTCAGCGACAGCGACATCGAACGTATCGGTCGCACGGGTACCAATATCGCCCACGTCCCGCGCGGCAACGCCACCGGCGGGCGGATTGCCCCCACCACCCGACTGCGTCAAGCCGGCGCCAACCTGACACTGGCCACCGACAACATGCACGCCGACATGGTCGAGGTCATGCGCTGGGCGCTGATCATGGGCCGCGTGCAGGAAGGCGAGGTGAACGATACCTGGCAGCCTCACCATGTGCTGGAGATGGCCACCCTGAACGGCGCCAAGGCGCTTGGCCTGGGGCATGAACTGGGCTCGCTGACCCCCGGCAAGCGCGCCGACCTGGCGGTCTTCGATTTCCGCCGGCCGCACCTGGTGCCGCTGATCAATGCGCTGGGCAATCTGGTGCATACCGCCCAGGGCCGCGATGTGGAGATGGTGGTCTGCAACGGCCAGGTGGTGGTCGAGGGGGGCGAGCTGTGTCTGGCGGATACGCCGTCGCTGCTGGCCGATGCCCAGCACGCTGCCGATGCACTCTGGTCCCGTGCCCGGGCTCAGGTCTGACCCTGCTAACGGCTCGAGGGAGCGCCCATGAAACTGCTGATCGTCAATCCCAACATCTCGCACAGCGTCACCGAGCTGATCGAGGCCGAGGCGCGGCGTGCGGCCAGCCCGGGCACTCAGTTGACCCTGCGCACGGCCGCGCTGGGCGTGGCCTATATCGAGACCCGCGCCGAGGCTGCCATCGGCGCCTACGCGACGCTCAACGAGCTGGCCGACCATTTCCCAGGGCATGATGCCGCCGTGGTGGCCGCCTTTGGCGACCCGGGGCTTGAAGCAGCCCGTGAGATGCTGCCGATACCGGTGGTGGGCTTGACCGAGAGTGCGCTGATGAGCGCCGCCATGCTCGGCGGCAAGATCGGCATCGTGGCTATCTCGCGGCGTATTCGTGCCTGGTACGCCGAGACCGTTGATCGCTATGGCATGACCTCGCGTCTGGCCGGTATCCGCTGCCTGGACGAGCCGCTGGCGAATATCGGCAGCGTGCAGCAGGACAAGGGCGAGCAGCTGGTGGCGCTGTGTGAGGCGGCGATTCGCGACGATGGCGCGGATGTGTTGATCATCGCCGGCGCGCCCTTGGCGGGTCTGGCGCGCAGCGTGGCACAGCGCATACCGGTGCCGGTGGTGGATGGGGTGAGCTGCGCGGTGCAGCAGGCGGAGCTGCTGGCCCGCCTGGGCCCCGCCAAGGCGACGGCGGGCAGCTATGCCGCGCCGCCGGTGAAAGGTGCCATGGGCTTGTCGCCGGCACTGCGGCAGCTGATCGGCCGAGAGGACGTGGCATGAGTCGTCCTCAGCCGGCGGAGAGCGTCGTATGCCTGCGGCTGGTCTCCCACGACCTCGAGTTCGTGGCCGAAACCCGCCCCGATGCGCCGCATAGCACGGCGGCCTTTCTCGCGCTCCTGCCCTGGCAGACGCAACTGGTGCATGTGCGCTGGAGCGGTGAAGGGGTGTGGATACCCCTGGGGGAGAGGGACTTCGCCCTGCCCTGGGAGAACCCCACCCGCTATCCCGCTCCCGGCGACGTGCTGTTCTACCCCGGCGGATACAGCGAGACCGAGATCCTGCTGGCCTACGGCGCGTGTAGCTTTGCCAGCAAGCTGGGGCCGATCGCTGGCAATCATTTCATGAGCCTCGTCGAAGGGCGCGAGCAGCTCCCGGAACTGGGTCGACGCTGCCTATGGCAGGGCGCCCAGCCGCTGACCATCACTACTCACCCGACCCAAGGAGGCTCCCAATGACCGTGAACCGCAGTCGATTCGGCGTGCTCACGCCTTCGTCCAATACGGCACTCGAGCCGCTCACGTCGGCCATGGTGGCCAAGGTTCCCGGGGTCAGCGCGCACTTCTCACGCTTTAGCGTGACCGAGATCGCCCTCAGCGCGCGGGCGCTGGGCCAGTTCGATGATCGCCACGTGCTGGCGGCAGCTCGCCTGCTGGCTGACGCCCGGGTCGACGTGATCGGCTGGAGCGGCACCTCGGCCGGCTGGCTGGGGTTCGACCACGACGAGACCCTGTGCCAGCGGATTAGCGAAGAGACCGGCATCCCAGCGACGACCTCGATGCTGGCGCTGAATGAGATCCTCGCCGAATACGGGCTGCGAGCGTTCGGTCTGGTGACGCCCTACACCGACGACGTGCAGCAGCGGATTCTCGACAACTACCGCAGTGAAGGATTTGCGGTGGTCGCCGAGGACCATCTGGGCATCAGCGAGAACTTCGCCTACGCCGAGGTCAGCGCGGAAACGCTCACCGCCCAGGTGCGGCGTGTGGCCCAGGCCGGCGCGCCGGCCATCGTGGTGGCCTGCACCAATCTCTGTTCGGCCGATCTGGTGCCTAAGTGGGAAGCGGAGCTGGGCGTGCCGGTGCTGGATACCACGGCCACCGTGGTGTGGAAGATGCTGCGCATGACCGGCCACGGCGATGCGCCGGTGACCGGCTGGGGCCAACTGATGGAAGGAGTGATGGCGCATGGCTGAATTCGATCTGGTGATTCGGCGCGCCCGCTGCGCCACCGCTGCCGATGTGTTCGAAGCCGATATCGGCATCCGCGACGGCGTGATAACGGCGCTGGGTAGCGGCCTTGCCGAGGGACTCGAGGAGATCGATGCCGCCGGTCGCTGGGTACTGCCGGGTGGCATCGACGGGCACTGCCATCTGGACCAGCCCACCTCTGACGGCTCGAAGATGGCCGACGACTTTCTCAGCGGCACCCGCTCGGCGGCTTGCGGCGGCACCACCACGGTCTTTCCGTTTGCCTGCCAGATGAAAGGCCAGAGCCTGCGTGCCGCCGTCGACGACTATCACCAGCGTGCCGAGGGCAAGGCGTGTATCGACTACGCCTTTCACTTGATCGTGACCGACGCGACCCACGAGGTGCTGGCCAATGAGCTTCCGGCACTGATCCGCGAAGGCTACACCTCGTTCAAGATCTACATGACCTACGACGACTTGAAGCTGTCGGACCGCGAAATCATCGACGTGCTGGCGGTGGCCCGTGAGCATGGCGCCATGGTCATGGTGCACGCCGAGAATGCCGACTGCATCGCCTGGCTCACCGAGCGTCTGCTTGCTCATGGCCATACCGCCCCCCGCTATCACGCCGAGGCGCGGCCCATGCTGGTCGAGCGCGAGGCGACCCACCGCGCCATTGCCTACGCCGAGCTGGTCGACGTGCCGATCCTGATCGTCCACGTCTCTGGGCGTGAGGCAATAGAGCAGCTGCGCTGGGCGCACAGCCACGGCCTGCGCATCTATGCCGAGACCTGCCCTCAGTATCTGTTCCTGACCGCTGACGACCTGGGTATCGATGACGACGATCACCACGGCGCCAAGTGCATCTGCAGCCCGCCGCCACGTGACAAGGCCAATCAACAGGTGGTCTGGGATGGCCTGGAGAACGGCGCCTTCCAGATCTTCTCCTCGGATCATGCGCCATTCACCTTCGCTGGCCCCCAGGGCAAGTTTGCGGCCGGCGGCGATGCCAGCTTCGAGCGTATTCCCAACGGCATCCCGGGGCTCGAAACGCGTCTTGCCCTGCTGTTCAGCCACGGGGTGGAGACGGGCCGCTTGACCATGCAGCAGTTCGTGGCACTCACCGCCACCAATGTGGCGCGCATGTATGGCCTCTATCCGCGCAAGGGCTCGATCGCCGTGGGCGCCGATGCCGACCTGGTGATCTGGGAGACCGGCCTGGACCGCCGCATCCGCAACAGCGACCTGCATCACGGCGTCGATTACACCCCCTACGAGGGCATACCGGTGTCGGCCTGGCCGGCGTTGACGCTATTACGTGGCGAGGTGGTGTGGCGCGATGGCGACTACCTGGGTGTCGCCGGGCGCGGCCAGTTCCTGCCCTGCGCCTTGCCCGCACCGGCTCGGCCCAAGCCCCGGCGGCCGGGAGGTGCTGCGTGGTAAGCCGCTCACACATGGCCGAACGTCTCGACGCGCTGAGCGCGAGCGGAGTCTCCCCATGAACACACGCACGTGGCCCGGAGGGCGCCTGATCGAGTCGCTGCTGGCGCTCGCGGTAATCGCGGTGGGGGTCATGTTTCTGCGTATCGTGCATGGTACGCCGCCGCCTTTCGGCGACCCGCGCGATATCGGGTCGGCGGCGTTCTTCCCCGGCTTGATCGCGCTGCTGGTGACCGGCCTCGGCGTAGTGCTACTGCTGTCCGCCTGGCGGCCAGCGTCTTCGGTGGCGTTCGAGTCTGGACACACCGCCCGGGCGCTCCTGGCCTATGCGCTGATGGTGGCCATGGCCGTATCGATCCGCTTCCTGGGCATCTGGCTGGTCACCATGCTGGCCGTGCCGCTGCTGGCAATGTGCTTCGGCGAACGCCGCTGGTATGTACTGCTGGCGCTGGCGGTGGTGCCGCCGACGCTGGTGATCCATCTCTTCGAGGGCGTCATGGGGGTCTACTTCCCCAGAGGGGTGGTGCTGTGATCGACCTGGCCGTACTCCAGCAGGGGCTTGCCATGCTGGCCAGTCCCTGGACCTTCCTGGCGCTGTCGGCGGGGCTTGCCGGGGGCATACTGATCGGCGCCCTGCCAGGCCTCACGGCCACCATGGCAGTGGCGGTGCTGGCGCCCTTTACCTTTTTCATGGAGGCGACCATTGGCATTCCCTTCCTCTTGGGGATCTACAAGGGGGCCATCTACGGCGGCTCGATACCGGCGATCCTGGTCAATACTCCCGGCACGGCGGCGGCGGCGGCCACCGCCCGCGATGGCTATGCGCTGACCCAGCAGGGCAAGTCGCGCAAGGCCCTGGAACTTAGTCTGTACAGCTCGGTGGTGGCGGATTTCCTGGCGACCCTGGTCTTGATCATGGTCGCCATCCCGCTGGCGAGTATCGCCATTCGCTTTGGTTCACCGGAGTTCGCACTGCTTTACCTGATTGCCTTGACCATGATTGCCACGGTCAGCGGCGAAAGCTTCCTCAAGGGCCTTATCGCCGCGGGTCTAGGGCTGCTGGTCGCGTCCATCGGGCTCGACCCGATGTCGGGTTACCAGCGCTTCACCTTCGGCAACACCGATCTGCTGGGGGGCGTGTCACTGATCCCGCTGCTGATCGGCATGTTCGCGCTCAGCGAGATTCTCATGCAACTGACGCACCCCCCGGAGCGGACGAACGATGCCGGGCAGGCGGTGGAGCACGGCGGGGAAAGGCTCAAGTGGGCAGAGTTCTGGGCGCTGCGACCGACCATCCTGCGTTCGACCTCGCTAGGTACTTTTCTGGGGTCGTTGCCGGGCCTGGGCGCAGAAATCGCCTGCTGGATCGCCTATGGCCTGGCTCGCGGGCGTTCCCGCGAGCCGGAAAGGTTCGGCAAGGGGTCGCTCGAGGGGCTGGCAGCGGCCGAGTCCGGCAACAACGCCGTGGTGCCCGCGGCGCTGATTCCCATGACCGTGTTCGGTATTCCCGGTGACACCATTACCGCGGTACTGATCGGCGCGCTGATGGCGCAAGGCATGATGCCGGGGCCGCTGCTGATTCAGCAGAACCCCGGCTTCCTGTTCGGGCTGTTTCTGGTGCTGCTGGTCACCAACGTGCTGCTGCTGATATTTGGTTTGGCGGCGATTCGCTGGCTTAAGCAGGTCACGCGGATCCCGCCCACGGTGCTTTACCCTTGCGTCCTGCTGCTCTGCCTGTGCGGCGCCTATGCGGTCAATTCCAGCACCTTCGATCTGCTGATTCTTGTGGTTGGCGGTGGCCTGGGCTATGTGATGCGCCGCACGCATTTTCCCATCGCACCACTGATCATCGGCCTGCTGCTGGGGCCGGGTTTCGAGAGCGCCGTGCGTCAATCGCTGGTGTTCTCCAACGGCAGTCTGGCGATCTTCTGGTCGCGTCCAGGCAGCCTCATCCTGCTGATCTTGCTGGCGCTGGTCATCCTTACGATGGCGTGGCGTGGACTCGTGAAAGCAGGTGTCATCCGCAAGCGTTCCAAGTCCCATCCAACCAAGTCCAACAACATCTGAGGCAACTCACTATGTCCCGTCCCCTCCTGACCCGTACCTTTTTGGCCGCATCGCTCGCTGCGGCTACCGCCCTCGCCACTGGCCAGGTCCTCGCCGAGGAGAGCCACCTGCCCGATGAGCCGATCCGCTTCGTTACGCCCTATCCTGCAGGGGGCTCCCACTCTCTACATGCCGGTATCATTACCGCGGTTGGCGAGGAGTTTCTGGGCCGACCGCTGATCTCGGTAATCCGCGGCGGTGGCGGCGGTGCGGTGGCCGCCGCCGAGGTGGCTGGCAGTACGCCAAACGGCACCATGCTGCTGTTTGGTGACCCGACCATCAATTCACTGCGCCCCCAGGTCGAAGACCTGCCCTACGAGATGGATGACTTCGTGCCAGTGGCTCGCATCAACTACAGTCCGGCGATTTTCGTTACCACCCCCGACCAACCCTTCCAGAGCATTGGTGAGCTGGTCGAGCACGCCGAGGAGAATCCCGGCGAGGTGGTCTACAGTTCCGACAACCGCAATGGCTTTACCTATACGGTCTTCGAGATGCTCAAGGCGACGGCCGATATCGAGATGCGCGGCGTCGAACTGGGCGGTGGTGGCCCTGCGGTGACCCAACTACTGGGCGGTAACACCATGGCCTACGCCGGCGATCCCAGTGTGGTGGGTGAGCATCTCGAAGCGGGGAGTCTGGTCGGCCTATGCGTCACCGATACCGAGCGTTTCGAGGCCTATGGTGATATCCCCACTTGCCAGGAAGAGGGCTACGATGTGGTCTTCCAGTTCTGGCGCGGGGTGATGGCGCCGGCCGGCACGCCGGATGAAGTCATCGCCGAGTTGAGCGACGGCTTCCAGCGCTTGACCGAAGACGAGGGCTTCCTGCGCCTTATCGGTCAGATTGGTTCCGGCATTCAGTTCCTCGGCCACGAGGAGTTCGCCGAAGCGCTGGCAGCGGAGCAAGCCGCCCTACGCGACGCGTATCTCGACGACTAACTCGACGCCTCACAGCATAGGAGAGTGTCGGCGGCCCCTAGCATGGGGCCGTCGACCGTTTGTGATGACACACAACGCTGACAAGATCACGACACTGCTGGGCGCTCGTCCGCTCAGTGCGGACGGCTCCCATGTCCTGCCATCGCCGATGGATATCGTTATCCGCGGGGGCATCATCGAGGCGATACGGCCAGCGGGGGAGGCTCCCCCGGAAGGGAAGGTCGTCGATGCCTCCGGGACGCTGGCGATACCGGGCTTTATCAACGGCCACCACCACTCCCATGAAAATTTCCACAAGGGGCGCTATGACCGCCTGCCCCTCGAGCTGTGGATGAACTACGTGCGACCGGCCAAGCCCTTGCCGCTGACCGCCGACGACGTCTACCTGCGCACCCTGGTGGGGGCCTGCCAGGCGCTGCTGTCAGGCACCACCTGTATCGTCGATGACTTCAATGCTTCGCCGGTGCTCGACCCTGAGCACGTCGAGGCCGCGCTTGCCGCCTATGACGATATCGGCATCCGCGCGCTGCTCGGCCCCACGCTATTTGATGTGCCGTTTCACGAGAGCGTGCCGTTTGTTCACGAGGAGTGCAGCCCAGAGACGCTGACCAGCCTGGCGCCGAACAAGGTGACCCCGGTGGCAGAGTATCTGCGCCTGGTCGAGTCACTCGCCGCGACGCGTCATCCTCGCGACAACCGCGTCGGTGTGCTACTAGCGCCCTCCGCGCCGCAGCGCTGCAGCGATAGCCTGCTCGGCGAGGTGAGGGCCCTGGCCGACCGAACCGGACTGCCGGTGATCATCCACGTCCAGGAAACCCGTCTCCAGGCGGCCTCGGCCTGGCACCAGCGAGGCAAGACGCTGTTCCAGCATCTCGATGAGCTGGGCTTTCTGGCACCGGGGACCTCGCTGATTCACGCGGTATGGCTAACCCCTGACGATATCGCGCGGATTGCCGCCAGCGGCGCCAGCGTGCAGCACAATCCCAACAGCAACCTCAAACTTGGGTCCGGGCTGATGCCCATGCGTGCGCTGCTGGACGCCGGGGTCAATGTGAGCCTGGGGACCGACGGCTGCGGCTCACTGGAGTCCACCGATATGCTCAGAGTGGTGGCCAACACCGCGCTGATTCACAAACTGCGCGGCGACGACTATCGGCACTGGATTGGCGCTGAGGAGGCGCTGGAGTCGGCCACCCTGGGCGGCGCCCGGGCACTAGGCATGGCGGAGCAACTGGGGCGGATAGCGACCGGCATGCGCGCCGACCTGGTGCTCTACCGGCTGGATGCGCCGGCCTTTACGCCGCTCAATGACCCGCTGCGTCAGCTGGTGTTTGGAGAGAACGGCGGCGGTATTCACTCGGTATGGGTGGAAGGCGAGCAGGTGGTAGCCGATGGTCAACTGACTCGGCTTGATCAGCGCAGGATATCGCAGCGTATTGACCAGGCCATGCAGCGGCTGAGGCCTGCCATCGACGCCGCCGAGGAGATGACCGAAACCTTGCGGCCGGCCTACGAGCGCATCTGGTCACGCTGCCAGGCCCTTCCCTTGGCGCCGGGCACCATTGCGGCGCGGTTCGACGAATGAGCCTCGAGTGGCTGGGTATTCAGCTGCTCGGCGGTGTCGCGGCGCTACTCGGAGTCCTGGCCTTTCAGTGCCGTCATGATATTCGCATGCTGGTGATGCTGTCGGGCTCATGCCTGGTGTGGAGCCTGCACTTTCTACTCTTGGCGCAGCCCACAGCGGCCCTGCTCAATGTGATCACGGCCGTACGCAATCTGGTTGGCATTCGCTGTCGCGGCGCTTGGTTTGCGTCGGGCTTCATTGGTCTGTATCTGGTCACCGGGAGTTACAGCTGGCAGAGTGTATGGGATATCTTGCCGGTCGTAGCGGTAATCTCGGGAAGCGTCGGGGTATTCTTCCTCGCCGGCCTGCCCCGACGCGGGGCGCTGCTGATTGGCAGCCTGCTATGGCTGGTGTTCAACTGGCAAGCCGGGTCGATCCCAGGGGTTCTGGTGATGTTTGCAGACGGCGTCTCCAATAGCTGGCGAATTTATCGCCTAAGACGCCAGGCCCAGCGCAGCGAGCTTTCAGACAGGGGCTAGGCCCTTTGGGCTGGCCGGACGTTTCAGCAATCCATAGCGTCAGCACGTAGACGGGCAGGATGGTGTTACGACGATGACATCCCACTCACCTCACCTGGTGGTCTTCACCGGGGCCGGCATCAGTGCCGAGAGCGGTATCCAGACCTTCCGCGCCAGCGACGGCCTGTGGGCCGATCACGCCATCGAGGACGTCGCCACCCCCCAGGCCTGGCGCCGCGATCCCGAGCGAGTGCTGCGTTTTTACGATGAGCGCCGCACCCAGGTGCGCCGTGCCCGGCCCAATGCGGCTCACCAGGCGCTGGCCTCGCTCGAGAAACAGGGCTTCCGGGTCAGCGTCGTCACCCAGAATATCGACGATCTCCACGAGCGTGCCGGCTCCCGCGACGTGCTGCACCTCCACGGCGAGATTCTCAAGGCGCGCTCCAGCGTCGATGAGCGCATGCGTTACCCCTTGCCGCGCGGCGGCATCAAGCTTGGCGATATCTGCGACAAGGGCAGCCAGCTGCGCCCCGACGTGGTCTGGTTCGGCGAGCCGGTGCCGCGCTATGTGGAGGCCTGCGAGATCGTCGAGCAGGCCGACCTGCTGCTGGTGGTGGGCACCTCGCTGGCGGTGATGCCGGCCGCAGCACTGCTCGAGCGGGCGCCGCTGGACGCCGAGGTGATCCTGGTCGATCCGGCCGCCGAGCGCTTGGCGCCGCCCGGTGTGGCCCGACTGCCCCAGCCGGCTGGTCGCGGGGTCACGGAGCTGGTTCGCCACTGGTCGCGGGAGGGTCGCCTGTGGCTGCCCGAGACGCTGCTCGGCGCGTGACGATTTTCCCTATTCGACGCTTTCGGGCACTATTAGCGGTCTAACCAATGCCGCGGTGGCCGACGTGCTATACCGCAAGGACGCGCCAAGATGCTGATATTCGAACGACTCAACCGCCTCTTCCCCCTCTGGGCCATCCTGTTTGCTGCCATTGCCATCGTCATGCCGCCGCTGTTTACCGGCTACGCGGGACGGATCCAGGTGTTGCTGGCGATCATCATGTTCGCCATGGGCCTGACGCTGTCCAAGGAGGATTTCCTCAACGTGGTCAAGGCGCCGCTGCCCGTGGGCATTGGCGTACTGCTGCAGTTCGTGGTGATGCCGCTGGCCGCGCTGGGTGTCTCGCTGGTGCTGGGCCTGTCGCCGGAGCTGACCACCGGCATGGTGCTGGTGGGCGCCACCGCCGGTGGCACCGCCTCCAACGTAATGACCTGGCTGGCCGGCGGACGCGTGGCGCTGTCGGTGTCGATGACCCTGGTCTCGACCCTGGCCTCGGTGGTGATGACGCCGCTGATCGCCTGGCTGCTGGTCGGCCAGATGGTCGAGGTGCCGGTATGGGGCATGCTGTCGAGCATCGCCCAGCTGGTGATCGCGCCGGTGGCGGCCGGGGTAGTGGTGCACCACTTCGCGGGGCGGTATATCGCGCGTATCGAGCCGGCGCTGGCGACGCTGGCGATGGCAGCGATCGTGATGATCATTGCCATCGTGGTGGCGCTCAACGCCGGCCGGCTGGCAAGCCTTGGGCCAGTGGTAGCGCTGGCGGTGGTTGCCCACAATGGCATTGGCCTGGCCGGTGGCTACCTCGTCAGCCGGCTGTGCGGCCTCGACAAGCGCACCGCGCGGACCGTCTCCATCGAGGTGGGGATGCAGAACTCCGGGCTCGCCGTGACGCTGGCCAACCAGTTCTTCAGCGCCGGCGCGGCCCTCCCGGGGGCGCTGTTCTCGGTATGGCACAATGTTTCCGGCTCGCTGCTGGCGGGCTACTGGAAACGCCGACCGATCGTCGTGGCTGAGCACGGTGCGGAAAGCGCCTAGCACGCCTCATCGGGCGGGTATGCTAGAATGCCCGCCCGTTTTGCTCCATTGGCGCGCTATGCTCGACGATACCTCCTCTGCTGTTCCGTACGCTGAAGATGCCAACAGCGACGTACTCCGGCGACCGCCACGGCGTGAGTTCAAGGCCCGCGGCAGCTTTGTGGAGCGCTGCGAGGGCTGTAACCTGCCGACCCTCAACTGCTTGTGCCCCTTTCGGGTCGAGGCCCAGAGTCGTGCTCAGGTGTGGTTGCTGACACACCCCTTGGAGCACCACAAGCCGACCAACACCGGGCGGCTGATCGGTGACGTCCTGCCTGCCACTGAGGTGTTCACCTGGTACCGTACCGCCCCCGATGCGCGTCTGCTGTCACTGCTCGCGGATCCACGCTACGCGCCCTTCGTGATCTTTCCCGACGACCAGCCGGACTATGCCGAACGGGTCGTGGGGATGGATGCCGTGGTACGGAGCGGGCAGGAGGATAAGATTCCGGTCTTTATCATCATCGACGGCACCTGGCGCCAGGCGCGGCGCATCTTTCGCAAGAGCCCCTACCTCGACGCGCTGCCGGTGCTGCCGCTGCGCACCCAGCGCCAGACTCGCTACCGGCTGCGCAAGCCGGCCTCCCAGGCCCACCTGTGTACTGCGGAAGTGGCCATCGAGCTGCTGCGCCAGGCCGGCGACATCGACGCCGCCGAGATACTCGATGACTACTTCGACGCCTTCAACGACAGCTACGCCTCGAGCCGCATCTACCACAAGATCGAGCAGCCAACCGCCGCCATGCACCGGCTGCTGTCACGCCAGCGCCGGGAAGCGGCCTCAACTGCCGAATAGTGCCCCGGCGATGCGGAAGCCGGCCACCCAGGTGCCCGCCGCCGAGCCAAGGGTGGCGAACAGGAACACCAGCAGGGTGCGCGACACCCGGTTGCGCCACCAGCCTTTCAATGACGTGACATCGTGGCGCAGGTGGGCGAAGTCGCCGACCTTGGGCTTGCGCATGAACAGCTCGACCCCGGCGGCGACGAAACCGGCGCCGATAGTGGGGTTGAGCGAGGTCAGCGGCGCGGCGAAGAAGGTTGCCAGGATGGTCACCGGGTGGGCCAGGGCGATGGTGGTGGCCGCCGCCGAGAGCACGCCGTTGATCAGGAACCACTCGCTGACCAGTTGCCAACCGAGGTCGGTGTTGCGCGAGAACCCGATGGCGAAACCGGTCAGCACCAGCGCGGTGATCGCCCATGGCAGCAGCCGCCAGATCCGCGAGCGCGGCGGGGTGGCCTCCAGCGACTCGCGCTCGGTGCGGGGGTCGTCGGGCAGCGCTTGGCTGAGGTGCTCGGCCATGCCTTTGAGGTGGCCGGCGCCGATCACCACCAGCACATGGCGGTAGCGCCCCGGCGGGCCCTCCTCGCCCAGGCGTAGGGTCATGTAGCGATCACGTTCGCTGATCAGCGGCGTATACAGCGACTCGGACTGCTCGGCGAACTCGTTGAAGGTCGACTCCAGCACGTCGCCCTCCTTGAGCCGCTCGATATCGGCGGCGGAGACTTCCTGGCGCGACATGACGCTGCCGAGCAGCCCAGAGAACAGCGAGAAGCGCTGCCACCAGGGCACGTTGGCGTAGATGCGCTTGAGGGTGATGCCGACGTCGCGATCGATCAGCAGCAGCGGTAGATCGTGGCGCTGAGTCTCTTCCAGCGCGGCGCGCATCTCGGCCCCGGGCTCGATACCCGACTGTTCGGCGACGCGCTGCTGAAAGGCGCCCAGCGCCAGGCTGGCGGCGACCATGCCGGCCTTGCCCTGACGGAATATCTCGAACAGGTCCTGACCGGCCAGGGCGTCGGGTTCCACCAGGCTATGATGGCGCGAGGCGCACAGCTCGATGGCCACGGCGTCGTAGTCGCCGGAACGGATCAGCGCGCGCACCTCGTCGGCGCTCTCCTTGGAGACGTGGGCAGTACCCAGCAGGGTGTAGCGGGTGTCACCCAACTGCAGGGTCTGGCGAGGCCCGCCACTGGGCACGGTGGCCGGCTCGGCGCTGGCGGTGAGATCCTGAGGGTCGGTCATGAAGGCTCGCTGTGACGACAAGATGATCCGGCGATTATCCACGAAAGCCGCTGGCCACGCCAAACTCGGGGACGGCAACGGTAAATCGCAGTAAACGTTCAGCTGCGTTGAGACCGGGACTGATCCGGCGGCAGGCCTACGCGAAGGCGCTGTGAACCCATCCCTGGGCGCTACTTTTGCCCTGCTTCGCTCTCGCATCCTGCTTCGCTTGCAGGACCGGTGCTGGTCATCCATGGCCAGCCCGTTCGGAGCAGTGCTCCTCACCCATGGCAAAAGACCTTCGCTGCGACCTGCCCCCGGCGTCCCTTGGCAGCATCTTCGGCTAGCGCCGCCAGAAGGCCGGGGTGAACAGCACCAGCACGGTGAAGATCTCCAGGCGGCCGAGGATCATCGCCAGCACCAGGATCCACTTGGCCAGGTCGGGAAGTTCGCCGTAGTGGCTGGCGGCCTCGCCCAGCGCCGGGCCGAGGTTGTTGAGGGTAGAGGCCACCGTCGACCAGGCGGTGACCTGGTCGACCCCGGTGGCCATGACGCCGATCAGCATCAGGAAGAACAGCATCACATAGACCGAGAAGAAGCCCCATACCGCCTGGGCGATGCTGTCGGGCACGCTGACCTTGCCAACCTTGACCGCGATCACCGCGTTGGGGTGGATCAGGCGCATCACCTCGCGCATGCCCTGCTTGAGGATCAGGATGATGCGGATCACCTTCATGCCGCCGCCGGTGGAGCCCGAGCAGCCGCCGACGAAGGCGGCGACGAACAGCAGGAAGGGCAGGGCGCCGGGCCAGGCCGAGAATTCGGCGACGCCGAAGCCGGCGGTGGTGGCGATGGAAACCGCCTGGAATAGCCCGTTGCGCAACCCCTCACTGCCAGCGTAGGTATCGGTCAGCCACAGCGTGATCACGGCGATCACGCTCAGGCTGAGCAGGAACAGCAGCAGGAAGCGAGCTTCCGGGTCGCGCAGGTACTGACTGAGGCGCTTTTCGCGCCAGGCGGCGAAGTGCAGGCTGTAGCTCATCGCCGAGACGATCATGAACAGCACGCAGATCATCTCGATGGTGGCACTGTTGAAGTGACCGATGCTGGCGTCGTAGCTCGAGAAACCGCCGATGGCCACCGTCGAGAAGCCGTGGCCGATGGCGTCGAACCAGTCCATGCCGGCGGCCCAGTAGGCGATGATGCAGGTCAACGTCAGGCTGGCATAGATGTACCACAGCGCCTTGGCGGTCTCGGTGATGCGTGGGGTCAGCTTGGAGTCCTTGAGCGGCCCCGGGATCTCGGTGCGGTAGAGCGCCATGCCGCCCACGCCCAGCGTCGGCAGGATCGCCACCGCCAATACCACGATACCCATGCCGCCCAACCACTGCAGCTGCTGGCGGTAGTAGCGCACCGCCTCGGGCAGGAAGTCGATGCCGGTGATCACCGTGGCGCCGGTGGTGGTCAGCCCCGAGAACGACTCGAATACCGCATCGGTCACCGACAGCGCATAGGGGCCGTCGAGCATCAGCGGCAGCGAGCCGAAGGTGCCGAGTACCGTCCAGAATAGCGCCGCGATCAGAAAGCCGTCACGGGTGCGCAGCTCCTTGCGGGCATAGCGATTGGGCAGATAGAGCAGCGCGCCGGTGGCCACGGTGATCGCCATGGCGATGGCGAACGCATCCCACACGCCGTCGTTGAACAGCAGCGAGATCAGGATCGGCGGTACCAGGGTCAGGCTGAAGAGCATCAGCAGCAGCCCCAGGATGCGCAGAATCACGCGCAGGCTCATGCCGTCACGCTCCTTGTCCGGGCGTCCACGCGGTGCTCCCTCATCAGAAGAATGTCAGGCCGACCTGGAACAGCCGCTCCACGTCGCGGATGCGGCGCTTGTCGACCACGAACAGAATCACGTGGTCGCCGGATGCCACCACCACGTCGTCGTGGGCGATCAGCACCTCCTTGCCGCGCACGATGGCACCGATGGTGGTGCCGCTGGGCAGGTCGATCTCGTCGATGGCGCGGCCCACCACCTTGGAGGAGCGCGCGTCGCCGTGGGCGATCGCTTCGATGGCCTCGGCGGCGCCGCGGCGCAGCGAGTGAACGTTGACGATGTCGCCGCGGCGCACGTGGGTTAGCAGGCTGCCGATGGTGGCCTGCTGCGGCGAGATGGCGATGTCGATCTCGCCGCCCTGCACCAGGTCGACGTAGGCGGCGTTGTTGATCAGCGTCAGCACCTTCTTGGCACCCAGCCGCTTGGCCAGCATCGACGACATGATGTTGACCTCGTCGTCGTTGGTCAGCGCGCAGAAGATGTCGCAGTCCTCGATGTTCTCCTCCAGCAACAGGCGCTTGCTGGTGGCGCTGCCGTGCAGCACCACGGTGCGGTCGAGGCGCTCGGAAAGCGTGGTGCAGCGCTCCAGGTCGTGCTCGATGATCTTGACCTGATGGCTGTGCTCGAGATTTTCGGCCAGGCGCTCTCCGATGTGGCCGCCGCCGGCGATCACCACGCGGCGGAAGTCGCGGTCGAGGCGCCGCAGCTCGCTCATTACCGCGCGAATGTCGCGCCGCGCGGCGATGAAGAACACCTCGTCGTCGGCTTCGATCACGGTGTCGCCGCGCGGGATGATCGGCCGGTTGCGGCGGTAGATCGCCGCTACACGGGTGTCGACGTTGGGCATGTGGCGGCGCAGGAAGCCCAACTCCTGGCCCACCAGCGGGCCGCCGTAGAAGGCCTTGACCGCCACCAGCTGCGCCTGGCCGCCGGCGAATTCCAGCACCTGCAGGGCGCCGGGGTACTCGATCAGGCGGCGGATATGGTCGGTGACCACCTGCTCGGGACTGATCAGCACGTCGATGGGCACCGCCTCGTGGGCGAACAGGCCCTTGCGGGTGAGGTAGGCGGTAGCGCGGACGCGGGCGATCTTGGTCGGGGTGCGAAACAGGGTATGAGCGACCTGGCAGGCGATCATATTGACTTCGTCGGAGTTGGTCACCGCGATCAGCATGTCGGCGTCTTCGCAGCCGGCCTGGCGCAACACCATGGGGTAGGAGGCGGGGCCCGAGACGGTGCGGATGTCGAGACGATTATGCAGATCGCGCAGCCGACTGTTGTCGGTATCGACCACGGTGATGTCGTTCTCTTCGTGGGCGAGATGTTCGGCCAGGGTGCCACCGACCTGTCCGGCACCGAGAATGATGATCTTCATGCCACGCCTGTTCCCCTGCGATGCGTCGGCACAGCATAAACCAGCCGCCCGGGGAAGGACAGACGGCCGGCCGTGACGGGCATGGGCTTAGTGGCTTTCCAGGGTGAAACCGACCTTGATGGTGACCTGCCAGTGGCCGATGCGGCCGTGTTCGATATGCCCGCGGGTTTCGGTGACCTCGAACCAGCGCATGTCGTGGATGGTCTGGTTGGCGCGCTCGATGGCTTGAGCGACGGCATCCTCGATGCTCTCGGTGGAGGATCCGGTCAGCTCGATGTGTTTATAGATGTGGGACATGACGTGACTCCTTGTCTGGTTTTACTCATAAAGCGTGCGTGGCATCCACCCCCAGTATAGGACCCAAGGCAGGCCCCCGAGCAAGGGGCCTGCTATTAGGCGCGCGCTTTCTCCAAGCGTGCGTAGAAGAAGCCGTCGTGGCCGGCCTCACGGGGCAGCAGCTGGCGGCCGTCGCCGGCTGGACGTCCCCAGGCAAGGTCGGCCGGCGTCGTGGCGCGAGCGTCCGGTGTGCGGGCCAGGAAGGCCTTGATCTGGTCGGCGTTCTCCTCGGGAAAGATCGAACAGGTGGCGTAGAGCAGGGTGCCGCCGGGCACCAGGAGCTGCCATAGGCGGTCGAGCAGCTGCCCCTGAAGCGTCGCCAGCGCGGGAATGTCCTCGGCGCGGCGCAGGCGCTTGATGTCCGGATGGCGGCGAATCACGCCGCTGCCGGAGCAGGGTGCATCGAGCAGGACGGCATCGAAACGGTCCGTCTCCCAGCCCTCCAGCTGCGTGGCATCGCCCCGCTCGACGCGTGCCGTAAGCCCCAGCCGATCGAGGGTGTCGGTGACACGGGTCAGGCGCTGGGCATCGCTGTCCAGCGCGGTGAGGTCGACATCGAAGGCTTCCAACAGGTGGGCGGTCTTGCCGCCGGGAGCGCAGCAGGCATCGAGCACCCGCGCCCCGGGGCGTGGCGCTAGCGCCGGGCCGAGCAGCTCCACGGCAAGCTGGGCGGCTTCGTCCTGAACGCTCACTTCACCGTCGGCGAAGCCGGGTAGCGCATTGACGTCGCAGGGTGTCTCCAGGGTCAGGCCATCCGGGGCGAACTCGCAGATTCGGCTCTCGAGCCCGCTTTCCAGCAGGCGTTCGCGATATACCTCACGGCTGACGCGGCGGCGATTGATGCGCAGCGTCATCGGCCCCGGCGCATTGTTGGCGATGGCAATCTCGCGCCAGTCGTCGGGCCACGCCTGGCGCAGCGCCTTGAGCAACCAGGCCGGGTGCAGCAGCGCGACGCAGGGATCACGATCGACCTTGGCCTGTAGTGCGCTCTGCTCGCGCTGCAGGCGGCGCAGACAGCCGTTCAGCACCCGAGTGGCCCAGGCCTTGCCCAGCAGGCGCGCGGCGCCGGCGGTCTCGCCAACGGCGGCGTGGGCCGGAATGCGCATGTAGAGCAGTTGGTAGATCCCCACCAGCAGCAGCGCCTGGACGTCGCGGTCGCGGGTCTTGAAGGGGCTGCGCAGCAGCTCGCCGGCGAGGGCTTCGAGTCGTGGCAGGCTGCGACAGACGCCGTAGCAGAGCGCGCGAAACAGCGCACGATCGCGGGGCAACACAGCGCTGTCGTCGAGGGCGGAGAGCGAGCCCTGGGCATCGATCACCGGCAGCAGGGCGCGGGCGGCGGCAGCCCGCAGTGCTTGGCCGTCGTTGTGGTGCGCGCTGGCGTCGTTCATTGGGGGGCCTCCGGATGAGACAGATTGATTCCGGCGGCGAAACGTTCGCCGCGGGCCTTGAGCAGTTCGCACATCGGCAGCGCCTTGCCGCCGGGCAGCTGGGCCTGAGTGACGCGCAGCACCTCGCTGCCCTGTGACCCGCAGGCGATGCGCAGGGCATCGTCGTCGCTGCCCAGCAGCGTGCCGGGCGCCGGTTTTAGGGGGTCATCGTCACGGCGCTCGCCCGGCGTGGCCTGCCATAGCCGCAGGCGCTCGTTGCCCAGCGCACACCAGGCCACCGGCCAGGGATTGAAGGCGCGCACCTTGGCCGACAGGCGGGCCGCAGGCTGTGAGAAGTCGAGCTCGGCCTCGGCCTTGGAGAGTTTGGCGGCGTAGGTCACCCCCGCTTCGGGCTGCGGCGTGGCGACCAGGCCGTCACCGGCCAGGGCATCGAGGGCGTCGACGATGGCCTGGCCGCCGAGCTCGGCGAGGGTGTCGTGCAGCTCGCCGCCGGTGGTCGAGTCACTGATCGACGTGCGACGCTCGAGCAGCATGTCGCCGGTATCGAGTCCGGCGTTCATCTGCATGATGGTTACCCCGCTCTCGCTATCGCCGGCCTCGATGGCACGCTGGATCGGTGCCGCGCCACGCCAGCGCGGCAGCAGCGATGCGTGCACGTTGAGGCAGCCAAGTCGAGGGGTGTCGAGCACCGCCTGGGGCAGGATCAGGCCGTAGGCGACCACCACCATGATGTCGGCGTCGATGGCGGCCAGCTCGGTCTGGGCGTCGCGCTCCTTGAGTGACACCGGCTGATACACCGGCACCTGATGTGCCTGGGCCAGCGCCTTGACCGGACTGGGGGTGAGCTTGCGGCCGCGACCAGCGGGCCGGTCGGGCTGGGTATAGACGGCCACCACCCGGTGCTGGCTATCGAGCAGCGCCGCCAGGTTGGTGGCGGCGAAGTCGGGGGTGCCGGCAAAGATGACGCGTAGTGCTTGGGTCATGACGTCGGGCCTTGAGGAGTCGGAAAACGATGCGCCCATGATAGCCGATCGGCCACCTGCGGGGGGCAGCGCCGGGCCATAAGCAAAGCGGCCCGCAGCGCTGCTGCGGGCCGGCTCGGGGGGACGTAAAGGCTTACGCGTCTTGCATCAGCTTGTGGCGCTTCTGCATCTTCTTGAGCACCCGCTCACGCTTGAGCGGCGACAAGTAGTCGACGAACAGCACACCTTCGAGATGGTCGTACTCGTGCTGAATGCAGTGCGCCAGCAGACCGTCGGCCTCGAGCTCATAGGGCTGGCCGTCGCGGTCCAGTGCCGTGAGCTTGACGCGCAGGGCGCGCGGCACCTCGGCATAGTACTCGGGTATCGACAGGCAGCCTTCCTGCAGTGGTTCGCGCTCGTCGCCGAGCGGCGTGTACTCGGGGTTGATCAGCACCCGCGGCTGACTCTGGTCGTCGCTGACGTCCATCACGATGACGCGGCGATGCACATCGACCTGGGTCGCCGCCAGGCCGATGCCGCGCGCGTGGTACATGGTCTCGAGCATGTCGTCGACCAGCTGGCGTACCTCGTCGTCGACGCTGGCTACCGGCGCGGCCTTGGTGCGCAGGCGCTCGTCGGGATATTCGAGGATGGGTAACTTGGCCATGGCGTTGAAATCACCGTTATGCTGTTATCAAGGGATATGGCCATATTGTAGTGGGCGGCTGCGCGCAGTGAAACCGCAGGTTGTGTTATGCGCCATCGATAATAGCGATAAACCCGTTGAACGGGACGGTACCAAAGGGAAGCGACAGGATGAATATGAGCAAGGCGAGGTGGGGGGCGTGGCATGGCTGGCTCGCGGGATGGGCGCTGCTGGCCATGCTGTTCAGCCTGCCGGCCATTGGCCAGGGGCTCAGCGATGCCGGTCTGCGTGGCGATGCGCCAAACCGCTACACGGTGGTACGTGGCGATACCCTATGGGACATTTCCGGGCGCTTCCTGCGTCATCCCTGGCAGTGGCCTGACGTGTGGGAGGTCAACCCGCAGATCCGCAATCCGCACCTCATCTACCCCGGCGATACGGTTTATCTCTACTACCAGAACGGTCAGCCGAGGCTTGGCCTGGAACGCGGGCGCGGCGAGGTCAGGCTGTCGCCTGAGGTGCGCCGTACGCCGCGGCGCGAAGCGGTGCCGCCGCTGCCGCTGGAGCGGATCGAGAACTTCCTCACCGAGTACCGCGTGCTCGACGACCCGGCGGTGGCCGACGAGCAAGCCTACGTGGTGGGCGGCGACGACCGTCGCCTGATCAGCGGCGCAGGCGATCGCATCTACGCCCGTGGCGATCTGGCTGAGGGGGGGCGCCTGGGCATCTATCGCCTCGGCGAGACCTACGAAGATAGCGTTACCGGCGAGTTCCTGGGGCTCGAACTGGTCGGCGTGGGGCAGGCACGCTGGCTGCGCAGTGAAGACGATATCGCTACCCTCGATGTGCTGAGTGCCTCTCAGGAAGTGCGTAACGGCGACCTGGTGCTGCCGGTAGAGAGCGGCGAGCTGGTCACCGAGTTTCTACCGCGGGCGCCTGAGCGGCCGGTGGAGGGGCGACTGCTGGCGGTGCCGGGCGGCGTTCAGTTCATCGGGCGCCTAGAGGTGGTGGCGCTGGACCGCGGCCGCCGCGATGGCCTGACACCGGGCCATGTGCTGAGCGTTGAGCAGCGCGGTGAGCTGGTCACCGACCCGGTCACCAACGAGTCGCTGCGTCTGCCCGGCGAAGAGGCCGGTTTGGTGATGGTGTTCAAGAGCTACGACAGGATGAGCTATGCGCTGGTGATGCGCGCCAGCCGCAGCCTGTCGGTGGGCGATCGAATCTTCAACCCCGACCGCATCGAATCAGTGGCACGGCGTTAGCGCCGGCGAAGGAGGAGCCTGCATGACGGCCAGGGAGTGGCTGATACTCGCGACACTACCGGGACTCGGCCCTAGGCGTCTGGCGCAGCTGATCGAGGCTGCCCCGGCGTGGCCTGACGGCTGGCTGGCAGCGATGCCCGAACCGGCGCGCAGCCACCTGCGGCTGTGGCTCGATCATCCCGCACGCAGCCCGCTGCAGGCCCAGCTCGATGCGGCGCTGGATTGGGAGGCTGCGGCCGACCGGCATCATCTTCTGACCCCCGCCCACGACGATTGGCCCGCGCTGCTGGCACAGATTCCCGATCCGCCCCCGGTGCTTTGGGCCAGCGGCGATCTGGACGCACTGGTGCCGCCGGGCCTGGCGATCGTCGGCTCGCGGCGGCCAAGTCGCGATGGCCTGCAAAACGCCCAGCGCTTTGGCCGCGAGCTCGCCGAGCAGGACTGGTGTGTGATCAGTGGCATGGCCCTGGGCATCGACGGCGCCGCCCAGCAGGCCGCGCTGGATGCCGGCGGGCGCAGCGTGGCAGTACTTGGCTGTGGGGTGGACGTGATCTACCCCCAGCGTCATCGCCAGTTGTATGCCCGCCTGCGCGACGAAGGCGGGCTGCTGCTCGCCGAGCATCCTCCCGGGACTGGCGCACACCCGGCATTCTTCCCGCGCCGAAATCGCATCGTCACCGGCCTGTCGCAAGGCGTGCTGGTGGTCGAAGCGGCAGAGAAGAGCGGCTCGCTGGTCAGTGCACGGCTGGCCACCGAGCAGAACCGTGAGGTGTTCGCGGTGCCCGGTTCGATCCACAATCCCCAGGCGCGCGGCTGTCTCGCGCTGATTCGCGATGGCGCGGCCATGGCCACCTGTGTCGAGGACATCCTCGCCGAGCTGGGGCACTGGGTGGCGCCCAGCCAGGCGCTGCCGTCTGCCGCTGCTGGTGAACAAGACCCGCTGCTGGCCTGGCTTAGCGACCGGCCGACGCCGCTCGACGCGCTAGTGGCACTCAGCGGCCACGAGGTCAGTGACTGCCAGCTGCGACTGCTCGAACTCGAGTTGGAGGGGCTCGTCACCCAGGCAGTGGGAGGCTGGATCCGCCTGCCGCGCTAGGCTTTGTCCGAAAAGTGTCTGCGCTCGGCCATACGGCGTTAAAAATCGGCTCAAAGTACTCATTTACACCCCGTAAACTCCGTCTTTTCACCGATTTTTGCCTTGTCTGACCATCGCTCGTCGACTTTTCAGACAGAGCCTAGGATTTATCACCGGTCTGGCCGGCCATGGTAAACTCTGCGCCCTATGATCTCGGCCAGGAGTCCTGTCATGTCTGAACGCGCGACGCCGCGCCTGTCGGTGGCCTCTGCCGCCAAGGCACTGGCCCGCGGCGAGCTGGTGGCTTACCCCACGGAAGCGGTCTGGGGGCTAGGCTGCGATCCCGCCAGCGGCGAGGCACTCACCGCCTTGCTTCGACTCAAACAGCGAGACCCGGCCAAGGGATTGATCCTGGTAGCCGGGGATATCGCCCAGTTCGCGCCCTGGCTCGATGGCCTGCCAGCGGCGCTGCATGCGCCGCTGGTGAGCAGCTGGCCGGGGCCCAACACCTGGCTGGTACCGGATAACGGCCACAGCCATCCGCTGGTGCGCGGCGGGCATGACCGCGTGGCGCTGCGGGTAAGCGATCATCCGCTGGTGCGCGAGCTGTGCGACGCCTTCGGTGGCCCGCTGGTCTCGACCTCGGCCAACCCGGCCGGCGAGCCCGAGGCGCGCTCCGCGGATCAGGTCGATGCCTATTTCGGTGCCGCTCTGTACGGCCTCGTCGAGGGGGAACTGGGCGGTCGCGATGCCCCCAGCATGATTCGCGATCTGGTCAGTGGCCGGGTGCTACGCGGCTGACGGCAATTTCTTTCCATCCATCGATGAATCCAGGGAGGCAGCGTGGCCCACGCGCATCTCGATGAGGTCAAGCACTATCTGCTCGATCTGCAGGACCGGCTATGCCAGGCGCTGGCCGCCGAAGACGGCCAGGCCGATTTCCGTGAAGACAGCTGGACCCGGGAGGAGGGCGGCGGCGGCCGCTCGCGGGTGATCGAGAACGGCGGCGTATTCGAAAAGGGCGGCGTCAACTTCTCCCACGTTTACGGCGCGCAGTTGCCGCCTTCGGCCACCGCGGCACGGCCCGAGTTGACGGGGCGGAGTTTTCACGCCGTGGGGGTCTCCTGGGTGCTGCACCCCGAGAACCCCCACGTGCCCACCAGCCATGGCAACGTACGCTTCTTCATCGCCGAGAAAGATGGCGAAGCGCCGGTATGGTGGTTCGGCGGCGGCTACGACCTGACGCCCTTCTACCCAATGCTCGAGGACGTGCGCCACTGGCACCGTGTAGCCCGCGATGCCTGTGCGCCCTTTGGCGATGATGTCTATCCGCGCTATAAGGCGTGGTGTGACGACTATTTTTACCTCAAGCATCGCGACGAGACCCGCGGCGTTGGCGGGCTGTTCTTCGACGATCTCAATGCCGACGGCTTCGAGCACTGCTTCGCCTTCCAGCGCGCGGTCGGCGACAGCTTTCTCGACGCCTACCTGCCGATCGTCCAGCGCCGTCGCGGCGATGACTACACCCAGCAGCAGCGTGACTTCCAGCTCTATCGCCGTGGACGCTACGTGGAGTTCAACCTGGTGTGGGATCGCGGCACTCTGTTTGGCCTGCAGAGCGGCGGTCGCACCGAGTCGATCCTGATGTCGCTGCCGCCGCTGGCTGCCTGGGAGTACGGCTTTACGCCGGCGCCAGGGAGCCCGGAAGAAACCCTGTATCGTGACTATCTGCGCCCCCGCGACTGGTTGGGCGAGGAGGCCTCATGACCGACCGTTACTGCGTATTCGGCAATCCGGTGACGCACTCCAAGTCGCCGGCCATTCATGCCGCTTTCGCCGCCGAGCTGGGCGATGATATCGACTACACCGCCATCGAGGCGCCGCTGGAGGATTTCGCCGGCGCCTGGCAAAGGTTCATCGCCGAAGGCGGTCGCGGTGCCAACGTCACTGTGCCGTTCAAGGAGCAGGCCTATCGGCTGTGTGACAGCCTCAGCGAGCGCGCCCGCCGCGCCGGGGCGGTCAATACCCTGGTGCTGGGTGACGAGGGGCTCACTCACGGTGATACCACCGACGGTGTCGGGTTGGTCGGCGACCTGACGAACCACGGCGTGACGTTGGCCGGCGCTCGAGTGCTGGTGCTGGGCGCCGGCGGCGCGGTGCGCGGGGTGCTCGAGCCGCTGTTGGCAGCCGGCCCTGCCAGCGTGTTGGTGGCCAATCGCACCGCCGAGAAAGCCGCGGCCTTGGCCACCGACTTCCAGGATTTGGGCGTGATCTCGGGGGGAGGGTTCGCCGATGTGGATGGGCAATACGACCTGGTGATCAACGGCACCAGCGCGAGTCTCGCCGGTGACCTGCCGCCGCTACCGGATGACCTCTTCGCCGAGGGTGCCACCGCCTACGACATGATGTACGGCGCCGAGCCCACGGTATTTCTGCGCTGGGCCACCGCGCGCGGTGCGCGCCCGATTGACGGCCTTGGCATGCTGGTCGGCCAGGCCGCCGAGTCCTACCGGCAGTGGCGCGGCATGCGCCCCGACACGGCGCCGGTGCTAGCCGAGCTGCGCCGCGGCCTCTAGTCTTCTGCCTCCCGCTTGATGACGCACCCCCGCCGGGCCTTGTCCGGCGGGGCGTCGTCGTTTCGCCATGGTCGTTGCGTTTAATCGAGCGTTTGACGCCAGTGGCGAGCTTTCCTAGCCTGGCCAGAAGTCTTTATCCTAAAGACGCCTAATCTCCGAATAACAACGCACAATGAGGCGGAAAACAGTGAAAATTTTTGTAGAGTCGCGTTTTAAGAGAACGCTGCTGGCGAGCGCCATGGGCTTGGCCGCGGCTTCACTCGGCGCTCAGGCGCTGGCCCAGGAGGCGGTGCCCTCGATTGATCTGATGACCACCACCGAGTCCTACGATCCGATCCGCTATGAGGCGGCCTTTATGATCGCCGAGCGCTGGGAGGAGCTGGGCTTCGAGGTCAATGTCCAGCCCACCGAGTTCAGCACCGCCCTGGAGCGGTTCTACGACCAGCAGGACTTCGATGCCACTATCCTTGGCTGGAGCGGCCGCACCGACCGCCTCGATCCGCAGTTCTTCCTTAGTACCCTCGACTCCCGCCAGGCCAACCCCGGCGGCAACAATCCAGGCGGCTACGACAATCCCGACTTCGATGCGCTGTTCGATCAGCAGTCCCAGGCCTTCGATCCGGATGAGCGCCAGCGGCTGGTGATGGAGATGCAGGAGCTCTACAAGCCGGATGCGCCGCTGGTGGTACTGTTTCATCGCGATGAGGTGGTGGCCTACAACCACGAGGCGTTCGGCGGCTTCGAGCCAATGGCCGGGGAGGGCCTCTACAGCGAGTGGGGCCCGATGGAGGCGACGCCGGTGGGTGATCGCAGCACCCTGCGCATCGGCGGGCCTCAGGAGCCCGACAACCTCAATCCGCTGGCCTCCACCTCGGTATGGGGCTGGAAGTGGATGCGCCTCTACTACGACCGTCTAGTGCGCCTGTCGGCCGACGTCGAGCCGCTGCCCTGGGCCGCTGAGGAGGTCGATCAGGTCGATGACACCACCGTGGCGGTGACCCTGCGTGAGGGCATGACCTTCCATGACGGCGAGCCGCTCACCGCCGATGACGTGGCGTTTACCTGGAACTACTACCTCGACCAGGACTACAGCTACTTCAATTCCTACCTGGCCGCACTGGATAACGCCGAGGCCGTGGACGAGTACACCGTGCACTTCCATCTGAGTGAGCCATCGGCGTCGTTCGCTAGCATCTCGCTGTCGCAGATCCCGATCCTGCCCGGGCATATCTGGTCGGAGATCGACGACGCTTCGACGCTGAGTCCCGACGAGGTTCCCACCGTAGGCTCCGGTCCCTTCCAGTACGAGCGTTTTGACCGCGGCGAATTCATGGCCATCAGCAAGTTCGACGACCACTTCCATGCCGACGAGATCGCCGTCGACGGCGTCGAGTTCATCATCTATGCCGACATGGAGGGCGTCTATACCGGCCTGCAGACCGGCGAGATCGACGTGACCGCCTGGCGCATGGAGCCCGGTCAGATCAGCCTGGCCGAGAGCGAAGATCACCTCACCGTGGTCAACGTGCCCGACTTTGGCTACTTCCATATGACCTATAACCTGCGCCGCGCGCCCTTCGATGATCGTGCCGTACGCCGTGCGCTGACTATGGCCAGCGACCGCGAGCGCATGGTCAACGTGCTGCTCGACGGCCGCGGCGAGGTGGGCTCCAGCGTGATCGCGCCGGTCAATACCTTCTGGCATGAAGCCTTTATCGAGCGCTTCGACTTCGACATGGACGCGGCTCGCGCCGAGCTGGAAGAGGCTGGCTACAGCTGGGATGAGGACGGTCGCCTGATGCGCTGAGCGCATCCCTGAGACCATCTCCTTCATAGAGGTGCCGCCACCCCACGATGCTCACAAGGCGGCGTGGGGTGGACGGCCGTTCACAGCGAGTCCGTCATGTCGTCACGCAGAAGCTACCTGATACGCCGTGTGCTGCACGGCTTCATGGCGCTGTTCATCATCGCCACCCTGCTGTTCTTCCTGTTTCGCTTGGGGCTGCCCGACCCCACTGCCGCGCTGATCACCGAGGGGCTGACTCCCGAAGAGCGTGAGCGCATTCGCGCCAGCTTCGGCCTCGACCGGCCGATCTGGGAGCAGTATTTCATCTACCTGGCGAATATCGTCCAGGGCGACTTCGGCTACTCCTTCCACTACCGTGCGCCGGTGGCGGATATCATCTGGGAGCGGCTCGGCAACACCATGATCCTGATGCTGCCGGCCATCGTGCTGGCCTATGGGGTGGGGGCACCGCTGGGTGCCTGGCTGTCGTGGCGGCGCGGCAGCCGCGCCGACACCAGCGGTATCTTCGTCGGCCTGATGTTTCGCTCCGCGCCGATGTTCTGGACCGGCATGATCGCCATTCTGATCTTCGGTATCGGGCTCGGCTGGCTACCCACCAGTGGCATGCGCACGCTGCCCTACGAGGCTTCGGGCTTCTTCGACAAGATATTCACTCTCGACTTCCTGCATCACCTGATACTGCCGGCGCTGGTGGTGGCGCTCTACTACCTGGGGTCGCCGCTGCTGATAATGCGCAACACCATGCTCGAGGTGTACGGCGAGGACTTCATCGAGATGGCCCGCGCCAAAGGGCTGCCGGAGCGCCGTATTCTCTATGCCCACGCCGCGCGCAATGCGCTGCTGCCGGTGGTCACCCAATTGGCGGTCACCATCGGCCTGGCCGCTGGCGGTCAGGTGGTGGTCGAGGTGGTGTTCTCGTGGCCGGGGCTGGGGCGCGAGATCCTCAACTCGGTACGCACCTCTGACTTCCCCCTCGCCCAGGCCAGCTTCCTGGTGATGGCGGCCTTCGTCATCACCCTCAACCTGCTGGTCGACATCCTTTACACCATGCTGGACCCGAGGGTGAGCTTCAAATGAACCGATCACGACTGATGAAGAGCGCCCAGGAGCCGATCAGGGCGATCCTCGGCGACCGGCTGGCGCTGGTGGGGCTGGCGGTGCTGCTGTCGATCATCGCCATGGCGCTGTTCGCTCCGCTGCTCTCCACCCACGCCCCGCTGGCGGTCAACGAGCGCGAGGAAGGCTCGCTGTTCACGCGCAGCGTCGACGGCGAGCAGGTGCGCTGGCTGGCCTCGCCGCCGCTAGGCAATGCCACCCTGAATGCCGCCGACTACCGCGATGGGCTGGGCATGGCAGTGGGCCGTGATGGGGTGGTGTGGCGCTACGCAGAGGGCGACTGGTCGCGCCTCGACACGCCGCTGTCGACTACCCTGCACGCGGTCAATATTCGCGAGGACGGCGCCACCCTGGTGGCCGGCGCTCGGGGCACGGTGGCGCTGTGGACCCCCGACGGTAGCTGGCAGACCTATGACATGCCTGAGCCGTTGAACGTCAACGGTATCGCTTGGCGCGATGCCGGCACCGCGCTGCTGGTGGGTGGCGGCGAGACCATCTGGCGCCTCGACATGGCCAGCGGCGAGGTGACGTCGCTGGAGAGCCCTGTGGGCCGCGGCTTCGACCTCAACGCCGTGGCGCTCGACGTCGACGGCAGCGCCTGGCTGGTGGGTGACCGCGGCCTGGCGCTGCACCTCGCCTCCGACGCCGACACCCCGAGTCTTGAGCGACTACCCGGCAACCGTGAGCTCAACCATATCCATATCGCCGACAGCGGGGCCGGTCTGATCGTCGGCGAGCGCGGCACCCTGCTGGTACGCGATGACGCCGAGGCAAGCTGGCAGAGCCAGGATGCCCCGGACTCCCGCGCCATGCGCGCCGGCTGGATTACCGACGACGGTCATGCCTTTGCGGTGGGGCGTAGCGGCATCGTCTTCGAGCGTGAGCCGGGCGGCGACTGGCAGTTGATGCCCAGCGACGAGGAGCGCCATCTGCGTACACTGATGGTCACCGAAGAGCACTACTTTGCGCTGGGGTCGGATCGTTTCGTCAACCGCCTGGCGCCGCCCTCCGGCGAGCACTGGTTCGGCACCGACCATCTCGGCCGCGATCTGTTCAGTCAGAACGTTCACGGTTCGCAGATCGCCCTGCTGGTGGGCTTTCTTGGCGCCGCCCTGGTGGTGCTGATCGGCGCCAACGTGGGTCTGGTGGCCGGCTACTTCCGCGGCCGTACCGAAACCGTGCTGATGCGCACCGTGGATGTGATGTACGGGATTCCCTTCGAGCCCTTTGCGCTGATCCTGGTGCTGCTGTTCGAGCCGAGTCTGTTTATCGTCATCCTCGCTGTATCACTGCTCACCTGGCGCACCGTGGCGCGGCTGATCCGCTCTCAGGTGCTGAGCCTGCGCGAGCGGCCCTTCGTCAAGGCGGCGCGGGTCGCCGGGGCGTCGGACCTGCGCATCATGTATCTGCATATCTTCCCCAATGTGATGCCGCTGGTGTTCCTGGAGTTGGCCATCATCGTCGGGGTGTCGATCATCGCCGAGGCGACGCTGTCGTTTCTCGGGCTGGGCCCGCCGCAGTCGATCTCCTGGGGTGGGATCCTGCACAACGCGCGGCTCTCAGGGGCCTGGCGCGAGGCCTGGTGGTGGAACCTGCCGCCGGGGCTGCTGATCATGATCACGGTGCTCTCCGTGTTCTTCATCTCCCGCTCGCTCGAGCTGGTGGCCAATCCACGACTGAGGGCACGTCGATGACTGCACCAACGTTACTGACCGTCGATGACCTGGCCATTCACTATCAGACCGGCGCCGGCCCGGTGCAGGCCGTGGACGGGGTGAGCTTCACCCTGGCGCCCGGCGAGGCGCTGGGGCTGGTCGGGGAGTCGGGCTGTGGCAAGACCACCGCGGCCAAGGCCATGCTGCGGCTGCTACCACCCAACGGCCAGGTACCCCGCGGGCGTATCGACTTTGCTGGCCGCGACCTGCTCGGCCTCGATCCGGAGGCGATGCGCCAGGTGCGCTGGGACGAGATTGCCTGGATCTCCCAGGCGGCGATGAATGCCCTGGATCCGGTGTACACCGTCGGCGACCAGATTCTCGAGGCGATGAGCGCGCACCGCAAGATCGAGCGCAAGGCGGCCTGGGCCCACGCAGAGCAGCTGTTCCGCGACGTGGGGATCGACCCGGCGCGGCTCTCTGCCTACCCCCATGAGATGAGTGGTGGCATGAAGCAGCGCGCGGTGATCGCCATGGCGTTGGCGTTAGACCCGCAGCTGATCGTCGCCGACGAGCCGACCACCGCGCTCGATGTGGTGACCCAGGCGCAGATTCTGTCGCGGCTGACCAAGCTGCGCCGCGAGCGCGGCCTGGCGCTGATGTTCATTACCCACGACATCTCGGTAGTGGTGCAGACCTGTGACCGGGTAGCGGTGATGTACGGCGGCCAGATCATGGAGACCGGGCCGGTGCGTGAGGTCTTCGCCAGCCCCTTCCACCCCTACACCATGGGACTGACCAACGCTTTCCCGACCCTGGAAGGCGCCCAGCGCGAGCTGATCTCGATTCCCGGCAGCCCACCGGATCTGCTCGACCCGCCGTCGGGCTGCCGTTTCGCTGAACGCTGTCCCTTCGCTACCCAGCGCTGCACCCGCGAGACGCCGGCGCTGGCCGAGGTCGGCGAAGGACGCCATGCGGCCTGCCACTATCCCGATCAAGCGGTGGATTTCCGCCAGCGGGCGGCGCAGAACGCTACCTGGCAGATTGCCGGCGAGCGCCTCGGCGAGCAGGTCCAGGGCGCCGGCAGCCTGGAGCGGCGCATGAGTGAGACGCCGATTCTCGAGGTCGAGGGGCTCAAGAAGTATTTCCCGGTGGAGCAGGGCTTCCTCGACGGCCTGCGCGGCAAGCGCCAGGAGCGCCAGGTCCACGCCGTCGACGACATCGACGTCGATCTGCGCGAAGGCGAGATTCTCGGCCTGGCCGGTGAGTCGGGCTCGGGCAAGACCACTACCGGTGAGATGTTGGTGCGCCTGCAGGACGTCACCGCCGGCGAGATCCGTTTCGACGGCGTCAACATCGCCGCCCTCAAGGGGCCTGCGCTCAAGGCGTTCCGGCGCAGCGCCCAGATGATTTTCCAGGACCCGTACCAGACCCTCAATCCCCGCTTCACCATCCACGACATCGTCGCCGAGCCGCTGATCATCCACCGCCTGGCCGAGGGCGATGCGCTGGAGCAGCGCGTGGTCGAGGCGCTGGAGCGGGCCGGACTCAAGCCGGCCGGTGCCTATCAGGATCGCTTTCCCCACGAGTTGTCGGGCGGCCAGCGCCAGCGGGTGGCGATCGCCAGGGGGATCATCCTCGAACCGCGTTTCATGGTCGCCGACGAGCCGGTGTCGATGCTGGATGTGTCGATCCGCGCCGGGGTGCTCAACCTGATGCGGCGTTTTCGCAACGAGCTGGGCATCTCCTTCGTTTACGTCAGCCACGATCTGCCGACGATTCGCTACGTCGCCGATCGTACCGCGATCATGTATCTCGGTGAGATCGTCGAGGTGGGACCCACCGATACTTTGATCCTCGAGCGCAAGCACCCCTACACGCAGCTGTTGCTGGATGCCAGTCCCGAGCCGGACCCGGCGGTGGTCAAGGCGCCGCTGGAGAGTGCCGGGGAGATTCCCAGCGCCGTGGAGCCGCCCAACGGCTGCCATTTCCACACCCGTTGCCCCAAGGCCATGACACACTGCGGCTGGGAGGGGCGCGACGTAGCCACAGCGCTCAGCGAGTGGCGGATTCAGGGCGGGGAGATCCGCTATCTGGGTGGCGTCAGTGTGACCGGCTTGACCGCCCAACTGGCGCTGGCGGAAGGCGCCGACGAGGCGTCGGCCCGCGATGAGCTACAGGCGATTCTCTCGGCCAAGCACCCCTCGCTGTGGCAGGCGGCCCGGATCGAGGCCCGGGAGGGGAGTCTAGGCGTCGTGTTCTCGGCTCAGGCCTCGCCCAAACGGCGGCTGATTGCCCGTGAGCATTCAGTGGCCTGCTATCTCTACGAGGAGGTGGGAACTGCGTAGCGGGTGCGCCCGCGCGGTCCGCGGGGCGCATCCTGAGGGGCCGGTCAACGCTGCTTGATGTAGAACCCCACCATACACAGCACTAGGCCGAGTACCGACAGCAGCATGCCGCCGTTGACCAGCAGCGGGTAGCGCTCCAGCCAGGAGACGAACGGCTGGGGCGTGTCGCGGCAGACGCCGTCGAGGTAGTCCCAGTAGCCGCCGGAGAGGGTGCACTCGCGGACGTCACCGAGTTCCCAGAAGTAAACGCCCATCAGTAGCACGACGGGCACGATCATGAGCAGCAATCCAAGTCGTATCATCGGTTCGTGGGCACCTTAACTTGGACGCGGGCAGTTGGGTTGGCGTCCGGCGCTGCGCGCCTGCTCGTAGCGCGCCATGGCATCGTCCATATTGGCTTGGAGACCGGCCATGCGCTGGCCCTGGCTGGGGTGGGTCGACATCCACACCGGTGGCTGGCCGCCGCTGGCTGCCTGCATGTTCTCCCACAGCGTCACGCTGGCACGGGGATCGAAGCCGGCCTCAGCCATCAAGCGCAGGCCAATCACGTCGGCCTCGCTCTCGTGGCGGCGCGAGAAGGGCAGCAGGATGCCGTACTGGGCGCCGGCGCCAAGCAGGCCTAGCATCTGCTCGCCTTGTGGGCCCTGCAGCCCGGCCACCGAGGAGAGCACCGACATGCCGACCTGGGTCGCCGACTGGGTCGAAACCCGCTCGTTGGCGTGGTTGGCCACCACGTGGCCCATCTCGTGGCCCACTACCGTGGCGACCTGATTCTGGTCGGTGGCGATGTCGAGCAGACCAGTGTGGATCCCCATGTAGCCACCGGGCAGGGCAAAGGCGTTGGCCGAGTCATCCTGGAAGACGCGGATCTGCCAGTTGTAGTCGCGGTCCCGGCCGGAGAGCTCGGCCACCAGGGCGTCGGCGATGCACTGGGCGTAGCGGGCGTGAGCGCCGCCGACCACTGTCATGTCCTGCTGATATTGCTCGAAGGCCTGCTGACCCATCTGGTTGAGCTGCTCATCCGAGTAGAGGGTGAACTGCTGCCGCCCGGTAGGGGAGCTGGCGCAGGCAGCGAGCGATACGCACAGCGCACCAATGGCGAGTCGGGGGATCCAGCGCATGGTCAAACGTCCTCGTAGTCCGTCCTTAGGCAGTGGACGAAAGCCACTGATCTGCCACAAGATACCCGGATACTCACCCAGGTCAACACAGGGAGACCCCGTTCATGGATGCCGAGCTTTCAGCGCGACTCAGCAAGCTGCTCGATCGCGTCGAGGCCTTCTTGCCGCCCTCGCCGCGGCGCATCGACTGGTCGCGTGATGTGGCGGCGCTGTGGCAACGCCATCCACTGGGTGGACAACTTCTGCCGGTGGCGGTTCGCGATGCCGCGACCCTCGACGACCTGCTCGGCGTCGAGCGCCAGAAGCACGCCCTGCTCGCCAATACGCGCGCCTTCCTGCAGGGCCTGCCGGCCAACCACGCCCTGCTGTGGGGCTCACGGGGCAGCGGCAAGTCATCGATGGTACGCGCGCTGCTCAACACCCTGGCCGGCGAAGGCCTGCGCCTGATCCAGGTCGATCGCCACGACCTGGCCGGCCTGCCAGGGCTGGTCCAGCAGCTGCGCGACCAGCCGCAGCGCTTCGTGGTCTATTGCGACGACCTCTCGTTCGAGGCCAACGACGACGCCTACAAGGCGCTCAAGAGCGTGCTCGACGGCACCCTTACCGGGCCGCCCGACAACGTGTTGCTCTACGCCACCTCCAATCGCCGCCATCTGCTTCCCGAGTCGCTGTCCGATAACCAGGAGACTCAGCTGGTCGGCGATGAGCTGCACCACGGCGATGCCGTCGAGGAGAAGATCTCGCTATCGGATCGCTTCGGCCTGTGGCTGGCGTTTCACCCCTTCAACCAGGCCACCTACCTCGAGGTCTGCGAGCATTGGGTGACGCGGCTGGGCAGCGGCGAGGACTGGCACGCCGGGGCCCGCGAGGCAGCGATCCGTTTCGCCACCCTGCGCGGCGGCCGGAGTGGCCGCGCCGCCTGGCAGTTCGCCTGCCAGTGGATAGGTGAGCAGCGGCTGGCGTCGCAGCCCCAGGCCTAGGATTGTGGCGTCAGGCTGCCGTCAGGATTGACGCTAAAGCGCACCGTCGGCATCCACAGGCCCGGTGGTAGGCTGACCCCCAGCCCGCGAACACCGCCCGGGGTGATGGCAAGCTCGCTGCCGGCGGGGAGTTCGCCGCGATTGGCCAACTGGCTGGCCAGCTGCACCATCGGCGCGAAGCGCTGGCGGTCGCCGAGCACGTCGAAGCTCACCGGTAGACGCAGGTCGGCGTCGTCGCCCGGGGTGAGCGCCACGCGCTCAGCGTAGTTGCCGCTGATCGGCTCGGCGTCAGGCACGTCGAGGGTCCAGCGAAAGCCGTTGAGCTCCACCGGTGGCATGCCGCGCGGCAGCCCCAGGCCCATGGCCAGGGTAGCCTGCACCGGTAGACTGCCGGTGCCGAGACTGGAGGCGATCAACGAGGTGATGTCGGAGGTGTCGAGACCGGCGCGGATGGCATAGGGGCCGATACGTACATCCTCCACGCCCAGCGAGGTCACCGCCAGGCGCATGGCGAACAGGCTGGTCTGGGGCATCGCCAGGCAACCGGCAAGCAGCAGCGCCAGGCCGGTGGGCAGCAGCAGGCGCCAGCGGCGGCGCAGACGAAACGCAACGAACGACATGATCACTGACTCCTGGGCATGGAATAATGGCCGGGCGGTTCCCGGGAGGGACGCGGGGCGCGCGGATTTTAGGGCCAGTGTAGCTGGCTGCCAAGTTATTTTGTGCCAACCGACTGCTAAGGAAAGCCGATGATGGCGAGAGGCAAAGCAGCGCTGCTGGGGTTTTTACTGGCCGTGCTGGTAACGACCCTGAGCGGATCGCTGATCCAGACCCAGTTCAACCTGGCGGCGCTCACCGCGCTGGGGGCCGAAATCAGCCTCGCCACGCGTCTGACCACTACCGCCCAGGACCTGGTCGGTTTCGCCCCGCTGTATGCCAGTCTGGTTGCGGTCACATTGACGGTTGCACTGCCGCTGGCAGCGCTCAGCCGGCGCTGGCTACCGCTCCCGGCCGGCCTGCTGTATGCCTCGGCGGCGGCACTGGGGTTGTGGCTGGCCTTCATGGTGGTCGATGCACTGGCGCCGATGCCGACCCTCATCGCCGCGACGCGCAGCCTGACAGGTACGCTGTGCATGCTCGTGGGAGCGGCCCTGGGGGGTGTTCTCTATGCCTGCTGTGTTGGGAGACGCTTATGAAACGCTGGCATGCTCTGGGGCTGACAGTGCCACTGCTGGCCGGATTGGCTCACGCCGACTACCGCCTCGAGACCCTGACCGAAGGCCTCGAGCATCCCTGGTCGCTGGCGTTCTTGCCCGATGGCCGCATGCTGGTCACCGAGCGTCCGGGTCGGCTGCGCTTGATCGAGGCCGACGGCTCACTGCGTGACGCGCCGCTGGCCGGGGTGCCCGAGGTCTTCGCCGAGGCCCAGGCGGGGCTGTTCGAGGTGATGCTGGCCCCCGATTTCGATGACAGCGGATGGCTCTACCTGAGCTATGCCTACGGCGATATCAGCGCCAACAACACCTGCCTGGCGCGCACGCGCTTCAACGGCGAGGGCCTCAGCGGTGGCGAGGTGCTGTTCTGCGCGTCGCCGGCCAAGCGCGGCGCGGCACACTACGGCGGGCGTATGGCGCTGCTGCCCGACGACACCCTGGTACTGACCCTCGGCGACGGTTTCGACTATCGCGAGCAGGCACAGAATGCCGGCAATCATCTCGGTAGCCTGGTGCGGCTGACCCTCGATGGACGCGTGCCGGACGATAATCCTTTTCTCGGCGACGATGGCGCACGGCCCGAGCTCTACAGCATGGGGCATCGCAACGTACAGGGCATCGTCTATGACGCCGCGCGCGATGAGCTGCTGATCAACGAGCATGGCCCGCGCGGTGGCGATGAACTCAACCTGATCCAGCCCGGTGCCAACTACGGCTGGCCGTTGACCACCCACGGCGTCGACTACACCGGGGCGCAGATCACGCCGTTCCGCGAACTGCCGGGCTTGACGCCGCCGCTGCTGCATTGGACGCCGTCGATCGCCCCCTCGGGCATGGCGCTCTACCACGGCGACGCCTTTCCCGACTGGCAGGGCGATTTGTTCGTCTCGGCGCTGGCCGGCCAGCAGGTACGCCGGCTGGTTCGCGAGGAGGGGCGCGTGGTCGAGCAGCAGGTGCTCTTCGAGGCGCTCGATTCGCGCATTCGCGACGTGCGGGTCGGCCCCGACGGCTACCTGTATCTGTTGACCGACCACGCCGATGGGGCGCTGGTACGGGTGGTGCCAGCGTCATGAGAAACGTCGAGGGGCGCCTGATTCAGGCGCCCCTCGACAATCGAGCATGACCAGCAACCGTCAACGGCGCTTCTTGCGTGCTTCCTTGGTACGGCCCAGCTCGCGTTTCTTGGCCTTTTCGCGGTCGCTGGCCCCGGCGTCGCTGTCGTAGGGGTTCTTGCCGGAGCGGAACTCGAAGCGCATCGGCGTGCCGCGCACCTTGAGCACCTTGCGGAAGGTGTTGGTCAGGTAGCGCTTGTAGGCATCCGGCAGCGACGCGGTCTGATTGCCGTGGACCACGATGATCGGCGGATTGCTGCCGCCCTGATGGGCCATGCGCAGTTTGATGCGGCGGCCGTGCACCAGCGGTGGCTGATGCTCGCTGACTGCGTCCTGCAGGATGCTGGTCAAGCGATTGGTCGACCAGTGGCTGTTGGCGGAGGCGAAGGCGCGATCGATGGAGGGGTAGAGATCGCCCACCGCGGTGCCGTGCAGCGCCGAGATGAAGTGCAGCTCGGCGTAGTCGGCAAAGCCAAGGCGCCGCTTGATCTCGGCGCGCATCTTGTCCTTGGCCTCGGCCTCCAGGCCGTCCCACTTGTTGACCGCCAGCACCAGGGCGCGACCGCTGGTCAGCACATAGTCGAGCAGATGCAGGTCCTGCTCGACCAGGCCGCTGCGGGCATCGAGCACCATGATCGCGACATGGCACTCCTTGATGGCGTCGAGGGTCTTGATGATCGAGAACTTCTCGGCGATCTCGCGAACGTTCTTACGACGCCGGACCCCGGCGGTATCCACCAGTACATAGGGCTTGCCGCGTCGCTCGAAGGGGATCTCGATGGCGTCGCGGGTAGTGCCGGCCTCGTCGAAGACGACCACGCGCTCTTCGCCGAGCAGGCGGTTGACCAGGGTCGACTTGCCGACGTTGGGGCGGCCAATCACGCCGATGCGGATACCGTTGCTGATATCGGCCGGGGCGGCATTCTCTTCGCGCTCGGGGAACGGCGCCAGCACTTCGTCGATCAGTGCGGTGACGTTGCGGCCGTGGGCGGCAGCGATGGAGTGCGGATCGCCGAGTCCCAGCTGCCAGAAGTCGGCCATCGCCGAGTGCTCTTCGAGGCCGTCGGTCTTGTTGACCACCAGCCAGGTCTTTTTCTGGTTGACCCGCAGGTGGTTGGCGATCGCCTCGTCGGCGGCGATCAGGCCGGCGCGGGCGTCGACCATGAACAGCACGATATCGGCTTCGTCGATGGCCAGCAGCGACTGTTCGGCCATGGCCGCATCAATGCCATCTTCGTCGCCACTGATGCCACCGGTGTCGATCACCGTGTAGGTCTTGTCGCCGAGTGCCCCGTTACCGTATTTGCGGTCGCGGGTCAGGCCCGGAAAATCGGCCACCAGAGCGTCCCGCGAACGGGTCAGGCGGTTGAACAGCGTGGACTTGCCGACATTGGGTCGGCCGACCAGGGCGATGACTGGATTCATTGTGTCTCGCGAATCTGCAGGGCTTCGAGGCGCCCGTCGTTGGCCAGGGCGTGGACCCAGCGGCCGTCGGTCAGCGGGCGCAGGCTGATGCCCGAGCGGTTGACCCGGGTACGGCCGATGACGTCGCCGCTGTTGCGATCGAGCAGGTGCATGTAGCCTTCGAAGTCGCCGAATACCAGCTTGTTGTCGGCCAGTGCCGGGGCGGTGATCCAGCGGCCTTCGAAATCTTCGGAACGCCATAGCAGGCGGCCGGAGAGGGCGTCGAGGGCCAGGATGTGGCTGGCTTCGTTGACCGTGTAGAGGGTGTCACCGACCAGCAGCGGCGACAGGTAGCTGGAGTGCTCGCGCTCCCACAGGATTTCGCCGGAGGTGGCCTCCATGGCCAGCAGGCGGCCGTTGTAGCTGGTGACGTAGAGGCGTCCGTCCGGCGTCAGCAGCGGCTGACCGTCGAGGTCCACCAGGCGGTCCACCTCGGTACGGCCCTGGGGCACGGCGACACGCATCTCCATCAGCGGCTGGCCGCTGCGGTTGTCGAGGGTCGCCAGGCGGCCGTTGGCGAAGCCGACGAAGGTTACCGGGTCGATGACCTGCGGCGTGCCGGTGCCGCGCAGGGTCAGCGCCGGCTGAGAGCTGGAGTGCACCCAGACTTCGTTGCCGCTGCTGCGATCCAGCGCAGTGACGTTGCCGTCGACGCTCTGTACCACCAGCAACTGCTGGTTGGCCTGGGGCGCGGCCAGTACCTCGCTGGAGACGCGGGTGCGCCACAGGATTTCGCCGTCGTTCTGGCTCAGTGCCAGCACTTCGCCGTTGCGGGTACCCAGGTAGATCTGGCCGGCAATGGCATTGAGGCCGCTGGAGACGGGGGTGTCGAGGTCCTTGCGCCACAGGGTGTCGCCGCTCTCGGCGTCCATCGCATAGATCTCGCCGCGCTCGTCAGCGGCGTAGATCACTCCGTCCTCGCGAGACGGGGCGATAGGATAGGTCGCGCGGCCCAGGCCGCGGCCGACGCGCTGGCTCCAGGCGGTGCTGAAGCTGGCCTGCTCATCGAAGCTGGTCAGCTCCTTGGGCGGATACTGCGGCTCCACACTGCCGGCACAGCCGGCCAGCAGAGCCAGCGCCGCGGCAGCGATCACGAGAGTCGGTTTCATAGGGTGGCATCCTCCGCACCGAGGTTGTCGAGCTTGAGTTGTACGCCGTACAGCGACTGGCCGTGCTCCACGGCCAGCGCCATGGCCTGGCGGTAGGCATCGCGGGCTTCGTCGTCGCGCTCCAGGGCCACGAAGGCGTCACCGCGGATATCCTGGCGCTGGGCCGACAGCGAGTCGGGGATGCCGCTATCGAGCACCTCGAGCGCTGCCTCGGGGTTGCCGTCGGCAATCTGGACTCTCGCCAGGCGAAGCCGCGCCAGGGCCTGGATATAGTCGCGGGCGTTGCCATCAATCACATCGCCGAGTGCCGCTCGGGCCGCGGCCAGGTCGCCCTCGGCCACCGCCAGCCGCGCCTCGAACATCTGCGCCAGGTCGGCGTAGAGGGTGCGGCCATGGTTGTCGGTGATCTCGTCGATCAGGCCGCGCGCCTCGGCGCGACCGCCTTCGTCGAGCGCGGGGTCGGCGGCCAGGCTGAGCAGCTGCTGATAGCGCAGCGAGGCCGCTTCGGACTGATTCTCCTGATAGTTCTGCCAGGCGTTCCAGCCCAGTACGCCGGAGACGGCGATCACTACCCCAGCAATCAGCGAGGTGCCATTGTTCTTCCACCAGGCCTTGATGGCATCAAGCTGTTCTTCTTCGCTTCTCAGCTCCGCCACGGGCGGTCTCCTCTGAATTCGGAATGCATGCTGCGGCGCCATTGCGCCGCAGCGATCAAGCGACGTTCAACAGCTCGGACAGCGCCGCGGCTAGGCCGTCACGCGGCAGGCTGCACTGTTCGCGCTCGTCGCGCAGAAATTTCACCGTCACGCTGCCCTCGGCGAGCTCGTTCTCACCCAGCAGCAGCGCCAGCCGCGCGCCGCTCTTGTCGGCTTTCTTGATCTGGCTCTTGAAACTGCCGCCGCCGCAGTGCACCTGTACGCGCAGTGCGGGTAGCGCCTCGCGCAGGGTTTCGCCGAGCAGCAGTGCCTCGCGCGAGGCGGCGGCATCCATGCCCAGGAGATAGAGGTCGAGCGACGGGGTGGCCTCGTCGGGCACCAGGTCGAGGGTCTCGAGCAGCAGGATCAGTCGCTCGATGCCCATTGCGAAGCCCACTGCCGGAGTCGGCTTGCCGCCCAGCTGCTCGACCAGGCCGTCGTAGCGGCCGCCAGCGCACACCGTACCCTGGCTGCCCAGTGCGCTGGTGGTCCACTCGAATACCGTGCGCGAGTAGTAGTCGAGGCCGCGCACCAGGCGCGGATTGATCACATAGCCGATACCGGCAGCGTCGAGGGTCGCGGTAAGCGCTTCGAAGTGCTCCCGCGACTCGGCATCGAGGTGATCCATCAGCTGCGGGGCGGCGTCGAGCATGGCCGCCATGTCGGGATTCTTGGAGTCGAGGATGCGCAGTGGGTTGCTGGTGAGCCGCCGCCGCGAGTCCTCGTCGAGCAGGTCGAGATGCTGCTCGAAGTAGGCCACCAGGGTGTCACGGTAGGCGGCTCGCGCCTCTAACGAGCCCAACGAGTTGAGCTCCAGGGTGACATGCTCGAGCAGACCGAGCTGCTTCCACAGCCGCGCTGAGAGCAGGATCAGCTCGGCATCGATGTCCGGGCCCTCGAGGCCGAAGGTCTCGACGCCGACCTGGTGGAACTGCCGGTAGCGGCCCTTCTGGGGGCGCTCATGGCGAAACATCGGCCCCTGATACCAGAGTCGTTGGGTCTGGTTGTGCAGCAGGCCGTGCTGCATGGCGGCACGCACGCAGCTGGCGGTGCCTTCCGGACGCAGCGTGAGGCTGTCGCCGTTGCGATCGTCGAAGGTGTACATCTCCTTCTCGACGATGTCGGTGACCTCGCCGATGGAGCGTGCGAACAGCGCGGTCTGCTCGACGATCGGCATGCGTACTTCGGCATAGCCGTAACGCTGCATCAGGGTCTGTACCTGGGCCTCGAAATACTGCCAGTACGGCGACTGGTCGGGCAGCAGGTCATTCATGCCACGAATGGCCTGTATCTTCTTGTCGCTCAACGCTTGCTCCTTACTCATCGCCGGGCTCTCAGAGGTCCCGGGCGATCACGTCCTGTTCGGCCTGTTCTTTGAGGCGTACACGCTCCCGGATCAGACGCTCGAGATCGTCGACCAGGTGATCGTTACGCAGCTTGCTGGCGGGTTTGCCGTCGATATACACCAGGTTGGCGGGGCTGCCACCGGTCAGGCCGACATCGACTTCCTTGGCCTCGCCGGGGCCGTTGACCACGCAGCCGATCACCGACACGTCGAGCGGGGTCATGACGTCTTCGAGGCGCTCCTCGAGGGCGTTCATGGTACCGATGACGTCGAAGTTCTGGCGCGAGCAGCTGGGGCAGGCGATGAAGTTGATCCCCTTGCTGCGCAAGCGCAGGCTCTTGAGCATGTCGAAGCCGACCTTGATCTCCTCGACGGGATCGGCGGCCAGCGACACGCGAATGGTGTCGCCGATGCCGTCCATCAGCAGCATGCCAAGGCCGATCGACGATTTGACGGTGCCCGAGCGCAGGCCGCCGGCTTCGGTGATGCCGAGATGCAGCGGCTGCTCGATGCGGCTCGCGAGGTCGCGGTAGGCGGCCACCGCCATGAACACATCGGAGGCCTTGACGCTGACCTTGAAGTCGGGGAAGTCGAGGCGTTCGAGGTGATCGATATGGCGCATCGCCGACTCGACCAGCGCCGCCGGTGTCGGCTCGCCGTACTTCTTTTGCAGGTCCTTCTCCAGGGAGCCGGCGTTGACGCCGACGCGGATCGGAATGCCGTTGTCACGGGCAGCTGAAACCACCGCACGGACCCGGTCTTCACGGCCGATGTTACCGGGATTGATGCGCAGGCAGTCGACCCCCAGCTCGGCGACGCGCAGGGCGATCTTGTAGTCGAAGTGGATGTCGGCGACCAGCGGTACCGCGACCTCGCGCTTGATCTTGCCGAAGGCCTCGGCGGCGTCCATGTCGGGCACCGAGACGCGCACGATATCGGCACCGGCAGCCTCGAGCTGACGGATCTGCGCCACGGTGGCGGCCACGTCGAGAGTATCGGTGTTGGTCATGCTCTGCACCGAGATCGGCGCTCCGCCGCCGACGGCGACCGAGCCGACGTGAATCTGACGCGACTTACGGCGTGTAATTGGAGACTGAGCGTGCATAGCGACTAGGTCATTCTCCCAGAGTGAAGCGGGCAACGTTGTTACTGCCGGCATAGCCGACCAGGTCGACCTGGTCGCCGAGATAGCGCAGCTCGACGCCGGTGGCATTGCCCACGGTGAGACGGAAGGGCGGCTCGCCCTCTACGGTGGCCTGGGTGCCGGGCTCCTGCAGGCCAACGAACACCCGCTGATTGCCGGCATCGAAGATCTCGGTCCAGGACTGCTCGTTGAACGTCAGCTGGATTATGCCAGGGTCGGCGGCGCCGTCGTCGTCTGCGGCAGCGGCCTCCTCGATCTCGGCGCTGGCGGCGTCGGCCAGGTCACCCACGGCCGGCTCGTCTTCAGCGGTCGCCTCGCCAGCGAGGCCCTCTTCCGATGGCGCTTCGGCGAGTGCCGGGGCTTCGACCAGCGGGTCGCCGGTGGGTTCGTCGGCGGGGACGCTGGGTTGTGCGTCATCGGTCAGCAGCGGGTCATCGGCCAGCAGCGCGTCATCGCCGGTGAGGGGAGCATCGTCGACCAGGCCCAGGTCGCTTTCGTCGTCGGGTAGCGGCGGCAGTGGCTCGCTATCGGCTTCGCCCTCGGTAATGGTGGTGCCGTCGAGGGTGTCAACGGCCACCGGTTCACCGCCACCCATGCCGAGCAGGTCGGTGCCCTCGCGGCTCTGCCACCACAGCAGGGTGAGGGCGATCAGGGCGACGATTACCAGCAGGGTGACCAGCTTGAACAGCCAGGCGCCGAGCTTGGAGGGCGGCTTGGTCACATGGACCGGGGTGACCTTGCGATCGGTCTCGGCACCGCCGAAGCGGTTGTTGTAAGCGGTGATGACTGGCTTGTCGTCGATGCCCAGCAGTCGCGAATAGGCGCGCAGGTAGCCACGACGATAAGCGGCTACCGGGACCTCGTCGTAATTGTCGCTCTCCAGGCCGCGTACCACCGCAGGTCGTAGGTTGAGGGCAGTGGCCACCTCATCGAGCGGCATGCCCTGGCGCTCGCGCTCGCGCTTTAGCAGGTCGCCGGGTGACGATTGGGGGGCAAAGTCCGCTACGTCATTATCGTGAATGTCGCTCATGGCTGAGCATCCTTCGTCAAGATTCGGTGATCAGGGTGCATGACCCAGGGCATTGAGCTGCTCGGTGAAGAAACGCCGGTTCTCGATATCCCCGCGGGCATCGGCGATGTCGCGGGCCAGTTCGAGACTCGCCGGCGTGGTGCCGGCCAGGCGCATGAATGATTGCAGCTGTTCCCAGGCCCGTGAGTGATTGCCCTGGGCATATTCGATTTCGGCCAGCGTGAAGTAGCTGCGCGGGCTGCGCATGTCGATGGCCTGGGCGCGCTCGAGGCTGGTGACCGCTGCGTCGAGATCGCCCATTTCCCGCTGGCACTGGCCCAGGTTGGCGAACAGCTGGGCGCGGTTGTCGTACTGTGTATCCTGGGTGGCCTGCTCGAGCTGCGAGCAGGCGTCTCTTAGTCGGCCTCGATCATACAGGAAGGCCGCGTAGTTGTTGCGTGCCCGTGTAAAGCCCGCGTTGCTGGAAAGCGCACGCAGGAAGTGTTCGTCGGCAAGCTCGTGTTCGCCCTGGCGCTGATAGACCATGGCCAGTGCTTGGAGCGTCTCGGCGTCATTAGGGGCCACCTCCAGCGCGCGGTTCAGGGCTCGCTGGGCGCGCGGCAGGTTGTCGCGCTCGAGATAGGCCATGCCCAACTGGGTGTAGGCCTCGGAGGGGTTGGTGCCGCTCTCTGGCTGCACCGCTTGGCTGCTGCAGCCGGCCAGCCAGACGGCGCCGAACAGGCCAATCAGCATAGGCCGTAGCGAGCGGCTTCCTGGCAGGGCATGGCGACGGGTCATCGGGTCCTCTCGGCGCATGGGGTAGACGCGACATCAGGCAGCTGCACGGGGGCTGCAAGATGCAACAACAGCTTGAAAAACCTACCCATCAAAGCGCTGTGTCCGGTTGAAGTCAAGGTCGCCACCCGCCTCAGTCGGCGTCGAGCTGAATCGATTGAATATAGCGAGCGTGGCGCTTGGTACGATCCTTGACGCGCCCCACCAGCTGCCCGCAGGCGGCGTCGATGTCGTCGCCACGAGTGGTGCGTATCGGCGCGTTGTAGCCCAGCTCATAGAGCCACTGCTGGAAGCGCATCACCTGGTTGCGCGATGGCTTCTCATACCCCGAGTGCGGGAAGGGGTTGAACGGGATCAGGTTGATCTTGCACGGCAGCTCATGCAGCAGCTCGGCCAGCTCGGTGGCGTGCTGTTGCTGGTCGTTGACGTCCTTGATCAGGGTATATTCGATGGTAACCACGCGGGCGCTGTCGCACTTGGCCAGATAGCGGTGGCAGGCGTCGAGCAGGGCGCGGATGTTGTACTTGCGATTGATCGGTACCAGTTCGCTGCGCAGCTCGTCGGTGGCGGCGTGCAGCGAGATTGCCAGGCTCACGTCGACCTCGTCGCCGAGCTTGTCGAGCATCGGCACCACGCCCGAGGTGGACAGCGTGACGCGGCGCTTGGAGAGGCCATAGGCGCTATCGTCGAGCATCAGCTTCATTGCCGGCACGACGTTGTCGTAGTTCATCAGCGGCTCGCCCATGCCCATCATCACCACGTTGGTGACGGCGCGCTGAGCGGTGTCCTTCTGCGGTCCGGCACTGCGGCTGGCGACCCACACCTGGCCGATGATCTCGGCGGCGGTGAGGTTGCGCTGAAAGCCCTGCTTGCCGGTGGAGCAGAAGCTGCAGTCCAGCGAGCAGCCGACCTGGGACGACACGCACAGGGTGCGGCGCGAGCCATTGTCGGCCGGAATCAGCACCGTCTCGACGTAGCTGCCGTCCTCTACCTCGAGTACCCACTTGCGGGTACCGTCGCTGGAGGTGCCTTCATAGACCACCCCCGGCCCGCGGATCTCGGCGACCTCAGCCAGTCGCGCGCGCAGCGCCTTGGAGAGGTTGGTCATCGCCTCGAAGTCGTCGCAGCCTTCGTGGTGGATCCATTTCATGACCTGGGCGGCACGAAACTTCTTCTCGCCGATGGAGAGGAAGAAGGCCTCCATCTGCTCACGAGACAGGCCCAGCAGATTGGTGCGTTGGGGAGCGGTAGTGGCAGTCATGGCGGTCAGCGGGTCGTTGGGGCAGGGGCGCAAGGCACCCCTGCGGGAGGGCGTGTGGCGTTGCCTCAGCGCGGGCAGAGCTCGTCGGCGCTGAAGAAATAGTCGATCTCACGCTGGGCAGATTCGGCAGAATCAGAGCCGTGAACGGCGTTGGCGTCGATGGACTGGGCGAAGTCGGCGCGGATGGTGCCGGCGGCGGCTTCCTTGGGGTTGGTGGCACCCATCAGCTCGCGGTTTTTGGCGATCGCGTCCTCGCCTTCGAGAACCTGCACCACTACCGGGCCTGAGGTCATGAAGCCAACCAGATCACCGAAGAAGGGGCGCTCCTTGTGCTCGGCATAGAAACCGCCGGCCTTGGCCTCGTCGAGGTGCAGCATCTTGGCGGCGACGACCTGGAGGCCGGCCTTCTCGAAGCGCGCGATGATCTCGCCAATGGCGTTCTTGGCGACGGCATCGGGCTTGATGATGGACAGGGTGCGTTCGGTAGCCATGGGACGTGTCTCCGTTGGGCAGGGGTGAAACCGTGGAATGAAATCGGGCCATCGCGGATGACATCGCGCCGCCCGGGCGGGAGCCATGCGAGGCATGGGCCTGGGGCGGCGCGACGTGAATCAGGATCGGCACAAGGGTAGCCGGCGCGAGCGCCGTCGTACCGATTGGCCGCGCATTATAGCGCTTTCCCGCGGCATCGAACAATCATCGCGCCGCAGGCGCCTTACACAGTGAAGCTTTCGCCGCAGCCGCACTGGTCCTTGACGTTGGGATTGTTGAAGCGAAAGAAGCGGTTGAGCCCTTCCGAGACATAGTCGACTTCGCTACCGTCAAGCATCTCCAGCGCCTCCGGGGCGACGAACACGCGGACGCCGTGCTCCTCGAAGGACACGTCGTTGGCGGCGGCCTCGTCGGCGAAGTCGAGCACGTAGCTGTAGCCCGAGCAGCCGCTGGGCTTGACCGTGACGCGCAGGCCAAGGCCCTGACCACGCTCCTCCAGCACCTGCTGGATCTGCTGGGCGGCGGCGGTAGTGATCGAGAGATGGGCCATGATATTGCCTCCTTGAGAAACGCTGCCGGATGGCAGTCACTCTAGCATAAGGGTGTCGGCGACTTGCCGCTCAGCGGCGCAGCGCGGTGATAGCGTGGCGAAGCTCCTGGATTGCGGTATCCACGTCCTCGCGCTGGGTGAAGCGCCCGAAGCTGAAGCGCAGCGAAGCCAGAGCCCGAGAGCGCGGTACGCCGATGCCCTTCAATACGTATGACGGCTCGACGCTGGCCGAGTTGCATGCCGAGCCGGTTGAGATCGCCAGGTGGCGCAGCGCCATCAGCAGCGACTCGCCGTCGACGCCGTCGAACGCCAGGTTGACGATATTGGGTACCGCCACCTCGACGGCAGTATTGCGATGTACGCCGTCGAGGTCGGCGAGACCGGCCAGGAACCGGTCGCGTAGTTCGGTGATATGGCGCTGGTCATCCTCGCCCTCGGCGCTGGCCAGGGCGAAGGCCTCGCCCATGCCGGCGATCTGATGAGTGGCCAGGGTGCCCGAGCGCATGCCGCGCTCGTGACCACCGCCGTGAATCAGCGCGTCGAGTCGAATATCCGGGCTGCGGCGGACATAGAGCGCGCCGACGCCCTTGGGCCCGTAGAGCTTGTGCGCCGACAGCGACAGCAGGTCGATGCCCATGGCACTGACGTCCAGCGGTAGCTTGCCGGCGGCCTGGGCGGCATCGACGTGGAAGACGGCGCCGTGGGCGTGGCTGACCTCGGCCAGTGCGGCCAGGTCGTTGATCACGCCGAGCTCGTTATTGACCGCCATCAGCGACACCAGCACGGTGTCGTCGCGCAGCGCCTCGGCCAGCTGGGTGGGCGTGATTCGTCCGTCGGGCTGCGGATCGAGCCAGGTCACCTCGAATCCCTCGGCTTCCAGCGCCTTGGCGGTGTCGACCACTGCCTTATGTTCGATGCGCGAGGTCACCAGATGACTGCCGCGGGCGCGATTGGCGCGCATGAAGCCAATCAGTGCCAGATTATCGGCCTCGGTGGCGCCGCTGGTCCAGACGACCTCGCGCGGGTCGGCATTCAGCAGGTCGGCGACCTGACGGCGCGCGCCCTCGACCGCCTGCTCCGCCAGCCAGCCGAGCATGTGGCTGCGCGAGGCGGGGTTGGCGAAGGTGCCGTCCTGCGTCAAGTGACGGGCCATGACCTCAGCGACACGGGGGTCGACCGGGGTGGTGGCGGCATAATCGAGATAGACCGGCGTGTTCATGAGGCGGTGACTTCACTGGTAACGGTAGCGGAGCGGCATGACATGGCGCTCAAGAGGGCGACACCGCAATGGTGGCGTCATCGGTGCGGCGCCGCTGGCGTGCGGCGATATGCTGCACTTCGTGGCGCTCGACCAGGGTGCCGAGGGTGATGCCGTCGAGAAAGCCGTGAATCTCCTGAGACAGCTCGCACCACAGGTGGTGAGTCAGGCAGATATCGCCGCGCTGACAGTCGGAAAGCCCCTGGCAGCGGGTGGCATCCACCGACTCGTTGACGGCATCGATGACCCGCGCCACCGAGATATCGGCCGGCGACTGGGCCAGCTGATAACCGCCGCCGGGGCCGCGTACGCTCTTGACCAGCTGGGCGCGGCGCAGGCGGGCAAACAGCTGCTCGAGATACGACAGCGAGATCTCTTGGCGCTTGGAAATCTCGGCCAGGCAGGTCGGCCCCTGCCTGGCGTTGAGTGCCAGGTCGAGCATCGCGGTGACGGCGTAGCGTCCTTTGGTGGTCAAGCGCATAGGGGCATCGCAGCCTGATGGCGGATCGCAAAGCGCCATTATGGGAAAAACCCAGCGCCCCGGTCAACTTTAGCCGCTGCCCGGGGTCAGCGCTGGTTACCGTCCTCCCTGGATGACGGCTTGTCGCGCGGCGGGCAGCAGCTGTCGACGTCGTCGAGAATCTCGGCGAAGTCCTCGTCGCGCAGCTCCGGCAGGTGGCCGTCGCGGTAGCTGGCGTCGAGTTTGCGCAGGGTGCCGCACATCTGCTCGATGCGCTCATCGACGGCGTGCATATGGTCGAGCATCGCCTGCATCGAGCGCGCCACCGGGTCGGGCATGTCCTGGCTGACACCGTAGGCATCGAAGCCGAATTTCTGGCAGATCGCTTCACGGCGTGCCGGATCAACGTCGAGCACGGCTTCGACATCGGGGTCGGCGCGCTTGACGACCTTGCCGGGAATGCCGACCACCGTGGCGCCGGGCGGCACCTCCTTGGTGACCACTGCATTGGAGCCGACCTTGGCGCCGGCACCGACGGTAAACGGCCCCAGGATCTTGGCGCCGGCACCGACGATCACGCCGTCGCCCAGGGTTGGGTGGCGCTTGCCCTTGCTCCAACTGGTGCCGCCCAGGGTCACGCCCTGGTAGAGGGTGACGTCGTCGCCAACCAGTGCGGTCTCGCCAATCACCACGCCCATGCCGTGGTCGATGAAGAAGCGCCGACCGATGGTCGCACCGGGGTGGATCTCGATGCCGGTCAGCCAGCGCGAGAAGGTCGACAGGGTGCGCGCCAGCCACTTGAGGTTCTTGCGCCACAGCCAGTGGCCGCAGCGATGCAGCAGCAGGGCGTGCAGGCCGGGGTAGTTGGTCAGCACTTCGAGGAAGTTGCGCGCCGCGGGATCGCGGGCGAATACGCTGTTGATGTCTTCACGCAGTCGGGCAAACATGCGGCAATCCTTGAATGACGGTGAGCCGGTCGCGCAAGCGCGATCATTGGCGTCTAGGTTCATTATTGGGGTGGGCTCGGCCCCCTGCAAGGCAGCGCGCAGGCTAGCCCCGCGGGGGCTCGCTACAGCGCTTTTGCACCGCGCTGAGCATGCCGCGCAGGATGTTGACTTCCATCTGGTCGGGGCGCGCGCGGAGATAGAGACGCCGCAGCCGTGCCATCAGATGGCGCGGCTTGGCCGGGTCGTGGAACTCGACATCGATCAGCACTCGCTCGAGGTGCTCGAAGAAGCGCTCGAGATCGGCGTGACTGGCCGGTGGGTTGTCCCAGGCCACGCCAAACGGCTGGTCCTGCTCGGTGACCTCGGGCGCCTCGCTGTGCTCGGCAGCGAGCCACGCCAGGCGACACTCGTAGGACAGCACCTGCACCGCGGTGACCAGGTTGAGCGAGCTGAAGTCGGGGTTGGAGGGGATGTGCACGTGGGCGTGGCAGCGCTGCAGCTCGGCATTGGTCAGGCCGCTGTCCTCGCGGCCGAACACCAGCGCTACCCGGGCGCCCTCGCCGGCCAGCTCACTGGGCAAGCGCTCGCCGAGCTGACGCGGTGTCAGCATCGGCCACGGCAGGGTGCGCGAGCGGGCGCTGGCCCCCACCACCAGGCTGCAGTCCCCCACTGCGTCCTCAAGAGACTCGACGCAGCGCGCCGCGGCAAGAATAGTATCGGCGCCGGAGGCACGCGAAATCGCCTCCGCCGAGCGGTGTTCACTGCGCGGTGCCACCAGCACCAGATCGGCGAGCCCCATGTTCTTCATGGCACGCGCGGTGCCGCCGAGATTGCCGGGGTGACTGGTGCCGATCAGCACGATGCGGATGGAGTCGAGCATGGGGAGCCTTGGCGATGGTTGAGCGAGTGCGCGAGGCGCTGCATTGCGGCCGCCTAGTTTAGCATGGGCGCGACGCACTGCGCAGGCCGCGGCGGTGGAGATGGCCCCCGGTGGCGCTTTCTGCTAGCATGCGCGGCGTCGCCCGTCAGCCTTTGCCTCACCGCGGCTCAATCGTGCAACACGTTCTTTAACATCTACCGACTCCTCAAGGCCCGATCATGCATCCGATGGTCCAATTCGGGTTGCGCGCTGCGCGCAGCGCCGCCGAACAGTTTCTGCGCATTCGTGAGCGTATCGAGAACGCTCACGAAGAACACAATCTCGAGCGTCTGTTGGAAGACACCGCTCGCAACGCCGAGACCCTAATTGCCCGTCAGCTGGCGCGGGGTTACCCGCAGCACGGCATCTCAGGCCGCTACACCCCCTACCGTGAAGGCGAGGGTGAAGGCCGCGACGTGCACTGGGTGATCGAACCCTTTCACGGCTACTCCAACCTCAGCGTGGCTAGCGCCGGCTTCGCGCTGTCGCTGGTGTGTCTGGTCAAGGGACGTCCCGAGCATGCAGTGGTGATCTGCCCGTTCAGCGATGATGAGTACCTGGCCAGCCGCGGTCGCGGCGCCCAGTACAACGGCAAGCGTATCCGCGTGCCGAAGACCTCGGCAATCGGCGGTGCACGTATCGCCATGAGCCTGCCCGAGAGCTGGCTGCGCCCGCGCCAGCTGCCGGCCTACCTGACGCTGATCCAGCAGCTTGGTCCGCAGATCGAAGTGCAGCGTGCCACCGGCAGTGGCCTGCTGGACATCGCCGAACTGGCTTCCGGCCGTGCCGATGCTGTCTTCGTGCTGGGCCTCGAGGAGCAGGACAAGCTGGTTGGCACGCTACTGCTCAAGGAGGCCGGCGCGCTGATGGGCAGCCTTGACGGTCGCCCCAGCGTCGAAACAGAAGGCCAGCTGATGGCCGCCAGCCCGCGCCTTTACAAGGCGCTGGTGCAGCAGCTGGCACCGCATTTCTAAGTAAGCGCAGAGCGCCCAGCGCCCAGCACCAAACGAAAACCCCCGTCGGATCGAATCCGGCGGGGGTTTTTTGTGGGCACGCGGGAGTTGTCGTTAGCATCTTGCGGCGCACGGCGCTCGCTAGGGCAACTGCTCTTCGCCCTCTTCCTCGGGGTCTTCCTTCTTGGCCGGGATCAGGTCCTGGCGCTGCAGCTTGACCATCAGCAGCAGGGCGGCCGCCACGTAGATCGACGAGAAGGTACCGACTACGACGCCAATGATCAGGGCGATCGAGAAGTAGTGGATCATGTCGCCGCCGAGCAGCAGCAGCGCGATCAGCACCAGCAAGGTGGTACCAGACGTCGCCAGCGTGCGCGACAGGGTCATGTTGATGGCTTCGTTGAAGATCGCCGGCATATCGTCGATACGTGACTTGCGTATCGTCTCGCGGATGCGGTCGTAGACCACGATGGTATCGTTCAGCGAGTAGCCGATCACCGCCAGCAGCGCGGCCAGCACGGTAAGATCGAAGTCGAGTTGAAATAGCGAGAACACCCCGACCACGATGATCACGTCGTGGACCAGTGCCAGCAGTGCGCCGATGGCGAACTTGTACTGGAAGCGGAAGGCGACGTAGAGCATCACGATGCCGAGGGCCACCAGCATGCCCATGCCGCTCTGGTCGCGCAGTTGCTCGCCGACCTGGGCGCCGACGAACTCGGCGCGGATCAGCTCGACCTCGGCGCCGTCGCCGCGCAGCAGGCTGACCACCTGCTGGCCGACGTCGGGGTCGAAGTCCTGCTGCAGGCGGATCAGGATCTCGTTGGAGGCGCCGAAGGTCTGCACCGAGACGTCGCGGAAGCCTTCACTCTCCAGCGCCTGGCGCACCATGTCCAGCGCTGGGGCCGTGGCGTAGCGCACCTCGACCAGCGTGCCGCCGGTGAAGTCGAGGCCCAGGTTGAGCTGCTGCACCACCAGCGAGCCGATCGACACCAGCAGCAAGACTGCAGAGACGATGAAGGCCAGGCGGCGCTTGCCCATGAAATCGAACTGTCGCATCGCGAGGCTCCTCATATCCAGATCTTCTTCACCGGCTTGCCGCCGTAGGTCAGGTTGACCATGGCGCGGGTGACCAGCAGGGCGGTGAACATCGAGGTCATGATGCCCAGTGACAGGGTGACGGCGAAGCCCTTGACCGGCCCGGTGCCGATCGAGAACAGGATGACCGCCACCAGCAGGGTGGTGATATTGGCGTCGATGATCGAGGTGAAGGCGCGCTCATAGCCGGCATGGATGGCCTGCTGTACCGACAGGCCGCCGCGTAGCTCTTCGCGTATTCGCTCGAATATCAAGACGTTGGCATCCACTGCCATGCCCAGCGTCAAGACCATGCCGGCGATGCCGGGCAGGGTCAGGGTGGCGCCGAGCATCGACATTGCCGCCACCAGCAGCGTCAGGTTGATGGTCAAGGCGATATTGGCGATCACCCCGAACACCTTGTAGCGCACCAGCATGAACAGCACCACCAGCGCCAGGCCGACCATGATCGAGGTCACCCCGCGGTCGATGTTGTCCTGACCGAGGCTGGGGCCGATGGTGCGCTCCTGCACGAAGTAGATCGGCGCGGCCAGCGAGCCGGAGCGCAGCAGCAGGGCCAGGTCGGCGGCTTCGGTGGGCGAGTCGAGCCCGGTGATGCGGAAGCTGTTGCCCAGCGCGCTCTGAATGGTGGCCAGGCTGATCAGGCCGCGTTCGGTGTAGGGCTCGCGCACCTCCACCTCTTCACCGTCCTCGATCACCGTGGTGGTGCGGGTGTTGTGCTCGATGAACAGCACCGCCATGTTGCGACCGATGTTGGTGCGCGTGGCGCGGTTCATCAGGGTACCGCCGGTACCGTCGAGGTTGATATTGACCTGCGGGCGACCGTTCTCATCGAAGCTGCGGTTGGCGTTGGAGACGCTGTCGCCGGTGAGGATCACGTCGCGCATCAGGTCGGCGGTACGCGACTCGTCGTTGCGGAAGCTGAACGTCTCGATCTCGTTGTCCGGCGTATCGGGGCGCGCCTCGAGGCGAAACTCGAGGTTGGCGGTGGCCCCCACCACGCGCTTGGCGGCGGCAGTGTCCTGCACGCCGGGCAGTTCGACCACGATACGATCAGGGCCCTGACGCTGCACCATCGGCTCGGCCACGCCGAGTTCGTCGACGCGATTGCGCAGGGTGGTCAGGTTCTGGTTGACCGCATAGTCCTGCAGCTCGTTGACCGCCTGGTCGGTCATGGTCATCACCAGGCTGGCGCCGCGGCCGTCGCCCTGGTTGCTGTAGTCGAAGTCGGGGAATTCGCGACTGATCAGGGTGCGGGCGCGGTCGCGGTCTTCATCGTTGATGAAGGTCAGCGTCAGGTCGCGGCCGTCAATCTCGGTGTTGCGGTAGCGGATCCGCTCGCCGCGCAGCATCTCGCGCATGGCACTGGCGTTGACCTCGAGACGCTGCTCCACGGCGGCGTCCATGTCGACCTCGAGCAGGAAGTGCACCCCGCCGCGCAGGTCGAGACCCAGGGTCATCGGTGAAGCGGCGAAGCTCTGCAGCCACTGCGGCGTGGATTCGGCGAGATTGATGGCGATCACATAGTCATCGTCATCCAGAATGTCGCCGATCAGCTCGCGGGCGGCGAGTTGGTCGTCTGCCTCGGCGAGACGGATGAGGACACCGTCGTCAGCGACGTCGGTGGCGGAAACGCTGATTCCGGCTTCATCGAGGGCCGACTGGATCTGTGCCAGTCGTTGCTCGCTGAGCGGGGCTTCGCTGCGGGCGCTGCTGATCTGAACGGCGGGGTCCGCCTGGTACAGATTGGGCAGCGAATAGATCAGGCCCACAACGAGCACGAGAAGTATGAGCAGATACTTCCACAGGGGATATCGGTTGAGCATGCAGGCCCTGCCTTGTAGCTGACTGACGGCGACGCTGACGCAGTGACGTGGCGTGTACCAGAAGGGTTCGGCGCTTGGACAGACGCCGCGCCCGGGGGTTCGCCCGGACGCGGCGTGTGGTCACTGCCCCGCAAATCAGATGGACTTGAGGGTGCCCTTGGGCAGCACGGCAGCCACGGCGTTCTTTTGAACGTTGATCTCGGTGCCTTCGGCGACTTCCATGGAGAAGAATTCGCTGTCGTCGCTGACCTTGGTGATACGGCCTAGCACACCGCCGCCGATCACCACTTCATCGCCCTTGGAGAGGCTCGAGACCAGCTGCTTGTGCTGCTTGGCACGCTTGGCCTGCGGACGCCACAGCAGGAAGTAGAAGATGGCCACGAAACCGACCAGCATGATGATCTGGGCCATACCGCCACCGGCGGCGCCGCCTTCGGCATAGGCCGGCGAGATGAAGAAGTCCAGCATGAGACGTTATCTCCTGAGAAACGAAAGGTTACGACAAGGGTTAGCGCGCCGCGTCACTGCTCGGGGGCCGGAGGCACGGGCAAGCCGCGTCGCGCATAGAACATTTCCACGAAGTTCGCCAATGTACCCGCTTCGATAGCCCCGCGCAAACCGGCCATCAGTCGCTGGTAGTGGCGCAGGTTATGGATGGTATTGAGCATCGAGCCGAGCATCTCGCCGCAGCGGTCGAGATGGTGGAGATAGCCGCGGGAAAAGTGCTGGCAGGTGTAGCAGTCGCAGTCGGCCTCCAGCGGGCGGGTATCGTGGCGGTGCTTGGCATTGCGAATCTTGACCGTGCCCTCGGCGGTGAATAGGTGGCCGTTGCGGGCGTTGCGGGTCGGCATCACGCAGTCGAACATATCCACGCCGCGGCGTACGCCCTCGACCAGATCCTCGGGCTTGCCGACCCCCATCAGGTAGCGCGGCTTCTCCGCCGGCATCCAGGTCGGCAGGTAGTCGAGCACCTTGATCATCTCCTCCTTGGGCTCGCCCACCGACAGGCCGCCAATCGCCAGGCCGTCGAAGCCGATGTCGAGCAGGCCCTTGAGCGAGGCCTCACGCAGCGCCGGATACATGCCGCCCTGAATGATGCCGAACAGCGCCGAGGACGAGTCGCCATGGGCGTCCCGGGAGCGCTGCGCCCAGCGCAGCGAGCGCTGCATCGAGAACTCGGCCTCCTGCTTGGTGGCCGGGTAGGGCGTGCACTCGTCGAAGATCATCACCACGTCCGAACCCAGCGAGCGCTGCACTGCCATCGACTCTTCGGGGCCCATGAACACCTTGCTGCCGTCCACCGGCGAGCGGAAGTGCACGCCCTGTTCGGTGATCTTGCGCATCTCGCCCAGCGAGAAGACCTGGAAACCGCCAGAGTCGGTGAGGATCGGCTTGTGCCACTGGGAGAAGTCGTGCAAGTCGCCGTGGCCCTCGATCACCTCGGTGCCGGGGCGAAGCCATAGATGGAAGGTATTGCCGAGGATGATCTCGGCGCCGATCTCCTCCACCGACTGGGGCGTCATGCCCTTGACGGTGCCGTAGGTGCCCACCGGCATGAAGGCGGGGGTTTCCACCGTGCCACGCGGGAAGCTCAGGCGGCCGCGTCGGGCGCGCCCGTCGCTGGCCAGTTGTTCGAAGCTCATGAAGCAGTCGTTACGCATGGGAATCTCGTTATCTGCCTGGCCGCTCAGGAGGCCTTACGGGTCAGGAACTCTCGCGGGTTAAAAACATGGCATCGCCGTAGCTGAAGAAGGCGTAGCGCTCGGCCACCGCCTCGCGGTAGGCCGCCATCATGGTGTCATAGCCGGTAAAGGACGATACCAGCATCAGCAGCGTCGACTCCGGCAGGTGGAAGTTGGTGATCAGCGCATCGACGCACTGCCACGCATAGCCGGGGTAGATGAAGATATCGGTCTCGCCGCGATAGGGCGCGATCTCGCCGCTGCCGCTCTTCTGGCACGCCGACTCCAGGCAGCGCACGCTGGTGGTGCCCACCGCGATCACCCGCCGGCCGGCGGCGCGGGCGGCTTGCACCTTGGCACAGGCGGACTCGTCGACCTCGATCCACTCGCTGTGCATATGATGGTCGCGAATATCGTCGGCGCGCACCGGCTGGAAGGTGCCGGCGCCGACATGCAGGGTCACGAAGGCGCTCTCCACGCCCTTCTCGGCCAGAGCCTCGAGCAGCGGCTCATCGAAGTGCAGCCCCGCGGTGGGCGCGGCCACCGCGCCATCGCGACGGGCATAGACGGTCTGGTAGCGCTCTCGGTCGTTGAGCTCGTCCTCGCGGGTGATATAAGGCGGCAGCGGCATATGACCGTGGCGCTCGAGCAGCGTGATCATCGGCGTATCGCCCAGGAAACGCAGCTCGAACAGCGCGTCGCGGCGGCCCTCGACCACCGCGCGCACATCGCCCTCGAAGATCAGCTCGGTGCCCGGCTTGGGCGACTTGCTGGAGCGGATGTGCGCCAGGCCGCGGTGCGCATCCAGCGGACGCTCGAGGAGCATCTCGACCTTGCCGCCGCTGGCCTTGTGGCCGTGGAGGCGTGCCGGAATCACCCGGGTGTCGTTGAATACCAGCAGGTCGCCGGGCTCGAGCAGTTCCAGCAGGTCGGGAAAGCGGCGGTGGCTGAGCGCCCCGCTGGCACCGTCGACGCACAGCAGGCGACAGTCGCTGCGCTGCTCGGAGGGATAGCGAGCGATCAGCTCCTCGGGGAGGTCGTAATGGAAATCGGCACGCAGCATGAAGGCCATGACTCGCAGTGATAGTGGCATCGATACCTTGCCCACAGCCGCCGACTCGACCGCCTGGACAAGCGGCACAGGATACCCGGTTCATCGCGCAAAGTCAGGCCGCCCGATTGACCTGCCAAGCGGCCCACGTATAATGCATCGCGCGTTGCCGGCGTGGCGGAATTGGTAGACGCAGCGGATTCAAAATCCGCCGGGTGCAAGCCCTTGTCGGTTCGAGTCCGACCGCCGGTACCAACTAAAACAAGCCTTTAGCGGTTCCTTCCTTGGCTTGAGCCCTTCTGAATTTTTGTCGTTGTCTACAAGTTGCCTACGCTGCTTTTGTAACCGCGCGATGCATTTGGCACAGTCTTACCTTCTCCAAGTGAAACGTCAGACTGCCCCGGTCGGTGCACCGTTGAGGAGTCGATGGCTTGTTCCTGTGAGAGTTATTCGATGACAATTGTTCCAGCGGGCGACTTACACCCCCTCCACCTCGATGCCATGCAGGGCAAGCCAGCCCTTCCGCTGCTCGTAGTCCGGCATGGCGCGCTCCAAGCGGCGCCAGAAGGCGGGGGTGTGATGGGGTTCGTGCAGGTGGACGAGTTCGTGGACGACCACGTACTCGGCGATATGCCGTGGCAGCAGGATGGTCTTCCAGTGGAAGTAAACACGGTAGCCCTTGCCGCAGGAGCCCCAGCGATAGCCAAGATCCTGGACCTTCACCCCGGCCGGCTCCACGCCCATCCGTCGGGCGTGCTCCTTCACCCTGGCGGTGAGCCAGTCGCTGGCGCGGGCGTTATACCAGCGGACGAAGTGTTCCCGTGCGTCGGCCAGGGCGTCCTCGCGTAGCTGGAAGCGCCCGGCAACGAGCTTCAGCGGAGCGTCCTGGGCCTCCGGGGCAACCCGCTTGAGCCGGTAGCTGCGCCCTAGGTAGAGGAAGCCCTCGCCGTTGACGTACTCCTTGAGCGGCAACCGGCGGCGACGCTCGGCCTTCTCGGCCAATTTCTGGTAGATCCACAGCCGCTTCTCGAGCACGAAATCGCGCAGGAGCCGCTCCTCGGTGCCGGTGGGCGCGGCGATGACCAGCTCACCGTCGCGGTCCACGGTGATCTCAAGGGTCTTTCTGCGCGAGCTCTCGCGCACCTCGAAGGTGAGGTCGTCTACAGCCAGCTGCGTCATGCATTCACCAGCTTGGCGTGGTTGCTGCGGGCGAGATCGAGCAGCCGCTGGGCCACCTCGCTGGCCTGGTCGAAGGGCACGAGGCGCTTCATCATCAGGGTGGTGAAGAGGTGCTGGCGTAGGGCCTCCTGGTCCGGGATGTGGGAGGGCTTCCAGAAGTCGGGGATGGCGATCTCCTGCTGGATCAGTCCGACCAGCTCCTCGGTGGCCACGAGCAGCTTCTGGGCGCTGGCTTCGTCCAGCTCCTCCACTGCCTGGCCGCTACTGGCCAACAGCTCCCGCCAGAAGGGCTCAGCGTGGGCCGGCATATCAGGAATCTCTTCTCCCTCCACCCTGGCGCCGTCGCGCAGCTGCTGGATCAGCGTCTTGAGCGCCTCCACCTGCTCGGCCCACTGCCCATCGAGTTGGTCAAGCAGCTTCTCCAGGCGCTCGCTGAGCCGGCCATACTTCACCGGGTCCTCGTCCAGGTGCTTGCGGACGTGGGAGCGAACTGCGTGTTCCATCTCGGAGGCCTTGGCCCGGTCGCCCACTTGGCGGCCAAGGTGCTCGTCGAACTCGGCGTCGGTGAGCTGCACCGGCGGGATGCGCGGGTCGATGCCGAGCGAGATCACGTAGTCGTCGATCAGCTTACGCACCTTGTTGCCGATGTCGCGGCCGAGCTCCGGGGTGTCCTTGTAGCGGTTGCGGGCCAGGGCGTGGATATAGGCGAGCCGCTTGGCATCGTTGACGAACTCCAGTCCCTCGGGGCGCGGCAGCACGTCGTCCAGGCCGCGGTTGAACTCCTTGAGCTTGACCACGAACTCGGCCCGCACCCGCTCGTCGGCCAGCGCTTGTACCGCCTCCTCGGTGTCGTCCAGGTCATCCACCCCCTGGCTGCGCAGCACGTCGATCACCCGCAGGTGGCGATCGCGCAGCAGGGGAATCTCGTCCTTGAGGCTCTGGAGTGCGCCCTCGATGTCCTCCTCGCTGTAGGCGGCCAGCGCTTCCTTGAGGTGGTTGGCCACGCCAAAGTAGTCCACCACGATGCCGTGGGTCTTGCCGTGGCCGGTGCGGTTGACCCGGGCAATGGCCTGCAGCAGCTCTGCCTCGCGCAGCGAGCGGTCCAGGTACATCACCCCCTCGATGGGGGCGTCGAATCCGGTGAGCAGCATGCTCTTGACGATCAGGAAGGCCAGCGGGTCGTGCTTGGCGGGGTCCTGATGTTTTGAGGACAGGGGGGTTGCCCCATCCAGGGGCGGCAGCGGCTTCTTGAAGCGCTTGATATGGCTCTCCACGGCGGCGCGGTCGCTCCACCTAGCCCAAGTGGCGTCGTCGTTGTTGCCGCTGCTGAACACCACGGCGAATTCCAGCTGGCCTAGCACCTTGCGATAGCGCCAGGCCTGGATCGCTGCCTTGACCTGGGCCGGGCGCAGCAGCAACTCGCTATCCTCCAGCGCTTTGTCCTCGGGGGAGAGCGCCATGGCCTCCTCCAGCAGCTCGGCCTTGGCCTGCTCGAGGGCCTCGAAGTAGCGCAGCGCTGCACGGCGGCTGTAGGCCACCAGCTGCGCCTTGTAGCCGTTGGGCAGGATATGGGTGACGTAGTGGCGCAGGATGTCCTGGGCCTTCTCCTGGATCAGCTGTGGCGCCTCGAAAATCTGCCCCTTGGTGGCGTACTTCTTCTTGATCGCCTCCAGCTCCTCCTTGCTGTGGTCGCGAAATAGGTCCTCGAACAAGCCGTCGAGGCTGGCGCCATCCTTGATCGCCCCCTTGGCGGTACGCCCCTCGTAAAGGATCGGCACCGTAGCGCCGTCCTGCTCCGCCTCCTTGATGGTGTAGCGGTCGATGTACTCGCCGAAGATGTCATGGGTGCGCTTCTTGTCGCCCATGATGATGGGCGTGCCGGTGAAGCCGATGCGGGCGGCGTTGGGCAGGGCACGCATCATGTTGGCGTGCAGGTCGCCGGCCTGGGTGCGGTGTGCCTCGTCCACCAGGATCAGGATATCCTCGCTGGTATTGAGCACTTCGAAGGGCTCGCTGAGCGTCGGCTTCTTCAGCGTGCTTGAGGAGGCTGAGGTACCCCGTTCGGCAGCGTCACGGCGACCGCTATCGAGTCCATTATCGTCGCGAACATACGTCTCACCGGCTTCGTCCTCATCGTCGGCGTCCGGGTCGCGGTACTTCTGGATGGTACCGAACACCAGGCCGGGTCCCTCACGCGCCAGCAGCTTCTTGAGCTGGGCGGTATTGCCAGCCTTCTCGACGCTCTCGCCGGTGAGCTCGGCGGTGGCGGAGAGCTGGGCCTGCAGGTCCTTGCGGTCGGTGATCACCACCACCTTGAAGCGGCGCAGTGTCGGGTCGGTGCGCAGCTTGCGCACCAGGAACACCATGGAGAGGCTCTTGCCGCTGCCCTGGGTGTGCCAGACGATGCCGCCGCGCCGGTCGGCCTCGCCGTCCTGGCGGCGGGTCTTGCCGCTCTTCAGGCGCTCGACGGCCCGAGTGACGCCGCGGAACTGCTGATAGCGGCAGACCAGCTTGATGGTCTGGCCGCCGAGGTTCATGAACAGGGTGTAGTGGCGCATGATGTCGAGCAGGTTGGCCCGGGTGAGCATGCCGGCGATCAGGCGCTGCTGGGCGGAGAGATCCGCCACCCCCAGGTCGATGGCCACCTCCGCCTCGCGCATCGGCGCCACCGTCTTCCAGCTCAGGTAGTGAGCGAAGCGGCCGCCGATGGTGCCGACGCGGGCCTCATCGAAGTTGCTGGCCACCAGGAACTGGCTGGTGGCGAACAGCGCCGGCGCCCCCTCGTGCTCGCCGACCTCGCCCTCCAGTAAGCGCTGGTCGTGGTAGCGGCGCAGCTGGTCCACCGCCTGGCTGATCCCCTCCGGCACGCTGCGGCTCTTGCACTCCACCACCACCAGCGGGATGCCGTTGACGAACAGCACCAGGTCCGGGATCACGTGGCCCTTGGCGCCATCGTGGCCGGGCGGGCACTTCACCTTGAACTGGTTGACCACCGTGAAGACGTTATTGGCGGGCTCATCCCAGTCGATATAGCGCAGGGTCTGGCCGCGGCCGCCGTCCCAACCCTCTAGGCCCTCCACCGGCAGGCCGCCCAGCAGCAGCTCGGTGGCCTGCTGGTTGGCCTCGAGGACTCTACTGGCCGGCAGCCGGGTGATGGCGGCGACGGCCTGATCCAGGCGCGCCTCATCGAGCCAGGGTGAGCCGTCGCGCAGGTTGATCTGGCGCAGCCGCTCGCGTAGTAGCGGCTCCATCACCACCTGGGAGAAGCTCTCCCGGTGGGTGGCGCCGGGGTTGTCCACCGACCCAGCCAGAAATTCCCAGCCCTGATCCACCAATTGGTCGATAAAGGGTTTCTCGACCTCTGCGTACTCGGGTCCCGCCATAACACGGTATCCTTACTATTTCTTGAGCTAGCTGGCCTGAGACAGGCCAAAGGGCTTACATTCACATATCCCGAGCGATCATGTCCTCATGAGACTGAGTGGTGGACCGCCTCATTAGTAGATAGGTTTTTTGAAAGAGGTATAGCTGGTGATTTTCTCGATATCCGAGAAAAGAGCTTCAACACCGTGGTTTAGCGGGTTGCCTGATGCCAAGTGACCCTCAGCCCAAGTCAGCCACTCCGCCAAAGTCATATCGCCAACGCTTGTATCCCTTTCTATCTCGAGCTGTGTCAAGGCTGCCAGGAAATGGCGAGCCTGTTCGTGTTGCTGCCATGAGTCTGCCAGCTCAAGAAAACGCTGCCATCGATTGTTGTCACGCTTCCGTTCTTGCTCGGCCAGATAGCGTTCATGAGCAGCGATCTCCTCGAGGCGCCGTTTCTCCAACCTTTCCTTAGTCCTATCCGCCAGTATCGGTGCGACCCTTTGAATGGTGTCGAAAATCTCCGGCAGGAGGTTTTCCATTGAGATCTCATCAGTTTCCAGCCATTGGCTTTTAAAGCCTGAGGGGAGATAGCTTTTTATCTCGAAAATCGGCTCTTCGCCGTTGAGTGTGGAATTCAGCCCCAGCGTTGAGCCACGATAGGGCCTTCACGACGGCAGGAGGCATGGCATGGACGGCACCCAA
>NZ_FNGH01000033.1 GCF_900102875.1 Franzmannia pantelleriensis
CCACCCTTATCGTTTATCGTTTAACCGATAAGCGTATCGAGGTGTTTTCGTGGAAGCCGCAGATTGATTCCGTCAAGCCCGTCATGAAGTGGACGGCGATTGTATCTGGCATTGCAGTGATCATTGCTTCGATCATCAATCCGAGTTTTATTATTGCCGGCATCGGCCCGATAGGGATTGGTGTCATGGCTGCGCTGATGGGAACGTCGAAAAATTACCAGTCGTTGGTTAGAGATGATCAGTACCATGAGATTGACTGGCTGCATGCTGAAGATATCGTTGTCTGGAGAAGGCGGCGCCTCATAGGGTTACGTTTCACATGGCATAACGAAGACGGTACACATTATTCTGTCTATTCTAAAGTGTATTGTAGAGATTATAATTTTGATGAGGTGCTGGACTTTATACGTCAGCAGCTGCCTGATGCACCGTATCGAGAGGCTAAACTTCGAGTCCACTCGCACTTTGCGACTTTGTCTTAAGGGCGTGCACACTAGGCCTTGCTGAGCCTGGGCACAGCCTGTTCTGGCCCAGGTCTGGCTGCACGCGGTAATTGGGTACCTGCGAATAGTTTTGCTGAGCAGCCGAGTGAGATATCACTCCATGAATCAGCGGCCTATAGTGAAGATGATGCATTAAGAGTTTGGCAAGCGTGGCTTCCCTCGTCAGAGCACTCCAGTGGTCAGTCATTTGAATCAAAGGTTTCATATATAGATACTTCACTGGCTCCCCCGGGAGAGTCAAGAAGCTTGTTTTTCTTTGAAAAGGAGGATCCAGACAGAGGCAGGCGTATTATAGATGCAAAAGTTGCTAGAGACAGTTGGGGCTCTGGTCTTATATTTACAGTTCCGTTGTCATTGTCTCAGGTGTAAAGGAGCCCAGTACGATGTGGTTTATACAGCCAAGAGAAGACTATAAAGCATCAGTGCCATGGAAGAGTGTGGATGATGATGTTGTTGCTAGTTGGCAGATAAGGGCAAGAAATTATAGCGTTAAATCTGCTAATGTTATGCTTGCTTTTGTCTTTTTCTTGGCCTTGCTTGCAGGGTGGGTGGCATTTCTTTTTGGCGGAAACAACACTCTCTTATCTATTTTTCTCGGGGGGGGGATGCTTTTCTTTACTATCTTGATTGGGATGAGCATGACCCATCAGACGGCAATCCTAGTTTATCGCTTCACAGAGAGTCGAGGAGAGGTGTTTTCATGGAATCCACAAGCTGATGCCGTGAAGCCGCTTATGAAGTGGACAGCCATTGGTAGTGCGGCGATAGTCGTAGTGCTTATCCTTATTGATCCCGCTTTTATTATTGCTTCTATTGGCCCGGTAGGGTTGGGTATTGCTGCGCTGGCTATGGGTAACTCGGAAAAGCAATATAATTTATGGCGCCAAGAAAAGCACCATGAATTTGAATGGCGCAAGACGGAGAAAATCCGTGTCTGGCGGAAGCGTAATATCATTGCACTGACGTATCCCTATAAGCCATTCAAAAGAAACTCACGCTATCGGCCGCGTACTGAATACCTTTTTTGCCACAAGCATGAGCTGGAGGAGCGTATTGTCTTTTTCAAGGAGCACCTTCCCGATGCTAAATATGAAGAGGGTCCCGTTACGATTTACTCCTAAGTTAAACTGATAATAGAAAGCTATGGCTTGAGAATAGTTTTCTCCTGGCACCCGCTATGATGAGGACACGCCTTTTGCGCTGAATATCCGTTACGATGAAGCGGTATATCATGATCGCAACGGCGAGCTGAGCTTTACCTTTTACAAGCAGAAGGCTAGCGACGGCGGGCATGAGGTGGAAATCAACGATGAGTATCGCTACCTGAGCTCGTCCTCAACCGTTACGTTAACAGTACCTGCGAACCCTGAATCATAAGAGAGAGTGTCGAACATGTGGTTTATGCAACCTAAACAGGACCATATCTCTCAGATACCATGGACACATGCGGATGAGCCTGCCGTCATGAGCTGGCAGGTTAGAGCGCGCAATTATAATATTTTTTTAGCTAATATTTTGTTTTGTGTCTTCTTTGTGATTTGTTTGGTTTCAGCCTATTTGTCTTCATTTGTAGGGGGGGCTTGCTATCCAGGGCTCTGGTTGGAGGAGGTATGTTTGTTTTTCTAATATCGGTTGCTATGAGCATGACCCACCAGACCGCTATTCTTGTCTACCGCTTTACAGATCAATATGCAGAGGAGTGTTGGCGGTCTCAAGTTCCAAGCGCAACGCTATTGAATGGTGTTCGGATCGGCGACCGATTTCTTGAGTACCTCGGCGTAGACCTCCAACGGCGTTCGCCAGTCCAGTGTCTTGCGCGGCCGTGTATTCAGTGAGTCGGCGATCTCGTCGAGCTCTTCTTGGCTGTAGACCGATAGATCCGTGCCCTTCGACAGGTACTGTCGCAATAGCCCGTTGGTGTTTTCATTCGATCCACGCTGCCACGGGCTATGAGGGTCAGCAAAGTAGATGGCGGTGCCGGTCTTCTGCGTGATCTCGGCATGCTTCATCATTTCCCTGCCTTGGTCGTACGTCATGGACAGACGCAGTGACCTGGGTACCTGATTGAGCTTGTCACTGAAGCCGACGGCGGCCGCCGTGGCTGTGGTGCCATCGACTTTCGCCAGTATCACCAAGCGCGTCGTTCGCTCCACCAGCGTGCCGACGGCAGAGCGATTGTTGGCGCCAATGATGAGGTCGCCTTCCCAGTGACCTGGCATCAGCCGATCTTCGATCTCTGGAGGCCGTAGGTGGATGCTGACCAGATCTGGGATCTGCTGCCGCCGATCCGTGCCACGGCTGCGAGGGCGTCGCTTACCTTTGCCTTGCCGCAGGCAAGCGATCAGCTCCTTCTTGAGCGAGCCGCGAGGCATGACGTAGAGCGCATTATAGATCGCTTCGCGTGAGACCCGGTGGTCAGTATCATCAGGGAACATAGCTTTCAGTGTGCTGGCTATCTGCTGCGGTGACCAGTACTTGCGCAGCAGATGGGCCACCAATTCGAACAGCTCACCCTCGAGATGCAGCTTGGATCGACGGCGAGGTCGGTGGCGTGCCAGTCTGGCTCGATACCCGGCGAGACTGGCGTCATAGGGCTTGTCAGGCCTGACTGTGTGGCGTGCCAGCTCCCGTGAGATGGTGCTGGGAGCACGTCCCAGTTGCCGCGCGATGGTTCGAATCGAATGATGAGCCTTCATCAGCATGATGGCGGCTCTGTCTTCAGCAGTGAGGTGGCGATAGCAATGAGTCATGGCAATACCATACCGAATGGGTCAGGTGTTGCACTTGGTCATTGAGACCGCCAAGTTCTAAAGCACCGACTTTCACTACTTTAACCTTGGCTATTCCCTTGGCACGACGCTGTGGGAGTAGCGCTGGTGTTACAGTGTTTTCTAACTATATGGTTCGTTATATGGCTATATTTGCTATTTTTATTGTGGTCGTTTTTTTGGTTGGTATGATTATGGAGCTTGCTAGGGTGGAGTGGGGAGTTCCGATAACTATAGTTGATTTTGTTTTTTGTACGGCATCTGCGGCAATGTGCTTTTTCATCTTAAAAGGCCTGTTCCGGAAGAGGCATACAATATCTTTTTCCACGAAGAGGGAAATGAGTAAGCTATTGAGAAGTTTCTTTGTCTTCTCGGCTATGGCTATTCCGTTTGGTGCTTGGAGTGTTTGGAATGTATGGGCAGGTACAGTGGGGGCTTTCGATTATTTTTCTGGAGTAAGAGGGGCAATTCATGGTTATACTATTATTTCACTAGGTTTTTTATTTATGATCATGTGGGTGCGTGTTTTGTTTACAATAATTAGTGGTCTGGCCGCCAATAAAAGGAATGACGATTAGCTTCAAGGTGACGACTTTTTGCAGCTTTCCGTGTTCAAGTCGGTACCTGAGAGCGTTCACACCAGAACGCTAGAGTGATTACCTTTGGCTTGTTTCCGCCATCGTGGCATGGCAGATCGCTCAGGCGGGACCCAGCGGCTGTGGATGGGCGCGCAATAGCCACGAGGCGGCGGCGACGCCGGCCAGGCCGAAGATTGCGCCGGGTAGGGCGCGAGGGTCCGGCTGACGATGATTTCACCCAGGAGCGCCGCGCCGCTACCGAGAATGGTCGGGTTGCCGGTAGCCGAGATCACGTCGCGCCTAACTGGTCGAGGGCGGCCAGGATGTGAACCATAAGGGTGGCATGAGGTAGTGCACGGCTGTGGCCTTGATGCCGATGGCTTGGAGCGCATGATCTCCCCCCGACTGTTATCATCCTGTTTTCTTCGACGTTGTGGCTGTAGAAAAAGCCCACAGCCCACGCCGTTTTGGTAGGATCGGGAAAACAGCCTAGGAGTGGTCAGCATGCCCCGCTTCAAGCCCTACAACCATGATCAGAACGCCATGGTGGTGATCAACTACCAGGACCAGCTGCAGCCCGGCACCTTTGAGCACGCCGTGCACTATCTGATCGAACACAAGCTGGACCTGTCGGTTTTCCATCCCCAATACCGCAACCACGATACGGGTCGGCTTGCCTATGCCCCCGCCATCCTGCTGAAAATCATCTTGTTCGCCTACTCCAAGGGGATCACCTCCAGCCGCGAGATGCAAT
>NZ_FNGH01000003.1:0-313286 GCF_900102875.1 Franzmannia pantelleriensis
AAAAGCTGCGCTGGATTCAGCAGGCGCCGACGCCACGTGCCGCCCGGTGGCGCATCACGAATTACCTCAACGTCATGCGTGAGGCCGTTACCGGTCAGGCACTGCTCAAGCCGATGGCGAAGGCTCTGACGACGCTGGAGCGGCATGCCGAGCAGGTGGTAAGGCGCTGGATGTCCGGTCTAACCAACGCACGCCTGGAAGGCATGAACGGTCTATTCCAGGCGGCCCGGTCACGCGCACGCGGCTACCGGAACGAGGCCAACTTCATCGCCATGATCTACCTGATCGGAAGCCCCGTGGGGCGAATGCTGGATCACACCAAATCCATATGAAGTGACGAAGAACCTCTTTTTCTGTTTCGGCCTTGCCTCTGGTGATGGTTCTGGCTCGTGATCTGTGCTAGGCGCAATGCCGGATGGTGCCGGCGCGCTTATGCGAGGGGTATACGGCGTAATGACTAATAAGCTGTTCTCTGGTGACGCATCAGGTAGGGGTGGCTGGGATACCGCTTTACCAGCAGCGATACGCTGCCAATGACCCGGTGCGGGGGTAGGAATTCCTGCCTTATCGCACACCGCCTTCAGTTTCTGGCTCGGAAGGCCATACTCCTTCGCCAAACGGCTCATCGGACGCGACCATACCAGTTCATAAAGGCGTGCACGTTCGATACGTGTGGGCGACATTTGCTATCTCCAGTCATGCGCAAAGCCGGGTCTTGAGCAGCGACAGCAGTAAGGAGGGCCTCTGCTTATAGAGCGGTGAATATTGCCTGCGTTGTTGGTGACCCTTCTCTCAGCCGCTCCAATGCCAGCGCAATGAGGCGATCCGAGAACAGCCGCAGCTTACGCTGGCCGGCAATGTCATCAGGCCAGTGTCGCAGGCCCTCCTTGATGGCTTCGACGGTTGGTTCGACATGCTCCTGGCTGATGAGCCAGTCCAGCGTCGCCAACACCTCCATTCCCAGCGGTGACTGGAAGCCGTCGATCAGTGTATCGACTTCTTCGAGTACTTCGGCGTAGGGGCGTGCTTCGGCGCTGCGCAGGTAGGCATGCAACCGGTCCCGTCGCGGTTCATCGAACCATACCACTTCCTCAGGTGTGGCATCGTTGATGCGTTTCTCGCTATGCAGGTAGCTGCCGTCCAGGCCATTGAGCAGATGGCGAAGCCGATCGGAGTATGGGCCGTATCGATGAGGCTGAAACTCGAGCTTGAGTGGGTTCTCAAGGCCATGAGCGATGATGCGTCGCTCCATGAGCCAGGCCAGCTTCTGGACCTCCAGCAGTGAGCACTCGATACCCAGCACCCAATAGCGGCGCACCAGTTCGGCGATCATGGCGCGTGCGGGGGTAAGCTTCTCAACGCCGCTGCGCTTGGCGACGTTTTGATACTCGACGGTGGGTTCAAAAACCAGCACACGGACGTTATCCAGCTCGGCTAAGGCGGCCTCGATTCGCGGGCGCACCATGTCCCATTCAAGCCCCCCGTTGCCGCAGCCCAGCGGCGGCAGGGCGATGGAGCGAATGCCCTTTTCGCGGATTACCCGCTTGAGATCCTCCAGACCGGACTCGATCCACTCCACTCGCGTCTTGGCGCGCCAATGCTGCTTGGTCGGGAAGTTGATGATCCAGCGCGGCCCCAACAGGGCATCCCGCTCGGTGATGAACATACGGCCGGTCACCACCTGCTGATGCTTGCAGGCGGCCACGTAGGCGGCGAAGTTCTCGGGGAACGCCTCCTTGAACATCAGGGCAATGCCCTTGCCCATCACTCCGACGGTGTTGACAGTGTTGACCAGGGCCTCGACGTCGGCCTCGAGGAGATTGCCACGGGTATACTCAATCATTGGAAGAACCAGTTGGGTCGTGTAACCACCTTCAGCGGAAGCTGGTGTGCCGCCACCTGTGCTCTGACGGCGACTCGCACTTCGTCAGTATACGTGCCAATGCCAAGCAATGCCGAGGCCGGCAGATGATGATGAACCAAGGCCTCGGCCTGATAGCGGTCCGTCTTGTCGGGGCTCTCGAGGTCGCGCTTGAAATCCTTGGCCTGCAGCAGCGCCCAGGGCACGAAGTCGGCCAGATCTTCCAGCCGGTTGCTGAACTCGGCATTGGCCAGGTAGGCATGCCGGTCGCTGAATAGGAATGGCAGGTCGAGCTGCTGCAGGCGGGGAAGCGAGCTCACCAGCACAATGATGTCCTCCCGGCGCTGTTGCTGAACGCCATGGCCGGTCACGATGTTGAAGAGCATCATCGACGCCGGCGTGAAGTAGAACGGGATGTAGTCGCTCAGCACGCCACCCGGCGGCACGGGCACCACTCGCGTTGCTCGCTTGTCGATCAACTCCCGCTTGCCGATGGTAAGGAACTCGGGGTCCTGCTCCGCTGCCGAGGGACAGTACAAGCCATTCACCAACAACCACGGCAGGTTGTCGCGGTGCGTGATACGAAATATCAGTCCCTTACGGGGGTTCAGGCTGCGAGAGAGATCGGTCGCCACGTCTCTGGCTCCTTGGTCACGCTGTCCGGGTCGGTGCCCTCCACTGGGCGGGTCTCGAAGCGCACCTCACCGCCGGTCTCCATCAGCATCACCGCCCCCACCGGGAAGGAGCGGGCGATGCTGACAGCAGGCTCTGCACGTGGTCGTCGTCCCACACCCAGCCGCGCTGGAAGTCGGGGAGCTGGGTCTTGCCGGTGGTGATATCCTTGAGCTCGGCTTTCTGCAAGAGCGGCAGCGAGCGCCTGAACTTTGCAAAACAGCTGTCGAAGGTGGTCATGGCGGCTCCCTGTGCGATGTGGTCCTGGTGTTGTGATGTTGTTTTAAGAGCCCCGACCTATGCTGGGGTGGTGGTCTGGGCCTGGTCGAGCAGCGGGGTGACGCGGACGCGGCCGGTAAGGAGGTCGTCCATGAGGCCAGTTTTCTGGAGCTGCAGCTTGCTGAGAATATTTTTCTCTTCAAATATTTTGTTCTTCGATGACCTGATAGCTTCAGCTATCTGGCTTTGCTCCTGAAAAACCGGAAACGGAATGACAATGTTCGTCAAAATGGTGGAGTTCAGGTTGACCATTGTCGAACCAACCGCCATTCCATAGACCTGAGACTGGATAGTGGACAGCTTGTAGATATTAGCCAGCCAGAAGCCATCAATATGCTCCGTAGGACGAAGGAGCAAGCAGCCTGTCCCGCAAAGCCAACCCTTATTGGATGCGGACATAAATGAGCATCGACTGAGGTCTCCTCGGCGAGAGAAAAGCAGGTCGCCTTCGCCGACTCTATGACGAGCTAAGTCTTCTGCTCTTTCTTCAGTTATCTGAGCAATATTTTCTTTGGACACCTCAATGTCGCGCATATCTTGCGGCATCACGACAGGAACACCCTCACTAACATACTCTTCTGCATGCAGTTGTGAACCGAAAGGCCCTGTCTGTATGAGTCCACCGTATTGCGATAGGCGCTGACCAAGGGTGCTAACGCTCCACTCCCTCGGAATCAACCCCAGCGGCGACTCCTTGTAGAGCTCCGGCGCCTGCTCGGGGCTGGGCCGCAGCCGGCCTTTCTCGTCGATGCCACGGGTCAGCAGGTCGTGGAGCAGGCCCTCCTTGACCTTCTCCAGCTTGGCGATCAGCGCCTCGGTCTTCTGAATCTGGGTGTCGAGGGTGTCGAGTATGCGAGCGATTAAGCATTGTTCAGCCGCACCGGGGGCAAAGACACGGTGTTTTTTAAAGAACTCCGAGGGCACTCGCTTCTGACCGGCTGACCCGATCATGGAGGCTTCTGCTTTCAGCCTAAGGCTCGAGCTTTGGGAGAGGTGGAAGATATAACGAGGCGAGTTGTCAGCCTTGGCACGCAGGACATGGAACTCCGTGCTGCCGTATCCAATCCCGTTTTCAAGACCAACTGCATGGGCGCCTTTGCTGTTTTCCATACAGGGGGTGATCTTCGCGAAAAGAACATCACCTTCCTGGAAGGGAGTGAAGCCAGACTTCACCTCATGTAGTGGCCTTGTCTTGTGAGTCAACCACTGGCCGCTTTCACTCACATCCCCCATGGGGATGAACGAGATCAGGCCAGCAGAACGATCTGGAGCTGGAGCTCTGAGAGGCGGATTGATTTCAGCCAGTTCGGATATAGGCTCAAACATATCCCAGCCCCTCCAGATACTGCTGCAGCTCCCTGGCGGCGGCATCCCGCTCAGCCTCGATATCGGCCAGGGTCACCCGGTACTTGTCCCACCAAGTCTCGAAGGCGGCGATCACCTGCTGGCGCTGCTGGCGGATATAGCGCTCGAGGATGCCCTTTAGGTCGTTATGCAGGATGTCGCCCACCAGCTCGGCGGCGGCGGGTTCGTCCAGGGCGTCAACGGCCTTGTGCAGGTGCGTCTCGAAGCTGGCCACCTTGGCCTTGTGGGCCTTGCGCACCTGTGTGCGCTGGTTCTTCCAGGCCTTGATCTCTGCCGGGGTGGGAGCATCGTCGTCCTCGCCGTCGCTGGATTCCCCCTCGTCACCGTCGTCACCCTCTGGCTTGGCCTCAGCGGCCTTGATCCGGGCGTCCAGCTCCGCCTTGCGGGCGGCGAGCTCCTCCAGCTCGGCCACGTACTCCTCCAGTAGGAAGTGGACCAGGCGGTGGTCCAGCGGGTTGGCCTTGCTCTGCTCGTCTTCCAGCAGGCTATTGATGCTGGTGCGCCAGGCGTCCACCACTCCCAGGCAGCCGCGGGCCTGTAGGGTGCGGAACTCGTTCTTGTTGTCGAACCAGAAGCCCGCGATGATGCCGCGCACCGCGAAGCGGTCGAGCATGGCGGTGGGCTCCAGGGCTGCGGTGAAGCTGCCCAGCAGCTCGTCACGCAGTTGGGTGAGGCGGCCGCCGTTGCCGGTCAGCCCGGTGATGCTGGCGCCGTGCTCGGCCCACCAGGCCTCGAAGGCGGCCATTACGCGGGCCTCCTTGTGCTGCAGGCCGGCATCCGCCTCGATGGCGGGCTTGAGGTCGCGCTTCTCGCTCAGGTGCTGGGCGAAGTCCACGTAGTCGGGATCGTTTGCCCTGGGGCCAAAGAGTGACATGGGGTCGAGGCCCTGGGCGTCGAACAGCGGGTGCCTGGCATCGATCTCGGCCACCGGCACGCCGCCCTTGAGGTGGGCGCGCACGTCCTGGGGCTCCGGCGGCGGGGTGTTGTCGGCGTAGCGGCGGATGTTGAGGTTGTAGTCGTTGTCGCGCAGCTCCGCGAGGGGCACCACCCGGGCGAAGCCGGGTACGTCCTCGAAGGCGTCATAGGTGCTGGCGATCTTTTCGATGTGCTCCGGCAGCAGGTGGTTCTGGGCGCGGCCTTCAAAGAACTCGCGGTCGGCGTTGATGAACAGCACCTTGCCCTGGCGCTCCTCGGGCTTGGCGCCCTTGGCACGCAGCACCAGGATGCTCGCCGGGATGCCGGTGCCGTAGAAGAGGTTGGGGGCCAGGCCGATCACCGCCTCCACCAGGTCGTCCTCCAGCATGCCGGCGCGGATGCGCTTCTCGTCGCCGCCGCGGAACAGCACGCCGTGGGGCATGACGGTGGCCAGGCGGCCGTCGGACTTGAGGCAGGCGACCATATGCTGCAAGAACATCAGGTCGGCCTTCTTGGCGCCCTCCGGCACGCTGCCGTAGTGGAAGCGCTCGGGGAAGGTCTGGCTCGGGGTGTAGCCGATGGAGAACGGCGGGTTGGTGAGGATGCGGTCGAAGCGCACCAGCTCGCCGCCGTCCACGTGCTGCGGGTCGGTGAGGGAGTCGTCGTTGCGCAGGTCGGTGCTGCTCACCCCGTGCAGCAGCATGTTCATCTTGGCGATGGCCCACACCGAGCCGGAGGCCTCCTGGCCGAAGAGGTTGAGCCGGCGCGGGTCGCCGCCCTGCTCCTCCAGATACTCCTTGGAGAGGATCAGCATACCGCCGGAGCCCATACAGGGGTCGTAGACGCTGTGGCCCTCCTGGGGGTCCATCAGCCGCACCATCATGCGGACTACCGGGCGCGGGGTGTAGAACTCACCGCCCTTCTTACCGGCGGAGTCGGCGAAGTCGCGGATCAGGTACTCGTAGGCCGCACCGAGCAGGTCGGGGAACTCGAAGTCCTCGTTGCGCAGGCGGTACTCGCTGAAGTGGACGATCAGATCCCGAAGCTTTTTGTCCGGCAGAGTGGTGGAGCCCACCTTGCGGGTGAAGTCGATATGCTCCAGCACCCCGGCGAGGCTGGGGTTGTGCTCCTCCAGGCCGGCCAGCGCCTTGTTCAGGGCGTTGCCGACGCCCTGGTGGGCCTCCTTGAGCAGATGCGACCAGCGCGACTGCGGCGGTACGTAAAAGGTGGCGCGATACCAGTCGGGGAATTCGATCTGGTGGGCGATATCGATCTCGCCCGCACCGGCCTGCTTGAGCTGCTCGCGGACCTCCTCCTGGCGCTGCTCGAAGACATCCGAGCAGCGCTTCAGGAAGAGCATGCCGAAGATGTACTCCTTGAACTCCGAGGCGTCCATGCGCCCACGCAGGATGTCGGCGGCCTTGAACAGGTGCCGTTCCAGCTGGTTGAGGGTGAGGATCATGTACTGCGGTTCCCTGGGTTCGATGAGCCGGCTGTATCAGACAGCCGGAATAATTGGCATCTATCACATCAAACTTGGTGAAGGAAAGCCACGCTCGAATAGTGAAAGCTGGTGCTTTTGCTGGCCCGCCAGGCCTCTTCCTTCCTGTCCTAGCCTTGGAGTACTGCCGGAACCGGACAAACCGGACACCGGAACCGGACAGGTGGACGAAGTGGAAATGGTGATACCTTTCAGTCTTGACTGGACGCCACCTAGGCCCAGGATCGCCGTGCCGCGATGCGCGTGTTGACTCGCCTTAACCGGCTGGCCGCTGGCAATGCCGGTGACGCCAAAGGGGTGGGTGACGGAGTGCTGGAGTGACGCATCGATTACGGCCAAGGCTACCGCGTGTATTACGCCATGGCGGGCAGATGCCTGGTGATGAATTGGGGGCACCAAGAAGCGCCAGCAGGCTGATATTGAGCAGGCCAAGGCGTTTCTGGCAGACCACCGAAGGAGAGCTCAGACATGAAAAATCATGACACCGCTGTCATCGAGATGCTGCGCGATGACCCTGACATGGCGATTGACTACCTGCGCACCGCTTTTGACGAGCTGGACAAGGAGGGGGGAGAGTCTGCCTTCCTGATGTCCCTGCGGCATGTGGTGGAGGCACAGGGGGGGATGGCTGTGGTTGCTGAGCGGGCCAAGTTGTCACGCGAAAGCCTGTACCGAGCCTTGTCACCCAAGGGTAACCCCACTCTGCGCACCATGACCGCCGTCATCAAGGCGACCGGCATCCACTTCCACGATCTGACGCATCATGCTTCGTGAGGTGGTCGGCAAGCGTGGCAGCGTGTGGCATCCCGTATCGCCCAAGCGTATTCGGCGTATTGGGACGGGAATTGGGTTTTTTCGAATAATCATTCCTAAGATGCTGATTTAATTAAATACGCAGCGGATTCAAAATACGCGGGATGCAAGCCCTTGTCGGTATAAGTCAGGCCACTGGTGCCAGATGAAGAACAGTCGCTTACGGGCGGCTGTTTGCGTTTCTTTCCCCCTACTTCTAAAGCCGCGGCATGCGGTTTTTGTATCGATTGGTCGGTGATGGGGAGCTGCACTCTAGGCAACTGCCGTGTTTATTGTATTTATGACTGTTAAAATGCAATAATTGGCATTGCCCGCCAGGACCCTCATAAATACGTCATGGCTGTCCTCGACATCGCACGGTGCTTTCATGAGAGATTTCAGCGACCTGAACGACTACCCATCCGGCTTTCTCACCCTTGAGGGGCGAGACTACGCTTTCGTTGACCTGCCGACTCATTTCGGACCGCGGCTGCTGGAATTGCCGATGGTGTTGCGCCTGCTGCTCGAGAACATCGTGCGTAACGGGCAAAGCGAGGAGCGCGATCGTGCGGTCGAGGCGATCTTCGGCTGGCTGGGTAGTGGCACCAGCCAGGCCGAGATTGCCTGTCAGCCATGTCGTATTCTGATGCACGACACCACCAGTACCCCAGCCTTGGTGGACATCGCTGCGATGCGCGATGCGCTGGCCGAAGCGGGCGGTGACCCCGAGGCATTGACGCCGAGCCTACCGGTAGACGTCTCGGTGGATCATTCCCTGGCCGTGGAAGTGTTTGCGACCAGTGCGGCCGCGGAAGACAACCTGCAACACGAGATGCGCCGCAATCGCGAGCGCTACCGCTTCCTGCGCTGGGCTGCCGGGGCCCTGGATGGGGTACGGATCCATCCCCCGGGCACGGGCATCATGCATACCCTCAACCTGGAGCAACTGGCCACGGTGGTGACCACCGAGATGCGCGAGGGCGAGGAGTGGCTGGTGCCGGACACCATGCTCGGCACCGACAGCCATACACCGATGATTAACGGGATCGGTGTCTTGGGCTGGGGAGTGGGCGGGCTCGAGGCCGAGACGGTGATGTTCGGGCTGCCGACGATGCTGCGTGTTCCCGAGGTGGTCGGGGTCAGGCTGGTGGGGGCGCTATCCCCCGAGGCCCAGGCAACAGATCTGGCGCTAGTGGTTACCCAGCGCCTGCGGGAGCTGGATGTCACCGGCAAGTTCGTGGAGTTCTTCGGGTCTGGTGTTGGCTCGCTGACCGCCGGTGATCGTTCCGTTGTCGCCAATATGGCGCCCGAATACGGGGCCACTACGGGGTACTTCGCCGTCGATGACCAGACACTACGCTATCTGCGCGAGACCGGCCGGTCACCCGAGGCCGTGGCGCGGGTCGAGGCCTACTGCCGGGCGGCGGGCCTGTGGTTCGATCCGCAGGCTTGGCCCACCTACACCGAGTCGGTTGAGATCGACCTAAGCACTATCGGGATGCAGGTGGCCGGTCCCACACGCCCCCAGGATCTGCACGGCTACGCGGAGGTGCCTCGAGTGCTAGACGGACTGGGTTTTATGCCGTCGCAGGCCTCTGATTTGCCGCGCCATCCCGTGGCCATCGCAGCCATTACCAGCTGTACCAATACCAGCGATCCACGATTGATCATCACCGCCGGCCTGCTGGCACGAAATGCCAGGCAACATGGCTTGATTCCCCCAAAATGGGTGAAAACCTCGCTGGCTCCGGGGTCTCCGACGGCCGCCTCTTACCTAAGGCGTGCCGGCCTGATGGAAGATTTGGCGGCGATTGGCTTCGATATTGTCGGCTACGGCTGCACCACCTGTATCGGCAATGCTGGGCCGCTTACTCAGGTGATCACTGAGGCGCAAGCGGCTAGGCAGTGTCGCGCAGTGGCGATGCTATCGGGCAATCGCAATTTTCCCGGCCGCGTGCATCCGGAACTGGATCTCGGTTTCATCATGTCGCCGGCTCTGGTGGTGGCCTTCGCCCTGGCCGGCGATGCCGAGCGTGACCTGAGCCAATGGCCGCTGGGACTTGGCAAGGACGGCCGTGATATCCGTCTGAGCGATCTCTGGCCTGCTCGGCACGAGATCGACGCCGCCGTCATCAAGGCCCTGGATGCCGCTGATTACGGGACTGACTTTCGGCGCGCAAGCCGCAACTCCGCCTGGGAGGCACTGGATGCACCGCAGACCGCCTGCTTTCCTTGGGACGACGATTCGACGGCGCTGCGTCGCCCACCCTTCGCCTCGGCCTCCGAGGTCTGTCAGCTCGGTCATTACACGGCCTATCCGCTGCTGGTGCTCGGTGACGACGTGACCACCGACCATATCTCACCAGCTAGCGCCATCCCTCCTGACAGCCTGGTAGCTGATTTCCTTGTCGAGCGAGGAGAGCAGCGTCACGACCTGAATGTCTTCGCCTCGCGGCGTGGTAACTGGGAGGTCATGGTCCGGGCCGCTTTCCACAACAAGAGCCTCAGCAATCGCCTGGCACCGGAAGCTCCCGTCGCACATACCCGGCATTTGCCCAGTGGCGAAGTGATCTCGATCGTGGATGCGGCCGAACGCTACCGGCGTGCAGGAGACGCAGTGGTGGTGGTAGCAGGTGAACGCTATGGCATGGGGTCGTCACGGGATTGGGCCGCCAAGGGGCAGCGCTTGCTGGGGGTGCGTGCCGTGCTGGCAGTGAGCTTTGAGCGCATCCATCGCTCGAACTTGATCGGCATGGGCATCCTGCCGCTGACGATGCCCGATGGGATGAATGTGGAGACCCTAGCCATCGGCACGGGTGATCGGCTTGAGATCGAGGCTGACGCCAGTCAGCTGGTGCCGCGAGGTGAGATCCCCGTGACGGTGTGGCGTGCCTCCGGTGAAGCAGAGCGATTCCTCGCCATGGCGCAAGTCGACACCCAGGCCGAAATTGGGCTGCTCAAGGCGGGGGGCGTCATCCCCTCGATACTGATGCAGACACTGAATCAGGCAGGGGCATAAGGAGTCCAGGCTGAGTGCAACCGAACAACTGTGTCGGACCATCGGGCTGGTGACACAGGCACCTTTCCCTGGCGAATCGTCTAACCGCGAGAGAGCGTCATTCGTCCTGTGGTCGGAGTAAAGGGCGTTCGATGCGATGTTGGGCTGGTGGCTAGACTAAAGGATAAGTTTAGCCGCTGCACTCGAGCGTCTTGATCGCTTGACGGTCCGTGCCGAGGCGGATAAATTGTACATATGAAGTTTAAAAAACAATAACACCCCCTCTCAGGCTCCGTTGGGTCATGCAAGAGCAGGCACGGACGAAGTTTTTTGTCTCTTATTGTATTTTTATATCATCAAAAACAATTTGGGTGAGTGTCATGAGGATCTACCTAATTCATGCGGTCATGGCAGCAATGGGCCCAGTGCAACAGGAAATACACCGAGCCTGGCCGGAGGCTGAAGCCTTTAACCTCCTCGATGACTCGCTGGAAGTCGATCGGACCGATCCTCAAAGCAATACCTCGGAGAGGATTCAAGCCCTGGCGCACTACGCCATACAACAAGGGGCAAGCGGCATCCTCTTCACCTGCTCCGCCTTTGGCGAGGCCGTGGAAAAAGCAGCCAGCGCCACGGACATTCCTGTGCTGAAGCCCAACGAGGCGATGTTTCATCAAGCTATCGAGCAGGGAGGGCGGGTCGCGATGGTGGCGACATTCGAGCCCGCCATCGCGGGTATGGAGCGGGAGTTTCTGGAGATCAAACAGCGGCAGGACAGCGATGCCGTTCTGGCAATCTTCTGTGTACCTGAGGCCAGGCAAGCCCTCCAGTCGGGTGACCAGGAAAGACACGATCAACTGGTGGCCGAAAAGATTTCCGATCTGGTCGGATTCGACGCAATCATGCTGGCTCATTTCTCGACATCGAGTGCGAAAAACAAAGCACAGGGAGTGACGGATTCGCTGGTACTCACCAGTCCCGGGGCGGCTGTCGCCATGCTGAAAAGGCAAGTGTTGAAAAATCGCCCATATGACCCTGTTCAGTTATCCAGTTAACGCAGATATCGATTTTCTTGAAATGAAGAGGAATCAAACTATGAAATTTTTGGTTTTGCCCTGTGATGGCATTGGTCTTGACATTATCGACGCCTCGGTTGGTGTGCTGCAGGCAGCAAATGACAAGTATGGGCTCGGTCTCGAGCTGGAGTATGACGAGGTCGGCTTCGCCAGCCTGGAGAAGTATGGCATTACCCTGAGGGATGAGTTGCTCGAGAAGGCCAGTCACTTCGACGGAGTCATTCTGGGCACCCAGTCCCATGCGGACTATCCGAGCCCGGAAAAAGGTGGGCGAAATGTTTCCGCTGGTTTCCGGGTGGGGCTCGACCTCTATGCCAACGTGCGGCCGGCGCGCACTCGAGATTTCCTCGAGTCCAATATGAAGCCAGGAAAGCGCATGGACTTGGTCATCATGCGGGAGGCAACGGAAGGCTTTTACCCGGACAGGAATATGGCTCGAGGTTGGGCCGAGGTCATGCCGGATCCAAATATGGCCCTGTCCATCAGAAAGATTACCCGTCACTGCAGCGAGCGGATTGCCCGTCAGGCATTCAAGCTGGCGATGAAGCGCAACAAGAAGGTCACGGCCATTCATAAGTCCAACAGCTTCCATATGACCGATGGCCTCTTCCTGGAAGCCGTCGCTGAGGTGGCAAAAGATTTCCCTGAAGTGGAGCTCAACGACTATCTCGTCGATGCTGCAGCGGCCCACCTGGTCCGGACGCCCGAACAATTCGATGTCATCGTGACCAGCAACTTCTACGGGGACATCCTCAGTGACCTGGCCAGCGAGTTGTCCGGTAGCCTGGGCCTCGCGGGCTCCGTTATGGCCAGCGACAGTCTCTGTTGTGCCCAGGCCCAGCATGGTTCGGCACCCGATATTGCCGGTCAGGACAAGGCCAACCCCACCTCCATGATGTTGTCGGTGGCCATGCTTCTCGACTGGCTGGCCGAGCACCACGACCGCGAAAACTACAAGCATGCTGCCCAGGCGATTACCCAGGCGGTCGACGAGGTACTCAAGGATCCGCAGAAGCGCACCTGCGACCTGGGCGGGAGTCTGGGCTGCCAGCGCTTCGGTGAAGAGGTGGCTGCCGCGCTTCGTTAATTCGTAACCCTAAATACCGGGAGGAGATGCTAGACAATTCGTTAAGTTGTTTTTTAATTATTGCAATAACAAATTGAGACTGGATTATGAAAATGCAAAAGAATGTAGTAACGCTAGCCGCACTCATGACTTTCGCCGCCTCAGCTTCGGTAGTACAGGCCGACAACGGGCTTGAGGGTTATCCTGAAAAGACTCTCAACTATATCGTTGCTTTTGGGCCAGGTGGTGGTAATAACCTGATGTCGAGGACCTTGGTGGATATCATCAACCAGTATGATCTCTATCCTGGGCAGGATATCGTCGTCGAGAACCGAGCCGGAGGCAGTGGAGCCATCGGTTTCGGTCATGTGAGCCGCCAAGAGGGCAATCCCTACTTTGCGACCTCCACCAGCGGAAATTTCATCTCCACCCCGCTGATCTCCAGCACCGATTGGGACTACAGCGACTTCACCCCGATCGGACTTTTGGCGAGCGATGCAATGTTCCTGGTGGTTTCTACCGATTCTGACTACCAGACGGTGGATGACTTCGTCGAGGCTGCTACATCCGGGCGTATCCTGGTGGGCGGTACCGGCGCAGCGGGTCCCAGTCGGGTAGTGGCCAGCCTCTTCGCCGAGGAGGCTGGCATCGAATTCGAATACCTCCCCGCGGGTACCGGTGGCGAAATGGTAACGGCGCTGACTTCCGGTAGCGTGCATGCCATCGTAGCCAATCCCTCCGAAGTCTCAGGCCAGATGGAGGCGGGCAACTTCCGTGCTCTGGCCTACTCTGACCAGGAGCGTAGCAGCGTCTATCCTGACATCCCGACCTTCAGTGAGCTGGGTTACGACTTCACATTCTCGCTACCCAGGGGCGTGGTGATGCCGGCCAACCTGCCAGATGGTGTCCAGGCGTGGTGGGTCGATGCGCTGCAACAGGCCGTCGAGACTCCGGAATGGAATGCCTACCTGGAGACCAACAGCCTCTCAGGAAACTACATCTGGGGAGATGAATTCGGAAGTTATCTCGAGTCAACGAGTGACGTCTACGAAGGCATCCTTCGTGAGATCGGTGCCATAAATTGAGTGAGAGGCGGGGTCTTCTGACCCCGCCTATTCTAGATCAGGAGTTCCCACATGAGATTCTGGTTCTCACTTGGACTATTTGTTTTTTCCTTTGCCTATTTTTTTTATGGCATGAACACCCTCAACTTTCTGACCCCCTCCGGACGCCCCGGACCGGGCTACTTTCCCGGCTTAGTCGGAGTTGGACTGATTCTTGTAACGGGAATTAATTTGGTAAAAGATATTCTCGTGATGCGCGAATCAGGTGCTACTATCTTTAGCCTTTCAGCACTGAGTGGCACTACCAGTGTATCGCAAGAGGTGATGGATACTGATAAAGGTGACACAAAGGCAGACGTCCAGCAGAATCACCATCCCAAGGATGTCATGATTGTGGTGAGCCTGGTTGCAGCCCTAATCCTGATGTTGACTCACCTCGGTGGGTTGCTATCCATGGTGGTGTTCATGCTGCTTCTGTTGTCGGTAATGAATCCCAGAATGTGGACCAAAAACATCTCCTACAGCCTGTTACTGCCACTGTTTTTATACTTGTTGTTCGATGTTTGGCTGAATGCGTCCCTGCCGATCGGAATCTTCGGTATCTAATTTATTTCTTGCTGAGGGGCTTATCATGCTCGCTGATATGATAGCAAATCTTGGCTTCGGCCTGTCAGTTGCTATAACACCAACGAATCTGTTGTTCTTGATGATCGGTGCCTTCGTAGGCATGATCGTCGGTCTCTTCCCTGGCTTTGGCCCCGCCGCGGGTATTGCCGTTCTGATTCCGATGACTTTCGGGCTGGAGCCGACCACCGCCATCATCATGCTGGCGGGTATCTACTATGGGTCGATGTATGGTGGCACCATCACCTCGATTCTTATCAATACCCCAGGTGAGTCGGCGACAGTAGCTTCAACGTTGGATGGTTATCCCCTGGCCCAGAAGGGGCGGGCCGGTCCCGCCCTAGTAATGCAGGCGATTGCTTCTTTCGTGGGCGGTACCATCGGCGTTATCCTGATCTGCGCATTGGCTCCAACGCTGGCAGGCTTCGCAGCCTCTTTTGGTCCTTCGGAATACTTCCTGATTATTTTCTTCGGCCTTCTCTTGCTGACTACCATGATGGGGGAGAATAAGCTCAATGGTATTGTGTCTGCCTTGCTAGGCTTTGTGATTGCGATGGTTGGGGTGGATGTCATGAGCGGGGTACAGCGCTTTACCTTCGGCTCTTCCGAGCTAATTGGAGGAATTTACTTCGTCCCCGTTGCCATCGGCCTGTTTGGTATTGGTGAGTTGCTTTACTGTGTTTATATAGGCCAGCACAAGAAAGAAGTGAAGCGTGTCAAACTGTCCTTTACGTCGAGTGATTTTTGGCCGGATAAGAAGGATTACACGGAGTCAAAGTATACTGTCCTTCGTGGTTCAATTATTGGTTTCATTGCCGGAGTCTTGCCGGGTTCCGGTGCCACGATTGGCTCTATCCTTGGGTATTCCATTGAAAAGAAGATAGCCAAGGACCCCGAGAAGTTTGGTAAAGGAGAGATGCGCGGCCTGGTGGCGCCTGAAGCCGCAAATAATGCCGCCTCCTCGGGTGCTATGGTGCCGCTCCTCTCTCTGGGTATTCCTGGCTCTGGGGCAACCGCGGTTTTGCTCGGTGCCTTCATGATGTGGGGCCTGCAGCCCGGACCAATGTTGATCATCAACGATCCTGGCTTCGTGTGGGGGCTGATCGCCAGCATGTACCTGGGCAACATGGTGCTTATCTTGCTGAGTATCGCCGCCATCCCGCTGTTCGTGAAGTTTCTCGATATTCCCTATGTCATGGTGCTACCCATTGTAGTACTACTATGTGTCATCGGTACCTATACTCTGCATTTCAGTATGGTTGAGACCTGGATGCTCTTGGTGGCAGGGCTGCTCGGGTTCTGCATGAAGCTCTATGGCTACTCGCCCGCTGCCACGGTACTGGCACTGGTTCTGGGCTCAATGGCTGAGGAGAACCTGTTGCAGTCGTTGATCATTTCAGGTGGAAGTCCTAGCATTTTCTTCGAGCGTCCAATTTCGCTACTGCTAAGCCTGATCGTGATCACGGTTATTGTCTTGCCCGTGGTGTTGAGGATGATTTTCGGCAAGCGCTATGAGAAGAAGGCGCTTTGAAGCGAGATGGCTAGGCTGCCCGGGAAATTTTGGCTACTCGTCGAGCATAGTCAGGGTAGGTAGGCTATGTTACTCTTTTTAAGAGGAAGGTTTACCGATGTGTCCCATATATCCTTGAGTGATAACGGTTATGCAGACTGCTCAGCGAAAGAAGACCAGCCCTGAAGACGTTGCGCGTAGAATGCTGGCGCTCATCAGCGAAAAGGGTATTCCTGCTGGCAGCCATCTTCCGGAGGTGTTCTTCGCTGAGAACCTTAAGGTCTCAAGAACACCTATCCGGGCCGCGCTTTTCTATCTCGAGGAGCAAGGAGTAGTACGAAAAGAACCAAATCGCGGCTATTTTCTGGTTTCTTCCGATTTTTCCAGCCTCGATGACAGAGTGGGTGACTTGATCGTCGACAGGAGCTCGCCCATTTCTCCCCTGGCATTCAAGATTGCTACGGACTACTTGAAGGGAGCCTTGGAGAAGACCATATCGGAGACAGAGCTCGCCAATACTTATGACGTCAACCGTTTCTCCATACAGCAGGCGTTATTATCGATGGAGTCAGAGGGCTGGGTATCCAAGCTGATGGGATATGGATGGGAGTTCAACGAATTTCTGACTTCCAGGGAAACCTACGATCAGTGTTACCGCTATCGCATCTTGATTGAACCTGCTGCCTTGAGAGAGCCAGGCTATAGGGTTGATCGACGATTATTTCGTCAACTAAGAACGCTCCAGTCTGATGCGCTTATTATGAACGATTATGATATTACCGAGCGGCATATGTTCCTGGTTGGGTCATTCTTTCATGAATCTATTGTGGCTTGTGCCAGAAATGTCTTTCTCTTGGAGGGCTTGCAGCGGGCCAATCGACTGAGAAAATTAATGGAATACAACGTCTTTTCCCGGAGAGAGTCGTCCAAGCCAGAGTCGAGAGAGCACCTGAGGATTCTTGATCTTCTTGAAGAGGGGAAGAGAGAAGAAGCCGCTGACTTCCTAAAGAATCACTTGGAGCGGGCGAGAAGAGAAAAAATGAAGATCGTCTCGCACCTTTTCGATGCTTAGATAGGTGTCCACCAAAGCTGGGTAAGGTCATATTACTCGAACCCAGGAAAGAGGTCGCGCTTGTGAGCTACACCCCCCCTTCGATGAAGTCGCTTATTGCCTTCGAGGCCACGGCCCGCCTAGGCTCGATGACGGCAGCTGCTGACGAGGAGCGTTCTACCCAGCCGACGATCTCGCAGCGTATACGGTCGCTGGAAGAGAACCTTGGATTGCCGCTGTTCGATCGACAGGGAGGACGTCTTGTCCTTACGGTACAGGGCGAACGCTTTCATCGGGAGGTGGCGCCTAGTCTCAAGACGATTCGAGAAGCCTGCGAGCGGCTTGTCCACCACGGCAAACGGCCCTCACCCTCTGTGGTAATTGCCGCGGGTTCGGGATTTACACACCTGTGGCTGCTGCCGCAACTGCCAGCACTCAAGCGTGCCTTCCCGGAGTTAACCTTCAAGCTGATGCCCATTGATCGTGCTGACGACCCGGAACTGCAAGCTGCGGACATCGCTATTCGTTTCGGTCCCTACGTGCCAAAGGAGGAGGGGCGCTTGGTCGCCAGTGAAGCCGTGTTTCCCGTGTGCAGCCCCGACTACGCACACGAGCATGGCGTGAAGGAGGCACTGACAGCGTCGGATCTCCCCCGCTTAGCGCTGCTACACCAAGACATCAAAGATCCGCGTTGGCTCGATTGGGCACAGTGGTGTCAACATGCTGGACTGAGCCTGACGCCCGGTGAGGATGTTTTCGCCTACCAGAACTATGCCTTGTTGCTGAACGCCGCACTAAGGCACCAGGGCGTGGCACTGGGCTGGTCGATTCTCGTCGAGGACTATCTGGCGAGCGGCCAGTTGATAGCGCTTTCTCCCCGCGTGACCCGTGAGGATTACGGCTACTGGTTAAGCGTCAAGCATCACCGCAGTACGGTCATCGAGCCGATTTGCGACTGGCTGATCAACGCCGTCCAACAATAGAGCCAGGGCCAGCTCATCTAAGCTCAGATCAGATCATCATCGGTGTCAGGCATTTAAGGCCGCTAGGTACGTCCCTCTTTGCCAGATTCGCTCCACGGCGAGGTTGTCCCGTTAGTAGCCCTCGCCGTGCATGCTGAACGGTGCCATTACCGCTCCAGCGGATGCTCCTCACCGATGACCGCTGGATCGAAAGGGGTGCGCGAGAACACCCGCCGCAGCATCGGTTCGAAGTGCTCTAGCGGAGGCGTGGGGTAGTCGGGGTCGAAGGCGGCCTGATCATAGCGCTCGCAGAAGTCCACGCAGCTCTGGTACCAGGGATGATCCCGATAGCGATCGCGCTCGTTCGGGTCGTCGCCAAAGTGGTGGGCATAATAGAATTTCTGGAACAGGCCGTGGTGATGCACTACCCAGGTGACCTCGCCACGCACATAGGGACGGATAATCGCCGCGGCCAGCTGGGAGTGATTGTAGGGTGCCAGTTCGTCGCCGAGGTCGTGTAGCAGGGCGCCAATGATCATGTCCTCGTCGGCGCCGTCTGCCTCGGCGCGGGCGGCCGATTGCAGCGAGTGCTCCAGCCGCGACACCTGGTAACCGCTCAGACTGTTATCCAGATGACGCAGGGCACGGAGCAGGCGGTCGACTAGCCCCTGGTTGAATTCATCCTCCAGGCGCTCGAGAAAGACATACTCTTCCTGGGTGCCATCCTTCATCTGGCGGAACGCGACCTGTTCCATATCAAGCGACCTCCTCGATCGAATCACGATTTTTCATTAGGCTTGCGAAGCGCTCACGCGGGCCATCGGTGTCGAGATAGCAGCCCTGTAGGTGGCGATGCCCCTCGTTGGTGTCGTAGCTGGTACGTCCGTGCAGGACACGACTGTTGTCGAACAACATCAACTCGCCTGCGTCGAGGGTAAAGCGCACCTCGTAGGCGGGGTCCGTCAATAGCTCGCCAAGCCGCTGGCGTGCGCGATGGAAGAGTCGGGTCTGGGCATCGGAGAGCAGGGGCAGGGCATCCAGGCGAGGGCTGTAGTGCACGCCGGTCGGATGACCATCGTCATCGGTCTGGATCATGGTGCGATGAGTGACTAGCTCTGTCCCGGCATCGACGAAACGAAAGCGTACCGAGGTAGTCTTGAGCAGCTCGTAGCCCTCGGGGGTTTCCTCGCGCAATTGCTCGAGCACTTTCAGGCTGTCGGCTAACGTCGATAGTCCACCGCTGGTCTCGTTGACCAGGCAGTGCAGGAGTTGAATACCCGGTACCGGATTGCGGTATGGGTTGTCGGTGTGGGGGCCAAGCGCCACGCTGCGATACGCCAGGTCGTTGCCGTTGGGCCGCGAATAGACTTCGAAGTAACGGCCGAAATTGGTTTCCTTGACGTAGCCGAAGTGGCTGCCGACCTGGAGGATGCGCTCAGGGTCGGTCGGCACGCCATAAAGCACGATATAGCCATAGCGCAAGTAGGCGTCCAGTGAGGCCTGAAAGTAGGCCGGGTTTTCGAGCACTTGGGTCCAGTCGAAGCGCACGCGGCGTTGATCGAGGCTCGCATTCCAAGGCTCAGCGTCGGGGAAGCGGCTGGCAGCGTCCAGTTCATTGGCCAGCACGCGGAGATCGTAGGTCTCACGATGGCCATCACTGAATACCAACTCGACATGGTGCTCGTCGGTCCGGCTGGCACTCTCGAGTGTCAGTCGCGTATCGATGGCGTGAGAGTCGAACAGGCGCTGCTGGGTCATCGGCTCCAGCTGGTCGGGCGCCTGGGTACGTTCACGCAGCCAGAGTGGACTCATCTCCCATGATTGCTCCCCAGCGTGGAAGACGACTGACGGAGGGTCTTCATGAATGACGAACGCATGGTGGGTGGACATGTCGATCTTCCTCAGTTGGCTTGGGTTATCACGATGGCGATCACCGACAGGGTGACGAGTGAATGGCCAACCGAGTAGAGCCTCCCGCTTATATCTAGGCATTTATTTTTCTTATACCTGCCTGAGATGATCGCATGCGCTTCGAGGGTCGCAGTGGGGCGTATTTCCCAGGCCAATGTGAGCTTGGGCCAAGGAGAGACAAGGAAAACGCCCAGCCTACGGACTTCCGCGCATACAAGTCGATGACCACCGCCAGATAAGCCCAGCGAGACTCTGTCCAAAGGTAGGTGATGTCTCCGCTCCATACCTGATTCGGCTCCTTTACATCGAACTTGCGATCGAGAAAGTTCGGTATATCCAGATGCGGCTGACCAGCCTGAGTGACCATTTTTGCGATACTTCGAGCGCCGGCAGGACCGTTACTGAATCGCTATGCTAAGAAACACAACTCCTTGCGACCAAGGTCTTATCAGGCTTTCATAAGGGCCTACGGAATTCATGACAGGGAGCAGGACGATGGCACTACCGCTGCGCGATACCACTACCCACTACGGCCGCATCAGCCGTGCCTTTCACTGGGCGATGGCGCTGCTGTTTGCCTGGCAGTTCACCAGCGTGGCAGCGCGGGTGCTGTTCGAGGATTCCGCCTTCGACGATTTCATGTGGGCGTGGCATCGCGATGTCGGGGTGCTGCTGTTCACGCTACTGCTGTTGCGCGGTGCCTGGGGGCTGCTCAATCTGTCGCGGCGTCCGCCATCGGTGAGCGTGATGGCCAAGCTCGGTCATCTGGTGCTGTATGGGCTGATGCTGGTGGTACCGCTGGTGGCGCTGCTGCGCCAGTACGGCTCGGGTCGCTCGCTGTCGGCCTTCGGTATTCCATTGATGCCGGGCTTCGAGGGCCCCGAGATCGAGTGGATGGTAGCGCTGGGCAGTATCTTCCACGGCCTGCTGGGCTGGACGCTGCTGGTGCTGATCCTCGGCCATGTGGCGATGGTGGCAATTCATCGCCGCTACGCACATCACGATGTGCTGACGCGCATGGCGGGAAGTCGCTAACGCTGAGCGTCTGTTGAGGTTGGGATGGTGCCAAGGGCCTTGCGCTGGCGTAGTCTTGGGGTATCGCTACAACGAGGAACCCGTGCATGCCACGCAGCAAGAACAAGCGTCACAAGCCCACGCCGTCCAAACCATCCTCCCGTCCTGCCCCGCGCAAGCGCTCCTTCAGCCCCAGGCGGCTGGTGCGCGGCGTGCTGATAGCAGTGGCGATTCTCGCCGTGCCGGCGGCGTGGTTCGCCATGGAGGCGCGCCAGGCGCGGGAGGTAAGTGATCTTAGCGTGATCGGCGGCGGGGCGCCTGTGGTGGTACAGGTGCATGAGCCGGGCTGCAGCAGCTGCGAGCAGCTGCTCGAACAGGCCCAGGAGGCGCGCAGCCGCCTGGACGAGGAGCTGACCCTGCGGCGCGCCAACATCGCCAGCAGTAGCGGTCGCCGCTTCGCTTATGAATACGGCGTGTCGCAGAGCACCCTGGTACTGTTCGACGCCAGCGGTGACGTGGTAGAGATCAAGCGCGGGGTGGTGGCCGCCGACGAGTTGGAGGCCGACTTCATGGCGTTGCAGAGCCTGCCGAGGCCACGTCGGCGCTGAGGGCTGTCAAAGCCTTGGTGAAAGTCTTATAGTGAATCGATCCACAGTCCTTTGCCCTATCCAGGGTGAAGGGCTTTTTTCGTTGTCAGGCCGCGGATACGTTGTTTTAGCGTTTGCGGATAGGAGGCGCCATGTCATCACGTCCCACCATCATCATCAATCGGTTGGATGCCGAGCGGCTGCAGCGGCTGATCGACGCCGCCAGCGACAAGGATTTGGCGGTGGCTGAATCATTGGAGGCCGAGCTGGAGCGTGGCGAGGTGGTCGATCCCGAGCAGATTCCCGCCGACGTGGTCAGCATGAACAGCCAGGTGCAGTTCACTGATCTTGGGCGTAGCCGCCAGCTGGTGCGTACCCTGGTCTATCCGCGCTCGTTGGCCGAAAGTGCCGACGGCCTGTCGGTGATGGCGCCGATCGGCGCGGCGCTGCTGGGACTTAGGGTCGGCGACGTGATCGACTGGCCGCTGCCCGATGGCAGCGAGACCCGGCTGCGCATCGATGCGATCCTCTGGCAGCCCGAGCGCGAAGGCCAGTTTCACCGCTAAGCCCGGCATGTGCCGTGCTACGCGGGCCCCTGATCGAGGAGAGTCGATGCCGTTGTCGCTGTGGTTGTCGCTGGTGGCTATCTGTGCTGTGGGTGCCATGTCGCCGGGCCCCAGCCTGGCACTGGTGCTGCGCCATACCCTGGGCGGTGGGCGCCTGCCGGGGGTGGTCGCGGCGCTGTCGCATGCGCTGGGCGTGGGCCTGTACGCGCTACTCACCGTATGGGGCCTGGGAGCGCTGATCGCCCGCCAGCCACTGCTGTTCCAGTTCATCACCTGGGCGGGGGCGGCCTACCTGGCCTGGCTGGGCATCAAGGCGTTGCGCGCCGGACGGACGGCGGCCTTCGAGCCGAATGCGGTACTCACCACCGGCCCCCAGGCGGCCCGAGAGGGCATGCTGGTAGCGCTGGGCAACCCCAAGCTGATCCTGTTCTTCGTGGCGCTGCTCAGCCAGTTCGTCAGCCCCGAGATGAGCGTCGCGGCCAAGGCGCTGATCGTGCTTACCGCCATGATCATCGACGGTGGCTGGTACGTGATCGTAGCGGTGGCGCTATCGCACTCACGGGTGCTGCCCTGGCTCCAGGCCAGGGCGCACTGGGTCAACCGCATCACCGGCGTACTGCTGATCGCGATTGCGCTGAGAGTGGTGGTCGGCTGAGCTTCAGTGGTCGTGGTGATGGTGGCCGTCGGCCGCCTCGCCGCCCTCGTTGGCCTCCTGCACCCATACCTCGACCTCGATCTCGCCCTGCTCGGCGAACTCCAGGGTGAGCGGGAAGCTCTCGCCTTCGACGAGCGTATCTTCCAGGCCCAACAGCATCAGGTGGTAGCCGCCGCCGGGGCGCATGGTCACTGTCTCGCCGGCCTCGACGTCGATGGCGTCGAGCTTGCGCATCTGCATGTTGCCGTCGTCCATGATCATGTCGTGAATCTCCACCACCGCGCTGATCGGGCTGCTGGCGCCGACCAGCTCGGCGGGCTCGTCGCCGGCAGTGATGTCGAGATAGGCGGCGCCGTTGGGCGCCCCCGGCGGCGTCGGGGTGGCGAAGGGGTGGGCGATGCGGATGTCGTCGAGGGTGAAGTCGTGGGCACTGGCCAGCGATGGCAGCAGCGCACCGCCGAGCAGCAGGGCAGAGATGAGAGAGGCGGAGCGGGCGATCATCGGTAATCCTTGTGGTGGTGGGTGGAACCTTTGGGCCACCCAAAGCTTACGACAGCCTGGCCGGCTGCCAAGCGGCGTTTTGTCGCAACCGCCAGCATAGGGGCGTCAGGCGTCCGGTGTCACCCGCGCCAGTATCTCGGCCAGAGGGGCGTCCGCCGGCAGCACCCCGTAGGCGGGACTGACCTCACCCAGCCGCGCCCGGCAGAAGGTCGCGGCAACGGCGGTGGGCGTGTGGCGCAGCAGCAGCGCCGCCTGCAGGCACTGGGCGAGACGCTGGGTCAGCCAGCGTGCCTGGGGCACCAGCGCGTCGCTGGGCATGCCCAAGGTACGCTCGAGCTCGCCCAGCGCGCGGTCGTAATGGGCATTCTGGCCGCGCGCCGCGTCCAGCTCATGGCGCAGCGCATCTACCGCCTCGGGGTGCCTGCCCAGCACGCGCAGCACATCGAGGCAGATCACGTTACCCGCCCCCTCCCAGATCGAGTTGACCGGTGCCTCGCGGTACAGCCTGGCCAGCGGTGTCTCCTCGACGTAGCCAATGCCGCCCAGGCACTCCATGGCCTCGGCCATGAACCCCGGGCCGCGCTTGTTGTGCCAGTACTTGGCCAGCGCCGGGGCAATGCGCGCCAGGCCCTGCTCGTGTTCGCTATGCGGGTTGTCGAAGGCGCGTGCGATGCGCAGCGTCAGTGCTACGCCGGCCTCGACCTCGAGCGCCAGGTCGGCGATCACCGCACGCATCAGCGGCTGATCGGCAAGGCGCTGGCCGAAGGCGTGGCGAGCCTGGGCGTGCTGCCAGGCCAGCAGCAGTGCCTGGCGCATCATGCCCACCGGCGCGGTGGCGGCGTCGAGGCGAGTCTGCTGAACCATCTCGAGGATGGTGGCGATGCCGCGCCCGGGGTCGCCGATTGGCTGCGCCCAGGCGTGACAATACTCGACCTCGGCGGAGGCGTTGGCGTGGTTGCCGCACTTCTCCTTGAGGCGCTGCAGCTCGATGGCGTTGCGCTCGCCGTCGGGGGTGAAGCGCGGCACCAGAAAGCAGCCCAGGCCGTCATCGGTCTGGGCCAGGGTCAGGAAGGCATCCGACATCGGCGCACTGCAGAACCACTTGTGGCCGAGCAGGCGCACGCCGTCCTCGCTGGCCTCGGCGCGGGTGGTATTGGCGCGCACGTCGCTGCCGCCCTGTTTCTCGGTCATCGCCATGCCCAGGGTCACTGCCGGCTTGTCGCTGGCCGGCAGGGCGCGGGGATCGTAGTCCCAGGCCAGCAGCCGCGGGGCCCACTGGGCCAGCACCGCGGGGGCATGACGCAGGGCCGGCATGGCGGCGTGGGTCATGGTGACCGGGCAGCATACCCCCGGCTCGGCCTGGGTCAGGAGATAGAGGGCGGCGACATGGGCCTGGTGGCCGCCGCGGGCCTCCTCCTGCCAGGCCACGGCGTGCCAGCCCTGATCGCAGGCCAGGTGCATCAGCTCATGGTAGGCGGGGTGGTAGCTGACCTCGTCGAGCCGCCGGCCGTGACGGTCGAACAGCCGCAGCGTCGGCGGATGGCGATTGGCCTGCTCACCGAGTGCCTGCACGCGGCGGCTGCCGACCTGCTTGCCCAACGGCGCCAGGCGCCGGGCGACCCACTCCGGGGCTTCTCGGGCCAGCGCCTCCTGTAGGGGAAGGTCCAGGGCGAACAGGTCGAGGTCGCTGTCCGCAGGCGGCTGGTTGAGCACCTCATGGGTGGCGAGCCGCTGTCGTGGGGCATGGTCGTGCATGGCGAGGCTCCTGCAGCGCTGCTATGGATCGAGCATGGTCAGCCCTCAGCGTGGGGTCAACGTCGAGAGCTGCGCTGGCCGCGGCTGATGCGACTGGTTACGCTGAGCACTGTTCAGCCATGGGAGTCCATCATGCCCCCCGAGGTTTCCGCGCCGGCGCCGATGATCGCCGATGAGCGCATCCAGCTGGTCGATGCCTGCAACCGCCCCTGCGGCAGTGCGCCGCGTGCGCTGATGCGGCGCTTTCACTTCTGGCATCGCGCCACCTATGTGGTGGTGATGAATGCTAGCGGCGAGCTCTGCGTCCAGCGCCGCACCCTGACCAAGGAAGTGTTCCCCGGTGGCCTCGACCTGGCCGCGGGAGGCGTGGTCGGCGCCGGCGAGTCGGTGCACGTGGCGGCGCGTCGCGAGCTGGCCGAGGAGCTCGGCATTCGCGGCGTGGCGCTGCGCTACTGCCTGGCCTTCCGCTACGCCGCCGACGGCAACCATATCTTCGGCAGCGTCTATCTGGTGCAGCATGACGGACCGCTCGCGCTGCAGGCCGAGGAAGTTGCCGATGCCTTCTGGCTGCCGCTGGATGAGGCGCTGTCCCTCGACGAGGTGACCCCGGATACCCGCACTGCAGTGCGACATCTGCAGCATGCAGGCCTCCTGGCGGAGGCGTCATGAACCGTCGTGAGCCGCTGGCTGCGGCGCGCCTCGACGACCTGCTGGCGGCCCTCGAGGCGGTGGTGCGCGGCAAGTCCCGGCAGGTGCGGTTGGCGCTGTGCTGCCTGCTGTGTCGCGGCCATCTGCTGATCGAGGATCTGCCGGGTCTGGGCAAGACCACCCTGGCCCAGTCGCTGGCGCGGGTGACCGGGCTGGACATGCAGCGTCTGCAGTTCACCAGCGACCTGCTGCCGGCCGACGTGCTGGGGGTTTCGGTGTTCGACCCGCGTCAGGCCAGCTTTCACTTCCACCCGGGGCCGATCTTTCATCAGCTGGTGCTGGCCGACGAAATCAATCGCGCCACCCCCAAGACCCAGAGCGCGCTGCTCGAGGCGATGGAGGAGGGGCAGGTCACGGTGGAGGGCGAGACCCGCCGTTTGCCCGAGCCGTTCTTCGTCATCGCCACCCAGAACCCCCAGGAACAGGCCGGAACCTTCGCGCTGCCGGAGTCGCAGCTTGATCGCTTCCTGATGCGCCTTTCGCTGGGCTACCCCGACGCCCGCGCCGAACGCGAGATCCTGCGCGGAGAAGCCGGCCGCGCCCAGTTGGAGGAGCTGGCCCAGTGGCTAGATGCCGAGACCCTGTGCGGCTGGCAGGCGCGGGTCGCCGAGGTGCATGTGGCGGATGCGCTGCTCGACTATCTGCAGGCGCTGGCCGCCGCCAGTCGCACTCATCCCGAGCTGCCCTGGGGGCTGTCGACCCGGGCGGTGCTGGCACTGCTGCACGCCGCCCGCGGCTGGGCGCTGCTGGCAGGACGCGACCATGTGCTGCCGGAAGACGTCCAGGCGGTATGGGTGCCGGTGGTTGGCCATCGGCTCAGCGACGGGCGCCGCGAGGAGGGGGAGGCGCTGGCCCACCACCTGCTGGCCAGCGTGCCGGTCTCGGTCTAGGCCATGGCCGGCCTGTCTCCGATACGGCGGCTGCATGACTGGTGGCAGCGGCGGCGGCTGAGCGCGGCCGGCCAGCCGCTCGGTGCCCAGCGGTTGTTCCTGATGCCGACCCGTTTCGGGGTGATCTGGGCGGTGCTGATCCCGGTACTGCTGCTGTTCGGCATCAACTATCAGAACAACCTGGCCTACGGCCTGGCCTTCTGGCTGTTTGCCGTGGCGCTGGTATCGCTATGGCGCGGCTGGCGCAACCTGCATGGCGTGTCCCTCACGGCAAGTGCCTCGGGCGAGGTGTTTGCCGGCGACCTGGCGCATCTGAGCGTTCGCCTGAGCGCTGCGCGCCACCGTCACGCGCTGCGCGTGGTGCTGGTGGCGGGCCCCGGTCAGGTCGCTGCCGCCGAGGGCGAGATACGCGGTTCCGAGTTGATCCTGCCGCTGGCGGTGCCCAGCCTGCATCGCGGTCAATGGCGGCTGCCGCCGCTGCGCCTGGAGAGCGCCTGGCCGCTGGGGTTGGTGCGGTTGGTCGCCTGGGTCGACAGTGGCGTCGAGCTGCTGGTCTATCCGGCACCCGGTGAGACCGGCGAGGCCCACGCGCGGCGCCGTGGTCAGGGACTGGCGCCCCAGGACTTCGCCGGCCTGCGCCGTTTCGAACCCGGCGATGGCCCGGCGCGACTGGCCTGGAAACAGTGGAGCCGTACCGGCGTACTCAGTACCAAGGCGTTCAGCCTGCCACCGCGCCGCCAGCGCTGGCTCGACTACGATGCCTGCAGCGGCGAGCCCGAGGCGCGGCTGTCGCGGCTGTGTGCGCAGCTGCTCGACTACCACCGCGCCGGTGACCTTTACGGGCTGCGCTTGCCGGGGGTTGAGCTGGCGCCGGCCAACGGACCGGCCCAGCGGCGCCGCGCGCTACAAGCGCTGGCGCGCTGGGCCGCGCCGTCACCGCGGAGCGGCTCATGAGCGCCCCCTCGGCGCTGCTCGCCGACGGCCGCAGCCTGTCGGCGCCGCTGTTGATCCAACTGTTCAGCGGCCAGTGTCTGGTGCTGGCACTGCATCTGCCGTTCATGCCGCCGTGGCTGCTGGGGGTGGCGCTGGCCGCCGCCGGCTGGCGCTTCCTGCAACTGCGTCGGCGGCTGCCGCGGGCCGGCGTGGTGCTGCGGCTGACCGCGGTGGTCGGAGTGCTGGCGGGGTTATGGCTGCAATATGGTGGGCTGATGGGCATGCAGGCGCTGATGGGCGTGCTGCTGGGCATCTATCTGCTCAAACTGCTCGAGACCCACGACCGCCGCGACGGCCGGGTGGTGGTGATCATCGGCTTCGTGACCCTGACCGCCGCTTTCCTCCATGATCAGAGTCTGCTGATGAGTGCCGCGGCGCTGCTGGCCGCGGCCTGGCTGCTGCAGACGCTGGTGGTGCTGGCCGGCGGCCGGCCCGGGCGCGATGCCTGGCGCGAGGCGCTGTGGCTGCTGGCGCTGTCGGCGCCGCTGATGGTGGTGTTGTTCCTGGTGGTGCCGCGGATCGGTCCACTGTGGAGCCTGCCCCAGGCCGATCAGGCCGCCACCGGGCTCAGCGATGAGATCGCCCCGGGCGACATCGCCCAGCTGTCACGCAGCGACGCGCGGGCCTTCAGAGCGCGATTCGACGGTGCCGAGCCGCCGCCCGCCGAGCGCTACTGGCGGGTCTATACCCTGTCGCAGTTCGACGGCGAGCGCTGGACGCGGATGGGGCCCGAGCAGCATGCGGCCAGCGCCGGCCAGCCGGTATCGCGTTTCGTCCAGGAGGCCAGCCGCTCGCCGTACGATGCCGGCGCGCCGCGCTATATCGCCGAGCTGCTGCTGGAGCCGGACAGCCGCCCCTGGCGACCGAGCCTGGGCACGCCGCTGGCCAGCGACGCCCGCCAGCGCTACCTGGCCGACGGCACCCTGGAAGGCCTGGTGCCGCTCTCCTCACGCGGCCTGCTACAGGTGGGCAGCAGTGCCGCAGCGCCGAGCTATCCCGACCCCGCCGGGCCGGCCTGGCATCGGCTGCTGCCGCAGGACGCCAACCCGCGCAGCCGCGAGCTTGCCGAGCGGCTTTGGCACGCGGCCGAGGGCGACCCGCGGCGCTATCTGGCGGCGCTCATGGCGCGCTTTGGTGAGTCGCCGTTTCGCTACACCCTGAGCCCGCCGCCGCTGGCCGGGCGTGACCGTATCGACGACTTCCTGTTCGATACCCGCGCCGGCTACTGCACCCACTACGCCTCGGCGGCGGCGGTGATGGCGCGGATAGTGGGTATTCCGGCGCGGGTGGTGGTGGGCTTTCAAGGCGGCGAGCGCCATCCCGACGGCCACTTCACGATACGCGACTACGACGCCCATGCCTGGATCGAGGTGTGGCTGGATGGCGCCTGGGAGCGTCTCGACCCGACCGCGGCGATCGCCCCGCAGCGCATCGAGCAGGGCGCCGAGGCGTTTCTCGGCGGCAGCGACGACTTCCTGGCCGATGCGCCCTTCTCGCCGCTGCGACTGCGCGAACTGGGCTGGGCCAACCGCCTGCGGCTCAACGTCGAACGCGCCGAGTATCGCTGGCAGCGTGGCGTCATCGGCTATCAGCGCGAGCGCCGCGAGGCGCTGCTGGCGGGGCTCACCGAGCGCTTCGCTACGCTATGGTCGCGGCTGGGGCAGCTGACCCTCGGCGACGCGCTGCGCCTGGTCGCGGTCGCCACCGGGTTACTGCTGCTGTGGTCGGCGATACGCCGCTGGCGCCAGCGCCGCGCGGGCGCCGAGGGACATCGGGTACGGCTGCTCCAGGCCTGGCTGGCCAAGCGCGGCCACGGCCCCCTCGGCGGCGAGTCGCCGGCGGCCCATCTGCGCCGCATCGCGCCCCGCGGCGGGGCGGCGCAAACGGCGCTGGAGGGCATGGCCAACGACCTCGAGCGGTTGCTGTATGCGCCGCTCCCCGACGCCGAGCGGCACCTGCGCCGCCGCCGGTTAGTGCGCCAGCTGGCCGAGATCAAGCGACGTTGGCCGCGGCGTAGGTGATGGCCCGGACTGGCGCCGCGACGCCGGGCATGGCATCGTGGAAGCCTCGGTTTTGCGTTTTTCACCCAGCGCTAGCGGCGGCCATGGCATCTCGACCCACACTCCCCTTGCATGAACTGGACTGTCGTACCCATCGCGGCGAGCCCTTCAACCTGCGCGCGCTGCGCGGCCAGGTGCTGCTGGTGGTCAACGTCGCCAGCCGCTGCGGCTATACACCTCAGCTCAAGGAGCTGGAGTCGCTTTATCGGCACTACCATCGCCAGGGCTTTACGGTGCTGGCATTTCCCTGCAATCAGTTCGCCCGTCAGTCGCCGGAGTCAGCCAAGGCCTTCTGCAGCTTCAGCGAGCGCGAGTATGCGGTGACCTTTCCGGTAATGGAGAAAGTCCGTGTCAACGGGCCGCGCGCCCATCCGCTGTTCGTGGCGCTGCGCCGTCAGGCGCCCGGGGTGCTGGGCAGCACCCTGATCAAGTGGAATTTCACCAAGTTTCTGGTCGGGCGCGATGGCCGGGTACTGCACCGTTTCGGGCCGCGCGCCGGCGAGAGGCAGATGCGCGTGGCGCTGGAGGAGGCCCTCGACCAGCCCTACGAGGTGTAGGGTCAGGGCGCTTCGCCGCGGGCGATCATCACCCGCGTCATCAGCTCGTTCCAGCGGTGGCGGGTCATCATGGTGATCAATCCCGAGAACAGCGCCCAGCTCTTGCGGCGCCAGCCGCGCAGCCGCAAGTTGTGGGCCACCAGGCGCTTCATCAGCTGATGATCATCGAAGCGCCGCCACTCGCTGGCCACCGACATCTGGGTGCGTGACAGCACCGGCGCCAGCTCGATGCGAAAGATCCACTCGAGCTCGGTGAGGGTCAACTCGTGGCGCTGGATGACCTCGACCATGCGCGCATAGTCTCGCTCGCGGGGTTCGCGATCCAACCACAGCGGGGCCAGTGCCAGCCACAGCTCGCCGCGTTCATCGACCAGAGTCTGGGCGTCCATTGTTCTCTCCTGCCGGGTTCGTCGCATCCTAGCCGACAATCTTGTCCCACCCGGCGATGTACCTCAAGGGCGGACAGCGCCTAGCTGTGTGGGTAGAATGACGCCAACTGTCCACTGTCGTATCGAGGTCTGACGTGATCATCAAACCCAAGGTTCGCGGTTTCATCTGTACCACCACCCATCCGGTCGGCTGCGAGAAGAACGTGCTCGAGCAGATCGAAGCCACCCGCGCCCGCGGGCTAGACAAGAGCGCCGGGCCGAAGAAGGTGCTGGTGATCGGCGCCTCCAGCGGCTACGGGCTGGCGGCACGGATCACCGCCGCCTTCGGCTATGGTGCCGATACCCTGGGGGTGTTCTTCGAGAAGCCGGGCAGCGAGAAGCGTACCGGCACTGCTGGCTGGTACAACAGCGCGGCGTTCGACAAGTTCGCCAAGGCCGAAGGGCTCTACAGCAAGTCGATCAACGGCGACGCCTTCTCCCATGAGGCGCGAGAAAAAGCCATCGAGATGATCAAGGCCGACCTCGGCCAGGTCGATCTGGTGGTCTACTCGCTGGCCTCGCCGGTGCGCAAGCTCCCCGACAGCGGTGAGCTCAAGCGCTCGGCGCTCAAGCCGATCGGTGAGACCTATCGCGCCACCGCCATCGACACCAACAAGGATGCCATCATCGAGGCCGAGGTCGAGCCCGCCACCCAGCAGGAGATCGACGACACCATCACGGTGATGGGCGGCGAGGACTGGGAGCTGTGGATGAGCGCCCTCGACCGGGCCGGGGTGCTGGCGCCGGGCGCGCGCAGCGTGGCGTTCAGCTATATCGGCACCGAGATCACCTGGCCGATCTACTGGCACGGCGCGCTGGGCAAGGCCAAGGAGGACCTCGATCGCGCCGCCGGTGAGATCGACGCCAAACTCAAGGCCAGCGGTGGCGGCGCCAATGTGGCGGTGCTCAAGTCGGTGGTGACCCAGGCCAGCGCGGCGATTCCGGTGATGCCGCTGTATATCGCCATGGTCTATCGGGTGATGAAGGAGCAGGGCCTGCACGAGGGCACCATCGACCAGCTCAACCGGCTGTTCGGTGAGCACCTCTACTCCTCTCAAGGCCTGGCGGGCGAGCTCTCCACCGACGAGGCCCGCCGCCTGCGCCTCGACGACTGGGAGCTGCGCGATGACGTGCAGCAGGCCTGCAAGGACCTGTGGCCCAAGGTGACCGGCGACAACCTGTTCGAGATCACCGACTACGCCGGCTACAAGCACGAGTTCCTCAAGCTGTTCGGCTTCGAGCGCGACGACGTGGACTACGATGCCGATGCCGATCCGGTGGCCGATTTCGATGTGGTCGAACTGTGAGTCGAGCGGTGAGCGAGTGGTGAACGCCCCTGTTGCGGGGTAGTCTCAAGGGGTAGCGCGAGATTTTTTCCCTGGGCAGCGAGGAGGTCCCATGGATACCAAGGAAAGCAAGACCCCGGAAGAAGAGAAAGAGCACGTGATGGGGCAGCGGATTCCCGAGGACTACGACGAAGCCGAGCCGCAGCGTCAGCCCGAGGCCAAGAAACCGCCCACGGGTATGCACAGGCTGCTGCCGGTGGCGGTGGTGCTGGTACTGATCGCCGGCCTGGCGTTCCACTTCCTGGGCCGCTGACCGCACGCCTGGCGACAATCACGCCGGACCCAGTGGGTCCGGCGTTTGCGTATCTGCGACCCGTGCTTGCATCGCGCGTCGGTCGATTGGCCGCGCGGCACTGCCCGAGACGTGGCAATTGGGTAAGATGTGGGGCCCAGCCCATCACGGCGATAGCGATGCCAGCACCTAGACCCGCCAGCGCCCAGCCGGGCAATAGCCGCCAGATCGCCTTCCTGCTGCTGCCGGGGTTCTCGCTGCTGGCGCAGGCCTGCGCCCTGGAGCCGCTACAGGTGGCCAATCAGCTTGCCGGTGCGCGCCTCTATGTGCCGTCGACCTACGGTCTGGAGGCACGTGAGATCCGCAGTGCCAGTGAACTCGGGCTGACCCCGCGCCATGCGGTGGGAGAGGACGACGGCGGTCTCGATATGCTGCTGGTGTGCGCGCCCAGTCCGCTGCCGCAGAGCCTGCCAGCGAAGGTATGCGACTGGCTCAAGCGCCTCGCCGGTCGCGGCGTGGTGCTGGGCGGGGTGGCCGGTGGCACCGAGGTGCTGGCCCGGGCCGGGGTGCTCGACGGCTACCGTGCGACCCTGCCATGGCAGCGCTTCGACGCCTTCGCCCGCGACTACCCGCGGGTCAACCTCTCCCAGCAGCTGTTCGAGATCGACCGCGACCGACTGACCTGCGGCGGCGGCACCGCGGCGATGGACATGATGATGACGCTGATCGGCCAGCACCACGGCCAGCGACTCGCCGAGCGGGTCTCGGAGCACTTCGTCTGCGAGCGCATTCGCCCCGGCGATGAGCCCCAGCACGTGCCGTTGCGCTCGCGGCTGGGGCATGCGCCGCAGAGCCTGGTCGAGGCGGTCACGCTGATGGAGGCCAATATCGAGGAGCCGCTGACCACCCATGAGCTGGCCGAGCACCTGGGCATATCGCGGCGCCAGCTCGAGCGGCTGTTCAAGAAGTACCTGCAGGCGGTGCCCAGCCGCTACTATCTGGACCTACGTCTGCAGGAGGCGCGCAAGCTGCTGCGCGAATCCGACCGCGCGGTGGGCGATATCGCGCTGCTGACCGGCTTCTCGTCCGGCGCGCACTTCTCCACCGCCTATCGCAACCACTTCGGCATGACCCCGCGCGAGGAGCGCCTGGTCTGAGCGAGCGCAGGCAGTTTTCAGGGAAAGCTAAAGGAGGCGCCTATTCGCGCGCTACGCCCCCATCTATTTTTGCTGCTGGTGGCGGCAATCTTCGCCGGCAATATCCTGGTCGGCAAGGCGCTGGCGGGCCTGCCGCCGTTTACCATCTCGCTGGGCCGGGTCTTTATCGCGCTGCTGATCATGCTGCCGCTGGGCTGGCATCAGGCGCGCCGCGGCTGGCCGTTGTTTCGCGAGCACTGGCGGCCGCTGGTGGGGCTGGCGCTGACCGGGGTAGCGTTCTTCAATGCGCTGATCTATGCCGCGCTCAACTTCACCAGCGCGACCAACGTGGCGATTCTCGAGAGCATGATTCCGGTAGTGACATTGCTGTTCAGCGTGGCACTGCTCGGCGAGCGCTTCCGCGTCGTGCAGTGGCTGGGGGTGGCGCTGTCGCTGGCCGGTGCGGTGACGGTGATCACCGCCGGCCAGCAGGGGCCGGCCCTCGCCGGCGGGATCAACCCCGGCGATGCCATCATGCTGCTGGCGGTGCTGGTGTGGGTAGGCTATTCACTGCTGGTCAAGACGCATATGGCGCGCTTTCCGCGCTACGGTGGCCTGCTGGTGATGCTGGTGATCGCCAACCTGGCGCTGGCGCCGATCGCCTTGTTCGAAGGCGCCGCCCAGCAGCTGCCGCAGTTGAGCGGCAACCAGCTGCTGGGCCTGGCCTACCTGGGCATTTTCCCCTCGGTGGTGGCGCTGCTGCTCTACAACAGCGCGCTGGCCGACATCGGCCCGACCCGAGCGGCGATCTACCTCAACCTGCTGCCGGTATTCACCATGCTCGGCGCCTGGCTGTGGCTCGACGAGCAGATCGTGGCGCTGCAGGTGTTGGCCAGCGCGGTGGTCATCGTCGGGGTGTGGTTAACCATCGCGCCGCAGAGAGCGTCCTGAACTGGGCAGCGAGGCGGCTCGTTAGGCTTTGCTGGCCAACAGGGCGCGAAACAGCTCACCCATCATCACCGGCGTGTCGTGCTCGATGACGAAGCCGGCGTCTTCCAGCAGCGGCCGCGCCTGGCGGGTGATATCGGTGGCCAGCGCCGTGGTCAGCAGGTTCAGCGCTCGGCGGCCGACGCCGGCAGGGTGTGCATCGGGCTGGAACTTGTCCATCACGCACAGCTGACCGTCGTTGGCCAATACGCGGTGCGCCTCGGCCAGGCCGCGTGCCGGGTCCGGCATCACCGCCACGATCAGATGCATCACCACCACGTCGAAGTGGCCGTCGGGGTAGTCGAGGTCGGCGGCGTCCATGCTGTACGCGGCGACGTCGAGGTGTAGGTCCTCGGCGCGCCGCGCGATGCGCTTGACCATCGCCGGGGCCAGGTCGGTGGCGTGGATCTCGACGTTGCGCGGCAGGAAGGGCAGGTCGAGCCCGGTGCCGGCGCCCACCAGCAGCACCCGCATGCCGGGCGTCCAGGTCACCTGTTCCAGCGACTGGCGCCGGGCGCGGCGAAAGGCCCGCCCGGCGACCAGATCGTAGATCGGCGCATAGAGGCTGTAGCGCAGCCGGTTCCAGGCGGTGGTGTTGAGCATGATGGCGCCCTCGCGCATGCGGACTCTGAGCGTTAGTCTAACCGCTTTTCATAATTCGCCGTCCCATTGCTGAAAGCCCGCCGTGACGACGGCGCCGTATACTCGTTTCATCAATCGATCCCCGTGGATGGAGACCCTCATGAGCCACACCCCGACCCGCAGCGACTTCGACCAGTACATGACGCCCAACTACTCGCCGCAGCAGGTGATCCCGGTGCGTGGCGAAGGCAGCCGCCTGTGGGATCAGGAGGGCCGTGAATACATCGACTTCGCTGGCGGCATCGCGGTGAATTCGCTGGGGCATTGCCATCCGGTACTGGTCAATGCCCTCAAGGCCCAGGCCGACAAGCTCTGGCATCTTTCCAACGTCTACACCAACGAGCCGGCACTCAAGCTGGCCCGTGCCCTGGTCGAGCGGACCTTCGCCGACAAGGTGTTCATGTGCTCCTCGGGCGGCGAGGCCAACGAGGCGGCGCTCAAGCTGGCGCGGCGCTGGGCGGTGGAGCATCACGGCGAGCACAAGGACAAGATCATCTCCTTCTCGCAGTCCTTCCACGGGCGCACCTTCTTCACCGTCAGCGTGGGTGGCCAGCCCAAGTACTCCCAGGGCTTCGGCCCGGTGCCCGGCGGCATCCTGCACGCCACCTACAATGATCTCGACAGCGTGCGCGCGCTGGTCGGCGACGACACCTGCGCGATCATGGTCGAGCCGATGCAGGGCGAGGGCGGTATCGTGCCGGCCACGCCCGAGTTTCTGCAGGGCCTGCGCGATCTCTGCGACGCCCACGATGCCTTGCTGGTGTTCGACGAAGTCCAGACCGGCGTGGGCCGCAGCGGTGAGCTCTATGCCTACAAGAACTACGGCGTGGTGCCCGACATCCTGACCAGCGCCAAGTCGCTGGGCGGCGGCTTCCCGGTGGGCGCAATGCTGACCACCGACGCGATTGCCACGTCGCTGGCCATCGGCACCCACGGCTCCACCTACGGCGGCAATGCACTGGCCTCGGCGGTAGCGCTGGCGGCCATCGAGCATATCGATACCCCGGAGGTGCTGGCGGGCGTGAAGAAGCGCCACGAGCTGTTCCGCGAGCACCTCGAGACCATCAACCGCAAGCACGGCGTATTCCAGGAGATCCGCGGCATGGGCCTGCTGATCGGCGCGCAGATGGCGCCTGAGTACGAGGGCCAGGCCAAGGACATCCTGCCGCTGGCTATCGACGAGGGCCTGATGGCGCTGATCGCCGGCCCCAATGTGCTGCGCATGGCGCCGTCGCTGGTGATTCCCGAAGCCGATATCGAGGAGGGCATGGCCCGCCTCGAGCGTGCTATCGCCAAGCTGGTGGCCAAGGCGTGAGCCAGGTGTCCACCCGCGATGCTTCAATGCCCCGTTCAGGAGGACACGCCATGCTGGTCGTTCGTCCCGCTCGTCCGGCGGACCTGCCGGCCCTGGAGCGCCTGGCCGGCAGCGCCACGCCGCGCCTGACCAACCTGCCGGCGCATCGCGACCGCCTCGAGGAGCGCATCACCCGCTCCCAGCGCGCCTTCAGTCGCGAGGTGGAGTTTCCCGGCGATGAGCACTACACCTTCGTGCTCGAGGATCGCGAGCGCGGCGAAGTGGTAGGCACTGCCACCATCCGCGCTCAGGCCGGGGCCAACGAGGCCTACTACACCTATCGCCAGGAGACCCTGATTCACGCCTCGCAGCAGCTCAACGTGCGCCGTGAGGTGCAGACCCTGTCGCTGTCCCACGAGGTTTCCGAGGCGACCCTGCTGTGCGCGCTGTCGCTGGACCCCCGCTATCAGGGCACCAGCGCCATGAGCCTGCTGCGCCGCGCACGGCTGATGTTCATCGCCCAGTACCCGGAGCGCTTCGCCGAGATCCTCGCCGTGGCCTTTCCCGGCTATCTCGACGGCGACGGTGAGTCGCCGTTCTGGAACAGCGTCGGCCGCCACTTCTTCGTGCGTGGCTACCAGGAGATGAATCACATCGCGGGGGTGCGCTCGAAGAGCTTCATCGCCGAGGTGATGCCGCAGTTTCCGCTCTATCTGCCGCTGCTCACGCCTCAGGCGCGGGCCGCCATCGGCCGTGAGCATCCGGACCACGAGCCGGCGCTGGAGGAGATGCTGGCCGAGGGCTTCGTACGCTCGCGGCATGTCGATATCTTCGACGCCGGGCCGGTGGTCAAGGCCGAGCGCACGCATCTCGAGTCGTTCCGTCGCGCGGCCTGGCATCCGGTGCGGGTGCGGCCGGCGCACACCCTGCCCGACGCCGAACCGGCGATGATTGCCAACCAGCAGCTTGGCGACTTCCGCTGCGTGGTGGCGCGCTATGCGCTGTCGCCCACCGGACAGCTGATGCTGTCGCCGGAGCATGCCGAGATTCTCGGCGTGGAGGAGGGGCGCGCGGTACTGGCCGCTCCCCTGGCGTTGCCCGCCGCCATCGATGCACTCGACGAGGGAGAACTGTGATGCGCATTCGTCCGATTGCCCGCGGCGACCTCGACGGCCTCCAGGCGCTGGCCCAGCAGACCGGGGTGGGATTCACCTCGCTGCCCGACAACCGCGACTTTCTGGCCAGCAAGATCGAACTGGCAGCACGTGCCTTCGAGGAGCGCACGCCGGTAGATGACCGGCTGTACTTCTTCGTGCTCGAGGACGACGCCAGCGGTGAGCTGGCGGGCTGCTGCGCCATCGAGGGCCAGGTCGGCCGCGAGGTGCCGTTCTACAACTACCGGCTGGGCACCCTGGCGCACTCCTCGGTGCAGCTCGACCTGCACCGCACCATCGATACGCTGTTCTTGAGCTCAGATCATACCGGCGACGCCGAGGTGTGTTCGCTCTACCTGCGCCCGGAGTACCGTCGCCACCGCAACGGCGCGTTGCTCTCCAAGGCGCGCTGGCTGTTCATGGCGCAGTTCCGCGATCGCTTCCCGGCCAAGGTGCTGGCCGAGATGCGCGGGGTCTTCAACGAGGCCGGCATCAGCCCGTTCTGGGAGTGCCTCGGCAGCCACTTCTTCCCCATGGACTTCAACGAGGCCGACCGCCTGACGGGGCTGGGGCAAAAGAGCTTCATCGGCGAGCTGATGCCCAAGTTCCCGATCTACACCACCTTCATGACCGAGGAGGCGCGTGCCTGCATCGGCCAGGTCCACGAGCACACCCGCCCGGCGCTGGAGATGCTCAAGAAGGAGGGCATGCGCTGGGAGGGTTATATCGACATCTTCGACGGAGGGCCCACCGTGGAGGCCTATATCGACGATGTGCGCGCGATACGTGACTCGCGATTGTGCCAGGTCGAGGTCGCCTCGCAGGCCGCCGGCAGCGAACGCCCCACCTGGCTGGTCTCGACCACCGACATGCTCGACTTCCGCGCCGCCTGGGTGGGCCGCGGCCCCGACGAGAACGGGGTGATCGTTCTTACCGAGGAGGAGGCGCGCCGACTGGAAGTCGGGGCGGGCGATTCCCTCCGTCTACTCGAAACCTAGGAGATGAACATGCAAGCCAAGCAGCAATTGCTGATCGGCGGTGCCTGGGTCGACGGCGACGCGGAGCGGTTCGCCAAGCTCGACCCGGTGTCACACCAGGAACTCTGGCAGGGCGCCAGCGCCCGCGATGCCCAGGTCGAGGCCGCCGTGGCGGCGGCCAGGCAAGCCTTCCCCGGCTGGGCGCGCACGTCCTTCGCTGAGCGCCAGGCGCTGGTCGAGCGCTTCCGCGGCGTGCTCGAGAGCCACCGCGAGGATCTGGCCACCGCCATTGCCGGCGAGACCGGCAAGCCGCTGTGGGAGGCGCGCACCGAGGTCGGCGCCATGATCGGCAAGGTAGGGCTGTCGGTCCGCGCCTATGAAGAGCGTACCGGTGAGCGCCAGCGTGACCTGGGCGATGCCCGGGCGGTACTGCGTCATCGTCCGCATGGGGTGATGGCGGTGTTCGGCCCCTACAACTTCCCCGGGCATCTGCCCAATGGCCACATGGTGCCGGCGCTGCTGGCCGGTAACACGGTGGTCTTCAAGCCCAGCGAGCAGACCCCGCTTACCGCCGACCTGGTGCTGCAGTGCTGGTGCGAGGCGGGGCTCCCCGCGGGCGTGATCAACCTGGTGCAGGGCGCCGCGCCGGTGGGCCAGGCGCTGGCCGCCAGCCGTGACATCGACGGCCTGCTGTTTACCGGCAGCGCGAAGGTAGGTGGCCTGCTGCACCAGCAGTTTGCCGGCCAGTTGGACAAGATTCTTGCGCTGGAGCTGGGTGGCAATAACCCGCTGGTGGTCAGGGACGTCCCCGACCAGGACGCCGCGGTGCTGACCATCCTGCAGTCGGCGTTTCTCTCCGGCGGCCAGCGCTGCACCTGCGCGCGTCGGTTGATGGTGCCTCAGGGCGAGGTCGGCGACCGGCTGCTCGAGGCGCTGGTCTCGGCCATCGACAAGCTCAGGGTCGGCGGCCAGTTCAGCGAACCGGCGCCGTTCTACGGCGGGCTGGTCAGCGTCGCCGCCGCCGACGGCCTGCTCAAGGCTCAGGATGACCTGGAGGCGCTGGGTGGCACGGTGTTGTCGCGCATGCGCCGCGTCGAGGACAATACCAGCCTGCTGAGCCCGGCGCTGATCGACGTCACCGGCCTCGCGCTGCCCGACGAGGAGCACTTCGGGCCGCTGTTGAAGGTATACCGTTATAAAGACTGGGGCGAAGCGGTCACTATCGCCAATGACACTCGCTACGGCCTATCCGCCGGGCTGATCGGCGGCAGCCGCGACGACTGGGACGACTTCCTGCTGCGCATCCGCGCCGGCATCAATAACTGGAATCGTCAGACCACCGGTGCCTCCGGCGACGCACCTTTCGGCGGCGTAGGCGATAGCGGCAACCATCGCCCCAGCGCCTACTATGCAGCCGACTACTGCGCCTATCCGGTGGCCTCGATGGAGAGCGAGGATCTGCACCTTCCCGACCAGCTGCCGCCGGGGGTGGTGCTATGAGCGAGTCCGTGACTCTGGGCTATCGTGAGGTCAACTTCGACGGCCTGGTCGGCCCCACCCACAACTACTCCGGCCTGGCGCTGGGCAACGTGGCCTCGATGAGCCACGGCGGGCTGGTCTCCAACCCCCGTGAGGGGGCGCTGCAGGGGCTGGCCAAGATGAAGTCGCTGCTCGATGCCGGCTTCGCCCAGGGCGTGCTGCCCCCTCAGCAGCGCCCCGACCTGGGCGCGCTGCGCGCGCTGGGCTTCAGCGGCACGCCCCACGAGGTGCTGACCCGCGCCGCCCGCGAGGCGCCGCAGCTGCTGCGCGCGGTGTGTTCGGCGTCGAGCATGTGGACCGCCAATGCTGGCACCGTAACGCCGAGCGTCGATGCCCCCGACGGCCGGACGCACTTCACCCCGGCCAACCTGCAGTCGAGCTTCCACCGCTACTTGGAGCCGGAGACCACCGGCCGCGTGCTGGCGGCGATCTTCCATGATCCGCACCACTTTGCCCACCACTCGGTGCTGCCGGCGACCCCGGCGTTTTCCGACGAGGGCGCGGCCAATCACACCCGTTTGTGCGCCTCCCATGGTGAGCCAGGCGTGCACCTGTTCGTCTATGGCCGCCAGGCCTTCGGCGGCGATCCCGCCCATGAGCCCAAGCGCTACCCGGCGCGCCAGACCCTCGAGGCCAGCCAGGCGGTGGCCCGCCAGCACGGCCTCAGCGAGGCCCAGACGGTGTTCGCCCAGCAGCACCCCGAGGCCATCGACGCCGGCGTCTTCCACAATGACGTGATCGCGGTGGGCAACGGCCCCGTGCTGCTCTATCACGAGATGGCGTTCCGCGACGAACAGGCGACCCTCGACGCGCTGCGCACCAAAATGGCCACGCCGCTGATTCCGGTTCGGGTGCCGGTCGAGGCGGTCAGCATGGACGATGCGGTTTCTTCCTACCTGTTCAACTCGCAGCTGCTCTCGCATTCCGACGGCTCGATGACCCTGGTGGTGCCCGGCGAGTGCCAGGAGAACGACGCGGTGTGGCGCACCATCCAGGACCTGCTGCTGGCGGGCCACAATCCCATCGGTGAGGTGCTGGTCAAGGACGTCAAGCAGAGCATGCGCAACGGCGGCGGCCCCGCCTGCCTGCGCCTGCGGGTGGCGCTCAGCGCCGCCGAGCGCCAAGCCCTCTCCGGCCGGGTGCTGCTCGACGACGCGCTCTACGCCGAACTCACCGCCTGGGTCGAGCACCACTACCGCGACCGCCTGGCGCCGGACGACCTCGCCGACCCACAGCTCGCCGAGGAGACCCTTAGTGCGCTGGACGAACTGACGCAGATCTTGCAGATCGGCTCGGTGTATCCGTTTCAGTTGGGGTAATACGCGATCGATCATGAAGCCCCTGCCCGCCGACTGGCGGGCAGGGGCCTTTGTGGTTACCGTAAGGCACTCATGTATTGGTGGCCCCGGGAGCACCGAGATGGCGGAAGCAGTGACGATCGAACGACTGAGGGCCGATTCGCCCCATGTTGCTATGGTGGCGGAGTGGACCCATGCCGCCTGGGGGCATCTCAATCCCGGCATGACCCTCAATGACGCCATCGAACGCCTGCGCGGTGAGTGTGGTGCCGGCGGCGTGCCCTCGGTATTCGTCGCCATGTGCGACGACGTGCCGGTGGGCACGGCCAGCCTGGTAGTCGACGATATGAGCGACCGCCCCGACCTTTCCCCCTGGCTGGCCTCGGTCTTCGTGCCACCCGAGTGGCGCGGCCGTGGCATCGCCTCGTCGCTGGTGCAGCGGGTCGAGGCCGAGGCGCGGGAGGCAGGCATCGCCGTTTTTCATCTCTACACGCCGGATCAGCAGGCGCTCTACGGCCGGCTGGGCTGGGAGGCGGTTGAGGAGCGCGACTATCGCGGCGAAGCGGTGACGATCATGCGCCGCCGATTCGATGCAGACACTGCCTGAGCGGGCACGATGATGCACTGGCGAGCGCTACGCTACTTCGACACCGTGGCCCGCTGCCGTTCACTGCGGCAGGCGGCAGCGCAGCTGCATATCGCGCCGACTGCGATCAGCCGGCAGATTGACCTGCTCGAGCACCAGCTCGGCGCCCCGCTGATCGAGCGCGGTCCCAACGGCATCAGCCTCACCGCCGCGGGGGAGTTGCTGGCCGCCCAGGCCCAACGCACGCTGCGCGACCTCGAACGGGTCCAGGAGCATATTCACGACCTTAAGGGGCTGCGCACCGGCCGGGTCAGTCTGCAGGTGGCCGAGGGGGTGGTCGCGGGCCTGCTGACGCCGGCGCTGGCAGAGCTCAGTCGCCAGCATCCGCGGCTCGACTTCGATATCCACATCGCCAGCGCCGGCCAGATCGTCGAAGCGCTGCGCCGTGGCGACGCCGACATCGGCCTGGCCTTCTTCATGCCTCGCCATGACGACATCCTGCCTCTCGCCAGCGTCACCCTGGAACACCACGTGGTGATGGCGCCGAACCACCCCCTGGCCGCGGCGAGCACGCTGCGTCTGGCCGATCTCGTCGAGCAGCCGCTGGCGCTGCCCGATGCGCGCTATGGCGTGCGCCAGGCCCTCGACGCGGCGGCCCGTCAGCAGGACGTGAGGTTGACGCCGACCTTCCATGCCGCCTCCCTCGAGACCCAGAAGGCACTCGCCATGGCCGGCGTGGCGGTGCTGATCCTGCCACCCATGGCGGTGGCGCGGGAGTGCCGGGCCGGGCAACTGGTGGGAATTCCCTTGCAGCATGGCGAGCTGCCGGGTGCGCGGGTCGACCTGTGCCTCTATCGTCATCGTCAGCGCAGTTTCGCCACCGAGGCGTGTCTGTCACTGCTGGCGGAACAGATCAATTGCCTCAACGTGCCATCGGCGTAGTGGGCGTACGGGGTGCACACAAAATGTGGACGCACTGGCATCGCAATTGTGATAGCAGTGGGCACTACCCCGCGCCATGCTAAAGGCATCGATAACAATGCCAGAGAGATAGCATGGACGTACCTCATCACTTGACCGCTACCCAACTGCTCGCCGCCTACCGCGACAAGGCGCTGTCGCCGCTCGACTACGCCGCGTCATTGATCGCCCATATCGAGCACTGGGAGCCTCATCTCAAGGCGCTCTATGCCTACCGTCCCGAGGCCTTTCTTGCCGAAGCGCGTGAGTCCAGCGAGCGCTGGGCGCGGAACGACCCCCGCGGCACCTTGGATGGCGTGCCGGTGACCCTCAAGGAGCTAATTGCCACCCGCGGCACGCCAGTACCGCTGGGCACCGGGCTTGGCGATCAGCGTCCGGCGGAGGAGGATGCGCCGCCAGCGGCGCGCTTGGCCGAGGATGCTGCGCTGCTGCTCGGCAAGACCACCTGCCCGGATTTCGGCATGCTCTCGTCGGGGCTCTCCTCTTTCCATGGGCTGACCCGTAATCCCTGGAACCTGGCATGTAACACCGGGGGCTCGAGTTCCGGGGCGGGCGCCGCAGCGGCGGCCGGCTATGGCCCGCTGCACGTGGGTACCGATATTGGCGGCTCGGTGCGCCTGCCGGCGGCGTGGTGCGGCGTGGTGGGCTTCAAGCCGACCCTGGGGCGGATTCCCATCGACCCCTACTATGTGGGGCGCTGCGCCGGGCCCATGACACGCAGCGTCGACGACGCGGCGCTGCTGATGACCAGCCTGGCACGCACCGACCGGCGCGATGCCATGCGCCTGCCACCGGAGACCATCGACTGGACGGACCTGCGCCTGGAGCTCCAGGGAATGCGGTTAGGCGTCATGCTGGAGGCGGGCTGCGGCCTGCCCCTGGATGAGCCGATTCGGCTTGCCGTGGAACAGGCCGCGCGCTGCCTGGAAGCGGCGGGGGCGACCCTGGTACCCATAGCGCCGGTATTGACTCGCGAAATGCTCGATGGCCTGGACCGCTTCTGGCGGGCACGGCAGTGGAGCGAGCTGGAGACACTGACGCCGGCGCAGCGTGAGCGGGTACTACCGGCGATCGTCGACTGGGCCGAGGAGGGCGCACGCCTGAGCGGCGTCGAGGCGGTGCGCGGTTTCCAGCAGACCCTCAACATGCGCCGCGCTACCGAAGCGGCGTTCGAGCAGGTGGACGCGGTGATTTCGCCGACCACCCCCAATGTGGCGTTCCCGACCGACTGGGCCTCGCCCACCAACGACCCACAGCGCCCCTTCGAGCATATCGCCTATACGCTGCCGTGGAACATGGGCGAGCAGCCGGCGATATCCCTCAACGGCGGCTATAGCGACGACGGCATGCCGCTGGGGGTGCAGCTGATCGGACCACGTTTTGCCGACCATCTGGTGCTCAAGCTGGCCAAGGCCCTCGAACAGCGACGGGAGATCGCTCCGCGCTGGCCAAGCTTACCCACTGGCGGCTGATGCTCATCGCCCCAACGCATTCTGCCGCGTTCGTTCTACAACAATATAAGGAGAGTGGTTATGCAGCGTCTTGTCGTACTGCCCACCAGCCGTACCGGTTGGGCCTTGACGATCGCCTTCGTGGCGGTCGTGGTGGCGGGCATCTGGCCGGTGATCGACTTGGTCAATCGCGCCGTGCTATTCCTCGGCCTGCCGCTGCTGGTGGTGTGGAGCTATGTGCTGATCTTCGCCTGCTTCGCCGTGATGTTGATCGCCAATCGCGTCATCGAATGGCAGGAGGGCGAGGATGACTAGCCCCTGGCCGCTGCTGATCACCCTGACCTATGTCGCCATCGCCATGGTCATCGGGTTGCGCGCGCGTGGCGGGCGGCGCATGAACAGCCTCGAGGAGTGGGGCGTGGCCGGACGCAGCATGGGGCCGGTGACGCTCTACCTGCTGATCGCTGCCGGCAGCGTCAGCGCTTATACCTTCATGGGCGCGCCGGGCTGGGCCTACGCCAAGGGCGTGGCGGTGTTCTACGTGGCGGTCTATCTCGCCTATCTGGCACTGGTGGCCTGGTATTTCGGCCCCAAGGTCTGGCAGTTCGGCGAGCAGTTCGGCCACGTCACCCAGGCCAGCGCCATCGCCGATCGCTACCAGAGCCCGGCGCTGGGCGCCCTGGCGGCGCTGGTCATGTCGATCGGCTCGATCGCCTATGCGGTACTGCAGACCGTCGGCTCGGCCTACATCCTGTTCGTGATGAGCGGCGGAATGATTCCGGTATGGCTGGGGGTACCGCTGGTGCTGGGCTGCATCGCCATCTATCTGTTCGTCAGCGGTCAGCGCGCCATCGGCCGTACCAATGCCTTCCAGGGCGTGCTGATGCTGATCGTGGCCTGGGCGGTGGGGATGTGGGCGCTGCACAACGCCACTGGCGGATTGCGCTTTGGCCCACTGTTCGAGCGGCTGCTGGCCGAGCACGGCGAGTTCTTGACCCTGCCGGGGGCCGGCGGCGACATGACCTTCAGCTTCTGGACCACCTCGATCATCGTCTCGATGTTCTCGTTCATGCCGCCGGTGTGGACCCAGTGGATGAGCGCCTCCTCGGCGCGCACCATTCGCCGCAGCGCCACCTGGCTACCCACCTACTACGTGGTGATCCTGCCGATGGTAGTGGTGGGCTTCATCGGCATCTTCTCGCTGCCCGACCTGGCACGCGCCGATACCGTGGTGCTGGAGTACGCCATGCAGCACCTGCCGGTGGTGCTGGTGGGGCTACTCGGCGCAGGGACCCTGGCGGCCTCGATGTCCTCCAGCGAGCCCTTCATTCACTCGGTGGCGCTGTCCTGGAGTCGCGACGTGCTGCAGCCGCTGCTGGGGCTGTCGGATGCGCTCACCGGGCGGCTGGCGCGCTGGATGATCGTGCCGCTGATGGCGCTGGTGATCGCGCCGCTGGCGATCGCCGAGCCGGGTAGCCTGGTGATGATCCTGCTGGTGGGGCTGGGCTTCGCCACCCAGGTGTTGCCGGCCTTTATCGGCATGTTCTTCTGGCCGCGGGCCTCGCGCTTGGGGGTGATGGCGGGCATTGTCGCCGGCTTCCTGGTCACCGTGGCTTTCACCACCCTGTGGCCGCATCCGCTGGGGGTTCATGCCGGCTTCTGGGGGCTGATGCTCAACCTGCCGGTATTCGTGGCGGTCTCGCTGGTCACGGCCCCTGCCGACTCGGAGGTGGTGGAGCGCTTCTTCCGCATCGCCGCGCCGCGCGGACTGACCCGGCTAGGCAGTGGCGGTAAGACGGTCGCTGCTGACACCGCCGCACACGGCGGTTGAGGGACTGGAGACAGCGCGGCCGGGCAACTGCCCGGCCGCGTCGTGTTATCTTTTGCGAGGCTCAGCTGCCGCTGGCGGCACCGCCGACCACGCCGCCGCGCAGCCCATCCGCCTGGCCGCTGCTGCGCAGGTGCTTGCTCACCGCGTCTTCCGGTGAGCCGGCCAGGTCGCGGAACATGCCCATCGAGCCGAGCAGGGCGCTGGACTCGTAGGGCACGAAGACCCGCTCACCGTCCTGGGCCATGGTGGGCAGCGCCTTGATATAGCTCTGGCCGAGCAGGTAGCCGACCACGGTCTGCTTGTTCTCCTCGGTGTCGCCGATGGCGTTGAGGACCAGCTTGATGGATTCCTGCTCACCCTGGGCGCGCAGAATGGCTGACTCCTTGTCGCCCTCGGCGTTGAGGATCGCCGACTCGCGCTGGCCCTGGGCCTTGGCGATGGCCGCGGACTTCTCGCCTTCGGCTTCTGTCACCGTGGCGCGGCGTTTACGCTCGGCGGCCATCTGCAGGCGCATGGCGGACTCCACTTCCTCGGGCATGGCGATATCCTGCACCTCGACCCGCGACAGCTTGACGCCCCACTTGGAGGCGGGCTCCTCCATGGCGGTCTGGATCTCGTTGTTGACCTCGGCGCGGGACTCGAACAGCTTGTCGAGCTCCATCTTGCCGACCACCGAACGCAGGGTGGTCTTGGCCAGTACCTCCACCGCCTGGCTCATGTTCTCGACTTCATAGACGGCCCGTTTGGGATCGATGATCTGGTAGTAGAGTGCGCCGTTGATGCGCACCGTGACGTTATCAGTGGTCACTACCGGCTGGCCGGGAAAGTCCATGACCGTTTCACGACGGTCGATGCGAATCTCGTCAGTGGTGATGGCGTGGTAGTCATCGCCCATCTTGCGATAGCGGATCATGGTGATGGCACGCGGCTGGTCGATGAACGGGATGATGATGTTGATGCCGCTCTCCAGCACACGATGAAACGAGCCGAGGCGCTCGATCACCATGACTTCCGACTGGCGAACGATCACCAGCCCCTTGACGACGATCAGGATGCCGATGAAGACGACGATCAGGGCCAATATCAGGCCCGGGCTTACGGGGAGATCCATGCTTAGTGCTCCTTGGGTGGTGCGATGGTGACGATGGCGGTAGTGCCATCGAATTCCTTGAAGATCACGGCGGTACCCAGCGGTAGCTCGGTGGCGGCGGTTTCCTGCACGCGCAGGCGATAGAAGTCGCCGTTGACCTTGATGCCAGTGGCGCCGTCGTAATCACGGATCAGGGTGCGGTAGACGCGGCCTTTCTCGACCCCGGTGCCGGTGGTGCCGTAGGCCACGCCGCGGGGGGAGAACCATGGGCGGATGAACTTGATGGCTACCGGCACCATGACGCCGGCGGCCAACGCCAGGCCGATCAGCTGCCAGGCCAGCGGCATGCCGAGCCAGGCCAGCAAGGCGGCAAATAGCGCCGCGATGCCCAGGGCCAGCAGCACCATGGCGCCGGAGGTGAGTTCGGCGAGTGCCAGCAGCAGGCTGAGCGCCAACCATAGCAGAGCCGGGTTCCAGTCCATTGGGGTCTCCTTGAGGCCAGAAGCGGCCCCCATGGTACTGCATTGGTGCGCGGCGGGGGCATTTGTCTGCCTGCGGCGAACGTGGCAAGGTCTGAGTCCCCGTCCGAGGAGCCCCGCGATGCCCCAGCGTCTCTCACCCCGTCAGGCCTACGACGATGCCCTGGTGCGCCTGGACTTCGCCGCCGACGCCGCCCAGGCGCACGCCGCGGACGTCCTAGAGGCCTGCTACCGGGCGCTGCATGACGACGGCTCACGGCCCCAGGGCGTCTATCTGTGGGGGCCGGTGGGGCGCGGCAAGACCTGGCTGATGGATCGCTTTCACGACTCGCTGGCGGTGCCCGCCCGCCGCCAGCATTTCCACCACTTCATGCGCTGGGTGCACCGTCGCCAGTTCCAGCTCAGTGGTACGCCGGACCCGTTGACGGTCATGGCCCGGGAGCTGGGCGATGAGGTTGCGGTGCTGTGCCTCGATGAGCTGTTCGTCAGCGATATCGCCGATGCCATGCTGCTCGGCCGGCTGATGCAGGTGATGTTCGAGCAGGGCGTGGTGCTGGTGACCACCTCCAACCAGCCGCCGGACCAGCTTTACGCCGAGGGCTACAACCGCGAGCGTTTCCTGCCGGCGATCGATGCCATTCAGCGTCATTTACAGGTGTTGGCGATGGACGGCGGCTGCGATCACCGCGAGCATCCGGGGCGCGCCGCGCCGCGCTACTGGGTACGTGCGCCGCAGCGCCTGGCGCAAGCCTTTGACGAGCTCAGCGACGGTCAGTCGCGCAGCAGCGATCCGCTCGACATGGGCGGACGCAGCATCCATGTCGAGGGGCGCTGCGACGCTGTGCTCTGGTGTCGCTATGCGCAACTCTGCGAGCAGCCGCTCGGGGCGCTGGATTTCATTGGCCTATGCGACCGCTTTCAGCACATCCTGGTCGGTGAGGTGCCGGCGCTGGGCGGCGACGCCGGGGCGCCACTCGAGGAGGCCAGGATCGAGGACCTGGGGCCGGACACCGGCGGGGGCGGCGCGCGGCGGGGCTTCTCTCAACAGGACGACGGCGCGCGGCGCTTTATCGCCCTGGTCGACGAGTGCTACGACCGCGGGGTGCCGCTCTACATCGAGGCGCAGGTGCCTATCGACGCACTCTATGCCCAAGGGGAGCTGAGCTTCGCCTTTCGCCGCGTGGTCAGCCGTCTCAAGGAGATGCAGCTGGCCCGCTTCGGCGCCTCTGCTACCCAGCGCTCGGAAGCTCAGGCCTAGCGCTCCAGGTCTTAGCGCTCCGGCACTTGGGTCTGGCCGCGAATCTCGCCGGTCTCGTCGCGGTAGGTGCCCGGGCGCTGCTGCTCGCCGGGGCTGTCTTCCTGGGGCACGCCCCACATGGTTTCGCGGCTACCGTCGGGGAAGGTGTTCATGGTGCAGCCGGCCAGCATGACCAGGATCAATGTCAGGCCGCACAGGGGAGGTAAGGTAGAGGTCAGGCGGCGCATGGTCGGGCTCCGGGTGTGATGCGATGCCGCTAGCATGCGGCCGCGGGGGCGAGGATTTCAAGCCTGATGTCGCCTTGCGCTCGCGTGTTCATGTCGCTTGACCTATGGGCAGCCCACAGCTTTTACATTGACGCCTTGCCCCCTTCGTTTCAGCAACCAGGAGCCTGCCATGTTGCGATCTACCCAGACCGAATCCCGTACCGCTGCCTATGATGCCGATACCTCCCGCGGGCCGCTGGCCCTGCTGCTGGGCAGCCTGGGGGTGGCCGCGGTGCTGGCGCTGAGCCCGCTGGCCGAGGCCGGCAGCCACGAGCACGACCATGGCCATGGCGATGAGCACGCCCACGACGATCACCAGATGGATGATCAGGAGCACGCCGACGACCCGGCGGAGCAGGCCTATCGCGAGGCCAACGACCGCATGCACGAGGGCATGATGGTCGGCTTTACCGGCGATGCCGACGTCGATTTCGCCCGCGGCATGATCCCCCACCACCAGGGCGCCATCGACATGGCCAATATCGTGCTCGAGCACGGCGAGGACGAGGCGCTGCAACAGCTGGCCCGCGAGATCATCGACGCCCAGGAGGAGGAGATCGCCTTCCTCGAAGCCTGGCTCGAGGAGCACGGCCACTGACGCTTTCGCCGCGCTTTGCCGACTGATACGACGCCCGCTGCTGCGGGCGTCGTGGTTTGCGGCTGTCACCTCACGCCAGCTCGGTTATGCTGACGCCAAACATTAGACGGAGAGCATGGCGTGACGGGGTGGATCTATTGGCTGGATATGGTCGGGGTGATCGTCTTTGCGCTGTCGGGGGTGATACTCGCCTGCCGCTCGCGCATGGACCCCTTCGGCATGCTGGTGCTGGCGGCGGTAACCGGTATCGGCGGCGGTACCCTGCGCGACCTGGTGTTGGGGGTGCGGCCGGTATTCTGGGTCAACGATCCGACCTACCTGTGGGTGATCCTGGCCACGGTGGCGGTGTCGATTCTCGGGTTTCACTATATCCACCGCCTGACGCGCACCGTACTGCCAGTGACCGACGCCTTCGGCTTGGCGCTGTTCACGGTGATCGGCGCCCACAAGGCGCTGCAGCTGGGTAGTCCCGGGGTGGTGGCGGTGCTGATGGGGTTGATGACCGGCGTGGCCGGGGGCATGATCCGCGACGTGCTGGCGCGCCGCGTGCCCATGGTGCTGCGCCAGGAGGTCTATGCCACGGCGTCGATCGCCGGCGGTACGCTATTCGTGATGCTCAGCGCGCTGCAGGTGCCTACTGCCCTGGCCGTTGGCCTGGGTCTGGCGGTAACCCTCGGCCTGCGTCTGGCGGCGATCCATTGGCGCCTAGCGCTACCGACCTTTGCTTGGGTGGTCACCGAGCCGGCCTCTCCAGTCCCCGAGCAGTCACTTACGCCAGAATCCGGCGAGACGCCACCGACCACGCGGCGCAGAGCCAAGGCGCGAGTCAAGCTGATCCGCCCTGGAAAGCGGCGCGGGCGGCACTAGCCAGCGGCTATACTGACGGCCAGAGGGAGAGGCCGACACTTAGGTGCTAACAGGGAGGTGCCCACTATGCATCATGCGCATCCACGCGGATGGCTGGTGGTCTGGCTGGCGATCATCTGGCTGACGGGCTGTGCGGCATCGGGACCCACTGCCACCCGGGAGGATGTCGCCGAGGCGATTCAGGCCCGCTACGAGGCGGAGCTGTTCACCCTGTCGCCGGACAAGCAGCGCCACTACGCCCAGCGGCTCTACCGCATCAGCGGTGATGCGCGCTACGTGCCGCTCAGCGAGAGTCATGCCAAGCGTCTCATGCTGCGCCTCGGGGAATCACTCGATGGCCTGGCACTGCACGACGACTATGCCGCACGGCGCAGCCAGGTGCTGCTCGATGCCTACCCGACTCGCACTGCCAGGCAGCGCGCCCGGCGGCAGATGTTCGCCGACTGGGACGATATGATCTATGCCCGCCGCCTGCTGTTTACGCTGATACAGCTCGACTACTACGGGCTGCTCGATGCACCGCGGCTGGCAGGGCATGAACCTGCGCTAGACTATTTGGCCCAGGTCGATTTCGCCGCGTTCCTGACCGATCCGCAGGTGCTGTCGGTGTATGCCGCCCAGGTGGCCAATATCGTCCACTACCTGTACCAACTGGGGATCGTCGATCTGCGCGACGAGGTGGTCGGCGCCTTTCGTCAGCACTATTCGCCGGCGCGGGTCGCGGCGCTGGACGTCGACGAATACCGCAACCGCATCTACGGCATGACCCACTTGGTGATCGCCGACAGCCGCTACTATCAGCGCGAGGTGAGTGCCGCCGAGCACGCCTGGATTCTCGAGGCGTTTGCCGCCGAGCTGCCGCGCATCCTGCGTGATACCACCGAGGACATCATGGCCGAGGTCGGCATCAGCTTCTTGCTCGCCGGCCAGCAGGACCATCCGGCAGTGACGCAGCTGCGCGAGGCGATCGTCGACGCCTACGACCCGCAGGCGAGGATGATTCCCGCCACCGACGGCAGCACCGATCTCGAGCGCGGCGAGCACCGCAACGTACTCGCGATCATGCTGCTGCGCTGGCCTGAGCAGTTGCACCCCGGGCCGGACCTGCGCAAATCGCTGGGCCAGGCGCCGCTGGCCGCCGACTCGCCCTCAGGGGGGATCGACCTCCAGCGACTCCAGCCAGTGACGGCTGGAGACGTGGTCGCTGCTGAACACCGGTTGGCGCTCGAACCAGCCTCGCGCTCCGGGCCACTGCCAGCGACGCTGGCCGTCGGCCAGCGCCACGCCCAGCGACAGAGCCCCGTAGCGGGCGTAGAACACGCCGCGGGGTGACGCTTCGCCAAGGCGCAGGTTGGCGCGCAGCTCGCGCCCCTGGCCGCTGAGGACGAGGTGGCGGATATCCAGGCGATCCTGCTGCATCTCCAGCCGTGCCTGGCCGCGGATATCGCGGACGGTAAGCAGGTTGCGCAGCCAGCGACGCTCGCGGGCGGCGCTGACGAACAGCTCCACCAGCGGTCCGCTGTCGCGCATTGCCAGGCGCAGCTCGCTGTCGAGTGACAGTGGTTGTTGCCAGGTCAGGCGCCCCTCGGCAAGCTCCAGGTCGGCCCACCAGCCGTCGCTGATCGCGGCGTTGTCCTCGGCCAGCTGCACGTTGCTCAGCGATATCCGCGACCCGCTGCTGTCGAAGGTCATATTGCGCAGGTCGCCGTCGTTGAGGCGTGCGTCGATCATCAGGCTGCCGCTGAGTTCGTGCTCATTGAAGGCCAGGCGTGCATCCGGAGCATCCAGGCGTAGCATGCCGTGGGCCTGGTAGCCGTCGAGGCGCAGGTCGCTGGCCAGGGTGACGTGCCCGCCAAGCAGTCGCAGCGGTGAGTCCTCGGGCAGGTAGGCGTTGAATACTGCCAGGTCTGGCGCCTCGATATGCGGTAGGGCGATATGCGTATCCAGGGCCTGCAGTCCGGCGTCGAGGTCAAGCTGCCGGGCCTCGGCGGTAAGCTGCATATGGCGGCCCTCGATGAGTGCGCCGTCGGCGTCGTCGCGACGCAGATCGACCTGCGGCATGCGCAGCATCAGCGCCGCGCTCAGCGCTTCACGGCTGCCGGTGGCGGTGGCCACCAGTTGGCCGTCGCCGCGGGCCTCAAGGTCGAGGAAACCGAGCGAGAACGGGGTGGCATCCAGGCGCAGCTCACTGCCAGGTACCAGCCGACCGGCGTCCAGCTCGATGTCGGCTCGCAGCTGGGCGCTGCCGTCCACGGCCAGCCCGTGCTCGCTGCTCAGCAGCGCATTGAACAGCGCCATGTCGGCAAGCAGCCCGTCAAGGCGCAGCCGCCCGCTGGGCGTACGTGCCCCGCCTTGCTGCCAGCCGCTGCCGCCGGTGAGTACGGCTTCGCGGGCGACCACTACGCTGCGTGTTTCAGCGTCCTCGGCGCTGGCCTGCAGGGCCAGGCGGGAGCCGCTGATGTCCAGCCGTCCGCTGTCGAAGCGCGCCTGGTTGATGATCAGCTCGAGGTCGGCGCCGCCGCTCAGGGGTTGGCCCAGCAGCTGGCCACGAATCGCCGAGCCGTCGAGGGTTATCCGGCCACGGGCGCTATCGCTGTCGACCACCAGCACGCCGCTGGTGCCGGCGGTACCGCCATCCAGCTGCCAGGCCGGCGACTCGGGCAGATAGAGATTCAGCGCGGTGACGTCGGGCACCTCGGCGGCTTGCCAGGCTAGCTGCGCTTCGGGGTTGTCCAGGCGTCGACCGCTGTCGGGCAGCTCGCCGGTGGCGCTGAGCGAGAGGCGCGGCGCGTCGAACAGTCGGCGTCCGTCGCTCAATCGGCGGACACCGACCTCGCTCAGGTCCAGGGTCAGCAGGCCACGCTGTGGGGTGTCGTCGACGAGGCTGGCGGTGAGGGTGCCCTGGCCGAGGGTGTCGAGGCCGAGGAATTGCCCGCCGATCTCCTCCGAGTCGATCTGCAGCCGGCTGCCGGGCAGCGGCCGGCCTTGTTGGATATCGAATTCGGCACTGAGGCGGCCGCCGCCGCGCAGGCCCAGCGACTGGTCGACGAATAGTTCGCCGAGCAGGCCGTCGAGCACGCTGAGATTGTCGATCTCACCGGAGACACTGAGCGCTGCGTCAAACGGTGCGCTGGCCAGCAGCGGCGAGGTTACGACGGGCGTGTCGGGCTGCTCGTCGTCGGTGAGGAACGGCTCCAGCGGCAGCAGTGGCCAGGCGCTGGCCAGCTCGGCGCGGGGGAATACCAGTGAGGTGGTCAGCGGCTCGCCGGCGTCGTCGCCGGTGGCTGCCAGCGTCAGATGGGTACCGGAGAGGTGGAGTCGACCGCTGCGCGGGTCGAGCAGCGGCAGGGCCAGGGTAACGCCGAGGCGCCCCTGCATGGGCGTGTCGCCGAGGCGCAGGGCGACTTCGTCGCCATCGAGGCGGAAGGTGCCCTCGAGGGTATCGTCGCGGTAGTCGAGAAAACCGCGCAGGCGTGCTCGGCCGCCCTCGAGCTGCAGGGGAATGGCAGCGGGCAGGTAAGGCGCAAGCGTGGCGATGTTGGTGAGTTCGGTGTCCTCCCAGCGCAGTCCGGCGCGGTGCAACCGCTCGGGGGGCTGGTCGAGGCGCAGCCGCTCTCCGGCCAGGGCGATACGAAAGCCGTCGCCGCGCATCACCTCGGTGCCGTCCTGCTGCCACATGTGCATGTCGTCCAGCGTCAGGTCCAGTCGCGTTTCCGGTTCGCCCTGGTCGTCGCTGATGGTGGCACGGATGCGGCCGTCACCGAGCAGCTGGTAGCGCTGGCCGCCAGGCGTCAGGCGAGTGCTGTCTAGGGTCACCCCGAGGTCGGGGGAGTCGAGCTGCAGCTCGCTGCCGGGCAGCAGCTCGCCGGCCTCGAGCAGCAGCCGACCGGTGAGATCGCCGTGGCCGCTGACCTCCAGCCACTCGAGTCCCAGCAGGTAGTCGCTGAATACCGCATAGGCGTCGCTGGCGCCGGCCAGGTCGAGCTCGCCGTCGACGGCGTGGACGATATCGCCACCGCGCTGGTCGGCAAAGTCGAAGGGTACTAGACGGAGGCGAGCAGCGAGCCGGATGTCCTCGACCAGGGTGACCGCATCGCGGGTGATGCTGCCGTTGTCGAGGTCGAGCGCCATGCTCTGGATGGAGAGCTCGCGCTGCTGCCAGGCAAGCTCACTGAGCCTGAGCCGGCCGCTGCCGGCCACTCGCAGCCGGCCCACCGCAACCTCGTGGATGCGGCTGGCATCGAGATGGTCGATCTCGATGCGCCCCCCGAGTAGCGGCCACAGCGCAACCCGCAGGTTGACCTGCTCGACGTCGAGTCCCAGCCAGCGTGGCGCTTGTTGCACCAGCTCCAGTCGGGCAGCGCTGAGCTGCCCGGGATACCAGCTCCAGGCACGCTCCCAGCGCAGATCGAGTTCGGTACGCGCCAGCGGCTCATCGAGCAGGGCGGCACGCAGCCGCTCGCTGTTGATAAGGGTGTTGGCCAGTGCCAGGTACAGCAGCCACAGGCCCATCAGGACCAGCAGTAGTGCCTTGGCGATGCGGCGCGGAACACCCGACGAACGCCACGCCATCAGGGCTGTCGCAGGGAGTAAGGTGGACAAGGCATGACACTATGGGTCAATCTGCGGCCTCCTTTGCCGTGTGTAATATGGCATCATCCCTTGATACACCCTTATGCGCAGGCACATAACGCATGTTTCTCGATGATTTTCATTCGGTCAGGGACGGCCGCATCGGCATCTCCGCGGATCAGGCTAGTCACTTCGCCAAGCGCGTGGCGGGGGACTACAACCCGATCCACAATCCCGATGCGCGCCGCTTCTGCGTCCCCGGCGACCTGCTGTTCTCGCTGGTGCTGATGCGTTTCGGTCTGTCGCAGCACATGAACTTTCGTTTCCTGAGCATGGTGAGCGCCGACGTGCCGCTGGACTTCCTTGAGCATGATGATGGCCGCATTCGCGTCACCGACCAAGCTGGCAAGGTCTATCTCGAGGTCGAACGGCGCGGCGAGGTAACCCGCGACGAGTCGGTGGTCGAGGCCTTTGCGCGACGCTATGTGGCCTTCTCGGGCAAGAATTTTCCTCACTATTTGAAGCCGCTGATGGAAGCCGAGGGGGTGATGTTCAACCCCCAGCGGCCGCTGGTGATCTACGACAGCATGGGCTTCTCGCTGACCCGCCTGGATGCGGTGGCGCCGGGCCTGGAACTGTCCGGCTCGTCCCTCGAGGTGGCCGGCAAGCGCGGCGATGCGCTGCTCGAGTTCGACATGACCAGCGGCGGTGAGCCCATTGGACACGGCTCCAAGAAGCTCGTCGTCAGCGGCCTGCGCGACTATGACGCCAGCGCCATGGACGCCATCGTCGACGAGTTCTATCGGCTCAAGCATGCCTACGAGTCCTCGACCGCCTGAGGGCTCAGCGGGTGACCACGATGATCGGGCACGGCGAGCGGTCGATCACCTTGTGACTGACCCCGCCGAGTAGCTGCTCGCGCCACTGGCTCATGCCGCGTCGGCCCATGATCAACATCGGTTTGCCGTCGGCTTGCCGGGCATGATCGAGTATCGCTTCCGCCGGCGCGCGACCGATCAGACACTGCTCGATGATCGGCGACTCGACCCCCGCCAGGTGCTTCTTGGCATGCGAGAAGATCCAGTCACACTCACGCCGCTCGGTGTCGCGCTGGCGCGCCGGGGTGGCCGGGTCGTCGGGGTCACGGGGCACGCAGTACATTAGTTCTACCGGTAGCTGGCCCGAGATCGCCAGGCCGGCGGCCAGTTCGGCGGCGGCGGCGCTGTGGGATGAGCCGTCCACCGGCAGCAGGATGCGGTCGATATGCTCGGCGTCGTCGATCGACATCTGGTCGTGAACCACGCACACCGGGCAGCGCGCCTTGTGGATCACGGCATTGCTGAGGTTGCCGCGCAGCAGCTTGCCGAGTCGGTCGAGCCCCTGAGCGCCCATCACCAGCATGCTGTCGGGAATTTCACTCGCATGGTCGATGATCTCGCGGGCCAGGTGGCGCACGAAGTCGTGCTCGCGCAGGGTGACCTCCTCCACTTCGACACCCGGGTCGGCGCCCAGCGCCTGACGCGCCTGGGAAAAGGCGCGGGTGACCGAGCCCTGAATCACCTCATGATCGTGGTCGACCTCATCGAGGCGGTTGGCGGGTATATCGCTGAGCTCGGCGGGGTACAGCGGCTGTACGTGCAGCAACTCCAGCGGCGCCTGCCACAGCCGCGCCAGCTGGGCGGCGTGGCGTACTGCTGCCAGGGTGGCCCGCGAACCGTCCACCGGCACCACGACCTGTGAGATTGGCCTGCTCATCTATCTAGCGCTCCTTTTATTATCGAAACTACTTTGCTGCCAGTAGCCTAGCGCAGAGTGGCGGGTCTTGTCGGCTAGCGAATCGCTAGGCGCTTGCCGAACATCATGCCGCCCCAATCGAGGCGATTGACCAGCGCATTGAGCCAGATCGACCCGGCCATGCCCACCACCAGCAGCAGCAGGCAGTAGACCGGTAGCGAAAAGTGTACGAACCGATCGGCGAAGTCGACCACGGCAAAGAACAGCGGATGAGCCAGGTAGATGCCGAACGAGTACTCGTTGACCTTCTTGACCAGCGCGGGCGCCGGGCGGTCCTTGAGATGGCGCATCAGCCACAGGGTGAACAGGATGAAGAAGGGGATCACCCAGCTCTCCTTGGAGGAATACTCGAGCAGGCCGGCAAAGGTCAGCGTCACGATCACCGCGACCCAGATGATCAACCATCCAGGGTTGGCCAGTTGGCGCAGCGCGGAGACGCGCTCCAGATCGGGGTAGTGGCGGACCAGCACCAGCGCCAGGAAGAACAGGTAGATCCAGCCCACCGGCACGATCCAGTGAAGGTAGCCGGGGGGCGAGACGTCGAACCAGCGGGTAAGGCCCCAGTAGCCGGCACTGATCAGGCTGCCGAGTACCAGCCAGGGAGCGGCGGGCAGGTAGCGGCCCAGGTCGTAGCGGGTGTAGACCCAGTAGAAGACGTAGAACTGCATGGCGATGATCAGGAAGTAGCCGTGCCAGCCGGCATAGATCATGTATTCGACGAAGTTGTCGATGAAGCCCAGCTCGCCGCCCTCGGCGTTGACGCTAAGGTAGTTGGTGGTGGAGTAGATCAACCCGTAGACCACGTAGGGCACCATCACGTACTTGATACGGTTAGCCAGGAAGCCGTCGGGGATATGGCTGCCGTAACGCGCCGAGAACAGGAAGATCGAAATGAAGATGAACACCGGCGTACCGAGCACGGTGGGAATACGCGCCAGGTCGAGGTAGAGATTGTCGTAGCGCTGGTTTAGGCGATCGAGGAAGTGGAAGCAGAATACCGCCAGACAGCCATAAAAACGCAGCCAGTAGATTTCCTCGATTCGTTTCATGGGCTCCCCAAACCGGTTCGCTGTCCATCGTGATCGTTAGCCGTTGAACGACCTCGCGCCGCGTGATGTCCGACCACGGCATGCCCGAGTAATTCCCTGAAGTGGAGTTATCCTTTTCATTTCATGGCTGTTTATTTCATGGATAGGGAGTCGTCCAGATATGAACGTACGCTTGCATGTGATGTTGTTGGGAGTGATGTCGCTGCTGCTGTGTGCCCCGGCCCTGGCAGGGCAGGTCAGCCATCAACGCTTTGCCTCCGAGACTCTGGGGCGTGATTACCCCTACACCATCTACCTCCCCGACGGCTACGCGGTATCCAATCAGCGCTACCCGGTGATCTATCTGCTGCACGGTTCGTTCGGCAGTGACCGCGACTGGACCAGCAGCGGTAACTTGCGCAGGGTCGCCGACCACCTGATCGGGGAGGGGCGTATTCCCCCGGCGGTGATCGTCATGCCGGGGAGCCTCAGCTGGTGGGTGGATGGCCATAACGAGGCGGCACGCACGGCCTTCTTCGACGACCTGATGCCGCATATCGAAGCCTCCTGGCACGTTCACGAGCACCGCCAGGGGCGTGCCGTAGGCGGGCTCTCGGCGGGGGGCTACGGATCCCTCAACTTCATTCTCGAACGGCCCGACCTGTTCGCCGCTGCCGCGGCGCTGAGCCCGGCCAGCTACAGTCCGATGCCGCCGGGTAACTCCTCGGCGCGCCGCCATCCGGCCTTCCTGGATGAGGAGGGGCGCTTCGACCCGGTGCTATGGTCGCAGCTCAACTACACGGCCTATCTCGATGACTATCTGGCGCAGCCGCAGGTCGTGCCGCTCTACCTCAGCGCAGGCAACCGCGACCCCCTGGATGCCGAGGGCCACGCCCGGCGCATTCACCGTGAGCTGGTCGACCACCAGCCGGAGCAGCTGATGCTGGAGATCCTGCGCGGTGGTCACACCTGGCGGGTATGGCGTACCAGCCTGCCCAATGCGCTGATGTTCATGAGCGACTATCTCGACCCACCGCGGGCGCTGGAGGATTGAGCCCCGGGATACGCACCTGACGCGGCGTAGCATTCGCTAAACTTTACTCGATGACTGCCGATATTCGTTGCTGATGGTCATCGCCATCTGCGGTGGCCGCCTTTGACGACGGACAATCGGGAGTCGGTCCATGCGACGTCGATTAACGCTGCTATTCGGAGCCCTGTGTCTGCTGGCTCCACCTGTCCAGGCCGAGCTGACGTTTGGCCTGGTGGCCCCTCTCAGCGGCCCCGCCGCCTCGCTGGGCAACGGCATGCGCCAGGGCATCGAGGCGCACTTTGCCGAGGTCAATGCCGCCGGCGGTGTGCACGGCGCCGAACTCACCTTATTGGCCCGCGACGACCAGTACGAGCCGCTGCGCGCCGCTCCCGAGACTCGCCGCCTGATCGAGGAGGACGAAATGCTGGCGGCGATCGGCAACGTCGGTACCCCCACCGCGATCGTCACCATCCCGCTGCACAACCAGTACCAGACGCTGCTCTACGGTGCCTTCACCGGCGCCGGCGTGCTGCGCCGAGACCCACCCGATCGTCACGTCATCAACTACCGTGCCAGCTACGTACAAGAGACCGCGGCAATGGTCGAGGGGCTGCTCGAGGCAGGTATCGCCCCGGAAGAGATTGCCTTCTTCACCCAGAACGACGGTTTCGGCGATGCCGGCTACATCGGCGGCGTACGCGCTCTGGCGTCCCACGGCTTCGAGGACGCTGGTCAACTGGCTCACGGCCGCTTCACCCGCAGTACCCGCAACGTGCACCAGGCGCTGGCGACCATCCTGCAAGCGCCGGTGATGCCGCGGGCGATCATCATGGTGGGTACCTACGGGCCGGTGGCCGACTTCATTCGCGAAGCGCGCCAGGATCTCCCCGAGACGCTGTTTCTCAACGTCTCCTTCGTCGGCAGCCAGGCGCTGGTCGACGAGCTGGGCGCACTGGCCGAGGACGTGATCATCACCCAGGTGGTGCCGCCCCTGGATGCCGAGCTGCCCGGCGTGGTGGCTTACCGCGAGGCCCTCGAGGCTCATGGCAATGGCGCCAGCCCCGATTTCATCTCGCTGGAGGGCTATCTGGCCGCTGCGCTATTCGTCAAGGGGCTGGAGGCGGCCGGCCCCGCGCCGGACCGGGAGGCGCTGGTCGATGCACTGCTGGGGCTCGGCGAGGTTGACCTAGGCCTCGGTGAGCCGCTGCGACTAGGGCGCGGCGACCACCAGGCCAGTGACGCGGTATGGCCGACCATTATCCGCGATGGCGGCTTCGAACCGGTGGACTGGTCCACCCTCGCACGCTGATTCCCTCTGTACGGCGGGATGGTTCCGACTACCCAAGGGGCACGACATGAAACGTACTCTCAGTCTGCGCGCGATGCTGATCGGGCTGTTTCTGGCCGCCGTCATCGGTGCGGTGGTGCTGGCGGCCACTGGCCTGATGTCGAACCAGCGCCTGGTCGACTCCCAGCGCTTCATCCTCGGCGAGGTGCTGCCCCAGCAGGAGGCTAGCCGCGGCATGGTCGATGTCATGGCGGCCTTCGGCGGGCGCCACGCCGACCTGCTGGCCGCCGACGATGACACGGCGTTGGCCGACGTCACGCCCCAGGCGTCGCTCGATGAACGCTTCCTGGCGGCGCATGAAGGCCTGAGCGAGCGCGACGATGCGGCCCAGCGCGAGCGGCTGGCCAGGCTCGATGCCGGCTATGCGGCGTTGCTGGAGGCGGATGACGCTCTGGAGGAGGTGCGCCGCGAAGACCTGGCCCTCGATGCGACCATGGACGAGCGCATCGCCGCCATGCAGCAGCGCATCGTCGAGGTCATGATCAGTGCCGAAGACATGGCAGGGCGCGCCACCCTGGCCGCTGTCCGCGCGCAGCGTCAACAGCGTGCACGGGTCGAAGCCTGGCTCGATGACGGCATGACCACGCTGCCGACCGTGCTGGTCGAGAGCCTGTTCGACGACGGTGGCAACATTGCCGCCGCCAGCAGCGATGTGCGCACCGCAGTAGCGCTGCTGGCCGATCTGGGGCGCCAGCTGATGCAGGTCGAGAGCAGCGACCGGCTGGTCAATCTGCGCTACAACGAGATCGCCCAGCAGCTCAACCTGGCGCGCCAATCGCTTGACGCGATTGCCGGATCGCTGCAGGCCAGCACCGCGCAGAGCGAGCGTGCCGCGGCGCTGACCGAGGTCATCGACGAGCTGGATAGCCTGATGGTGGGTGGCAACCAGTCGGTTTATGCGCTGCGCCATGAACAACTCGAGTTACGTCAGCGCGAAGCGCAGGCGCTCGACGAGGTGGCCACGGCCATGGGGGATATGCGCGTAACGCTGAGTGAGCTGCAGGCCGATGGCGTGGCCCAGGCCGATATGGCCGCCGGCCAGGCTGAAGAGCTGGCCAACGCCGGGCGGGTGTTGCAGATCGGCGTGACCCTGACGGTGATCCTGGTGTTGGCGATCTTCGGCTGGCGAACCCTGGTGCGAGTGCTGGGGCCGCTGGGGCAGATGCGCCGACAGATGCAGGGCATCAGCGGTGCGGCCGGCGAAAACGCCGATTTGTCGCAACGCCTGGATCTGCAGCGTGATGATGAGATCGGCCGCACCGCCCAGGCCTTCAATCGCATGATGGATACCTTCGAGGCGATCGTGGCGCAGATCCGCGACGGTGCCGGGGCGATTGCCGCCAGCAGCCGCCAGATTGCTTCGGGCAACGACGACCTGTCGCAGCGCACCGAAGAGCAATCCTCGTCGCTGGCCGAAACCGCCTCGAGCCTCGAGCAGATTACGGCCACCGTCAAGCAGACCGCCGACTACGCCAACCAGGCGCGCGACGCCAGCCAGGAGGTCGACCGGCGCGCCCACTCCGCCGGCGATGTGGCCGGACGCACCAACGATGCCATGCAGGCGATCCGCCATTCCAGCGAGAAGATCACTGGCATTATCACCGCCATCGACGATATCGCCTTCCAGACCAATCTGCTGGCGCTCAATGCCTCGGTGGAAGCGGCACGCGCCGGCGAGCAGGGCCGCGGCTTCGCGGTGGTGGCCCAGGAAGTGCGCAAGCTGGCCAGCCGCAGTGCCGAGGAGGCGGCGCAGATCCGCCAACTGGTCGATGACAGCGTCAACAAGGTCGGCGAGGGGGCCAGCCTGGTGCGTGCCACCAGCGAACACCTGCAGGAGATCATTGACAGTCTCAAGCACGTCAGCGGTTTCGTGACCGAGATCGCCGACGCGACCCACGAGCAGTCGTCGGGTATCGAACAGATCAACCAAGCCATCGCTCAACTCGATCAGGTCACCCATCAGAATGCCCAGCTGGTGCAGGAGGCCTCGAGCGCCAGCCACGTGCTCGACCAGCAGGCCGCTGACATGCACGCTCTGGTGGGTCGCTTCCAGGTCGCGGATACCAGCAGCAACAGAGGGGCGTCGCTGCTCGAGCCGCCGCAGAAGAAACATGCGACCTGGCGCTGAGCGATGCGAACAAGCAAGGCCTCCCGGTAACCGTTATGCTGGGCAGCAGCCACTAGTGTAACGAGAGGCCAGTGATGAGCGACTATCCGATACCCGCGGATGAGCAGGCACGGCTCGCGACGTTACACGAGCTGGAATTGCTCGATACCAGCGCCGAGCCGGCCTTCGATCGGGTCACGCGGTTGGTCTCACGGCTGCTGGAGGTGCCGGTTGCGCTGGTGACCTTGATCGATGCGCATCGCCAGTGGCTCAAGTCGCGAGTCGGGCTGGATGTCGAATCCACCCCGCGCAGCGAGTCGGTATGCAACTGGACCATCGACCAGCGCTCGCCGCTCGTGATCGAAGACCTGAGCCAGGACCCACGCTTCGCGCATTTTTCAGGCGTCAATCGTCATGACGGCCTGCGCTTCTATGCCGGTATCCCGCTTTACAACTCGGCCGGGGTGGCGCTGGGGTCGCTGTGTGCGGTGGATCACCAGCCGCGGCGGATCGATGCCGAGCAGTTGGCGACACTGGAGGACCTAGCGGCGATCATCAATCAGGAGATCCAGCTGCGCGAGACCAACCAGCGCTTAGCAACCCTGGTTGCCGATCACGCCGAAACCCATCGCACGCTGCATGCACGCGAGACCGAACTGCGACTGGTCATCGATACCGCCTATGATGCCTATATCGGCCTCGATGGCGAGGGACGGGTTACCGATTGGAATCGTGCGGCGGGGCATATGTTCGGTCTCTCGCGGGAGGCGGCGCTGGGAATGTCGATCGATCAGCTGATTGGCCCGTTGACGCTGCCCTTTGCGGGTGAGCGCAGCATCAGCGAAGCAATGGCCAGGCGTCACGACGGTCACGAGATACCGGTCGAGGTGCGCATGCGGGCATTCGAGCTGGGGGCCGATACCCACTGCAGTATCTTCGTCCACGATATCACCGAGCGCCGCCAGCTCGACGCCCTTCGCGACCAGGAGGCGCGCCAGGACGTGCTCACCGGCCTGCCCAATCGTCGCGCCCTGGACGAGCGGCTGCCGGAGGCGATGGCACGGGTGATTCGCTCCGGCAAGCCGCTGGCACTGCTGTTCATGGATCTCGATGGCTTCAAGGCGGTCAACGACGACTACGGCCATGACGCCGGCGACGCCCTGCTGCGCGAGATCGCCCGGCGCCTGCTTGACTCGGTGCGTAAGACCGATCACGTGTCGCGCTTGGCGGGGGATGAGTTCGTGGTACTGCTGGAAGGCATCGACATCATCGATGCCGAGGCCTTCGCTGGCAAACTGGTAACCCTGGTCGAGGCCCCGGTGGCGCTGGGCGAGGAGGTCGCCGAGGTCAGTACCAGCATCGGCGTGGCCGTGCATGGGCCGGGGGATGTCAGGACTGCCGCCGCACTTCTCAAGCGCGCCGACGTGGCGATGTACACCGCCAAACGCGCCGGCAAGGCACGCGTTCACCTCGCAGAGGATGACGACGACTCATGATACGTACCCTGATGGTTACCGGCAGCGGCCACTGGCAGCGCGGTGGCGAGGAGCTGATCGACGCTTGGCGTACCCGTGACGACGCGCATATCTGGATCGATATGCAGGGGGAGTCGCAGGCCTACGAGCGCCAGCTGCTCGATGCCTTCGACTGCCATCCGATGGCAATCAACGATGCCCACCGCGACCGTCATCCTCCCAAGATCGAGGAGTTCGAGCACCACACTCTGATCATCTATCGCGGCATCGCCGCCTTCGACGGCGAGCTCAACTACCAGGCCCAGCCGCTGTGCTTCTTTATCGGTCAGCGATTTCTCATCAGCCTGCACCCCAGCGAGGCGCGCAGTATCGAGCAGCTGTTCGACGCGCACGGCCAGGCGCTGCTGCAGGCCTCGCCGCAGCAGGCCGCGCTCAAGGTGATGTACACCTCGGCGGGCTACTACCTCGACAGCCTGCTGGAGTTCGAGGGGGTGCTCAGCGACCTCGAGGACGAACTCCTCGAGGCCGGCAACGACCAGCTGATGCGGCGCATCACCGCCTACCGCTCGCGGCTGGTGAAGATGCGCCGCATCTTCAACTACCACAAGGGCATCACCCAGGAACTGATCGCCTACGATTACCGGCATCTGCCGCGTGACGACAGCGACACCCTGCACGCCATCAACGACGTCTACGAGCGCTTCGAGCGGCTGCACAGCCTGACCCAGATGTACTACGACATCTGCGGCGACCTGGTGAACGGCTATATCTCGATTTCTTCCCACCAGCTAAACATCACCATGCGCGTGCTGACGGTGATTTCGGCGATCTTCATTCCGCTGACCTTCATCGCCGGGCTCTACGGCATGAACTTCGAGAATATGCCGGAGCTCGGCTGGCGCTATGCCTATTTCGTGGTGCTGGGCGTCATGCTGGGGATAGGGTTTACGCTGGTATGGCTGTTTCAGCGTAAAGGCTGGTTTCGTTAGCGCTTCAGCGCCTCGGGTTAGGTCGTGGCCTGGCGTTGTGCCAGTCGCGACAGCCGCAGGTGCAGTGCCACTAGACCTAGCCCGAGCAGCACCAGCATGCCGCCAAGCAGCGGTGGAAAGGCCTCGGCGCCTGCCAGGTCGAGCAGCGGTCCGGTCAACGACGGGACCACCAAGGCGCCACTGCCGGCGGCGGTAAAGATCAGCCCAGTGGTGCGTCCACTCATGTCCATCACCTGATTGCCGAGGCTGAACAGGGTGGGAAAGATCGCCGAGGCTGCCAGGCCGAAGAGCAGCGCCCCCAGTGTCAGCGGCAGCCACACCGCATGCAGTGCCAGCGCCGTGATGATGCCGAGCAGCAGGCAGCCGATCAGGATCGCCCAGGGCGAACACCAGCGCAGCAGTGGAATCGCCAGCAGGCGCCCGGCAGAGAGTGCCATCCAGAACAGCGTCACCAGCAGTGCGGCACGCTCGGCGGTTAGCCCGGTGAGCACACCGTAAGCGGTGATCCAGCCGGCGAAGGTGATCTCGACGCCCACATAGAGCGCGAACAGCAGCATGAACAGCGCCAGCAGGACGGGGTCGCGGTGCTTTGGCGTGCGCGGGGTGGCATCCTCATCGCTGGCCAGCTTGCTTGGGCTCCTCAGCCGCGACAGCGGCCACAGCATCGCCAGCAGATAGGCGGCCACTACCCAGAACGCCCACTGAAACTGACCGCTGATGGCCAGGGCCGCCACCATCACCAGCGGCACCAGCATATTGCCCAGCCCGAAGCAGAAGTGCAGGGCACTGACGTGGGGCCCGGCGGCATCTCGGTGACGCCATAGCAGCAGGGTGTTGGCCCCCGAGTTGAGCGACACTTCAGCGAAGCCCAGCAGCAGAAACAGCCCGGTCAGCAACCCTAGCGTCGGACTCAGCGGGGCCACTGTAAGTCCCGCCGCGGTCAGCAGCAGCATACCGATCAACACCCGGTGGCCATTGAGTCGGTCCATCAGCAGGCCGGTGACGAAGGCACCGCTCATATTGCCCAGCGCGCGGGCGGTGAACAGGATGGCGATCTGACTCATGCTCGAGTCGGTCATTGCCGCCAGATGCGGCAGCGCCGGCCCGAGCAGGCCGCCGGTCATGCCGACGCCGAGGAACAGCAGAAAATAGCAGAGAGTCACCTGGCGGTGGTGACGGCTGGGGAAGTTCAGCATGACCGGTCCTTGGCGAGCGCTTGGGCATTGGGTGCCCGGCGCAGGAGAGCGCTATGTTGGCTGATATGGATGGCGGCCTTCAAGCTCGTACTGCATGCATGGCATGTTCTGGCCGGCGCGTTATGGCATGCTTGGCGCACCTGACACCCTCTGCTGGAGCATTTCCTACATGCTGATCATGATTCTCGGCCTGCTGATCTTCCTGGGCAGCCACTCCGTGCGCATCTTCGCCGACGATTGGCGTCAGGCGCAGTGTGAGCGCCTTGGTGAGACGACCTGGAAGCTCGCCTACTCAGTGGTCTCCGTGGCTGGCCTGGCCATCGCCATCTGGGGCTATGGCCAGATGCGCTTCGACCCAATCTTCGTGTGGTTCCCGCCCACCGGGCTGCGCCATCTGGTGCTGCTGCTGATGATCCCGGCGTTTATCATGCTGGTGGCCGCCTACGTGCCGCACAACGCCATCAAGGCCAGACTCGGCCACCCGATGATGCTGGCGGTGAAGATTTGGGCCCTGGCCCACCTGCTGGCCAACGGTCGGCTCGGCGATATCGTGTTCTTCGGCGCCTTCCTGGTGTGGGCGATTCTGGCCTTCCGTGCCGCCAAGCAGCGCGACCGGGCCAATCCGCCGGCCGCCCGCGAGAGCCGCGCCACCGCCACCGTGCTGACGGTGGTGATCGGCCTGGTGGCCTACTACCTGTTTGCCTTCCACCTTCACGTGCTGGTCACCGGCATGCCGGTGATGGGCTGAGGAAAGCCGCATGGGCAAGGTAATGATCGTCACCGGTGGCAGCCGCGGGATTGGCGCGGCCACCGCTCGGTTGGCCGCGGCGGCCGGCTATCGGGTGTGCCTGAGCTACCGCGACAATCGCGAGGCGGGCGATGAGGTGGCCGCCAGCATCGCGCGGAACGGCGGCGAAGCGATCGCGGTGGCCGCGGACGTCAGCGTCGAGCGCGACGTGGCACGGCTGTTCGACACCGTCGACCACGCCCTGGGCCGCGTCGAGGTGTTGGTCAACAACGCTGGCATCCTGGCGCCGCAGTGCCGGGTCGAGGCGATGGACGCCGCACGCCTGGAGCGGGTGCTGGCGGTCAATGTCACCGGCAGCTTCCTGTGTGCACGCGAGGCGATCCGGCGCATGTCGACCCTGCACGGCGGCCCGGGCGGGGCCATCGTCAACCTGTCGTCGATGGCCGCGCGGTTGGGCGCGCCCAACGAGTACGTCGACTATGCCGCCGCCAAGGGCGCGATCGACAGTTTTACCGTTGGCCTGGCCAAGGAGGTGGCGACCCAGGGAATCCGCGTCAACGCCGTGCGACCGGGGCTGATCGCTACTGACATTCACGCCAGCGGTGGCGAGCCGGAGCGCGTGGCGCGGCTGGCACCGGGCGTGCCGATGCAGCGCGGCGGCGAGGCCGAGGAGGTCGCCCGTGCCATCCTGTGGCTGGCCTCCGCAGACGCTTCCTATACCACCGGCAGCTTCATTGATGTCTCCGGCGGGCGCTGAGCAGCGAGACAAAAATTTCTCTTGTGCCAGGGGCGCGATTCGAAAATTTCTGCACTAGGCAGAATGCCTGAGTTTGATATCGTCGCGGCGTGAATGCTCCGCCAACGCGAAGAGGTAGCCCATGGCACCTGAAGCAACATCAGACTCGATTCCTGCCACCATGTCGGCCATGCTGCTGACCGGTCATGGTGACGTTGACAAGCTCGAATACCGCCATGATGTCCCGACTCCGCGCCCCGCTCCCGGTGAGGTGCTGGTGCGGGTCACCGCCACGGCCAAGAACAACACCGACCGCAAGGCGCGGGAGGGGCTCTACCCGACCAAGGAAAAGGGCGAGGTGACCTCGTTCGCCATGGGCGGCGAGGCGACCCTGACCTTTCCGCGCATCCAGGGCGCCGATATCGCCGGGCGCATCGCCGCGGTGGGTGACGGCGTCGACCCGGCGCGCATCGGCGAGCGTGGCCTGCTCGACTTCAACCTCTACGCCGACGGCCGGCGTCATATCAATCTGACGCCGGACTACTACGGCCACGGCGCCGACGGCGGCTACGCCGAGTACGTCGCGCTGCCGGCGGATCAGTTTCACCCTGTGCCCAACCCCGAACTGGCCGATGCCGAACTCGCCGCCATGGGCATGTGCTCCTACCAGACGGCCTACCACATGATGACCTCGGCGCGGGTCAAGGCCGGCGAGCACGTATTGGTCACCGGCGCCAGCGGCGGCGTGGGCACGGCGCTGATCCAGCTGTGCCGCATCGTCGGTGCCATCCCCTATGCGCTGAGCCAGGCCGACAAGGCCGAGGCGCTCAAGGCGCTGGGCGCCGAGGCGGTATTCGACCGGACCCGGATGGATGACTTCACCGCACAGGTCATGACGGCTACCGGCGGCGCGCCCATCGATGCGGTGATGGATCTGGTCGGCGGCGAGATGACCGATCGCTTCATCGACACCATGATCGTCGACATGAATCGCCGCGCCGACTACCCACGGCTGTCGATCGCCGGGGCCAGCGGCGGCAATCTCAGCGAGATCATGTGGACACGCATCTACCTCTACCAGGTGCAGATCTTCGGCGTCTCCCACGGCACCCGTGAGGAGGCCGAGCAGCTGGTCGAGTGGATCCGTGCCGGTCAGCTCAAGCCGGTACTGCACGCTGCCTTCAAACTCTCCGAGCTGCACACCGCCGAGCGCTATTTCGTCAAGCGTGGCAGCAACTACCTGGGCAAGATCGTTATCGTGCCCGACGCCGAGTGGGATGAGCACGGCGCCCCTTTCGCCCTGGAGCAACGCGCATGAGCGAACTGACCTTTCAGTTGATGGACACCCACGCCGGCGGCGACGTCAGCCGCATCGTCACCGGCGGTATCGACGCGCTGCCCGGGGCCACGGTGCGTGAGCAGATGCACTACCTGCGCGACGACGCCGACGGCCTGCGCCGGCTGCTGCTGGAAGAGCCCTACGGCATCCCTGAGATGTCGGTGGATCTGATCGTGCCGGCCACCGACCCGACGGCGGCGGCCGGCTATATCATCATGGAGGTGATGGGCTATCCGATCTACTCCGGCTCCAACACCATCTGCACCGCCACCGCGGTGCTCGAGGCCGGCATCGTACCCAAGCAGGAGGGCACCCAGCGCTTCGTGCTCGAGTCGCCGGCCGGGCTGGTCAACATCGAGGCGCGGGTCGAGAACGGCGTGGTCGAGGCGATCACCTGCGGCGGGCTGCCCAGCTACATCGATACCTACCGCGCCAAGATCCATGTCCCGGACCTTGGCGACGTGACCTATAGCGTGGCCTATAGCGGCGGTTTCTATGCGCTGGTCGATGCCGCCGAGCTGGGGTTCTCGCTCAACCGTGCCGAGGAGCGCCAGCTGGCCGAGTGTGCCCACAAGATCGTCGAGGCGATCCAGGCCGAGCGAGGCTTCTCCCACTACACCCTGGGCGACGTGGGGCCGCTGCCGTTCCTGCACTTCATGGGACCGGTGGAGCAGGTCGCCGACGACTTCTACCGCTCACGCTCGACCACCTATGTGCATCCCGGCGTGATCTGCCGCAGCACCACCGGCACCGGCACCTCGGCGCGGCTGGCGCTGATGCACTACGAGGGCACCATCAAACCGGGGGACAAGCTGGAAACCGTGTCGCTGCGCGAGACCGGCTTCATCGGCCAGTTCACTGCGGTGCGCGAGGAGGGCAATGGCCATGTGGTGGAGAACACCATCACCGGCAAGAGCTACGTGCTGGCGCGCTCGGAGATCGTCGTCAACTGCGACGACGCCATGGTCGATTGCAGCGGGCTACACCACATCCTGACCAGCGCTCATCCTGAGCGAACATAGCGGCCCCGAGAGCGGCGCCCCAAGGCGGGGCGCGCTCATACCTTGACCTTGCCGCGCAGCGACTTGGTCTTGCCCTTGCGGGTCTTGCTGTCGACTCGGCGGCGCTGCGAGCCCTTGGTCGGCCGGGTCGGCTTGCGCACCTTTTGCTGCTTGACCGCCTCGCGGATCAGCTCGCGCAGGCGCGCCAGTGCATCCTCCTTGTTCAACTCCAGGGTGCGGTGACTCTGGGCCTTGATCACTACTACCCCCTCCTTGCTGATGCGCTGGTCGGACAGCGCCATCAGCCGCTCCTTGTAGAAGGGCGGCAGGCTGGAGTTGGGGATATCGAAGCGCAGATGCACCGCCGAGGCGACCTTGTTGACGTTCTGGCCACCGGCGCCCTGGGCGCGGATCTGACTGATCTCGATTTCCCAGTCGCCCAGCTCCACGCTGTTGGAAATACGAAGCATGCGGGCCTCATGAATGGCAGAAGAGAAAAACGCTAGCCTAGCATATGGCCGGTTAAGGGCGGGGTGACAGAGAATGCTGTCAGCGGGCCAGCTGCCGCGGAATCTGGCAGACTGGGGAAATACTTCCTCAATCAGCGAGAGACCTAGATGAGCGACGCGACCAAGCCCTGGACTCAACCCATGCCGGACGAGCAGTTCACCCTGATGCGCCGGATCCTCGATGCGCCGAGCCCGATAGGCCTGGAGGGCGCCATGACCTACGGCGTGCTCAAGCCCTACTTCGAAGGCTTTGCGCCCAACGGTTGGCACCTGCACCAGTACAAGGGGCATGCCGGGGTGGTGCTGGATACCCATCCCGGCCGCGACGACATGTTCAAGGTGATGATCATCGGCCACGCCGACAAGATCCGCATGCAGGTGCGCAGCATCGGCGACGACGGCAAGATCTGGATCAACACCGACTCCTTCCTGCCTGGGGTGCTGATTGGCCACGAGGTCAAGCTGTTCAGCGAGGATCCCGAGCAGCCCGGCAGCTACCGGGTGATTCGTGGCGGCACCGTCGAGGCGCTGGGCGCCATCCACTTCTCCGAACCGGCCCAGCGCGACGGTAGCAAGGGCCTCAAGAAGGAGCAGATCTACCTCGACCTGCAGATTCACGGCGAGAACAAGAAGCAGCAGGTGCTCAACCTCGGCGTGCGTCCCGGCGACTCGATCCTGTTCGACCGCCCGATACGCCCCGGCTTCAGCCCCGACACCTTCTATGGCGCCTACCTGGATAACGGCCTGGGCTGCTTCGTGACCGCCGAGGTGGCGCGGCTGATCGCCGAGGCCGGCGGCACCCAGCAGGTGCGGGTGCTGTTCGCCATCGCCAGCTACGAAGAGATCGGCCGCTTCGGCAGCCGGGTACTGGCCGGCGAGCTAAAGCCGGATGCGCTGATCGGCGTCGACGTCAATCACGACTACGTGGCCGCGCCGGGCATCGGCGACCGGCGCATGCAGCCGCTGGAGATGGGTAAGGGCTTCACCATGTCGGTGGGCGCCATCGCCAGCGAGCAGCTCAATCGCCTAATCGAGACCACTGCCAAGGAGCAGGGCATCCCGCTGCAGCGTGATATCGTCGGCGCAGATACTGGCACCGACGGCATGGCCGGCGTGCTCGCCGCGGTGGACTGTGCGGCGACCTCGATCGGTTTCCCGATCCGCAACATGCATACCATCTCCGAGACCGGCAACACCCAGGACGTGCTGGCTGCCATTCATGCGCTGACCCATAGCCTCAAGGCGCTGGACGCGCTGCCCGATATCCACCGTGAGTTCCTCGACAACCACCCGCGGCTGGACGAGGCCGGTGCATTGACGCACCAGGGCCATGCCAAGCCCGAGGAAGACAAGAAGGAGCAGAAGGAGGACGCGTGAGAATAGTGTCTCGTGGCGCCGCAGCGGGGCTGGTGCTGGCGTTCGCTGCCGGATGCAGCGAGCCGCAGCCGGATGCGTCGGCCACGGCCAGCCTGACACCGCTGGCCGTGACGGATGAGGCGATTCGCGGAGCGGATGACGGGCGCCTGCTGGATATCGGTGAGGTGCCCAGCAATATTCACATCGATGACGACGCCGAGTTCGGCGCCGCACAGCGCTTTGTTGCCGCCGAGCTGTCGCCTGATGAGAGCCGGATAGCGGTTGCCACTCAGGGTGCCGCCCACGCCGCCGGCTGGCTGCTGGCCGTCGAGGACGGCACGCTGCATCCGGCCGCCTTTCAGTACGGCGGGGAGGTCGAACCGGGTCCGTGGCGCGACGACGGCGCCTATGTGGTGTTCGCGCTGGAGGGCCCGGCGCCGAGCCGTACTCTGGTTATCGTCGAGGGCGATGCCGTGGGCGAGACGGTGGAGGCCAACGCGCGCCCGGTGCGTATCCCCGAGCACGCCGAGAGCATCCCGGCGGAAAGCGAGTACCGGGTAACGGAGTGGCACGATGACAGCCTGCTGTTCGACGTGGACGGCGAGAGCTACCGTCTCGATCCGGCGAGTGGCGAGGTCCGCTAGCCGGGTGCCAGCCGTATTCCGCGGCCGGCAAAGAAGCGTGCGAACACGGCAGGTGTCAAGGTCGCATCCTGCTGTGTAGCGCGCTCCACGCCGGAGGGGTTATGGAAGCGCAGGGCGTCTCGGGTGGCCTGGGTGATCAGTACCAGGTGCCCACCACGCGCCGGCGGCTCGACCTCGGGCCGGCGAATGCCGGGGTGTACCGACGCCACGAACAGGGCGTCGCCATCGAGATGTTTTGTCAGCTCATGCATTTCGACAGCGGTATGTACCGTGGCCTGCAGGCCGAACTCCTCGCGCAGCAGCTGCGTGGCTGGGGCATAGATCATGCCTTTTATCTCGCCGTCTCGCTCGACGTAGGCACCGTGCTGGATAGCTCGCTCGAGCAGGCGAAAGATCGGATAGACGCTGCCGGTGAAGTGGGCGATGGCCATCTTGAGGCAGGCCAAGCCGCACACATGCCTGGCCCATGTTTCATACTCATTAGCAGATCGCGCGCCGGAGTCTTGCCAGCGCGGGTCGTCCCGAGGCCGTCGCCGGCCTGACAGGAAGTCGTCGATCAGCTCGGGGCTCTCCCACTGAGCGTAATAGGGCACGTTGGTCACGCGGCTCTCCTCCCTGTGCAGTGAGCGGTTGCGCCTACTCGACCCGCGCCCGAAGCGCGGCCAGATAGTCACGGATGCGCTGGGCGTTGGTGCCCATATCGCTGCGTCCGAGCCGCGACGCCGAACGCACGTCCACCTGGGTGCCGCCCTCGACCTCGCTCAAGCGGATCGCCACGTCGTCCTTGAAGCCGAACCAACGCGTGGTGGCGGTAGCCTCGATGCGGTCGCGACTGACCTCGGCCAGCGCCCAGCCCTGGTCCAGAGCGGCAGCTTCGGCGGCGCTGAGGGCGTCGTCGAGTGACAGCTCGAGCATGATCGGCTGAATGTCCGGGTAAGCCTCGCGCTGCTGGCGAGCGGTGCGCTCGCCGGGGTGGTCGACGGCGTTGGGTGCGGCTTCCCGGGCCTCGGCGAGTGTCACGAAGGCCGGCGGATCGTCCAGATCGGTGGTGATATCGTGGATCGGCGGTACCTGCTGGGCGCGCTGCTGCAGCTGATAGGGCACCCACATCATGCTCGCTACCGCCACGATCACCAGCCCACCCACCAGCGCGGGTTGAACGCGCTTGCACAGGCTCGCTACCAGCAGTGTCATTAGCCCCATGGCCGCGGCAGCCAGCGCCACGTAGGCGCCCTGGCGAAGCCATCCGAAGGCAGTGCCAAGGTCTATCAGGTCCAGACGGTGGGCCGGCCCCGCGCCGCCCATCAGCAGTGCTGCACCGCCCAGCAGCAGCAGGCTCAACCAGGCCAGGACGACCGGCCAGCGCCCACCGCGGGGACGAGGTCGTAAGGTTAGCTTAGACATGATGACTCCTGGTCATTTCGCGTTGTTTTGTCTAAGCATACTCGTGTCACCCGGCAAATGCCGAGTATCTAATGCTGGAGCGTCCTTGCTCGCGGCAGCGCTCAGAAGATATTGGAGCGGTCAGTGCTTATGAGGAGGGGGCGAGAGGGTGGCATAAGCTCGCCGGATGCGCCACTGGCTGAGTATGAACAACGCGAAGCTCACACCCGCCGAGGCCAGCAGTGCCAGCAGGAAAGTGACCAGTGGGGGCACGCTGCCTGCCAGGAGGGCCGTCACCAGGCCGAAGGCCACCAGACTCAGCATGCCCTGTTGCGCCATGCTCACCGTGGCGCGCGCCACCTCGACGCCGTAACGCTGGTGAAGGGTCCAGCCGATGGTCAGCAGTCCAATGGGGAAGCCCACCAGTATCCCCGAGAGCAGCGGCCCGGCACTGGCCGCAACGGTGGTGGCAACGCTCACCAGCACGCCGGCGAGTACGCCGCGCAAGACCAGATCGAACCAGCCCGAGGCGGCGACCACCCTGGGCGGTGTCAGCCTGAGATAGCGCTTTACGCTCTCGGCCAGCAGCAGCACCAAGGCGTACATCAGCACCGCCATGGTTACCCCGCCTGGGAGTTGCAAGAACAGCAATACCGAAGGAATCCAGCACAGCGCTGCCAGTGTCAGGCTGGCTCTGGCGCCCATCCGTTTGGCCGAGACAACGAAGCAGATAGTGAATACCAGCGTGGCGACCAGGGCGTGAAGGGTTGAGAGTGCCGCTTCGCGAATGAACGCCGGTGACTGCTCCTGGAGCATGAAAAAGTAGCCAGGCCCCAGGACGATCGGCATACCGGCAATGATGCCGCCTAGCCTGGGGCCCAGCTTGCCCACCGCGATGGACACGCCGATCACCACTACCGCGGTGGCCACCAGCTTGGCCGCGAGGATGATCAGCATCTCGCTTGCCTGGCCGCCGCCCTGAAACTGCCCAGCCGGGCAATCCAGACAAAGGTTTCCAGCGTGCGAATATTCATCGGCATCCAGCTCCTGAAACGGGTTGCATTGCCAGCACATGACGACACCGCAGTGAGGCATGCATGGCGCCGAGGCCGGCACTGGGAGCATGCCAGAGCGGAGGTGTGGGTGGTATCTTGGTGGTTATCGACTTGATCCTTAGCAACGCAACGTTTAGCGAGGCCACATGAACCCGACCATCGAACTGTTGATGTCTCACCGCTCGATTCGCAAGTTCAGCGAGCAGAAGATCCCGCGGGAGCTGCTGCTGGAGCTGATTCGTGCCGGTCAGGCGGCGGCAACGTCGAGCCACGTCCAAGCCTACAGCGTGATCCATGTCACCGATCCGGGAAAGCGCGAAATGATCGCCGAGCTCGCCGGTGGCCAGGGCTATATCGCCAGCTGTTCTGACTTCCTGGTGCTGTGTGCCGACATGAAGCGCCCCACCGATGCCGCCGAGCGCACCGGTGCCAAGGTCGTGCGCGGCATGACCGAACAGCTGCTGGTAGCCAGCGTGGATACCGCCCTGATGGCGCAAAACGTGGTGGTGGCCGCCGAGTCCGAAGGGTTGGGCATCTGCTACATCGGCGGCATTCGCAACAATCCGCAGCAGATCAGCGATTTGCTGTCGCTGCCGGATCATGTCTTCCCGGTGTTTGGGTTGTGTCTCGGCTATCCGGCCCAGGAGCCGGACGTCAAGCCGCGCCTGCCGGTGGAGGCGGTACTGATGGAGAACACCTACCGCGAGGATAGCGCCCCGGTCGCCACCTTCGATGCCACCATGCACACCTATTACAGCGAGCGTAGCGGGGGCAACAAGAACACCGACTGGTCACATAACCTCACGCCGCTGTTCGAGACCAAGCTGCGCCCGCACATGCGTGATTTCCTGGTCAAGCGCGGCTTCGAGATGAAGTGACGTCACGCATGAGCTGGCCGAAGGATAGGCGGGCGACGCTAAGATGATTCTCTGCGATTCTTGCACGATCCTATCAATATGTAGGCTGGGCGATTGTGCGAGGTATCGGCTCGACGTAACGTGATACTCCTGTGGAGACAGGAGTTGAGAGATGGCGACGGAGATCCGGCCGTTTGCAGAGGCCAGCCAGCTGATTAAACGATTCTGTCAGAATGGCGAAGGGTGCGGGACGACACCGATTCCCGGCGTGATGCTGTATCGCTCGGATGCGCCCACGGCGGCCATTCCGGCGATCTTCGAGCCGATGCTGTGCTTCATTGTGCAGGGGCGCAAGCGCACCATGCTTGGCGACCGCTGCTTCGAGCATGGCGCCGGCGATTATTTGATCGCGTCGGTCGACCTGACCATCAGTGGCGAAGTCATCGAGGCGAGCCCCGAGGAGCCCTATCTGGCCTGTGCCCTGCGCCTCGATACCACGATACTGGCCGAGCTATTGCTGGCCATGCCGGAGCAGCCGGTCTCGAATCGCCCCTGTTCGGGCATGTCGATGTGCCAGCTGTCGCCAGAGCTGCTGGATGCCCTCACACGACTGCTGCGTCTGCTCGAGCGTCCTCAGGACACCGCGATTCTGGCGCCGCTGATCGAGCGCGAGATTCTCTACCTGCTGCTGCGCAGCGAGCAGGGCGAGTCGCTGCGGCAGATCGCCCTGGGCGAGAGTCACCTGACCCAGGTCAGCAAGGCGATCACCTGGATTCGTGGCCACTATGCCGATCCGCTGCGTATCGAGACCGTGGCGAAAGTGGCCAATATGAGCCCGTCGTCGCTGCACCGCCACTTCAAGTCGGTCACCGCCATGAGCCCGCTGCAGTACCAGAAACAGATCCGTTTGCAGGAGGCGCGGCGCCTGCTGTTGAGCCAGCAGGCAGATGCCGCAAGCGTCGGGTTCACGGTGGGCTATCAGAGTCCATCGCAATTCAGCCGCGAGTACTCGCGGATGTTCGGCGCGCCACCGCGCAAGGACATCGCCTCGATTCGTCACAGCGTGCCGAGCGCGGTTGGCATAGCCAATACGGAATCACTCGGCGTGGCCTGAGTCGGTAGGGCCATTTGGCCCTCCGCTAGTGGATGTCAATGGAAGCTTTCCGACATGTAATCCGCGAGATTGTCGATCTCTTCATCGGATAGGTCGGTGGCATTGGACGCCATCAAGGCAGTATTCGGCCCCACTTGTTCACCTGCTCGATACTGCATGAGGCGAGACGATAGGTAGTCCGCATCTCTACCCGCCAGCGAGGGAAAGCTCGCCATGCCTTTCCCTGAGCGGCCATGACAGTGAGCGCAGACATTTGCATATAGTGTTTCAGCATCGCTTGTCTCCGCTGCCTGGGTGTTGAAGGTTCCAGACATAAGGGCAACGCCGATGACAATGAGCATGGGTAATTTCATGGTGTGCTAGTCTCGCCAATCTCGCGTGGGGTGGGCAGTCAATGCATGGGTGTTGTGCAAGCACGCAACGGCAAATGGCCGCACTGCCATGGGCAGTGCGGCGCGGTGGGCCGTATGCAGTTATTCCGGGATGATCTGGTGGATCTCCCCTTCATCCACAGCCGCGTACAGGCTGCCATCAGGTGCCTGAACGAGGGAGCGGAATCGGGCGGAGGGCATCGGCAGTGGCATTTCGGTAACGTCGTGGACGGAGAGGCCGTCTTCCGCGATGTCGATCACATCGATACGCTGGCCGACCGGGGTGTCCCCGAAGCCAATCCCCATGAAACCGACCACCATCCGGCCATTCCAGGCTCCCCACTGCTCGCCGGTCAGAAACTCAGCGGATACCATGCCTTGCGAGAGACCATTGTTTTCCCAGGCCGGCGGCATGGCGTCGGGGTAGGTGTCGAAGTCGGTCATGGGCATGTAGGCGGCCCGCTCAGATGGCTCCATGGCATCCATCTGGTGAGGTTCATAGCCACAGTAGCCGTCAGGACAGTCGTCGCGCCCGGCCATGTTGGGACGCGGATCCCAGCCACCGTTGCCGCCGGCCACTAGCGCGGTGATCTCATCCGAGTGCCAGGGGCCGTGTTCAGCGGCAATGGGCTGGTGGGTCTCAGGATGGAAGGTGAGGCCCTGCACGTTGCGATGGCCATAGGTGAAGATGCGCGCATCGAAACCCTCTGGGGGCGTGTTGCCCTCGGCAGCATTGCCGTCTCGGTCAATACGCAGCACCTTGCCTCCCAGTAGGGTAGGACTCTGCGGTACCTCGGCATTGTGAGTATCACCGGTGGCGACATACAGATAGCCATCATCCGGACTAAACCGAAGCCGGCCGCCGTTATGTGCCCCCGGCCCGCCAAAGGGTTGGTCTGTGGCCTCGGGCTTGTAGGGGATGTCTTCGACAATGTCGGTGCGCTCTGATACGCCGCTGAAGTCGTCGTTGACCACCAGTCGCAGCACCCGATTGGTACCTGGCTCGGTCGTGCTGGAGGCCGAATAGACGTAGAGGTAGCGGTTGTCATCGAACTCGGGGTCCACTGCGACACCGTTCATGCCGGCCTGGCCTTCACAGAACAGATCCGATTCGGTACTTGCGTAGCCTTCGGTGTCGGCCATGCCCATCAGTTTATTGACGTCGCCACCGGGTAGCAGCACCGATAGCCCAAGACACTTCTCTGTGAAGAACATGGTCCCATCGGGCAGAAAGGCCATGTCCCACGGATTGTCCAGGTCGGAAAGCACCACGTTATGATCAAGGGTTGGGGCATCAGTACTCGCAAAAGCCGTCGCTGGAAGGCCTACCATCATGGCAGTTCCCATAATGGTAAGGAGTGACGGCGCGGTGATTCTTGGCGTCATTGGCGTTTCTCCCACACTTGTTAGTATTTTTGTCGACCCGCTACACGCTTCATACTAGGACAGGTTGTGCAGGTGTGCGCTCAACAATTTTTACGCCGAGCGCAAGGGGCTTCCACGCCGAAACACCGAACAGGTGAGGCGGTGCGGGGAGACACTATGGGTTAAGGTCTGCTTGACGCCTCAGCAGCAGCGACTCCCCTGCCAGCCCCTGCTGCAGGCGGGTGGCGAGGATCTCCACGATGCCGTCGTGTTCACCGGCCAGGCGCGTGGTGGCAACGTTGAGGCGGGGGTTATCCGTCATTGCCTGGTCGCAGATCTCGGCAATATCGCCGTCTTCGCCGGCGTGACGCCCCGGGGAGAGAAACAGCATGGCCAGGATCACGTCGCCGCTGGCCATGGTGGGAGAGGCCAAGAGGGACTCCAGCAGCGGTTCGTTGAAGCGGTAGGCATCGCCTTCGCGACGCTCCATGGAGGCAAAGGTGACGCAGCTGGCCTGCTCGGCAAGCAGCACGCTGAGCTGGCCGGCGAGGTAGTTGCGCACCGCCGTGACCTCGGGAATCGGACTGCCGTGATCGACCAGCACCACCTTGGGGCGAGTCATGCCTGACATGCGCTCGCGCACGTTGTCGGCCAGCAGCTGTGCCAGGCGCAGGTCGAGCGGCCCCTGGGTGTCGACCAGTGGCTGGGTCACCTTGATGCTCAGCAGCGGGTAGCTGGCCTGCACCTCGGCCAGACGTTCAGGCAGGTAGCGGGTCAATGCCTGGCTGGGGCCGAAGAAGAACGGCAACACCACCAGCTCAGTGCCCCCTTGTGCCGCAAACTGCTCGGCCAATGGCCCCAGCGATACCGCCTTGCGGCCGCCTAGCTGCTCGGCGGGGATCTTGTAGGAGTGCAGCAGCGAGGCGGCCTCGACCGCTTCGCCGCTAGCCTGGCTGAGTGCCTCGGCCAGCCGACGCAGGTTGAGCGTGGCTTGGGGACGACGTGAACCGTTGTCGACGAGCAGAATCTTGCGCATGGAGGTCTCTTGGCTGGGGCAGGCGGAGTGGCGCTGCGTTGGGCGGTTAGTGCAATCACACGATCAACGATGATTTTCCCAATAGGGACATATTGCAAGCAACGCGCGATGGGACGACATGTTTATCTCTTCAGGGAAAATGGCTGCCACATGCCGCGTCTTTGCGCATGTAGTAGCCTGATAGGCACCCAGGCCCGCGGTCGGGATGGCTATTCGATTATGGGGAGAGGTGATGGAAACGCTACTCAACGCAAACGCGGAGGTCTCGGACGCCGCACTCAGCGCCATTGCGCACATGCCGACGGCCAGCCTACCGGCGCTGATGAGCGACTACTTCGCTAAGCGACTGAGCGACGCCGACCTGATGCGGGTGGCGGTGCTGCTGGCGCAGAAGAGCTACGACGAGGGCGGCTGCCCGATCGGCGCGCTGATCGTCGATAATGCCACGCGGCGGATTCTCGGCAAGGGACACAACACCCTGGTGCAGGAGAACCATCCCTACCATCACGGCGAAACCTCGGCAATCCGTGATGCCGGCCGCATCGACTTCCGGCGCACCACGCTGTTCACCTCGCTGAGTCCCTGCGAGATCTGCGCCACCCTGGTGTATATGCGTGGCTTCTCGCGGGTGGTGGTGGGGGATGTCACCAACGCCTCGGGTACCGAGGCCCTACTGCGTAGTAAGGGCGTCGAGGTCGAGATCCTCGAAGACCCGCAGGGCATCGCGCAATATGCTCGCTTCAGGCAAGAGAAACCGGAGCTCGATCTCGAGGACTGGCAGGGATTGGGCGCGGTGCAGGAATGAAAAACCCCCTCGCCGAGAGGGGGTGAAACGTTGCGCTAGGAGGGCGTATTAGCCAGCCAGTTGTCGGACAGAGCTTAGTCGTCGCCGGCGGCCATCAGGCGAGCTTCACCGTTACGCACTTCGTCCCAGGCCTGGTCCAGGGTGTAACCCTGGCAGGCATCGATGGTGTCGATTACCTCGACGGCATGCTGCAGGGACTCACCGCGGCCCTTGAGGGCCACCACCAGCTTGGCGAGGTCCTGCTTGCTGAAGGTGCTGGCGATATGGTCGGCTTGCTGGGTCAGTTGAGTGCAGTTCATGGTTCAATCCTCGTGTAAGGTCATCATCCCCCGGGGAAATCCCGTCTTTGGGGTTGCCATCGGCGATGGCGCTCTGGTGCCTTAGCTACTCATGCCGGGCCGGGTAAGCGCCCAGTGCTGCAACTGCGACAGGGTCACAAGCGTATTCCAAGACCTTCGCTCTGGCGCCTGGATCAAATAAGGCATGGCGCTCAGTGGGTAGCTGGGGTCAGGTCAGGGGCTCGAGGTAGCGATACCCTGTCCTGAACCGTGATGTCACTATGGGCCAGGATCATGCACTGCACAAAGCGCCATTAGCCGCACGCGTGGTTGTAGTAAAACGACATATTGTGCATTGCACCACTACGCAGGTAGCGGGGCTACCGGACGGATAAAGGGAGGCGGCCATGCGGGCCATCAGTACCACAGGGCCCATCGGGGTGATCAGCGATACCCACGGCCTTCTGCGTCCCGAGGCACTGGTCATGCTCGAGGGCTGCGGCGTGATTCTGCACCTCGGCGACGTGGGAAGCCGAGAGCAGGACGCCGCCATTCTCGAACGGCTGGGGGAGCTCGCGCCGCTGGTCACGGTGCGCGGCAATATCGACACCGCCCCCTGGGCCGAGGCCCTGCCGATGACCTGCGACCTCAGCGTCAACGGCTGGCGCCTGCATCTGGTGCATATCATCAAGGAATTTGACCCCGCCACGGCCTGCGACGCCGTGCTCCACGGCCACTCTCACAAGCCGCGCAACCAGTGGCAGGATGGCCGCCTGCTGTTCAATCCCGGTGCCGCCGGCAAGCGCCGCTTCCGCCTGCCTATCACCCTGGGCAAGCTATGGGCCGATGAGCACGGCCTGCGCGGCGCCATAATGCATCTGCCGCTGTGATGTACAGGTGGTGGTTGCCGTCTTGTCGCTACCAGGAGCCGAAACCATGATCTCTTCCGAGCAAGCCACGCTGGCGCTGCGCTTGCGCGCGCTGCTGACCCAGCTGCCAAGCGAGGCCGTGCCGATCACCTACCAGCAGGCCGCCGAAGCCCTAGGGTTGACGCCGCCGGGTACCATCCAGCGCGTTGCCATGGCGCTGGAAGCCCTGATGCGCGAGGACGTGGCCGCCGGACGCCCGCTGATCGCGGCGCTGGTGGTCAGCCGGCGAGGCGACTTGCCGCGGCAGGGCTTCTTCGAGCTGGCGGTAGCGCTTGGCCGTTTTCCCGCCGACCCGGCCCAGCATGCCGCCGCCTATCGGCATGAGCTGGCGCAGGTAATGGCGAGCTAGCGAAGGTCAGGCCGCCTCGCCGTAGGCCTGATGCACGGCATCCTGAAGCCAGTCTCGAAAGGTCGTCATGGCCGCGCTGGGGGCGCGGGAGATCTGACGCGTCAGCCAGTAGCGGCCCAGTGAGGTGGTGGTCGCAAAAGGCTGCACGATGCTGCCCGCTGCCAGTTGCCGCTCGAACATCCGCGGCGGTGCCAGTGCCACGCCGGCGCCTTGGGTGGCCGCCTCCATCATCGCCAGGGAGGAGTCGAAGGTGATGCCCTTGACCAGCGGTGGTGGGCGCGGAATGCCCGCGGCGGCAAACCAGCTGGGCCATTCGTTCTCGCGATAGGAGCGCAGCAGCGTGTGCTGCATCAGGTCGTTGGGGGCGCTCAGCGTTGCCGCGACCCTTGGTGTGCAGAGGGGGGATAGCGGCGCCTCGAACAGCGGCTCGGCCTCGCAGCCATACCAGGCGCCGTCGCCGAAGCGAATGGCGAAATCCAACCCCTCGGCGGCCATGTCGACCCGATTGTTGTGGGTCGACAGGCGCACGTCGATCAGCGGGTGGCGCGCCTGGAACTCGGCCAGACGTGGCAGCAGCCAGCCCACCGCAAAGGTACCCACTGCGCCAACCATCATGATCTCCCTGACCTGGCCGCCCTCCAGGCGCCCCAGCATCTCGGCCATGCGGTCGAAGGCATCGCCCAGCACCGGCAGCAGCGCCTCGCCCTCGGCGGTGATCATCAGGCCCCGCGGCAGGCGCTTGAACAGCACCACGCCTAGCCGCTGTTCCAGCAGCTTGACCTGATGGCTGACGGCAGCCTGGGTCACATTTAGCTCATCGCCGGCGCGGGTGAAGCTTCTTAGGCGGGCGGAGGCCTCGAAGGCGCGCAGGGCATTGAGCGGTAGGTAAGGTCTCGTCATAGCCCAAATCCAGTTTATGGCTGATGCAAGTTAACATAGTTTGTGGGCGCGTTTCGTGATCGACTAATCTGCTTTTCGGCAGCGCACTGCCTGCTCTTGGATCGAAACCACGACAACGGAATGGAACCATGACCCTAAAATTTTTACTGGTCGGCGCCCTGGCGCTGGGCTTGGCCCCGCTAGGCGCGATGGCCGACACCTGGCAGGAACGGGACGACTGGGCGGCGCTCTTTCAGGAACATGATGCCGAAGGCACCCTGCTGGTGGTGGATCAGCGCCAGGATGTCCAAGCCGCCTGGGTGCATGACGCCGAGCGTGCCCGCCAGCGCTTCGTGCCCGCTTCCACCTTCAAGGTGCCCCACACCCTGTTTGCGCTGGATGCCGGCGTGGCGGACGACGAGTTCCAGGTGTTTGACTGGGATGGTATTGAACGCGGATTCCCCGCATGGAATGCCGATCAGGACCTGCGCTCGGGGATGCGTAACTCGACGGTGTGGCTCTTCCAATATTTCGCCCGGGAGCTGGGCGAGGAGAGTGAGCGCCGCTACCTGGAGGCGATCAACTACGGCAACGCCGAGATTGGCGACGATCTCGAGAATTTCTGGCTGGAGCCGGGCAACTTGGAAGTCTCCGCCGAGGAGCAGGTCGACTTCCTCCAGCGCCTCTATCGCAACGAATTGCCGTTCGATGAGGCCGACCAGCGGCTGGTCAAGGACCTGATGATCGGCGAGGCCGGTCGCGACTGGATCCTGCGCGCCAAGACCGGCTGGTCCGGCGAGTACGGCTGGTGGACGGGCTGGGTCGAATGGCCCAGCGGGCCGGTGTTCTTCGCCCTCAACATCGATACCCCCAACCGGATGGAGGATATTCCCAAGCGCGAAGCCATCGTGCGCGAGGCCCTGCGTGGCCTGGAGGCGCTGCCTTAAAGGCTATCCGGCCTCACCCAAACGCCGTCTGACTGAAACTCTTGCGGCGGGTGATCTGACGGTGCCAGGCCGCGAGCTCGGGGCGGCCCTCGGCCCACGCCACCTCGGGCAGCCGGAACGTCAGGTAGTCCAGCGCGACGCCTACGGCGATATCGGCCAAGGTCATGGCCGACGCCCCCTGGGCCTCATCGTGCTCCTGCTCCAGCTGGTCCAGGATGCGCTGAAAGGCCCGCTGGCGGCGCTGCCCCAGCACGCTGCCGTCGGCCTCGCGGCCCTGATGCTTGCGCGCGATCACCGTGGTGAAGGCGGCATCCATCAGGCCTTGGCCGAGGCCGAGCCGATGCAGCACTTCGCTCTGGCGTGATGGTGGCATCAGCGTCTCGCCAGCGCCGTGCCCCTCGAGGTAGAAAGCAATCAGCAGCGATTCGCTCAGCGCCGTGCCGTCCGCCGTGACCAGAGCCGGAATGCGCCCGGCGGGGTTGGCCTCCAGCAGTGCGGCATCGTCGGCCCAGGGGTCGCACCAGCGCAGCCTTACTGTCTCCGCCAGGCCTTTCTCCATCACCGTGATACGCACCATGCGGGCATAGGGTGAGGTCGCGTTCAGAAAGAGTTCCATCAGTGCCTCCTGGGTGGCGTGGAAAATGCGCCGTGGTGTGCCTGCAGGCCACGGCTGAGGAGTACCAGCACGAAACCGCCGGCCAGCATCACGCTGCCGATGGCGAAGAGAGGCGTATAGCTGCCCCACCCAGCATAGAGGGCGGACATGCCGTAGCCCGAGGCCGCCTGTGCCGCGGCGAACGCCGCAGTGGCACGCCCCCAGAGCCGTTTGTGAGCCGCCGGGCCGACCAACTCGGCAAGGCGGCCGGAGGTCAAGGCCACGATCCCGGGGATCATGGCGCCGACCACCAAGGAAGAGATCGAGCGGCTGAGTAGATCCAACGACAGCAGCGGCAAGGCGACCGCGGTGGCCTTGGCCAGGAACGCCAGGGCCAGCCCACGCTGCCAACCTAGCCGCCGGGCCGCGGCGCTAGCCAGCAGCGGCCCGCACACCGCGCCCAACCCAAACAGGCCCCACTGCAGGGCGGCGGAGGGGTGTCCCAGGGCATGCTCCCTGGCCAGGTAGTCGACCCAGAACAGCGTATGTGGCACGTACCCCGCGCCATCCAGGACATAGGCGCCTATCACCAGCAGCACGGCAATGGCCACCCCCGTGTGGGCTCGGGGTGTACTTGCTCCCTCGGACGAAGCGGGCTCGGATACCGTCAGGCGTGCCAGGCCGCGGTCACCGATTACCCCCACTGCCAGGCTCAGTACGCCAAGGGCGAGCCAGGTCGCCATCAGGCTGGTCTCGAGCAGCAGCGGCACGACCCAGGCCGAGAGCAGCGCCCCCAGGCCGATGCCGGCAAACGCCAGGGCACCGATATGGGCGCGTCGGTCGACTGGCGTGGCGGTTAGCGCCAGGGACGGGCCGACCACCATCAGGATCCCCCCAGCGATGCCGGCGGCCAGCCGCCAGACGAAGAACCAGGCAAAGCTAGCAGGCCATGCACAGAGCAGAAAACTCAGCGCAATGGCCGCAAAGCAGATGCCGAGCAGCGCCCGCGGTGGGTAGCGTTCGGACAGACTGTGGCCGGAGAGAGCCCCGAACAGGTAGCCGAGCAGGTTGGCTGCGCCGAGATAGGCCCCAGCGCTGGCGCTGAACCACTGCGCTTCGATCACCGCCGGCAGCAGCGGGGTATAGGCAAAGCGAGCAAGGCCGATCCCGGCGAGGGTGGCCATGACGCCCGTGAGCAGGGCGGGAATATCTCGCTTATCGATCATGCAGATGAGTCCTGAGTCAACGCCACTACAGCACACGTTACGTGACGGCTGATATTCATGGAAAATGATTTGTTTTGATATAAACTATCTTGTTATGTGATTTTCATGGCTCGGCCGGAGGCGCCCATGCAGCTCAAGTCTCTGCGTCTATTGATGGGCGTGGCGGAAACCGGCAGTTTCGTTGCCACCGCTCAGCGGCTGCATACGGTGCAGTCCAACGTCACGGCGCATATCAAGAAGCTCGAAGAGGAACTGGGCGTGCAGCTCGTTCATCGGAGCGGGCAGGTCCGGCTGACCACGGCCGGGATGGCCCTGGCGGAGTATGCCGAGCGCATACTCAGCGCCCACGATGAGGCGCTATCGCTGTTCAAGGGCGACAGGGTGGCCGGCAGCCGGCTACGCATCGGTGCCATGGAAACCACTACGGCGCTGCGCTTGCCGCCGGTGCTGGCCGCCTTTCATGGCGCCTATCCGGAAGTCGATCTTCAGCTGCACACAGGCCCAACGGCCTCGCTGGTCGAGCGGCTGACGGAGGGGCTGGTCGACGGCGTATTCGTGGCGGGACACCTCGATCACCCTCACTACCACCTCGAGAAGGTGTTCAGCGAAGAGCTGGTATTGGTGAGCGCCAACCCGATGATGGCCATGCCCACCACCGAGGCGTTGTTGACCGCGACCTTTCTCGCCTTCCGCCAGGGCTGCAGCTATCGCCAGCGCATCGAACTACTGCTGGCTCACTGTGGGGTCAGCGCGGCCCGGATCTTCGAGCTTGGCTCGCTGGACGCCATGCTGGGGTGCGTCGCTGCCGGCATGGGCTATACCGTGTTGCCAAGGGCCACGGTGGAGGCTCACCAGCACCGCTTCGGTATTCACTGCCTGGCACTGCCAGCCCCCATCGCGCAGGTCGACACCTACTTTGCCGCCGCCCAGCCGGCCACCTGGACACCGGCACTGGCGCGTTTCGTCGACACTCTACGCCAGGTGGCGGCTAGCGATACCCGCCGTCCAGAGGCGGAGGGTGTGTAGCGCCACGCAGTGCCATCTCCCTCCATTGACACCTTGCCACTTCCGCGCGAGCCTAAGGGGCAGCGCCGCAAGGCGTCCCCGTCCGCGGAAAGGGCTGCGCCCAAGATTCTAATCGATCACCCCATACGACTCCCGGCCTGTCCGGCGGACGCAGGCATATGGAGGGATTCGTATGACGTCACTTTCCCGGCCGGATGCCCGGTCCCACGGCCGCTTCAATCTCGAGCAGCAGCGCAAGCGCGCCAAGGAACTGCTCAAGGCGGTGCGTGCCGCTGAGCCGGCTGCACAGGCGCGATTCCTGCAATACGTGCCGCCCCGCGAGTCGCCGCTGACCCTTGCCGATGCCCAGTTCGTCATCGCCCGCGAATGCGGCTTCCCTAGCTGGCCAAAGCTCAAGGCCCATACCGAGTCGCTGGATATGTCGCGGCGGCTGGTGACCGAGCGAGGCGACCGTGACCTGACGACCCTGCATATCCGCTGTGGTTCGGATATCGAGCATAGCCTGCGCATGGCCGGCTTCGAGGGCGACTTCCTGGAGTTCTCCGATCCCTTCTGCCTGGGCCCGCTGCGCGATCTTCCCCCCGAGGAGCTGATGCGTCTACGTGCTGGCTTCCTGGCCGGGCTTTCCGGCATGGCTGAGGGCGATATCCTGGGGCGTCTTGTAAAGAGCTATAAGGGGCTGGATGAGCTGGCACACTACGCGCGGATCGTGCTGTGGTTCGAGCATGATAGCTACGACCAGCTGCTCCTTGCCTACCTGCTGCATCGCTTACGTCAGCACCTGCCAAGCGCCAGGATCGAGCTGGTGGCTGTGGAGTCGATACCCGGCATCGAGCGCTTTATTGGTATCGGTCAGCTCGCGCCGGACCTGCTCGCCTGGCTATGGCGGCAGCGTCGACCTGTTGAGGCGCCGCTGCTCGACCTGGGTACCCGCGCATGGCGCGCGCTCACCGCCGATAACCCCGGTCCCCTCGAAGACCTGATCGCCACCGGTACGCCGGCCTTGCCGATGATGGGGAGGGCGCTCGAGCGGCATCTGCGGGAGCTGCCAGAGGCGAGCACCGGCCTCGGCCTGACGGAAACGCTAACGCTCGAGATCGTACGCGACCACGGCCCCTTGCCGGTGGGCAGGGCCTTTGCGCTGCTGATGCGCGAGTACGAGCCGTTGCCCTACCTGGGCGACCTGATGTTCTGGTGGCTACTACAGCCGCTGATGAGCGTGTCGCAGCCGCTACTACAGATCAGCGATACCCATCAGGAGTGGCCGCATCGCCAGCTTGCACTCACGGGATTGGGGCAGGACGTGCTCGAAGGGCGACGCCACTGGCTGGATCATGCATGCGGGGAGCGATGGGTGGGCGGGATACGCATTTGTCCACGAGCAAGCAGTTGCTGAACCCTGGAACTTGCAAGTAGGAGGAGAGGGCGCCCGCCGGGCGCCCTGGCTTAGATCTGTGCCTGCAGGTAGTTCTCTCTGCCCAGCATCTTGATCAGCCTAAGCTGCTGCTCAAGCCAGTAGGCGTGGTCTTCTTCGGTGTCGGCCAGCAGCCCCAGCAGCACGCTGCGGGTCTGAAAGTCACTCTCCTTCTCGCACAGCGCGATGGCGTCCTTCAGGGCGTCACCCACCTCGTACTCGAGCTGCAGGTCGTTGTCGAGCATCTCCTCCACGTCCTTGCCCACGCGCACCGGAGTGCGGGTATGCATGTCGGGCTTGCCTTCCAGGAACAGGATTCGCTCGATCAGCTGCTTGGCGTGGTCCTTCTCGTCGTCGAACTCATGGGCGATGCGTTCATAGAGCTTGGTGAAGCCCCAGTCGGCATACATCTCGGAATGGATGAAGTACTGGTCCATGGCGGCGAGCTCGGCCGCGAGCAGGCCGTTCAAGGCGTCGATGATGTTCTGCTTGCCTTTCATGGGGTTACCTTTATTAGCACGATATATGAGTAAGGTATCCTAGAAGGAAATGCGGTAATGGTCAATTTTTCCTTTAAATTCAGTGTCTTGATATTAATTTCGCGTGCGATTTGCATTCGGTTTCCAGCATTCGGGCTCGCTTGCTGAACGAATGGAGCTCATCTATTAGCTGGCGTGTTGGAGCGTCACGGCTTGCCAGAATGTCTCCGCGGCCCTGCCACTGAGGTCCCGCTCGCGGTAGAGCTTGATGGCAATGGGCACCCGCCACGCGTCGCCACCCGCCGCTACCAGCTTCCCCGCGTCCAGATCGTCCTCCACCAAGGTGCGCGGCAGCCAGGCCACGCCCCTGCCATCCAGCGCCATGGTGCGCAGCACCGAGGCGGCATGGGCGGTAAAGACCGTATGCACCGCGCAATCGTTCAGGCGCCGCTCGAAAACCGCACGGATGATGCGCCCCAGGCCTGATTCCTCGCTGTAGTGGAGCAGCGGCGCGCTGGCCCCGCCCCCCAGTGCAAAACGGGCCGCGCCCGAGTCGTTCGGTAAAGAGACCGGTATCAGCTCGTCGACACCGACCTGAATGGCGAGATAGCTATCCGTGTCCAGTACCCCTGGCGCCAGCGAATGGGTGTGGCTCAACACGAACTGCGCTTTGCCCTCCTGCATCAGCGCCTCGCAGCGCTGTAGTACATCCGACATCAGCTGCACCGACTCGAGCGCGGCCGAGGCTTCCAGGCCGCGCAGCCAGCGTGGCAGAAAGGTGAAGGAGAGCGCGTGGGTAGAGGCCAGGCGCAGTGTCACCGAGCTGGCCTCGGCCACTCGCTGGGCATCCCCCGGTACCCGTGAGACGCGTGCCAGTAGATCCTGTGCCACGCCGAGAAACCACTCACCGACTTCCGTCAGCCTGGCGGGCTGGGTGCTGCGGTCGAACAGTTCGGCACCGACCCACGCCTCCAGCGCACGAATGCGGCGGCTGAACGCGGGCTGGGAGCTGTGCCGTTCCTCGGCCGCGCGGGAAAAGTTGCCGGTTGGCGCCAGGGCCAGAAAGTCTTCGAGCCAGATGAGGTTCACTGCCGGTTCGTCCCGTGCATGACATCAGTGAAATTGAGCATTGGCCGCCAGCCCCTGGGTGAGTCGATCATGGCCTGACGTCGTTACCCTTGGAGACCCAGTATGAAGATCGTCGAGATTCGCGAGAAGACCCTGCCCATCAGTTCCTCCATCCGCAATGCCTACATCGACTTCAGCAAGATGACCTTGAGCCTGGTGGCCGTTATCACCGACGTGGTGCGCGACGGCAAGCCGGTGGTCGGCTACGGCTTCAACTCCAACGGGCGCTACGGCCAGGGCACCCTGATGCGTGAGCGCTTCATCCCCCGGGTGATGGAGGCGACCCCGGAGGACCTGCTCGACGCCAGCGGGCGCAATCTCGATCCGCACAAGATCTGGGACGCCATGTTCATCAACGAGAAGCCCGGCGGGCACGGCGAGCGCTCGGTTGCCATGGGCACCATCGACATGGCGGTCTGGGACGCCGTGGCCAAGATCGAGGAGAAACCGCTGTTCCAGCTGCTGGCCGAGCGCTACGGCAGCGGCCAGCCCGATCCCAAGGTGTTCGTCTACGCGGCCGGCGGCTACTACTACCCCGGCCAGGATTATCGCAAGCTGCAGGATGAGATGCGCAGCTACATCGACCGCGGCTATAACGTGGTCAAGAAGAAGATCGGCGGGGCCTCCCTGGAGGAGGACCTGCGCCGCATCGACGCCATCATGGACGTGCTGCAGGATGGTCAGAAACTGTGCGTGGACGCCAACGGCCGCTTCGATCTGGAGACCGCCATTGCCTACGCCAAGGCGCTCTCGCAGTACGATCTGTTCTGGTACGAAGAGCCCGGCGACCCGCTCGACTTCGAGCTGCAGGCGACCCTGCGCAGCTTCTACGCCAACCCCATGGCCACCGGCGAGAACCTCTTCTCGATGCAGGACGCGCGCAACCTGATCCGCTACGGTGGCATGCGCCCCGACCGCGACTGGCTGCAGTTCGACTGCGCGCTGAGCTACGGTCTGGTCGAGTACCTGCGCACCCTCGACATGCTCAAGGAGCACGGCTGGTCGGCGAGCCGCTGCATCCCCCACGGCGGCCACCAGATGTCACTCAACATTGCCGCCGGCCTGGGCCTGGGCGGCAATGAGTCCTACCCCGACCTGTTCCAACCCTTCGGCGGCTTCCCCGATGGCGTACGCGTGGAGAATGGCTTCGTGACCATGCCCGAGCTCCCGGGCATCGGCTTCGAGGGCAAGGCCGACCTCTATCGCGTCATGCAGGCGCTATCGGCCTGACCGCAGCTCTGGCCTTGCCGTCAGCTCGTCCTGAGGATGAGCGGAGGGGCCGTCATCAGCCTCGGCGATCACTCGCTGCGGATCCGGGGCGCCGTCGGCCACCTTGCGGCGCTGCCGTAGCAGGTCCAGCAGGCCACTGCCGAGCAAGGCGAGCAGGATCAGGCCGCCACCGGCGAAGGCCAGTGCGGGTGGCACCTCGCCGACCCACCACCACACCAGCAGGGTACCCACCAGGGTCTCCAGCAGCATCACCAGGCTGGCCTCGGCGCCGGACAGGTAGCGGGGCCCGGTCTGGATCAGATAGTAGGCCGCCGGCAGAAACACCAGCCCCATCAGCAACAGGCGTAGCAGGTCCGACGAAGAGGGCAGCTGCATGCCGCCCATGGCCAGGGCCGGCAGCAGCATCACCAGACAGCCCAAGGGCAGGATCACGGTGGTATCCACGCCGCGTTGGGCGCTGGCCACGGTCATGTTGACGGCGATCGACAGCGGAATCGCCAAGGCCACCACCATGCCCAGCAGCGAGCCCTGTTCCATCTCACCGACAGCCATCAGCCCGGCTCCCAGTACGCAGAGCAGTATCACGATCCAGGTTTGTACCCGGAGTCGCTGACTGAATAGCAGCAGTCCCAACACGCCCGCCACCAAGGGAGCCAGGTTCTGGATCACCAGCACATTGCCGGCGGCGGTAAGGCGCACCGCGGCCACGAAACCCCAGGCACTGCCGGCAAAGGCCAGTGGGCACCACAGGGCGGCCGGGCCACAGGCGCGCAAGGCGCGGGGCAGCCCGCGACCATAGCGGGCCAGCGCCACCAGACCCAGCATCATGCCCAACAGCAGCGCCCGCCAGAACACGAAAACCTCCACCTCGACCTGAGTGTCCTTGACGAAGAGGGCGTCCGGCGAGAGCAACAGCACCCCAGCGCCGGTGATCAGGTAGCCACGGGCGCGCCTGGGAAGTCCTTGCCACATGAGGCCTCTCCTTGAACAGCAGTTCCGCCAGTCTCGACGGTTACCAGAAAAGCGCAGGCCGGAAAGCGTACCGAGGCTGCCTGGTCGCGACATGCCAAGCTGCTCACTGTGCATGGCTGCGCTGGGGATAGTCCCCACAGCGCAAGGAACTTGGGATAGGGTAAGCAGCAGTCGAGCGCCACGCTGCGTTCACCCCCCATCGTTGCCAGGAAACGTCTTGTATGTTGAATTCCCGTGCGCTTGCCTATCTGAATGAAGTGAGTCGGCGCGGTTCATTGCGACGCGCTGCTGCTCACTTGAACGTCGATCCCTCGGCCATCAGCCGCCAGCTCAAGCAGCTTGAGGAAGAGCTGGGCGTTCGAGTATGCGAGCGCTATGGCGGCGGCATGCGCACCACGGAAGCTGGCAAGCTATTGGTGCACTATTTCCATGCGCAGCGCTCAGCGGAGGAGGCGGTGCTGTCGCAGCTGGTTGCGCTTCAGGGCGTTGCCCGAGGGGAGGTGCGGATTGCCGTTGGCGAAGGCTTTATTGCCGACCTCATCGACGCCCCGATGAATGCCTTCATGAACGCTTTTCCCGGCATAGAAGTGGAAATCCGCATGGCCGGCGTCAATGAGGCCATGTCACTGCTGAAGGACAGCGAGGTGGACCTGGCCTTGCTCTACGCGCCGCCCGTCGACCCGGTGCTTCACTGCCACGTCGAGACACGTCAGCCCCTCGATGTGATCGTGCCTCCCGACCACCCCCTCCTGACCCTGACGCGTCCCTTGAGGTTGCGGGACTTGGCTGATTGGCCCCTGGCACTCATGGATAATCCCTTCGGCATGCGCCAGATGGTCAACATGGTGGCCCACCAGGAGCGGGTGCATCTCAAGGCCAGGCTGCACACCAACTCCGTGGCGGTGCTGAAGAACTTCGTACGCTCCGGCATCGGCGTGACGTTCATGCCGGAATTGACGGTGATGGATGAAATCGAGCGTGGCGAGATTCACCGCCTGCCTTTGTCGTACCCGATCATGAGCGAGGCGCGTGCCCAGATCGTGAGCCTGGACGGACGCGAACTGAGCGTGGCCGCCCAAACCTGCTTGACCCACCTTAGCCAGGGGATGCGCTTCTTCCGCGGCGATGCGCCAAGGCTGCTGACCGAGCAGGTCTGAATGTTGCTTTATTAGCAACGCTTTGGGTATTGCATAGTCAACGGATCAATCCATACCCTGCTAATGTCTTACCAATAACAAGGAGCTTGTCGATGACCGTCTCGACGTCTTTTCCGCTGACTGCCCTGGCGTCTGCCTGCCTGCTGGGGAGTGCATTGCTCACTGGCCAGGCCATGGCCGCGACCACCATCAACCTGAGCTACAACGGCGCACCCGATCCCGACAAGAATGCCGTGCATGTCTTTGCCACCAACCTCAAGGAACTGGTGGAAGACAAGACCGATGGCGAGATCCTGCTGGAACTCTATCCCAACAGCATGCTGGGAGAGGAAGAGGATCGCATGGAGCAGACCATGAACACGCCCAAGCTGAACGTGGCATCGTTCGCAGGCGTCTCACCGCTGGTCGATGAAATCTTCGTCAGTGCGATTCCGTTCCTGTTCGATGACTTTGACGACGCTCGTACCTTCTTCGATGAGGGCGGCTACTGGCGTGAGGTGGAGGCTACCCTCAAAGAGCGTGCCGGTGTCGATATGTTGGCGGTGGTAGAGGAGGGGGGCTTCCTGGCCTTTACCAACGATGAGCGGCCGATTACCCATCCCGATGACTTCGAAGGGCTTCGCTTCCGCGCCATGGATCCCAGCCAGGTCGCGCTGTATGAATCCTTCGGTGCATCAGGGACACCGATTCCCTGGACGGAAGTGTACATGTCGCTACGCACCGGCGTTGCCGATGGCCAGATGAACCCGCCGATGTACATCATCCTGGGCAGCCTTTACGAGGTGCAGGACTACCTGACGCTGGCCAACATCCAGTACTCCAACCAGTTCCTGGTCGGCAACAGCCAGATGATCGAGGGGTGGGACGACGAGGTGCGCGACGCCTTCATGGAAGCCGTTGCCGAGGCTAACCATAACGCCCGGGTTCACAACGAGTCCCAGGTGGAGGAACGTATCGCCTTCCTCGAAGAGCAGGGCATGGAGGTGATCCGCCCCTCCGAGGACGACCTGGCAGCCTTCCGTGATATTGGCCAGCCGGCCTACTTGGAGTGGCTGTCCGATCGTGGCATCGAACAGCGCTGGATCGATATGGCGCTCGAAGATGCCGGCATGAGCGATCTTCTCGACTGATCCGGGCCGCCAGGACTATTCGGGGCCGGTATGTCCGGCCCTTTTCCCTACAGGACGTTCATCATGTCGTCACTGCGCCATCGCGTGCTGGCGATCAGTCGACCTTTGTCGCTGACACTCGCCGCCAGCCTGCTCTTCATCAACTTGTGCGCCATTCTGTATGGCGTCTTCATGCGCTACTTCGCCGGTGGCGCACCGATCTGGACCGATGAGCTCGCTCGGTTCCTGATCATCGGCACGGTCATGCTCGCCGCCGGTGCCGTCTGGGTAGAGGGCGGCCATATGCGTGTGGCGCTGATCGAGCGTCTGCTGCCGCCTGCGCTGACTCGCCTGCTGAATATCTACCAGTGGCTGCTGACGCTTGGCATTGCGCTGGGTGGTGCCTGGGTCAGCTACCGTTACGCCCTCTCCGTCAGCATGTTCACCACCTCGGGGCTGGGCATTAGCCGCACGGTTCCTCTCATGTCGCTGCCCATCGGCTTTGCCCTGCTGGCCTGGCATGTGCTCTGGTACGGCCCCGCCCCCCTGCGGGTCGCGACGGAGGACGCTGCATCATGATCTTGACCATGCTGGCGGTGTTTCTGGGCCATGTGCTGCTCGGCCTGCCCTTGTTCATCGCGCTGCTCACGACGGCGCTGGTCGGCTTCTTCTTCGTCGACCCGAGCATGATTCCGCGGATGATGCCCCAGCAGTACTTCGGGGGTATCAATGTCTTCTCGCTGATGGCGATTCCCCTGTTCATCCTGGCGGGTAACCTGATGAACGTCAGCGGGCTGACCGAGCGCCTGATGGGGCTGGCGCGCCTGCTGGTGGGGCATTTCCGCGGAGGGATGGGCCACGTCAACGTCGTCTCCAGCGTGTTCTTTGCCGGCGTCAATGGCTCCGCGGTGGCCGACACCTCGGCGCTGGGCTCGCTGCTGGTACCGGCGATGGAGCGGGAAGGGTATTCACGCGCCTTTGCGGCTGGTCTCACGGCGGGTAGTTCGCTGATCGGGCCCATCATTCCGCCCAGTATCTTTATGATTCTCTACGCGTCGCTGACCAACACCTCGGTGGGGGACCTGTTCCTGGCCGGGGTGATCCCGGGCCTGCTGTTGGGGGTGGCGTTCATGGCCATGAACGCCTGGTACGCGTGGCGCAACGGCCTGCCGAAGCGCGGCCAGTTGCCGAAGGCCAGGGAGCTTGGGCTGGCAGCGGTCGCCGCCCTGCCGGCGCTGGTGGCGCCATTCATCATCGTGGCCGGCATCGTCATGGGCGTTGTCACACCGACCGAGTCGGGTGCCTTGACCGCCCTGTATGTCGCGCTGTGTGGCATCGTGCTGGGCGGGCTACGGCTGCCTCAGTTCTGGCAGGCGATTGTCGATACTTCGCGTCTCACCTCGGCGATCTTCCTGATCATGGCGGCATCGGCCACCATCAGCTGGCTACTCTCCTACGCTCAGGTGCCGGCGCAGTTCGTCTCACTGCTCTCGCCCTACATCGATAACGCCTTCTTGATCCTGCTGATGCTCAGCGCCATCACCTTCATCACCGGGATGTTCATGGAGGAGGTCTCGTCGCTGATGCTGCTCACGCCGATCTTTACGCCGGTCGCCATGATGGCCGGGATCGACCCCGTGCACCTGGGCATCGTCATCACGCTCAACATTACCATCGCCCTGATCACGCCACCCATGGGGGCCTGCGTGTTCGTGGCAGCGGCAGTCAGCCGGCTGGAGATCGTCTCGCTGTTTCGGACCATCTGGCCGTTCGTGCTGACGGCCATCGCGGTCCAACTGCTGCTGATCCTGTTCCCCCCGCTCACCTTGTGGCTGCCCCATGTCCTTGGATAAGACCATGCCGACCTGCAACTCCCCAACTGCCGACGGCGCCCCATTGCCCCGGGTCCCCAGCCTGGAGGCTCCCGAGTGGGAGCGTGTGTCGGCGCTACCAATCTCAGAGTGTGGTGAGCGGCTCATTCCGATGAGCCTTGCACCCGAACCCGTCAAGGTGTTCCCCGCCTATGCGCGCCTGGGTATCCCCGGCGCCGTACCCGAGTGCTTCGTGCGCGAAGGGGTCTACCGCGCGCTGCTGCAAGCCGCCCGGCAGTTACCCGAGGGCGTCGGCATGGTGGTGCTCGATGGCTGGCGGCCGTGGCGCGTGCAGCAGTATCTGTTCGATACCCTGCATGAAGCGATCCACCACCATCACCCTTCTCTGGATGAAGGGGAGCTCATGGTCCGCACTCGCGAGTTCGTGTCACTGCCGAGTCGTGATCCACTGGCGCCGAGCCCGCATCTGACCGGTGGCGCCGTGGATGTGACCCTCTGCGATGCCGACGGCATGCCCCTCGACATGGGGACACAGTTCGATGAAGCCATCCCCGCCTCGCACACCGATCACTTCGAGTCCCTTACGGCGCTGAGCGCGGCGCAGCGCCAGGCGTGTAATAACCGTCGCCTGCTCTACCATGTGATGCAGGAAGCGGGGTTTACCAACCTGCCCAGCGAGTGGTGGCACTACGATTACGGCGATCAGCTCTGGGCCCACTACCGCGGGAGCGGTGTCGCCCGTTACGGCCCGGCTGAGCTCGACACTATCGAAAGTCGCTGGCGCCGACAGTTTGCAGATAGGTAGCGCTTAGCATCAGCGCTGATCCGCGTTAATTACCATCGGCCGAGTAGGCTACTTCGCGTTGAGCCTCGAGGGCTTGGAGCCGTTCTTCCAACGCCTGTTTGATGCCGGTATACGCCGAGCTACCGAGCGCCAGCCGCAAGGGGGGATTCGGCTCGTCGGAGGTGGCGATCATGGCGTCTACCGTCCTGGCGGCATCGCCCTTTATCTCGAAGCTGCCATCTGCCACGGCACGCCTGACGTCGCCCGCCGGCGTTGCCTCATAGACCTCCATGGGCGTTCCGTGCACGAGCCCGGTGGCGAAGTCGGTCGCAGTGGGGCCCGGTTCCACAATGATGAAATCGATGCCGAGCGGCGCCACGTCCTGGGCCGTCGATTCGACGAAACCCTCGATGCCCCACTTGGTGGCGTGATAGAGCGAGAAGTTGGGATAGGCCTTCTGACCGCCTTCCGAGGAGACCTGCACGATGCGCCCGCCCCCCTGGGCGCGCAGGTGGGGTAGTACCGTGCGAATCAACTGGATCGACCCGGTGAGATTGGTCGCGATCTGGTGGTCGATCTGCTCGTCGCTGAGCTCTTCGGCGGCGCCGAAGAGGCCATAGCCGGCGTTGGACACCACCACGTCGATACGTCCCATGCGAGTAAAGGCTTCGCGGGTGACCTCGCGAATCCTTGATACGTCGGTGAGGTCGAGTGTCAGCACCGTGAGGCGTTCGCCATGGCGCTGCTGTAGTTCGTCGAGCACGCCTTCCCGGCGCAACGTGGCGACCACGCGGTCGCCGCGGGCCAGCACGCGTTCTGTCATCAACCGGCCAAGGCCTGAGGATGCCCCGGTAATCAGCCATGTCTTGCTCATCGTTACGTTCCTTACGTCGGGTGGATTGACCATTTCATGGTGGCGCACCCGATTGGCAAGAAGAACTAGGCTAATATGGTACGAACTAGTGAATAATGTTCACCAATAAGCAGGCTGAACATGACCAAACCGACACTGACCGATCTGGATGCCTTCGCCGTCGTCGCCGCTGAGCGCAGCTTCCGTCGCGCGGCCGATCTCATCGGCGTCTCGCGCTCGGCACTGAGCCATCGCATGCGACACCTGGAAGCGCAGCTCGGCGTACGGCTGTTACACCGTACCACCCGCAGCGTCTCGCTCACCGATGCCGGCAGCCGGTTTCTGGCACGCATGACGCCCACCTTGAAGGAGTTGAATGCCGCGTTGGATGCTCTCTCCGATGACCGCGGCGAGCCCAGCGGCCTGCTGCGCATCAATGCCAGCAAAGGCGCGGTCCGGCTGCTGCTCGCCCATATCGTCCCCACCTACCTGAGCCGATACCCGGCGGTGGAACTCGACCTCGTCAGCGAAGGGCGGCTCGTCGACATTGTCGAGCGGGGCTTCGATGCCGGGGTGCGGCTTGGCGAGGCGGTGCCCCAGGACATGATTGCGGTAAAGCTGGGCGGCGACATGCGCTTCCTGGCAGTGGCCTCGCCGGACTACCTACGCCGCTTTGGCACCCCAAGCGTGCCCGATGACCTGCACAAGCATCGTTGCATCCGTCAGCGCTTGCCCAGCGGGAAACGCTACCGCTGGGAATTCGAGCAGCGCGGTCAGGAAATGGCCATTGACGTGCCCGGTGCACTGATGCTCGACGACAACGATCTCATGGTCGAGGCGGCCGCCGACGGCCTCGGTATCGCCTTCGTTCCCGAGCTTGTGGCCAGCGACCGGCTCGCATCGAGCCAGCTCGTGGCGGTGCTGGAAGATTGGAGCCCGCCATATCCCGGCTTGATGCTCTACTACCCCGGGCACCGCCATGTACCCGCTGCACTGCGTGCTTTCATCGACCTGTTGAAAGAGCCTGAGACTCAGGCTGACATGGTTAGGGATCTGGTGGCCCACAGCAGCAAGCCATTTCCGCAATAATGTCCAAGCCACTGGAGCGAGCCGGGCCTACGCTGTGCCGTACTGGTGTCAGGGAGGTGTGATGTGGCCAAGCAATCCAGTCGGTTCGATTACTTCAAGAGTCGGCATGTCCCAGAGCTTACGGTGCTATGGGCGTCGCTGAGCGACTTCAGCTACGACCGCCACGCCCACGAGGAGTACGCTGTAGGTGTTACCCTCGCCGGGCAGCAGGATTTCTTCAGCAACGGGGCGTTCCACCGCAGTTCGCCGGGTAATGTCGTCCTGCTCAATCCTGAGGAAGTGCATGATGGACACCCAGGCAACGACAGTACGCTGGGCTATGTCATGGTGTATGTGTCTCCCCGTCAGGTGGAGTCAATGTTTGCCGACGCGGTGGGGCGCGAAGACGCCGGGCGATTTAGGAGCAGGGAAACGCTGATCTCGGATCCCGTACTGCGCCACGCCATCCTGGATCTCTCCCACTTGGTCACGCAGCAGGCGGGCACGCGCATCGAGCAGGAGCACTCCCTCTACCGGATAGCCACTCGCTTGGTACAGCGCAGCGGCATGTTCCAGGTAGACGGCAAGGTGAGTCGGCCCGATGCGCTGTTGATCCGTGCCAAAGAGTACATCCTGGCGCATCTCAAAGACGACGTCTCGCTGGATGACATCAGCCAGGCCGCCCATCTCTCGAAGTACCACTTCCTGCGGCTATTCCGACAGCAGTACGGCATCACGCCGCACCAGTACGTGCTCAACTGCCGGGTCAATGCCGCACGCCACGACCTGGCGGCAGGCGCACCACCCAACGAGGTGGCTTTCCGCTACGGCTTTACCGATCTAAGCCACTTCAACCGGCGCTTCAAGCGCATTTACGGCAAGACGCCCCATCAGTACCAGCGCAGTGTCACGGCACGCCACTGAGCGCAAGCCGCCCGGCGAGTCGTAACGCGCTAGCCCAACGGGAGCTCACCCAATGCTAGAGATCGTCGCCTATGCCCTGGGCGTCATGTACACGCCTGGGCCCGTGAATCTGCTCGGCCTCAATGCGGGCCTCAACGGCCAGGCCAGAACATCCCTCGGTTTTTTCGTCGGAGTGGGCCTGGCCATGCTAATCCTCTTGCTGGTGTTCGGCTGGGCCGGCGCGGCCTGGCTACGCGGTGATATGCTTGCCTTGGTGGGGGCACTGGGCTGTGGCTATATCCTCTATCTGGCCATCAAGGTTGCTTGCTCCAGCATTGATCTGAGCGCCGCGCGGCGGGGGCCCTCACGCGTGTTGAGCTTCCGTGACGGCCTGATCATGCAGCTGTGTAATCCCAAGGCCATGATCGTCACCTTGCCGATCGCCACCATCCAGTTCCCCGCAGCCGGCATCCATGGCGCCAGCCTGGTGCTCTGGTCGTTTGGGCTGGCGGCGCTGGCCTTCGGTGCCCCCGGTAGCTACGCGCTGGTTGGCGCCGTGGTCGGGCAGCGTATCGAGAACCCTGCCATTCTGAAGGGGTTTAGCCTCGCCATGGCCACGCTGCTGGTGTGGGTTGCGATCTCGATCAGTTACGAGCACGTATGGCTGCCACTGACATCGGGTGGGCTATGATGAGGTGTCCACTGAGCATCCCATCTTTCTGGGCCGGTTGTCGTTAGCAGGCACGAGGCTGCAATTCCCGCCGGTGAGCGGCTGATAGAAGTCGAACGCGCCATCGAAGAGGGCTTCGCCGAGCGCCGCCTGGACGAGGAAGGACTACGCCAGCGGCTCGCCGACGCCGAGGAGGCGCGGGCCGAGCTACGCTTCGTGCACCTGGCTACCCACCTCGACACGCTGCCGATTCTCGATGATGACCAGGTGGCGCGATATAACGACCTGCGTGGCTACACCAACGCTCAGGACGATCCCTGCGACAGCGTGCCCGAGGGGCACGATCCCGAGCGCTACCGGCAGCACATGAGCTGCGATTGACGCTGGCCTCGCTTCAGCGTTAGCGGGCATTGTCGCTCTTGCCTGGCGCGCTTTTCAGCATGCCGGTGCCAACGATAACCGCTTTTCCTGCAATCCGAATCACCCAGTCACTCCCAACGACGTCGGCGCTGGCGAAGATCTGGCTAGGCCGCCCCATCTCGACGCCCTGGTGAATCTCCCAGCGGTACGCGCCGGTTGTTCCGCTACTGACGGCCAGGTGGCCGGCCAGGGCGGAGGCGGCACTGCCGGTGGCGGGGTCTTCACGCCCGCCGCCTTTGCTTGAGAACATCCGCGCTCGTATAACGGAGTTGCCATGATGGAGGCTGCCCATCGCGTACAAATAGATCTGATCGTAGCCGCTTGGGGATACCCACTCCGACCAGACATGGGCCGAGGGCTGGGCTCGCTTCAGTGCGTCGAGGGAATCGAGTTCAATCAGATGATAAGGCAGCCCGCAGGACGCTAGCACCGGCTCGCCCACGACCTCGGACGCATCCAGGCCGAGCAGCTGTGCAGCGGCGGGCGGGTCAAGCGTGCTGGCTTGAATCTCGATCGGCGCCGCGGTGGTAAATCCGGCGAGATCATCTTCATAACGGACCACCAAGGGGCCGACGCGAGCCTCGAGGGTAAGGGGGCTATCACGCTTGGCTATGCCCAGCTCTGCCAGAAGGTGGGCAGTACCCACCGTCGGGTGGCCCGCAAAGGGCAACTCTCTGGCGGGTGTAAATATGCGGATGGGGTAACGCCCGGGAGCGATAGCCTCAGCGACGAAGACGGTTTCAGAGAGATTCAGCTCGTTGGCGATTGCCTGCATCGTGTCGCTAGTCATGCCCTCCGCTTGAGGGAACACCGCGAGCGGATTACCGCTGAAGGCGCGATCAGTGAAGACATCGAGCAGGTGATATTCATGCTGCATCATCATTACCCCCGAGCAACCCGCAAGCGTTAGGCATTGCCCTCATTGCCGATCGTCTGGATGACCTCGAAACCCTCGAACTTCGGTGGCCCCAGGTAGAGCCCTTCGCGGCGGCTCTGCCCGGCGTTGGCGTGGGCGGCGCGGAACGCCTCGGAGTGGGTCCAGGCCTCGAAATCCTTGCGGGATTTCCAGATCGTGTGTGAGGCGTAGAGGACGTGGTCCTCTTCCTCGGGGCCGCGCAGCATATGGAATTCTACGAAGCCGGGCAGGCCCTGTAGGTGGGACTCCCGCTCCAGCCAAATCTGTTCGAACTCCTTCACACGCTCTGGGTTAACCCGAAAACGGTTCATAGCGATAAACACGGTGCGACTCCTTGTGGGATGGTTCACATGATCGTCGAGTGACGATGCCAGCTTACCTTAGGGGAGCTGGGTGGAGTATGGTAGCCAAGGTGCTTGCCGTCGTTGGAACGAGCGAGCCCTAAAAACGATAACGATAACGCCAGGGCACATACCATGATTCAGCGACTTCTCGTTCTGCTGGTCGCGTTCGCACTATCGAGCGCGGCCTTCGCCAATCTGCCACACACTGACGCCACTCAAACCAGCGACAGCGTCACACTCAGCGCACATGCCCAGCTGATGACCGCGCTGGAAACCACCAACGACAGTGCTCTGAGTGAACCCTGTGAACGTCACGTCGAGTCGGATGGGCTACTGTTGGCACAGGGCTGCTGCCGCGTGTGCCGCACCGGCAAGGCCTGCGGAAACTCCTGTATCAATCGCAACTACACCTGCCGACAGCCGCCTGGCTGTGCGTGCAATGGGTAAGGGGCTTGGCTGCATAGAACCTTACCGGAACAGGATGGCCGGTTATGCTCAATCACTGAGCTGTCAGCCGCGCCTGATAAGCCAAGCCCTCCTCTATGGAGGGCTTCGCCAGGCCGAACGACCTACCGGCTAGGTAGTCGTCTCGTCCTCTTCCACGGCCGGTTCAACGGGGTCGCCGTTCTCATCCACCAGCTGTTGGTCATACGCCGCCTGTAGGCCAGTCTCTTCCACCTCCGGCTGTGCCTCGGGCTCTTCTTCTGCGGTGTCTTCTGCTGTTTCCTCTGTCCAGTCTGCCCAGTAGTCGATGTGGCCTGGATAGATCGGTGACAGCATCGACGCCAGAATGCCGATCATCGCGAAGACCGAAAAGGCCTCGGCATAGCCGAGCCTACCCACCAGCGCGCCGATCACCGGAGAACCCGCCGCCTGGCCGAGCGCCACCGCCATGAACGGCAGTACCGGCCCCACCGAGAGCCGGCCCGGCAGCAGGCGGATGCCGGTCATCAGATACAGACCGGTCAGGCTCATATAGGCGAGGCCGAAGACCAGCGCCGAGAACATCGCCAGCCCTAGCTGCCCCGGGCTCGCGGCAAGCAGTGCCAGGCTCGAGGCCAGCATCATCAGCATCAAGGCTTGCGTGATCGGCGGGTTATTGCGGTCGGCCAGGTCACTCACCATGGCTCCCCCAAGGCCGGCGACACCCACGGCGAACCACAGCCAACCGGTGTGGCCAGGGGAGAGAGCGCCGAGGGTGACCGCCAGGTCCGGTGCAAACAGCCAGTAGGGAGCGGACACAAAGCCCATGGTAAAGGCGAACAGTGTCAGGCGTATGAGGCGTGACCACTGCTGTCTGTTGATCGGCTCCGGCGGGACGGCGTTGGCCGGTATGATCCGCGATACCGAGGGGATGAAGAACCACGCCGCCACGACCCCGATACCCGCCAGCACCGCGAACATGGCATAGGTGAAGCGCCAGGCATCGAAGAGAAACACCACGGTGGGTACCGCCACGATGATGCCGATGCTGGTGCCAGCATTCATGATCGAACTGACGCGGCCGTGCATCGTGCGGCTGACCAGCGCCTGCATGGCGCTAGTCAGCGCCGGCATCATCAAACCGGTACAGATGCCGCAGATAAATACCCCAACACCCAGCGAGAGTGCGTCCGATGCCTGACTGATCAAGGTCAGGCCGCCGGCGCCGAAGCTGCCCGAGAGGACCGCCAGGTTTCGCGCCCCCAGGCGGTCAGCGGCGAGCGGTGCGACCAGGGTGGCGAGCACGAAACTGATGAAGGGCAGCGACCCGATGATGCCGATCCGGTGGGCCGTCAGCTCGAGCTCGTCGCTGATGGAGGGGACGAACAGGCCGAAAGCGAAGCGTGCAAGCCCGTAACTGATGGCGATGAGCCCGGCACCAAACAGGGCAAACCCCATATTCGACAAGGTTCTCATTGGGTATTGCTCCGGGCCGACGCCAGCAGGGTGCCGGCCATTGCGCGAGTGTCAGAAAGGGCCGTTTGCACGCCGAGCAGGGCCACCGCCATATTGCTGCCTTCCAGCATCATGAACAGATGCCGCGCCAGGCTGGCGTGGTCCTCCAGCGCGTCGCGTGCCACGGCGGCCTCGAGGCGAGTCAGCAGGTCGATCTTGGCGGCTGCCGCCAGGGCATGGATGTCGATGCTGTGCTCGGCAAATTCCCCCATTGCCTTGGCCATGATGCAGCCATGCTGGCTGTAGCGTTCCAGCCAGTCGCCGTGCGCATCGACCAGGGCCATGGTGGCTTGGCCCGGTGCGGCGTTGGCCGTTGCCGCATCGAGATGGGCAAGGAAGCGCTCATGGCGGGCCGCCAGCACGGCCATCACCAGCGCCTCCTTGGAGGCGAAGTGGTTGTAGAGGGTCATGCGCACTACGCCGGCCGCCGCGACGATGCGGTCGATACCGGTGGCGTGGAAGCCCTGCTCATGGAAGAGCTGCTCGGCGGTGGCGAGTAGCTGGTCGCGCTTGGAGGCTGGCATCGGCGGTTTTCCTATATAGACCGATCTATCTAAATTCGTGCCATCTAAGTACGCCACGCCCGGCGGTGTCAAGCAATGCGACAGGCAATACCGTTTACTTGAACGGGGAATCTCCCGCCGCCCAGCGCTAGGTTAATGGCAGATGCGCTGCCGTAGGGCAGGGCGCTGTCCGACCAACAAAAAATGGGGAGTTTGTACGATGTCGCTTTCAGGCATTTCATCCATACGCAACCGGCGGGCAGCCAGCCTGATGGGGGCCGGCTTGCTGGTGGCAGTAGCGTCACCAGCCAGCGCCAGCGAGTTCGAGGAGCGGATGCCCCCGGGCATGCTGATCGAGATGGTGGACCCGACGCTCTGTTCGCCGCCGCCAGAGGATATGTCCGATGCGGAAATCATCACCATGCTCGACAGCGACGATCCAGACATGGCGCCACCCATCGCTGGCGTCTGGGAGCGAGAGGACGGACCCTGGCGTGCCTACGGCCAGGGTTGGTTCAACGACAGCAGCAGCGGCCTGATCGTCGGCACGATGCTCATGCTGAGAAGCGACAGTGACGAGCTGCACTATCTGTGCCTGGTGCTGTCGCCCCACAACGAGACGTCGATGCTGGAAGGCGAGGCCGCCGTGGTTGGCCCTGACGTCGAGACCATCGATGGCGACACCTTCATGGCAATGGGGATGCTGGGAGAGCGTCAGGAAGGACTGGCCGAGGTGCTGGCCGAGACTGGCAGTGTCCACTTCGAGCAGGCGACAGAAGATACCCTGGAATGGAGCCTGTCCTTCGATGGCCGCCTGGTGGGCATGGACGAGCAGCCGCTGGAGGATGCTGCGATGTCCCTGACGCTCGAGGGCGAGCTGAGCAGGGACGTCTCGATGCGGGTCGTCGATTGGGGGCGTGATGACCTGGTGGATGCCTCGGCGCCTTCCGTCAGCGAGGAGGAAATCGCTGAGGTCGAGGCACTGTTTCGCGATGATATTCGCCTGGAGGTCGAGCCGGTTCTTACACCGGACAGCAGCGAGATCGTGCAGCGCAGCGTCTATCGCTATGACTACGACACCTTCGCCTCGCGCTCCGACGACAGCGGCTGGCGCAGCACCCGCGAGTATTTCTTCTACCGAGACGGTGAGCAGCTGGTGCCCTTTCAGCGGCCCTCCAGCGATACCGACTTGAGCCGCTTTTTCGATGGCCTGCTCGCCCCAGACTTCGTGATCGACGAGGCCAACGCTGACGACTTCCGTGCGCTGTTGATCACGCTGACCGGTGAGGACTTCTTCGAAGAGGAGGATGTCCAGCTGGACAACATCGTCAACTTCCGCCCCGATGAGTGGATCTTCTTTACCGGCACCTTCTTCGACTACTACAAGGCCTTTGTGGTCTACACCGACGACGACGGCAGGCCGGAAAAAGTGCTCTATCGGCTCAAGCAGCAGGAGGTTTCCTGATCGTTTGATGAACCAATGCGCTGCTCATGCGAGGTCTCTCAATCGCATCGCGGCAGCGCGGCTCTGCCTCCTGTTCAGCGCAGCACGAAGCGCAGGAGTCGCTCGGCCATCCTGCCGAATGGCGGACGCAGCAGCGTCGCGACGTTCCAGCGGCCCTGCACGTAAATCCCCTTGGCATGGCTCAGCCGGCGGAAACCCTCGATGCCGTGATAGGCGCCGATGCCGCTCGCGCCGACCCCGCCGAACGGCAGGTCGTCCTGGGCGATGTGCATCAGCGTGCCGTTGAGGGTCACGTTGCCCGAGGTGGTGCCGTCGAGCACCCTGCGCTGCGCCGCCTTGTCATGCCCGAAGTAGTAGAGCGCCAGCGGCCGGGGGCGCGCAGCGACGAAATCGATGGCCTCCTCCAGCGTACGATAAGTGAACACCGGAAGGATCGGCCCGAAGATCTCCTCCTGGGCGATGGTCATGTCGTCGCTGACGTCGAGTACCAGCGTTGGGCGCATCGCGCGTGGGTGGGCGCCTTGCCCCTCGCGACCGACCTCGCGCAGCGTCGCGCCCTTGGCACGGGCATCCTCCAGTAGCCCATTCAGGCGCGCCAGGTGCCGGTCGTTGAACACCCAGGTGTAATCCTCGCTTGAGGGGCCGTCGGGGTAGGCGGCCACCACGGCGTCGTCGTAATGGGTGAGGAAGGCCTCAAGATCGTCCTCATGCACCAGGGCATAGTCAGGGGCGATGCAGGTCTGGCCGCCACTCACCAGCTTACCGAACACGATGCCGGCGCTGGCATGGTCGAGTGGGTGACCCGGCTCGACGATCACCGGCGACTTGCCGCCCAACTCGAGCGTTACCGGCACCAGGTGTTCGCTGGCCGCCTGCATGACCTTGCGGCCGACGGCGGTGCTGCCGGTGAAGATCAGATGATCGAACGGCAGGGCGGCGAAAGCGGCACCGACATCAGCATCGCCGTGCACCACCGCCACTTGTTCCGGCGGAAACAGCGCGCCGAGTATCTCCTCGAGCAGTGCGTTGATCGTCGGGGTAAATTCCGACGGCTTCAGCATCACCCGGTTGCCGGCCGCCAGCGCCGTCGCCAGCGGCATCAAGGCGAGCACGAGAGGGTAGTTCCAAGGCGACATCACCCCGACGACGCCCAGCGGCTGGTACTCGACCCGCGCCGAGCCCATGCGCATATGCAGGGCAACATGGCGCTTTTCCGGGCGCATCATGCGCCGCAGATGCTTGTGCAGATAGTCGATCCCGCTGATCGTGCTGCCGAGCTCCATGACGCTCGTCTCATGGCGTGAGCGATGCCCGAAATCGGCATTGATCGCCGCTTCGATCCGGCTGCGGTGCTCGATCAGTGCGGCGCGCAGCGCGGCAAGATCGGCGCGCCGCTCGGCGAGCGAAGGCGCCCCGTCGCGGCGGAAGGCCGCGCGCTGCGCTGCGAGTCGCTGGGCGGGGGTGGCGGCAGCGGCAGGCGAGTCGCTGGACTCAGTGGTCATGGGGTATATCCCTCTAGCGCGAAGGGGTTAAGAAACTGCCTACCCCATAAATAGCTTCGGTCGACCTGGCTTAATTCGGCTTGATCGCAAACGTAGTCCCACTGCTCTCGGATCGTGGCGAGCTGACGGCCGATGATCTCGTGGGCTTGCACCTGGGTCAGGCCGAGTTGCACTGCCGCTTCCAGGCAGTGGACCAGTTGGCTGCGTCTCTCCTGACCATGGAGCAGCATCGCTTGGGTAGCTTCTCCTCCGGTTCTGGACTGGGGGCAGATGTCATAAGCGGGCGTCAGGCGATAGGCCTCGCCATCCCAGAAGGCGGCATGATTGCGCGCGTGATCGTCGGTGTTGCCGCATAGCACGTTGAAGACGATGCGTCCGAACAGCTCATGCAGCGTTTCTCCGGGCTGGTCGAACCCTGCGCGGATGAGATGGCCCAGCGCCTCATAGCTGGCATAGCGAGCCATCATTTCATCCAGTCCCAACAGAGTCAGTGCCGACAGAACGATCCTTCGGGACCAACCGCTGGGAGCTTGCATTCTGTCGAAGCGCTCCACCAACAGCACGTCTTTTCCCAGCGAGTGGGTCATCTCGACAGGAGCCACATCAAGGCCCACGAGCCTGGCGAGTCGCATGGCAACGAACTCTGCTTTCACCACGCTATAGAGGTCGGTGCTGGAAGAGAATTTTGCGACCAGCTTGCGCTCCTTGTCATTCAGGAGCGCCTTGGGGCGGGCGCCGCCTATGCTGCTGCCATGTTGGATGGCTTGGTCGAGAATAGGGGGCAGCGGCTCACCAGCCTCGATATATTCAGAAGCCTTCTGCAGTTCAGCCAGGCTGGCGTCCTGATATTCGCGTGGCTGATATTCGGTGGAGGAGTCCTGGAAATCGAGCGCCCCGATACGGTCCGATCCTGACTCCAGCAGATACACTATCTCATTGAAGTCGACCTCGTCGGCACCCAAGCCTGTCAGCCGATTGATGATAACCCGTCTGCCCCAGGCGTCGGGGGAGGCGTCGCGAAGACAGGAAGGCAGCGAGCCATCAGGCTGCGCCAGAGTGCTGGGCCGCAGAGGAAGCTCACGAGGAAATAGACTGATGGCATCCTCACGCGCGAGATAGCTGCGGCCATAGGCGAAGCGGTAACGGTCTTGATCGTCGCGTTCCACTAGGCCGGCTGCCACCGGGGAGGTCTGATTCGGCAGCCAGACCCAAACATAGGCACGTTGGTTAGAAGTCGTCATCCATAGGGCCTTCCGGTTGGCGGCGGACACGCTTGGGCAGTAATGTCAGCCGCTCCCATTGGCTGCCATGCTCGCGCTTCAGGCTGTCGAGGTCATCGGTGAAAAGCGATACGCCAACCAGAGCCGCCGCTTCGAAGTAAGTCCCGATGGCCACCTTGGGAGAGCCTTTGGCCACCTGCCGTATCGTCACTACACCAACACCTACCCGCTCAGCGAGTTCGTCGCGGGTCCAACCCTTGCGTAATCGTCCCTCTTCGATCAAGCCAGCGAAGAGGCGAAGCGAAAGGGAGGCCTTGGGACTCAGGGTGACATGTCTCGTTCTCATGTCGTTAATATAGTATCGTTTTGTACATTTAGCGACATTATAATGTCGATAAATCAATTATCCTTTCATCGGCTGACCAGGCCTCCACTTCTCTGCAGTCGCATGCAGGCTAGTCGCTTGGTAATTCTCCTAAGCCTTGAGCGTCTCCTCCAGCAGCAGTGCAAGGCGCTTGTGATGCAGGTCGTCGGCGGCCGCGTTGAAGGATGGCGCGTCCTTGGCCGTGAAGCCGTGGGCGGCGCCCTTGTAGAGCTCGGTGGTGAAGTGCACGCTGGCGGCGGCCAGCGCCTCATCCAGGCGGGCAATCTGCTCCGGTGGCAGCAGCTCATCCTTGTCGGCGTGGCCGAGATAGACGCGACCCTCGATGGTGCCAACCACTTGAACCAGGCTGTTCGGATCGTCGGCCTCCGCCAACCGCGCCGAGTGAAAGCCCGCCGCAGCGGCAACGCGCTTAGGGTGCTCGGCCGCCATGCGCAGCGCGAAGGCGCCGGTCATGCAGTAGCCGACCACGCCGAGCTTGCCGTCGGCGAATTCGGCCTGGTCATCGAGGCATGTCAGCAGGGCGGCGAAGTCGCGGGATTGTGCCTCGGGTGTGAGGTGGCCGGCATACTCGAACAACGTCGGTCGCACGTCCGGGTCGCGGAACGACTTGCCCTCCGGCACCACGGCGCCACGCGCATCGCGGTAGTAGACGTTGGGCATCAGCACGGCGTAGCCATTATCCGCGATGCGCTGGGCCTTCTCGTGATAGCAGGGACGCAGGCCGCCGATATCGGTGAACAGCAGCACCGCCGGAAGGGGGCCGTCGGCGTTATCGGGGGTGACGATATGGGCGTCGATGGTGCCGTCGGCAGCGGGGATGTCGATAGCGCGAGGCATGGCTGGACTCCGGGTGGTCGATGGTGAAGGAATCTGGTCAGAGATGAATCTAACCGCAGGCAGGCTCGCTTGACGAGGTCGTTGCCTTGCCGCTAAGCATGGGGGTAGACACCGCTCACGGGCAATCACGACAGCTTGCTATCTAGGAGGCCACCATGCTCGGTGCCATCGCTGGCGATATCATCGGCTCGGTGCATGAAGGCCGCGGCACCAAGCATCAGGACTTTCCGCTGTTCACGCCGTACAGCACCTTCACCGACGACAGCGTGCTCTGCGTGGCAGTTGCCGAGGTGCTGCTGCACGGCGGCGACTTCGTCGATGCCTTCCATGACTACTTCCATCGCTATCCGGATGCCGGCTTCGGCGGCGGCTTCATGCGCTGGGCGGGCAACCGGGACAGGCAGCCCTACTACAGCTGGGGTAACGGCTCGGCCATGCGAGTGCCTCCGGTAGGCTTTGCTGCTACGTCGCTGGAGGAAGCGCTTAGCCTGGCCAGGCGCAGTGCCGAGGTCACCCACGACCATCCCGAGGGCATCCGTGGCGCCCAGGCGGTGGCGGCGGTGATCTACCAGGCGCGCCAGGGGGCCGATAAGACAAGCCTGCGTGCCGAGGTAGAGGGGCGTTTCGGCTATGACCTCTCCCAACGGCTCGACGACATTCGGCCTGACTATCGCTTCGACGTCTCCTGCCAGGGCTCGGTGCCACCGGCGATCCTCGCCTTTCTGGAGGCCGATAGCGTCGAGGCCGCCATCCGCAATGCGGTCTCGCTGGGCGGCGATGCCGACACCCAGGCATGCATGGCGGGCGCCATGGCCGAGGCGTTCCACGGTGGTCTGCCCGAGTCGCTGCGAGACGAGACATTGGCGCGGCTAACGCCGGCGTTGCGCGAGGTGGTGAAGGCCTTCGAGGCCCGATTCCCGGCATCTTGAGTGCCTGGTATGGCTGAAGTGCAGCCTTTCAACTCCTGCCGGTTATCTCGAGAATTGCCTGGCGCAGTGCCTCGGGAGGTTGGGCGCCCGACAGGCCGGTGGAGCCGTTGAAGATAAAGGTGGGTACACCGCTCACCCCCAGGCGTCGCGCCTGGTCCAGGCCTGCCTGTACCTCGCTTCGGCCCTGATCGCCGGCGAGGAAGGCGGGTATATCGATATCCGCCAACCCACCGGCTTGGGCGGCGCTGGCCAGTACCGTGCTGTCGCCGATGTCCTCACCGTCGACGAAGTAGCACTGGAAGAGCGCGCTGACCACTGCTGACTGGACGCCCTGTTCCCCGGCCAGCCAGATCAGCCGGTGGGCGTTGAAGGTATTGGGGGTGCGCGTCATGCGCTCGTGGTGGATCGTGATACCGGCCTCGGCGGCCGCCGCTTCCACCTGGGCGTCGAGTTCCCGGGAGCGCTCCCAGGAGCCGAACTTGGCGGTGCGATAGTCGCGCCGCGATAAGCCCTCGATGGGCATATCGGGATTCAGCTCGAAGGGGTGCCAGGCCACCGAGACGCTGATCTCATCGGGTAGGTCGGCCAGGGCGAGATCGAGATGGCGTTTACCGATGAAACACCACGGGCAGATGGCATCGGAAATCACGGTGATGTCGATATGGGGCATGGTCGCGGAACTGCCGGGTAGGGTTCCCACGCACCATAGCATCTCCCGGTCGTGATTCACGCCCCCAGCGACTATGCTGGGGTAGGCCAACAAGGTCGTTCAGCCATATGGAGGCGTTATGAAAAAGGGACATGCAGCAGTGATTGGTTTGGCACTCGGGGCCTTCTCCCTGACGAGCATGGCCGACGAGGGCAACGGCCCCACGGCCAGCGTCGAATTCGTCGACAACCATGGAGAGGTAGTGGGGGAAGGCACGATCAAGCAGGGCCCGGTCGGGGTAGTGCTCAACTTCAGCATCGATGGCCTCGAAGAGGGCTGGAAGGCCATCCACATCCACAGCGTCGGCACCTGCGACGACCACGAGGACGGATTCCAGGACTCTGGCGGCCACCTCAATCCCGATGATTCAGCACACGGCTTCCTCAATCCGGAGGGCCCGGACGCCGGCGACCTGCCTAACTTCTACGTCCACAGCAACGGCAGCGCGATGGTGGAGATGTTCAACGAGCGGGCCAGCCTCGACGGCAGCATCGGTGGCAATATGCTCGACGATGACGGCAGCGCGCTGGTCATCCATGAGAACCCCGATGACCACATGAGCCAGCCCATCGGCGGTGCCGGCGCACGGGTCGCCTGCGGCGTCGTGCAGGGCGGCTGATTTCCGCCGTCAGCGACCCAACAACCCCTCGGCAAGGGGCTCGTAAGAAAGCGCTTGGCTTGACCCTTGAGCCGAATGAAGTGAAAATTCGGCTCATAGGGTGAGCCGAATAGGTTGTCTATTCGGCTCACCCGTCATGCAGGGTGCCGCCATGAACGATTCAAGCACGACGCCAATCTGGATCTGGCAGCAACCCGACTGGCCCGCTTTCCACTGGCGGGCCGCCGTGATCCAGCCCCGTCTTCAGGAAGCGTGGCGGTCTCTAGGGATGTTGCTGGGCAGGGTTGGTTCCCTCCCGGCCGACAACGATCCGGCAGTAATGCTGGATACGCTGCTGCAGAACATCATTACCTCCTCGGCCATCGAAGGAGAGCGCCTGAATGCTGTCTCGGTGCGCTCTTCCCTGGCACGACGACTCGGCGTGGAGGAGGGGGCGACGGCCGTTTCATTGCGTTCGGAAGGCCTGGCCGACATGATGATGGATGCCATCGGCTCGCCGGATACGACGCTGACCCGCGAGCGGCTCTTCCAGTGGCATCGCTGGCTTTTTCCCGATGCTGAGGCATCGCTGGTCAAGCTGCGAGTAGGCGAGTGGCGGGGCGAGGAGCCGATGCAGGTCGTCTCCGGCCGTCTAGATAAGCCGAAGGTGCATTTCGAAGCCCCACCTCGCCAGGTGCTGGAGGACGAAATGTCTGCCTTCCTGGCGTGGTTCGATACGAGCCGCCACGACCCGACCCTGGACCCTCTACTGCGTGCCGGTATTGCTCACTTCTGGTTCGTGACCCTGCACCCCTTCGAGGATGGGAACGGCCGCCTGGCCCGCGCCATTGCCGACCGGGCCTTGGCCCAGGCCGACCGACAAAGCATTCGCCTCTACACCATGTCCGCCGCGATCCTGGCCGAGCGGCAAGACTATTACCAAGTGCTCGAGAGCAGCCAGCGTGGCACGACGGATCTCAGTGACTGGCTGGCCTGGTTTCTCGATATCCTGCTGCAAACCCTGGCAGATGCTCTCGCCGGCATCGAGCGTACCCTGGCCAAGACCCGTTTCTGGCAGCGATTCGCCGAAGCTGGCCTGTTACCGGAACAGGTCAAGGTGCTCAATCGTCTGCTGGATGGTGGGGAGCGGGGCTTCGAGGGTGGCATCAGTGCTGCCCAGTATCAGAAGGTCGCCAAGGTTAGTAAGGCCACTGCGACCCGCCATCTATCCGACCTATTGGCCAAGGGCTGCCTGGAGAAACTGCCCGGGGGAGGGCGCAGCACGCGCTACCGAGTGGTGGGCTCGGGCCTGGAAGGTGGCGAAGCTGCCTCAGACACTCCCTGATCCTCCAATCCCGAGCATCAGGGGTCCAACAGCCCCTCGGCGAGCGCCTCGCCGAGGTGGTCGACGGCCAACGCCAGCTTCGCGTCGATGATGTGTAGGTACGCCGTCCAGTCATCGACGTGTTGCAGTTCGGCTTTGCCGTCGGAAATACCGCGCAGCACCACCAGCGGCACCTCGAAGCGGGTGCAGGCACGCAGGCAGGCGTAGCTCTCCATGTCGACCATCTCCGCGGCGATGGCGGCATAGGCTTCGCCCGAGACGATATTGGCCCCAGTGGAAAGCGTCGCCTCGGGAATGCCGGGGATGCGCAGCGGCAGGGGAACGATCGCCGGCAGGTCGAGAAAGGGCGTGGTGCCTTTCTCGAAGCCCAGCGGTGAGGCGTCCATGTCGCGGTAGGCGACGGACGTGGCCTGATAGACCGCGGTCTGCTCCAGCCCCTGGCTGCCCGCCGAACCCAGCGACACCACCAGATCCGGCAGGCGCCCTTGTTGAGCAAGAGCGGCCAGCGCCGCGGTGAGCTCCACCGCCGCCTCCACCGGGCCGACGCCGGTCATGATTGGAGTAAAGCGCTGCCTGAGATGCGGGCCGTACTCGGCCTCGGCGGCCATGGCGAAAAGGACATCGCGGCCGCCCAGTTGCGTCAGTTTGGGCGCGACGTAGGCATTGCCGCGGGGTGAGACATGGTTCATCGTTGTTGCTCTCCTTGCCATGGTCGTCAATCGGCTGACCTCAGTGGCTCCAACTGCCAGCCCTGCTCGGTCGCGAGCAGGCGGTCGGTCAGATCGAGGTTATCCAGAAAAACATCATCATGCGATACCACGATCAGTGCGCCCTGGTAGCTGCGCAGCATGGCTTCCAGGGCCTCGGCCGAGGGCAGATCCAGGTGGTTGTTGGGCTCATCGAGTAACAGCAGCTGCGGTGGCGTGTCGGCGTAGAGCAGGCAAGCGAGGGCTGCCTTCAACCGTTCCCCTCCACTCAGTGACCCACTGGGCGTCGCAATTTTCTGCGCATCGATCCCCAGTTGCGCCAGGCGCATGCGCAGGTCCGCCTCGGTCGCCGTGCGATTGGCCGAGCGTAACTGCTCGAGCACCGTCTTTGCCGGGTCCAGGTTCTCCAGCTGCTGGTCCAGATAGGCGCGCTCGGGCGTCACCTTGCAAACGCCGGCCAAGGGCATAATCCTGCCTGCCATCACGCGCAGCAGAGTGGATTTTCCGCAGCCGTTGGGGCCGATGACCCCCAGCCGTTGCTGCCCGCTCACGATCAGGCTGATAGCGCGGGTGGCTTGTGCGACGAAAGGCAGTTCCACGCCATCCAGTTCGGCCACGCGACGTTTTGCGGGCTGCGCAACGGGGAGGTCATGCAGGGCGATGGGCGCCTCTTTTTCGACCTGCTGCGCGGCCTCTTTCACGTCTTGGTTGAGCTGGTCCAAACGGGCCGCCTGATGCCGGCGCAGTGCACCCGAGGAGGCTTCGCTGCGCTCTTTCTGCCCATCCAGCAGCGACTTGGCTTGATTGGCCTCCTTGCCTTGCCGATAGCCGCGGGCCTGGCGCCGCTCCTGGCGTTCCACCTGCTTACGCATCGCCCGTGCTTCCCGCTGGCGCTCGCGCTTGCGCTCGGCCAGCGTCTCCTGGGCGTTGTGTCGCTCATGCGCCTTGGCCTCGGCATAAAAGGTGTAATTGCCCCCGTAGCGTTGCAGCCCTAGAGAAGAGAGCTCTACGATGCGCTGCATGGCGTCCAGCAGCCGCCGGTCGTGACTGACCACGATCAGCCCGCGCGGCCAGCGCTGCAGCTGTTCGATCAGCGCCTGCCGATTCGGCCGGTCGAGATGGTTGCTTGGCTCATCGAGGATCAGGAAATCGGCATTCGACAGCATCGCCCCCGCCAGGGACACCCGCATCGCCTCGCCACCGCTCAGCACGCTGGCCGGTGTATCGGCGTCAAGGTGGCTCAAGCCACTTTGCTCCAGTGCCAGGTGCAGGCGAGACGGCAGGTCCCAGTCGTCGCCCACGGCGTCGAAGTCCTCCATTGCGGTGCTGCCTGACTCGATGCGCGCCAGCGCATCCAGGGTGTGCTTTACCCCTGCCAGCGTTGCCACGGTTGCATCATCAGGGTGGCCCACTTGCTGGGCGAGATAATGCACGCTGCCGGAACGCCGACAGTGCCCGGAGGTGGGCGGCAACAATCCGGCCAGGATGCGTGCCAGCAAGGTCTTGCCCACGCCATTGCGTCCAACCAGCCCCGTCGGGCGCATGTCGAACTGTTCGTTGAGGCCGGAGAAAAGCACTCTGCCGTCGGGCAAAGCGTAACTAACGTCGTGAAGGACGAGATGGATATTCGTCATGCGCTATTCCTATGATGCCAAGCACTCCCCCTGCGATAGGGGCCGGTGGAGACTGGCCGTTATTGCAACGGCGGCATCAATGGCGCATTGGACGAACACCTCATATTGAAGGGATTGGCCTCCGATTATACTGCATCGCTATCCGCTCCAAAACCCGATAGATGAACAACCGACCGGAAGAAGCGCCGATGCACAAGTGACGCTGCCTATGCGGCAAAGTGGAATACCAGTACCGCGGCTAGGCACTCTGGCGACTTCGCTAGCGCCCAGCAAGCGCTACCACGCCTGGGTCTCGTCCAAGGCCGAGTGGTTTGAGCTTGCCGATGAGCTGCCGCGTTATCCGCAAGCCGCGCCGAAGCGCTGATCCTTACCGACAGTCTGGCGTCGTCTGTTGGGCTACCCGGGGGTATTGGCTACCCTCAGAGTACCCCGCCGCCACTGAGAACAACGATATGGCTCGCACAACGCTTGGTTCCGTTTTCCTGGCAGCCGCCCTGTGCCACTCCTACTCCGCCTTCGCGCTGCCGGAAGGCGAAGGCCGAGAGACGGTCGAAACCGTCTGCGCGGCCTGCCACGGCGTCAACCTGATCGAGCGCAGCTCAGGATACACCCACGAGGAGTGGGACTTTCTCATTGCCACCATGATCGACCTGTCGGGCGCTCCCGAGCGGCAGGCAGAGATCCTTGGCTACCTGGCCGAGCACTTCCCGCCCAGCGATAACCGGGCCGCAACGCCGGTCGATGGCCCGCTGAGCATCCAGTTCGAAGAGTGGGTGGTGCCCACGCTGGGGCAGCGCTCCCGCGATCCGGTCGAGGCGCCGGATGGCAGCATCTGGTGGGTAGGGCAGTGGTTGGACATCCTCGGCCGGATTGACCCCGAGACCGGCGAGATGGAAGAGATCGAGCTGCCCTCCGGCGCAAGGCCTCACTCTGTCAATATCGGCCCCGATGGCGCCGCCTGGTACACCGGTAACCGCAACGCCACCATGGGGCGATTCGACCCGCAAACCGGCGAGATCAGCGAATATCCCATGCCCGATGAGGCCGCGCGCGATCCGCATACCGCCGAGTTCGCCGAGAACGGCATTCTCTGGTTCACCCTACAGCAGAGCAACATGATCGGCCGGCTGGATCCGGAAACCGGAGAAGTAGAGCTGGCCACCAGCCCGCGTGAGGGCTCGCGACCCTATGGCGTGAAGATCGCCTCTGATGGCATGGTCTGGGTTGCCTGCAACGGGGCGAACTGCCTGCTGCGCGTCGATCCCGAATCGATGGAAGTGAGCGAGATCACCTTGCCCGAGGCCGGCACCACGGTGCGCCGGCTCGACATCGATGCAGACGGCATCATCTGGTGGGTGAACTCTGGGCTGGGCCGTCTGGGGCGTTACGACCCCGACAGCGGTGACATCCAGGAGTGGGACTCACCCAGCGGCCCAGGCTCCCACCCTTACGCCATCGCCATGTTCGACGGGGCGGTCTGGTATAACGAAAGCGGCGTGCGGCCGGACATGCTGGTGCGCTTCGAGCCTGAAGCGGAAACTTTCCAGAGCTGGCCGATCCCCTCAGGCGAGGTCTATGCCGGCATCCTGCGCCATATGCGCACCACACTCGACGGCGAAGCCCTGCTGATCCATCAGAGTGGCACCAACCATATTGGCAGAGTAACCGTGGAAGATAGAGATCCGAAGTAGGTGAGCCTTCAACTCAAGACGGGTGCAAATAAGCAAAAAAGGAAGTTACATGAAGCAGTATGCTGTTATCGCCTACGACTATACCGACCCCGAAGCGCTGGATCGTCGCATGGCAAATCGCGAAGCGCATTTGGCCGGGGTTCGCCAGCTCGCCAAACAGGGGAGTTTCCTCAGTGGCGGGGCGATCCTCAATGAACAAGGCAAGATGATCGGCTCGAATGCCCACTTCCAGTTCGCCGACCGTCAGGCCTTCGATGCCTGGCTCGCCACCGAGCCCTACATGACCGGCCGCGTATGGGAGCACGTCGATATCCAAGAGGTGCGGTTGTTCGATCCGCATGGGTGATCATCTGGTATCGAGGCAACATCCGTAGTGCTCAATGGTACTAGGCAAGATCAGCGAGATGCTCAAGGGTTTCAGGATATTTCTGGACCAACCGGATGAGAGTCATGGCCTGGGCATTGGGCTTGGCACGGCCTTGTTCCCAGTTTTCCAGCGTCCTGGGGTTGGTGCGGAGGTACATGGCGAATACCGGGCGAGACATATGCATCCGCTCCCGTAGCTCTGTGAGCTCGCTAGCGGTCACGTCGGGAACCTCCTCCAGCGCTAAGGAGTGGGAGCGTAGCGTGCGCTTGCCTTGGCGCTCATCTGCTAGTGCATTGAAGCCTTCGACTAGCTCGTCAAAAATGTTACGGCCCATGATCATGTCCTCGCGTTGAGTTCCGCATCCAGGAGCTGTTTCAGGGGCTTGCGCAGCCTCCCCCTTTGGATGACATCTTCTGGAGCAAGAAGCTCTGGAAGGCACGAAAGGCGGCATCATCGAAGTAGGTCGCTCGATGCCGTTCAAAGGGTGGCAGCTCAACAAACGTTGCTTTCATGATGTGTACGTAGTTTGCGTATAGTTTTGCTGCAGCGCCAGGCTATGTCAAGCGCCCACGATGGTCGACATAGCGATATTAAATCAGCAAAGGGTGAAAATTTGACCGTGGCTAACAATACCGGCGGACGAAGCACCGTGGCACACGCTTAATTCGGATCACGAATGAGAGCGGCATCGTAAACGTCATGCATGGCCCCCGCCTCGGGCGGTATCGAGGTGCTGGCGGACCACATAGAGATCTTGCACCAGGCCGCTGCGCAGCCGATCCAGGGGTGGCTGGCCGGCGAACAGGGGGTTGTGATTAGGCCGGCGCAACCAGGCATCGGCGATGTCGGCGCGCGGCAGCAGGATCTGGAGAGCCTTGTAGATCCCCAGAATAAGCGACATGCGTTTAAGCTGATTGACGTCGAGATCTGCCGCTGCGGGCTGTTTGCACCATTGCCGATAGGTTGACCCAGGTACGCCAAGGAGTAAGGCGGCTTCCTGCTCTTTCAACCCCCAGACGTTGGCGATGTTGGGGTACGTACGCATTGCCGCCGCGCTCATTTGCTGGCGCTTTTCGGCGGGCAGGTGGGGCAGGTCCATGACGACCTCCGTTCGCCAAATGACGGATGTGCGTAATTATCACTCAAATGGCGATATTGCTCCATTGGTCGGACTGAGTACCGAAAGCCTCGGAAAAAGCGATGCTGCGACAGCCTATCCCTCGAGCAGCCCCAGGCCGCCACCCATGCTAGGCCAAGCCATGGGCAGAAATAGTGATCAGCTTCCCGAAGGCTCGACGTTGCAGAGGCGGGGCAAGATGAATAGAACCAAGACGTTACAGCTGTTGCGAGAGCACCTGCCGTCGCTATCCAGCGAGTATGGCGTTACCTCGTTGGCGCTTTTTGGCTCCATGTCGCGGGATGAGGCTCGCGACAACAGCGATATCGATATCCTGGTGAGCTTCGATGGCCCGGCGACTTCGGCTCGTTATTTCGGCGTGCAATTCTACCTGGAGGATCTGCTGGGCCATCCTGTAGACTTAGTGACCGACAAGGCGCTTCGCCCTGAGCTTAGGCCCCATGTCGAGCGTGAGGCAGTGCGTGTCTGAGTCTCGTCCCACTCTTCTTTTACTGATCCCTTAATTATTCGTTGTCGTTTCCTTCAGCCTGCTCCCGACGCTTCTGCATGGCATCGCTGAAGGCAGCCGCCAGGATGCCGGTCGGCATGGCGATCATGCCGATGCCGACGATGGCGGTCAGGCCGGCAAACAGCTGCCCAGCCGCGGTTACCGGTGTCACGTCCCCATAGCCCACCGTAGTGAGTGTGGCCACGCTCCACCAGAGCGCCCTGGGAATACTCCCGAAGGCTTCGGGCTGATGGCTGGCTTCCAGGACATAGATCACGCTGCTGGTGACGATCAGCAGTGCCACCGCCACCATCAGGCTGACCGTAAGTTCGTAACGCCGTCCGCGAACTGCCGAGTAGAGGTCGCCGATTGCATTGGAAAAGCGCCCCAGCCTCGCGAGCCTGAGCAACCGGATCAGCTTGAGCAGACGCAAGGCGAAGGCGTTGACGGCTCCCAAAGAGACCAAGAGTGAACCTAGGAAAACGGCTGAAAGCACTGCTAAACTATAGGAGCCGAAGGGATATGTGTCAGGCCAATACCATCACTGTTCAGTTTATCAAAGCATAAAGGCTTTGTGGATTTCTTTTATCTTCATTTCTTTATTTCCATTTTTTGGAATTGCAAGGGTCAAACATTGTCGGTTAACAATTACTGGCAGAAATTTTCTCTCTATTGATTCCTTTCTCCAGCAATATCTATGCCATGGGCACTTTATTTTTCTTCCATCTTCAACGAACTTTCCTAAATGCAGAGGGCCGCCCCTGTGAGGACATCTATCAGGCACAAAAATAGGAACTCCATTGGCTACCGTTAATAAAAAGTACCTATCGTCACCAACAATTAGGAAGTTTGTTGATGGACTGCTTAAGGAATAAAATAGTTTTTTCGTGCCCATGCTATGGCCTCTTCGCAACTAGTATGTCTTCATAGAGATAAGAAGGGGTATAAAGCTCGTGAACGCTATTAAAGCCAACTGTATACAGCATGTTGACCAAGTCGAATTTGTCGAAAAGATAGCTCTTGGTCGTCTGGCTATTTCTTTTGCCATCTATATCTACTACATTTATCCAAGTCTTGATCCTTTCCTCCCAGTCGTAATACATTTCCCACCTACACTTAATAACACTCTCGTTAATTTTTTGTTCTCCAAAATCCATGGAGAAGAATTTATGGCCGCGGTGGTTGTTTTTTTGCAGTCCAATTACAAATATTCCTCCAGGCTTTGTTATATGGAAAAAATTATAAATAACTTCTGTGACGCGCGTAACAATTTCGCCGTTCCCTGTCACCATGTTGCTCGTCGACCATGAGTCCATAAACCCTATGGATGCATCAATATTGATAACAACGTCATACTGAATCTTTACTATTTCTTGCAAATTCTGCCAAGTGGAATAATATGTTGGTATGTTATAATTCCTCCTTTTAACTTCATTTTCAAACTTCTTGAGTAGATGACGATCACCATCTGATGAGGTTATGTTGTGAAACCCATGTGCGTATAAATCTAGACTGGGAAAGCCTTCACCACAAGCTGTATCTAAGATAGACATATCTCTGTCACTAATAGTTTTAGATAGTATATCTATATGCTTGCTCCTGTAGTCGCCAGAATGTAACATTTTTTCAGAGATAGACCACATGTCGGAAAGACTAAGGTGAGTTTCCATAATCATTGCTCCTTTCAGAGAGTGATGTAATGTTCGATGCAAGCCTGATGTTGTCTAAAATACTTTGAATATTAATGTCTTCGTAAATATTCATTAGCTGCATCCTTAACCAACATTCGTCACCAAAGTAGATGGTGTTAAAAAAAATCTCGCACTCATGTATTGCAATGTCTTTTAGTTTTACATTGTGGTTAGAAATGTTATCTTCCAGAATGTTGATTGGTGTATGCCTAAAGCATATAATGTTGAAAGAGGGAGGGCAGTATACTTCGAAGTCATTGCTTTTTTCCATGGCTAGGAAAATGCTCCATGTATCATCGACTATTTTTTCTATAGCCCTACCAAAAAAGTTTATCCCATGTACTTTAAGAACAGACAAGATCTTTAGAGAGGTGAAATGCCTCGTGCAAAATAGAGAAAGCCGCAATGGCTCTTCATAAACGTAATTTCTGCTAGTTTCGCTAGACGGCTTTATGATGTATCCTACTTCCATTCCTGTTGGGTTAAGTGCCGACGTTAGTGCTTCCTTATTTCTGCAGAAAAAAATACTAGCTGGAGGAGAGACCCACATCAGCTTATGAGGATCAAAACAAAAGCTATCAGCTAAACTAAGTCCATCTAGCCTTGAGCTGAATTTATCGGAGAACACACACGCTCCACCGTGTGCTCCATCTACATGGAACCAAAAGTCACTTTTCCTCTTTAACTCGGCGATGAAATTCAAATCATCAAATGCTCCTAGAGAAGTTGTACCTGCAGTAGCAACAACAGCCATAACTCTAGATCTTTTATTTTTTGCCTCTAGTATTTCTTTCTCCAACTGAGATTTGCTGATTCTGCCACTGTCATCAACGTCAATTTTTATTATATTCTGAGGGCAAACCCCCAGTATATAACAGGCTTTTTCGACAGAGTAGTGAGCATGCTTGCTCAAGATTACGCGTCCTAATCCCTTAGACTCTCGTGCAGCCAACAAGGCCGTTAAGTTTGATTCCGAGCCACCACTTGTTAACGTTGCACATCCATGTAAACTAAAGTCGAAAAGATCTTTAAACCACTTTAAAAGCTCATTTTCAATAGTCACAGAAACCGGGTTACCATCGTAGTTCGTAACTGTTGGATTAAATGCTTGTGCCGCAAAGTCTGCTAAGACACCGGCTATAAGTGGTGCAGGCCTTTGATGTCCAAAGTAGTTAGGGTGTCTGTAGTTGATGACATTATCCAAGAAATCTTTCCGAACCAAAGTCTTTATATATTCAATCCCTTCTCCATTATCACTTATTGACATGTCCAGGGATGAGATAAGCTCCTTGCCAATAGCTTTAGGTTGGATTTTAGGGTTTCCATAGAGAGCTGAAATTACATCAGTGACTATCGCAACGGCAAGCTTTAACGTATCCTTGCTGTCTCCAGTGCTGAGCCGCTTGTTTCTTATGCTCATTTTCGTTTTCCCATGATTTAAAGACTTGTCTAAAGCATGCTTTCAATGATGGGCTGATGGTAAAGGCATGATGAAGACCTTACGACAGATCCATGTAGACGATGCTTTGGTATTAACAAGACATCTTTTTCTTTAAGTTTAACCGGATCTCCCACAAGTGACCAAAAGTCCATCTCCCCTCTTTCTATATATAGTAATCGATGATCGGGGTGGGTGTGGGTAGTGGAGCGCTCACCTAAAGCTTCATCGAATGTATCAAGGTCAACATCGGCCGGAAGCTTATGGAATAATTCATCTCCCTTGTCCCTATATGTGTCTAAGTTGTCTGCCCACTCCAGCTGGATTAAGATGTCTTCATCTGCCAGGCGTTGCAATAGCTGGAATTCCTCGAATCCAAGGAGTATGTCGTTTACAATTTGGTTTCCATATTGCTCAAGCAAGGGCTGTATTATTCTGAACAATACCATTTCTCCATGATGTTCATCGATATGGTAATGCTCATCAAAGTATTGAGTATCCACACCATTTCCAAAAACATCCTTTACTAAGATGGCTTGTTCTTTAGATATGTTTGCTAGTGAGGCTTCCGTATAGAATAGAGCACCAATGTACTTAAAGAAAAACCGTTTGTTTCTGGTTATGAAGTGGAAGTAATTGTTCAGCATCAACGACGAGGGTTGGTAGAATTGCCAATATACATGGGGGTCTGATGCAAGGCCTAAACTATTCATGAGCTTCATAAAGAGGGTGCTATGTTTTACGTCATGAACGCCCGCACCATACTCATCAATAAGAATGTTGAATAAAGAAGATTGTACTTTTCCATAGTTTCCAGTTAGTGCGCCAGGCAAAGCCTGGCCATCCGGGAACTCTTCAAGTGGAGAGCAGAAAGGATGGAGTGAACCCCAGTGGGTGAGAGTCCCACCCGGCTAAGGCTAGCCACCAGCCGGTAGCGAGTGTTGCGTGGTGTCGGGCAACCGCCACTGCGAAGCGTACACAGCGAGTGAGCAGGCCGTGTGATTGAGCACCGAAATGACTAATACCGTGGTCGCCGACAGTGTTAACTGACTGGAAGGCAATACCGAATCATCGTTGAGGCTGGGTGAGACGGGGCCGCCGGTGTCAAAGAGCAGGGCATGTTCATACAAGGGTTTCCCAGGAACCTGGGAGGCCCGCCTTTCTCCCCCGAAAGGCAATGATTCAGGCGCGGGGCTGCCTGCGGCGAAAGCTCCAGGTCTGGTGCTGTAGTACCTGATGGCATCGGAAGCAAACTGACGGGTACTCAGGGGGTACGGCAAGGCGATGACAAGGAGCCAGCCGGATGGAAGGGCGGGAGTCGGAGTCGCTCATAGTACCGATGAAGGCGGGGAACCGGCTCGACGGGACCCGGTGGAGGGAAGGGGCGGCCAATTATCAGGCCCGCAGGAGGGACACATGGCAGGTACTCAGGAACCTGGAACCATGTACACGAAACAAGTGCGGATAGCAGCGCTGGCAGGGCGCTTCCCGCAGCGTGCTTTCACGTCACTGGCCCATCACCTCGATGCCCAGTGGCTGAAGACGGCCTACCTGATGACGCGCCGAGACGGCGCCGTCGGGATCGATGGCCAGACGGCGGACGACTTCGCGCGCGACTTCGAGGCCAATATCCAGCGCTTGCTGGAGGCAGCCAAGAACGGTCGTTACCAGGCGCCGCCAGTGCGACGTGTCCATATCCCCAAGGGAGATGGTCGCGCCACACGGCCGATCGGCATTCCTACCTTCGAAGACAAAGTCTTGCAGCGTGCCGTGGTGGCCCTGCTGGAACCGCTTTATGAGCATGATTTTCTGGACGGCTCGTATGGCTTCCGGCCAGGTCGCTCGGCACACCAGGCGATCCAGACGGTACGGGATGGGCTGATGTCGATGGGAGGCGGCTGGGTGATCGACCTGGATATCCAAGCCTTCTTCGACACGATCGACCACCAGCACCTGCGTGCGTTTCTACAGCAACGAGTGAAGGACGGTGTGATCCTGCGTTTGATCGGCAAGTGGCTCAAGGCCGGGGTATTGGAAGCCGGGCAGTGGCAGAAAGGTGAGATAGGCAGCCCACAAGGCGGGGTCATTTCCCCGTTGTTGGCAAACGTTTATCTCCACTATGTGCTGGATGAGTGGTTTGAGAACGACGTCAAACCGCGCCTGCGAGGACAGACATTCTCGGCGAGGTTCGCCGATGATGCTGTGCTGGCATTCAGCAACGAAGCCGATGCCCGCAAGGTGCTGGAGGTGTTGCCCAAGCGCTTCGCGCGCTTCGGGCTCACCCTGCACCCAACCAAGACCCGCCTGGTGCGGTTTCGGCCACACCGTGACAAACGCGCTGAGACCTTCGACTTTCTGGGGTTCACCCACTATTGGGGTAAATCTCGGTACGGTCGGATGGTCATTAAGCGGAAGACTGCTAAGGGGCGGCTCCAGCGAAGCCTTAGGCGAATTGCTCTGTGGTGCCGGTGGAACCGTCATCTGCCGATTCGTGAGCAGCATAGGCGGTTAAGAAGCAAGGTGCAGGGGCACTATGCCTACTATGGCATCCGGGGCAACATGCGGTCGCTGCGGTCGTTTCGCCAGCACGTGACGGAAACCTGGATTAGGTGGTTGAGGCGGCGATCGCAGAGAGCTTATTTCTCATGGGATAAAGCTTCCCAACTACTTAGCTTGTTGCCACTGCCACCTGCTCGGATCATGCAGAGGTGTTAGCCTTCAGCAAAACTGATAATTGAGGAGCCGGGTGCGTCAATCGCGCATGCCCGGATCTGTGGGGGGCCGGGTAGAGTAATCTCCCGGTCTACCCGACTATTTCTAGCCATTGCAGATGCTTCTGACAAATAGTCCCCCGCCAACTGAACCACATAATGTTTTAAGCATTTTTGCGGATGGTTAGAAGAAGCAATAAAGCTTAATACGCCGTCTGTTATCTTGTTGTTTCCCCTTTTGTTATTTTCTTTTTCTAAGAATTGGTTAAAATATTCATAAAGAAGTTCTTCTGTCCACCCCTTCGAAATCTTAACCTCTTCCTCTAAAAAATTAAATGCTTTGTTTTCTAGTATCGGCCTCATAATGTCAGCTTTAGATATAGTTTCTTGACTATAGAATCTTTTCATTTCTTCTAGGTCGAAAGATGTTTTAGAATTTGGCAGAAATAGCAGGTCGCTTTCATAAATATTCATCAGTAATCTATGGGTCGACAAAGATCCATTAGAAGATAATCCATCGCAACCTATTGTCTTATTGTAGTTGATGTATTGATTGTCATTGATTCTTGTTGGTCGGCGATATGGTGTGTTATAGACTAGAACCTCATCCTCTTTAGCATCGTTGAATAACGGGTTGTCCGCATATGAATTGATGATGGCCGTAATGTCCATGATGACTCCTGAGTCTGCTGGCTTAATTTAGCGATATGCTATATATTTGAATTTAGTAGGTGTCTGAAGGAAAAAAATGCAATTGGAGACAAAAAATGTCGATTTTCAGACAGTCGATACTTGCGGAGGCCGGCATCATAAAAGACGATTCTCATATAACAGATGGTTATATAGAGGGCTTTTCTTTACCTGTCTCTACGTTCAATATCCTATATGAGAAAGGAGCTATCGTTCCTGCTCACTATCATGATAAAGCACAGCTTGTTCGCTTTTTAGATGGCAGTGCTATAATTGAAGCAGATGAAAGGGCCTGGACTCTTTCCTCAAATAGCATATTTTGGCTTCCTCCATATGTTAAGCATAAGATGACTTTGCAAAAATCCAGCCTTGTTCAGGCTATCTATATTGATACCTTTTGCCCATCTGACTATTGCAGTTCAGAGAGCTTGAGGGCTCGAATTGTTATATCTCAGCTTGTTGAAAGTTCATTGGATGTTATTAGGTGTGCGGGAAATAATTATAAAAATCTAGATTCTTTTCAAAGGTTATCGCATGTTGTGGTTGATGAAATACTCGGAGAGTTTTCACATTTCAATAGTTTAGAAAATATCAGGAGCAAAATGCTCACTTATGCCTATGATATAGTAGTGGAAGATTTAGAGAAGCGGCAAACATTAGATAGCATATCATCTCGGTTAAATGTTAGCGCCAAGACTCTTTCAAGAGCGATAAAAAAAGAAACTGGGTTTACCTTTAAAGATTGGCACAGAAATATACTGATGGAGTTCGGAAAAATAAAGCTAAAGAATGGTGCTCAAGTCACACTAACGGCGAGTCAACTAGGGTATAAGAATACAAGCCAATTTATTTCTGCTTTTAAAGAAGTGGTAGGTATGACTCCCAAGAAGTATCAACAGCGCTTCCTTTTTTCAGAGTAAAGGCTCTCTAGCGTTACGGCTAACATGACTCCAACTGCTCCGATCACCGTAGCAATGCCTATCGGCTCGGGGAAAAAAATGGCCACCAGAAAAGGCGCCATAGGTACATCTGAAATACTAACAAGACAAGCTGTTGAAGATTTTATATAACGGGCTCCTTCGATAAAAAAAATCAGTGCCAGTGCTTGAGTCAATCCAAAAAACACTATAGTGCTCAAATCATGTGTTTCGACATTGAAAAGTGCCCCGCTCAAAACTCCGATGACTAATAGCTGGACACCCGATATTCCGGTGGAAAATACTAGTGAAGCATGGTGATTATAGCGGCAAAAGACAGCTATTGATGCCATTAGCAATGTCATGGATAAAGCGAGAATGATACCGTAGAGAGAGCTTCCGCCAGCTCCCCAGCCAACAGAAATGATAATGGATAATAGTGCCAAAAATAGATTTGGCCATGTGGATTTGTTTACATGCTCCTTTACTATGATAAATGCGATTACGGCCGCTAGCAATGGCGAGAAAGCGTGGATTATTGACACTACGGCCACTGTAGCGTTGTTCAGCGCGCCAATGTATGTAAGCGTGGCTAAAGTCAGCATCACAGATAAGGTAAAGTTTCCAGGCTGTCTTGTTGTTTTTTGAGCATTCCTTGATTTTCTAAAAATAACCAATATTACTAAAATGCTTACCATGCCGCGCCAGCTGACTAATGTTAGCGTGTCAAGTTGTAATAATCTTGTGAAAAGGCCAGCGGAGCTCCACAGTAATGTAGCTAGAAAGACCAGCGAAACCCCTTTTCCTTGGCTGCTTTCAATCATTCAATCGGCCTTTATGAAGTTTAGAATATGCTACATTTTTTTACTGCATAATAAATGCCATTTTTTAGACATTAAATATCGTTAAATGGCCACTAGGCCGAAATTTATTGGCTTAGCGTGCCTTCCTAGCGTCTCGAGAGTCGCATGGTGCGTTCCTAGAGGGGCTTAAAGGTGGATATGCCAATATCTACTAGCATGCCGGCTTGGGCATCGCTGTGTCAGTGCCGTGCCACGCAAATCATTGAGAATGAAAGAGTTCAGCCCTAAGATGATCAACGAAGCCTTCACAGGCTGCGTTATCCGGAGTGCAGTCTTTGCGAGGCAGGAGCTGTGGGCACCTCGTTAAAGGCAGTACACCGAATGAGGTGACTCATGGCAGGCAAGCGGCTTAGATAGGGAAAACTCGTACCCGATTCCCCCAGGCATACAGCGACGAGGCCTTAGCTCTCTACGTGCGTATGCGCTAATCAATCACCCAAGGTCCGATAGTTCGCCAGCGCTGCAACGTCGAACGGCTGAATAGGCTTGAACACTCCCGTCTTGGTCATTTTTCTCCGCAGCTCGAAGTGTTCGAGGGTGGCAGGTGGCTCGATGTCGGCCAGGGCCTTGAAATTGATCTCTCGCCATTGGGGCTTGGTGACCAAGACACTGTAGAGATAGCTTTCGGTGGGTTGCCCAGTACCGGCGTCGAGTGCCGACATGTAGGCCGATACCAGCGCTACCTGGACGGTTGGAAGGCGGTGGAATATCTCACCCAGCACCCGCATCGCAACACCATGAGCGTAGTCGCGGTAGAGCATTCGACGCCGAGTGGCGGCGACTTTTTTGACGGAAACCTTTGCCTGCTTGGCGGCTAGGTTGTACTCCACGCCCGGGAAGTCATCCTCTTCGGGTAACTCAATGTCGATAGCGATGGTGCTGGCATCATCACCGAGATCGAAGCTCACATTCGTTTCCCTCGGCCACGGGATTTCCCCCAGGTGTTCCTCAAGCACATTAGCCATGGCATCGAGGTTCGTCAGCACTAACTCGGTCTCTTGCTCGCGACGCTGTCGTTCCTGCTCGTTGAAAGCTCGCGCCGCCGCTTCCCATTCGCTGAAGGCGCGTGCGTATTGCTCAGCCAACCGCTCGTTCTGTTCTTGTAGCCGCCGTCCCGCCGGCGGCCAGATACGGCTCCACAGCGTCGGCTGGAGAAGAGGTCTGCGCTGAGGCTCAGGCTCGGGAAACACTCGAGCCTGAAACACTGGTTTGTCTCGTGGCGGCAGAGTTTCAATGTGCACTGTGGCCAGCGCCGATAGATCGGCGTTCAGCTGATCACATGCTTGTTGGAGCATATCGCGCATGCCTTCTCCCGCGTACTTGCGCAGTACCCGGAGCTCCGTCTCATCATATGGTTGGCCAGCGTCGTCGGTGATCGCGACCTCACCGTCCTCATTGACGCGAACACGCGCAACTGCCGAGCCACCAGCCTGGAGCTGCTGCTCGAGTACTTTTCCCGCAGAGGGCGCTCCCGCCTGAGCGCTGGTTGCTCCCCGGCCACCGCGCTTGTTGAGCTTCTCGCGGAACGATAGACCGGTGCCCGGCAGTCCCACGTTGGCATAAACGCCGCGACTCCCCACGTTTATCTTGGCGCCACGAGGGCCGATGGAGGCCCCGATCCCGCTCTTGCTGAGGTTTAGGCTAATGCCCGGGGCAATACGTATGCGTCGACGAAATCTAAGTGCCATTTCCTGCTCCCTGTCTTTGTTACTCATTATTGTCGTCTTCAGCCTGCTCCCGACGCTTCTGCATGGCATCGCTGAAGGCAGCCGCCAGGATGCCGGTCGGCATGGCGATCATGCCGATGCCGACGATGGCGGTCAGGCCGGCAAACAGCTGCCCAGCCGCGGTTACCGGCGTTACGTCCCCATAGCCCACCGTGGTAAGTGTGGCCACGCTCCACCACAGCGCCCTGGGAATGCTCCCGAAGGCCTCGGGCTGATGGCTGGCTTCCAGGACATAGATCACGCTGCTGGTGACGATCAGCAGTGCCACCGCCACCATCAGGCTGACCGTGAGCTCGTAGCGTCTCCCGCGAACTGCCGAATAGAGGTCGCCGATTGCATTGGAGAAGCGCCCCAGCCTCGCGAGCCTGAGCAACCGGATTAGCTTGAGTAGACGCAAGGCGAAGGCGTTGACAGCCCCCATGGTGAGGAAGAAAGGCAAGATAGCGAGAAGGTCGATGATCGCCCATGGGCTGACCATAAAGCGTAAGCGCCCAGCCAGCCCTCGATAGCGAGGATCTTCGCCGGCCGCGATCACCCGCGCGACGTACTCGACCAAAAACGCCAAGGCCAGCACTACCTCGGCGATGACGAAGGCGCTGGGAGCCAGCGCCCGGACCAGCGGCTCCGTCTCCAGAATCGTCAGCGCCGTGGCGAGGATGATCAGCACGGCGATGAAGCGGTTGGTCATCGACAGCCCAGGGGACTCACGAGCAGTGGGCTCCAGCATCAGGTACAAGCGATGGCGCCAAGCCGCATAGGGGTTGGCCTTGTGACTATCCGATGGCTGCATGCATCTCCCTATCCCGTCGCCAGCCCGTAGAGCGGATGTTGAAGCACCCGTTGATGGCTAGAATGGGACAAACCATCCTTTGGTGCTAGGCTGAAATCCATAACAGCATAACCACAATACCCCTACGCAAGGGATGGCCTATGCCAACGGCTTCCACCGAGCCCCGCATCACCCTGCACCCGCACGCCCGACGCGTGCGAGTCATCATCGATGGCACCCTGCTTGCCGATACCACCCGTGCCATCGAGCTCCGCGAACGCGGTTACCCGCCGCGCCAGTATCTCCCCCGCGACGACATACGGATGGACCTGCTGACCAACTCCGATACCGAAACCCACTGCCCCTTCAAGGGTGATGCCAAGTACTTTTCGTTTGACGAAAATCAAGACGTGGCGTGGAGTTATGAGCGGCCGGCAGAGGGGATGGAGGAAATAGCAGGTAGGTTGGCGTTTTATGAGGAGATAGTGGAATGACTGCTGACGACCCTAAGCGGCCATGGGATGTTTATGTTGTCCACTTCATGGAGAACGTCTTGAGGCTGGTTTATTAGTGGAAAGGCTTATTGGCACAAGATATATAGCAACTGATTAATAGGCCTCTTAATCAAAATATTTGGTACCAGCTTATGGAACATTTGGAAGAAGACTCATATCTCGAACAGCTCGACGCATTTTTGAGCAGGCCAAATCAAGTCTGGTTACTTGGAGCAGGCGCAAGCCTAGATGCAGGGCTGCCGTTGATGGGGCCTCTGACGAATTTTGTCTTAGAGAGGCTTGAAGGCTCTGATAGTGAACCTCTTATTTCAGCGATCTGGAAAGATTTACTTGAAAGCGCTCACATTGAGCATTTGCTCAGTCACTTAGGTGATTACTACGCTTTAGCAGAGAGGGCAAAGAGTAAAACAGTAACCATTGATGGAGAAACTTACGATCTGGAAAGTATGATGAAGGCGCATGCAGAGGTGCTCAATCATATAACGCATGCTATCCACTGGGGATACAAGTATGACAGAGAAACTGAGACGGGAGAAGTTGGCAACCCTCTTAATTCGATAGTAGATATTGAGCCACATCGTAAGTTTGTAAGGGCACTACTGGGCACACGCCGCTCTGGAATGGAAAATCGGCGCCCACCTGTGCGTTTCTTCACCACTAATTATGATACGCTGCTGGAAGACTCGCTCGCATTAGAGCGACACACGTGTTGGGATGGTTTTTCCGGAGGGGCTATAGCCTATAGAAGCCACCGATATGGTGCTGATGAACCTGGGTTTTCACAAAGATATGACGCTCACGTTATGAAGCTTCATGGCTCAATCGATTGGCACCTTGATGATGATGGGAATCTTATAAGAGTCCGCCTCGGAGACAAATATCCCGGAAATGCCAAACGGGTGATGATCTATCCTCAAGCTACAAAGTATGTTGCAACTCAGCGAGATCCGTTTTCGGCTCAGTTTGACCTATTGCGCCGGAGTCTTAGCAACAATGGAGGCAATGTTCTAGCAATATGCGGCTATAGCTTTGGAGATGAGCATATCAATCATGAAATTGAACTCTCTATGGAAAGCCCGGGAAACGATACAACAATTCTTGCCTTTGTGATGGAAACAGATAGAGGACTACCCGAAGCGCTGGACATCTGGCTCAAAGAGCGCTGGGGAAAACGTGTATTTGTGATGACACAGAAGGGGCTTTACAACGGCAAAATTGGGCCTATTTGTCAACCAGAAGAGGGGTCTGAACGAAGCTGGTGGACTTTCGCAGGTGTAACCAATCTTCTCGAAAACGGACCTGGAGGTGCTGCGAAATGACGGATTTCAAACCAGTTGAAGCGCTGCGAATCGGAAATATCGTTGAAGTCGCTGGGACTTCGATACGTGTTGAGCTAAGCGGTGAAGTTTCTGAGTTGACTCGTAGTTATGATGGGCGTATTTACCCCATCGGCCAGATAGGTAGCATTGTAAAAATTCATTTTGGACGTAAGCTTATATTTGGCTTTGTTACCTTGCTGCGTATGCGGTCAGAAGATTTGATTGAGCATGGTACAGCAGTGCCACCGGATTCTGATCAGCGGATAATGGAAGTAGAGCTATTCGCTGAAGGTGTCTGGGATATGCCAAAGGGAAGATTAAATTTCTCCCGTGGTGTTTCTACTTACCCTTTACCTCAGCAAGGTGCATATTTGCTGACCCGAGAAGAGGCAACGGGGCTATTCCAATCCGCAGAAGGTGATAGGCCTGATGATGGAAATAATCCGCTAGTCCCATTCGGTCACTACGTGGGCACAGAAGCTGCCCCCTGCCGAGCAAATATTGACAAGATGTTTGGCATGCACTGTGCGGTTCTAGGCTCGACGGGTTCAGGTAAGTCGGGTGCCGTGGCTGCACTGCTACATAGTGTATTGGAGCACAAAGCTAATGGTGAAGACTCTCTTAAGCCAAACATCATTATCATTGATCCCCACGGTGAATATGGCGCCGGATTCGAGGAGCAAGCTGTTGTCTATCGAGCCTATGATCCGATTGGGTCAGAGGGTGTTGAAGGAGCTCCCATCAAGTTACCTTACTGGTTGATGAGCGCAGATGAGTTCAGGCACCTCGTTATCGGTAAGACGGAACAGGAAGCCACCTCCCAGAACAACATTATCTATAAGGCAGTCACCCATGCCCGAATGGTTGCCGCAGGTCTTGCAATACCAGCACCTGATGATTATGGAAGCCCTGCGCCCGAAGGCGGTCGCTCACATGATGAGTCACAGCCAGTAGATGGTGTGGATGAAGCAAAACTATTGGAATTTGATCGAGACAAGCCTCGACCATTTTGTCTTGTAGAGTTTGAGCGTCATATTAGATACTTACAAGCAGGAAGGGTTCAGGGCAGTCAGGTAAATAAGGTTACCGATTCTGAATTCAATCAAAAATTCAAATCACTCTTAGATAAGCTTTCGGTGCTGCGCAGAGACCCGAGGATTCATTTCTTAATGGGTAACTGGGACCTGGAGTCGCCATCCTTATCTTCAGTTATCAATCAGCTAGTCGGGCAGCCAGGAAGTGGTCAAGCAGATGATAATAAGATCAAGATATTGGATATTTCTGGCTTACCTAACGAGGTTGCCGGTCCACTAACAGCGATGTTGGCAAGGCTGCTATTCCAATACAAGCTTTATCAAACGGCAGATGAGCGAGCAAAAGATCCGATCTTGCTCGTTTGTGAAGAGGCTCATCGATATGTGCCGGACCGAGGGGAGGCCCAATACGCCTCAGCTCAAACAGCGGTACGTAGAGTTGCCAGAGAAGGCAGGAAGTATGGCCTTGGATTGATGTTGGTGAGTCAACGACCAGCTGATATTGAGAGTACCGTTATCTCCCAATGCGGTACTTGGCTAGTGCTTCGATTGACCAACCATTCAGATCAACAACATGTTGCGCGTTTTCTGCCCGATGGCCTAGCAGGGATGGTTCGTACGTTACCCAACTTGGCACAGCAGGAAGCAATTTTCGTTGGTGAAGGAGCATCGTTACCTTCTCGAGTTCGTATTAAAGACCTCGCCAAAGAAAAGCTCCCCCGATCCCAAAGTGTGAAATTCGCTAGGGGGTGGCATGGAGAAGGTTTATCCGCAGAAGAACTTGGTAGAGTTGCGGAGCGCATGGTGGGCTAACCATGGAGTGGTTAGAAGCCCCAGGTACTACCTGTAGTGATCATTAGTGGCATTGTTGCATGCGTTAGGGATGGGCTGATTAATCACAGTTGAACAGTTGGGGGGAAGAGGAATGGGCTCACGATGAGAGACTTGGACATCGATATCAGCGCCATCGCACCATGTTTTGCTGACGAGCACCAGTCTCCCTACGTGCTAGTCTGCGTGTCTGACGAGCACGCGGCTGCTTGGGCGGATGTACTCGGTGTGCCAGTTCGTCAGTGCTACATCGACGATGCTCTACTCGAGGCGAGGGCGCAGGAGACGGGTCGTACCAAATCAGAGATCGTCGCCGCTAAGCTGCCGGATCGCGGCTCTACCATGGCAGGTGACTTCGGGGAGATCCTGGTCTTTCTATACCATGCAGCCGTCGAGCCAGGAACAGAACTAATCGGCCCGAAGAAGTGGCGCCTGAAGCAGGACCGGACGAAGCCGGCGCCATACTCTGATGTTGTTCACTTCGTACTTCCGAACTGGCCCCAACCCTCCGGGCAAGACCGGATCCTGTGCTCTGAGGTCAAAACGAAGTCAACGGCCGGCGACTCCTCACCGGTCAAGGCGGCGATTATGGACTGCGAGAAAGACCGGACGAGTCGATTGGCGAAGACCCTTGTCTGGCTGAAGGAACGTGCACTCATCGACGACCTCGGCACCACCACAGTCGATCACTTGGAGCGTTTCATCAAGGCTACCGACCATCCGCCTGCCCAGAAGCAGTTTCGGGCGGTGGCTATTATATGCGCAAGTCTGGTAGACGAGGAACTCGAGGACACCCCTGATGAAGAACCGGCAGACCACACGGTGGTCGTGATCGTCGTTCCGAGTTTGAAGCAGCGCTACGAAGAGGTATTTGATGCTGTACATACGACCGTCCTAGAGACTGGGGAAGGGACATGAGGGAGACTCTTGCCAAGTGGGTTAGTGACGCGGACGCTCTCCACCATGTGGAGCGATTCGGATTCTCGCAGCTACCGCTCCAGTTAGACTATCTGCGTTCGCGAGGCGACGACTACTACATTTCGCTCGTCGGCGAGCTCTTTGAACGGCTTCATGAGCCGTACAGGGATTCTGTCGACTGGTCGCGCTTGGGCAACGCGATCACTCAGGCAGGAGGCGTCGGGGTCGATCAGGCACTGGCCTATCGCGGGATCTTGTCACCAGAAGCCGCTGTCTTCGCGGCGGCGGCATTCTACTTCGGGGGCTATTCTGCGTCGGCATACTTGACGCTCAAAGCAGCGGATCCGAATGCCCTCGGAGAGATACAGCGAGCGTGCCATGAGCTACTTTCGAGGCCATCGACGATCCAGTCGGCTCGCGTGCGGGCTCTTGTCGGCGCCGTGCGAGGCGGTGACCTCGAGGCAATCCGGTCGCAGATTGAGCATGCTGCTGAGATGGAGGCATCGGCGCTGCAAACCAATCCGGATGAATGGGTAGGATGGCGCCTGTTCCAACGGATGCTCTCTAGGTTCGCGCAAACCAACATCCGTGCCGTCCTCCCAGATGGCGAGGCGGAATTCTGGGATCCCCTCGTTCGGTCGCTCCTCAACCGGGATCCGCCGACATGGGACTTTTTCCCTTCCCAGATAGATGCCATTAGGAGCGGGCTGCTGGGAGGTATGGCCTCCTTCTCCATCCAGATGCCGACGGGCGCTGGTAAGACAGCACTCTCGGAGACGCTACTCTTCTATCATCTGAACCGGCACCCGCAGGATGTGGCAATCCTACTTGTTCCCTTTCGCTCACTCGCAGCGGAACTGCGCGGCAGTCTTGTCAAGCGCCTTGGCCGCATGGGTCTACCAGCTCGATGCGCATATGGGGGGACTGTGCCCACAGGCGGTGAAGTACGAGACCTGGATAATACGCGGGCGCTAGTTGCAACACCGGAAGCGTTGTCGGGTCTGCTTAGCGCAGAACCGGGCTTTTTCTCCCGAATCTCCCTCGTGATATGCGATGAAGGGCACCTCCTCGACGGTAAGGCCCGCGGGGTAGGGCTGGAATTGCTGCTCGCTCGAATGAGAGCCCGCGAGAGCGGCCCGCCAAAGTTCGTCTTTGTGTCCGCTATCGTACCGAATATCGAAGAGATCAATGCGTGGCTAGGCGGCACGGATGCAACGGTCGTCCGCAGCGACTACCGCCCAGCTCACGCTGATTTCGCAGCGCTTCGTGTTGCCGGCAAGAACGCCAAAGCGACTGTCGCGCTACAGCTTCATCCGCACCATCATGCATCCACTTTCTCGATCGAGCGTTTTCTGAGCCGCGATGACTTTCGCTATCGTAATGCTTCGACAGGTCGGCTGAATACATACTCATTCAACTCCGTGAAAGCTCAGGCCATCGCCGCAGCAAGAAAGGCGCTATCGATGGGGGCGGTTGCTGTGTTCGCGGCCAACAAGCGTGGCAACCAGGGTGCTGTAGGTCTCGCCGATGAGTTGCTATCGCAACTGGCGAATCCATTGCCCATGCCCGCTCCATTTCAGTTTGTCGACGATGCCGCAAAGCTTCAGGCCGCCGTAGAGTATTTCACCCTTGAGTACGGCGCATCATGGGTCGGAACACGAACACTCGCGGCAGGAGCCGTTCTGCATCACGGGGACATTCCGCAGGAAAGCCGTGAAGTTGTGGAAGCGTTAGTTCGCAAGGAGGATGTTCGACTCGCGATCTGCACGAGCACGTTGGCGGAGGGGGTCAATCTACCAATCAGAACGCTGGTCTTGTACTCGGTACAACGCCGCGGTCCAGACGGGGCCGCGGAGAACCTGCTCGCACGCGACATCAAGAATCTCGTTGGACGTGCAGGGCGAGCTGGGGCAACAACCAAGGGCCTTGTCATCTGCGCCAACCCTGCGCAATGGCCGTTGGTGGCCCCTGTGGCTCAGCAGCAGCCGGGCGAGCGCGTTTCTGGTGCACTGATCGAGCTGATGGGACGCCTTCAGGCTGCACTCAACCAGCGGAGCATCACGCTTACGAATGACATCCTTGAAGGCGCGACCGCGCTCCACACCCTGATCGACGGCATCGATGCAACACTCATCGACCTTGCGGCAGAAGAGCTGGGGGAGGACGAGCTGATACGGATCGCCGGTGAACTGTCGAGTCAGACCTTTGCGGCCAGCCAGGCTCAGCCCGAGACAACGGCTCTCATGAAACATGTATTCGAGCTACGTGCTCGACGGGTGTCAGCAATCAAGGGGGCAGGACGACTCGGGTGGATTCGAGAAACGGGTACGCGCGTCCGGATGCTGGAGTCGGTGGAAGTGAAGCTGCTGCCCATGCGGGAGAGTTGGGATGACATCGCAGTTGCAACCGACCCGGAGCTGACAGAGACGCTGCTGATGTGGGCATGGGACCTTCCCGAAGTGACTGAGGTAGTCAAGGAGGCGTACAGGGATGCATCCCCGTCACGTTCGGACTTTGTCCGGGTCCTCGATGCTTGGATCGACGGTCAGCCCCTAGTCGAGCTAGCTCGAAGAGCGGGGATCGATATCGACACGATGCTGGGTGTTCACGCTAGGGTGATCAGCCACGTCCTTCAGGTAGTGGTCGAACAGGCCGTTGGCTTGCTCAAGAAGCTACTCGAGGAGAACGAGCGTGAGCTATCGCAAGCCGTGGTCGATTTTCCTGAGCACCTGCGTTTTGGTGTCCCTACGCTAGCAGCTAGGGTTCTTGCGGCCGGCGGTGTCCGGCACCGGCGAGCTGCTGTTGCCCTTGGCCGAAGCTCCGAACTTGCTGCGATTGGGGAGGACGGTCGAGCTTCTGTGTTTCCCACGGCCCGACGCCTTCTCGATGATGAGGAACGATGGTTGCCAGTGATGGGGCGCCTAGTGTTGGAGAATACTCGTGAGGACTTGCGAGAAAGCAGTGATCCTGATGATGGAGTGTGATCCAGCCTGGGGCCGCAGTCCTAACAACAGCATGCAACGGACAGCGCTGGGCGCCGCCGCTGATATTGAGCTTTTGCAAGCAGCTGTTGGGCTATTCATAGGTGGTCTGCAACACGCAAACTGGAGAGTGCCTTGGTGAAGCCACGCCCGACCAAACTGCAAGTGCATCAGGTCAACTGCTTCTACAACTATACAGCGGGCCTTGACGTCATGGATGTGGACCTTCTCAAGACCGCGACGAATCTTCTCAAATCCGGAATGGTCCAAACTGTCTGTTTCTCAGACTTGAAATGCGTCTACCTTGACGCGGAAGGTGCCGTCCAGCTTGAATGGCTTCGACCGCAAGGGCGTCAGTGGGATTCCCGCTGGACGGTTAAATTTAGCGAAAATCTGCCAGACTACACAGCTAAGGACCTCATTTTCTGCCTGGAGCTTTCATTCCATGAACAACGCATCGAGGGTGCAGAGGCAAGGCAGCTCCCCCCTCATCTCCGGGCGGCGCTACCCCCCGTGGTTCTGGAGCGCGACGACTGGACCCTTCCTATACATCCATGGCTCAAACTTTATTCTGACGGAATCATAGTCATTAGCTTCCAGCTCGACACCACGTGGAGCAACCTAGACGAGGCGGATTTCATTCAAGAAGTCGTCAACCTCTTTCAAAATTATTTCAATCGCGTTTGGGTCCAGGCAGACCTTCAGCGCATGGATGCTGAACAGATTATACCTTGCGCATATGAGAGAGAGCTCTCCATTGGTGGCCAGGGAGTCATTGGACGAAAGTCGCAAAAGTTGGTGAAGGAGCTGCGCCGAAAGGGGCGAGCGGTGCTCGATGACTCTCTTCGAAAGGAGGGACAAACCTTTGAGATTGATGGGAAATATTGGGTTCTTCACCAAATCGCCGGTTCAGAGGATCAAGCGAAATGGGAGGCCACAATTGATCTTTGCCGGTCCATCTATGTTAGCGCTGTGGCAGGTCTGGCAGTGGCTAGAGACAGAAAGAAGGGCAAACGGCCGGCACGAGTACAGCTATGGCAAGGCCGACCCTCTATTTCGTTGATGCGCTTTGTCGACCAGCCCGATTCCAAGGAGAAACTGCTGAAGGAATTCGGTCCGTCGATATCCCGCGTGCTCTCGCGATCCGCCGAAATAGTGGCCACCCCGGACTTGCCACCCGACATGCGCCCTTTCGAGGACTACTGCTTCCATGGTAATCGAGCGCTCCTCCTTTGGACGTGGCTAAGAGCAACAGATACGCCGGATGATGCCTGGGAGGACGCTAACACCCAGACTCATATTTTGGAGAATCAGGCCAGAGCAGAGCACTTCGAGTATCATAACCTGCGAATTGCGCGCGCATGCGCGACAGCGAGCTCTCCACCATCGGATGAGCACTTGATTGAAGCTTACGAAGTCTTGGCCGGGGCCGAATCTGTAATCCACCATTCGAGCCAAGCAGGGGAAATCACAGATGCTCTTTACTACTTGCTAGCTGCATCCGGAACAACTGGGCTCGTAGAATCGGGAAAGGAGCAGGCACGCTGGCACTTGGACGAACGTCGATACCGAACCGAGAAGAAACGAGCTCAAATTGATCGTTGGCTAGCGGGTGTGTTTGGGTTCGTAGGAGTCGCCGGTTTGGCGGACCTTGTAGTTCAACCGTTCCTGACAGGTGCGTTTCCCGACCGTGGAGATGCCTGGACCGGCCTGACTGCCTTTGCTCTATCCCTCGTTGTGGTCGGTTTCCTTACCGCGATCATTTGGGTCACCAATAAACTTCGACGCGAATGACTACCAATCAAGGTTACTGCTCGCTAATAAGTTACTCGACCCGACTCTCACTACGTTCAGAGAGGATCAGCTCCACCGCTACATCAAGCGTCACTAAACGTCCGCTCCTGGCCGTAAGCGGTAATTCAAGTTAGCATTTTAGGGAGGGATATATTGCTCGATGGTTGATTAGTTTGTGTGGGGATCATTTTGATCTTGAAGAGTTTCCTCGATGGTTTCCCGATGGTGATGTTTTTTCATTTGAGGAGAATGGCTGCGAATATCTTTCGGGGTCTGCTTTCGAATCGCATGAAGAGTTTTCTAAAATCTATGATATGTCGCTTCAAGTCATTGATGAGTTATCGGCTATAATATCTCTTTTACGCCAGGGGCATCGTAGGTCCGCGGATTTAGAAGTAATTAAAGAGACAGATCATGGTAAGCGCGCAAGGTATAGTTCTGCATCCACTGTTATTACTTTTCTGTCGAAAGTAACGTCAGCCACTGTTGTCGATGGACAGAGTTTAGAGGATCTTGCTGTAACGCATGAGCAAGAGCTGCTTTCTGTCGTTATTCATAACTATCATTTGCGGGCAGCGCTGGATTAATGGGGGCTCTTAAAACATGGCCTCGTCTTTATAGAATACTTGAGGAGGTTGAGAGGCACCTCGGAAAAAGTTAATAAAAGTGGGCTATGCTGCTTTCAAGCAGACGCGAACGTCTTACTCATTCTGCAAATTGTGCAAAAGTGGATGGAAAAGACGCTCGACATGCTGCCGGAAAGTTCAATGCGCCCAATGACCCCATGAGTCTAAAAGAAGCTGGTAGTTTTTTTCAAATATTATAATCAAAGCAATGATTAATGCGTCTTCCTAATGGTATATATGGATTTATGATGTGTGACTGTTCCATATGTGCGCTATTGGCAAAATATGGAACTTCAGGCTATGCTGATGGGGTGCGCGCTGAATCTGACGAACCAAAGAGGATGTCTTGGAATATTCAGCATGCACGATCATTGTCATTGTGGCAGGGAGCGGTTGTTGTCGTCGTGTGGATAGCTTTTACTTAACATCATGGTTTCAATAGAGGTAGATTGGGAGGCATGCGGTGTTCTGTATAATACATACTGTATGTGTGTGCGTGTTCATCTAAGACCATAGCGCATTTTTCAATATCTGTTAGGCGAATCAAAGGGGGCGATATGACTATTAAGGATTGGGTGACACTCATTGCCGCGATTATCGCTACCATATTATCTATATGGACCTTTTCTCGCACACTTTCTTTGGAAAGGAAGATGCGATACGAACCATATTTTCAGAGGTTTTGGTTTGATTGGTCTACAAGGATGTCGAGCCATCTTAAGCTGACAAATGATTGGTTGTCTAGGTTTGAGAAAGAAGAAAGTAGTAGTGGTTTTTTTCCTAACGTATCAAGCCGAGATGTTGATATTAAATTGGATGAACAGGCAGCAAGATTTGACAGGATCTTTTCAAGGGTGGTTGAGAAATATGAAATAAAATTCAATGCACTAAAAGCCGAAGTTGTTTCGTTTAACAAGCTTTTGTATCCCATATCTGAAGAGTATGCTATCTATTCGTCTGTCGGCGAGCCGGAAGACATCCAGCGGATGCTACGTGAATCTGTGTGGCCAGTAGTTGATAAATATCTTGGTTCACATGAAGAAAAAAAGATCGTCGACCTAAAGAGTGATAGAAAATATAAGAGAGACCTTGCGGTGTGTAAGGAAAAGGTCAAGAAATGCCTAACAGAGTTTCGCAGCGCTCACAATGAAATGTCATGTCATTATAAGTTATTGTCAGCAAAGTATGACGTTAATGATTAGGTTGGCGATATTGCCTAACACTGCGCTCAACCAGAGCGCTCGTTTTATCGCGGCTGGATAATTTGAATGCTACATAAGCGTTACCTAAACGTCCGGTTCTGGCCGAAAGCCGACTTCACCAGAACTGGTGGAGTCGGCTCTCATCACAACATCCCTAGCCCGCTCACCCTCACAACTTTCGTCGTCACCGCCTCATCCAGCATCCCGCGTCCCGTCTCCACCAGCGTGAGCCAGTCCCTCGCACGGGTGATGCCGGTGTAGACCAGCTCCCGGGTGAGGATGGGGTTGGGGGCGTCGGGGAGTAGCAGGGCGGTGTGGGTGAATTCCGAGCCCTGGGATTTGTGTACCGTCATGGCGAAGACGGTTTCCACCGCTTGCAGGCGGCTGGGTAGCACCCACTTGATGTCGCCGCTGCCGTCGCTGGCGGGGAAGGCAACACGCAGCAGGGTGCGGGCGGGGGTATCGGTGGCGCTGCGGGCCTCGGGTACGGCGAGGGTGATACCGATATCGCCGTTCATCAGCCCCAGGCCGTAGTCGTTACGGGTGACGAGCACCGGGCGGCCTTCGAACCAGCCTTGTTCCAGTTCCAGGTCGCTGGCCTTGAGCCAGCCGGCGCGTCGCAGGGCGCGGCCGATGCGCGGGTTCAGCCCTTCGATGCCCCAGGGGCCTTTTCTGAGCGCACACAGCAGCTGAAAGTGGCCGTGGGCAGCGAGCAACTGGCGGGCCCAGTCGTCATAGGGCTGGCGGGCTTCGCCTTCGCCGAAGTAGGGCTGGGCGGGGCGCAGTTGCTGCATCACGTTCAGGTAGTGGGCGTAGCCGCGGGGAGGGGCGATGGGCTCGCCGCGGCGGTCGTGGCGGCCTTCGCCGCCGTTGATGAAGCCTGCCGGGTTGCCGTTTACCACCAGCCGGTCCAGCGCCGGGTCATCGGCGTCTGCCAAGCGTAGCCGGGCGAGGTCGGCATATTCCTGCTGGAACACTTGGCTGACCGCGCGTCTTTTCTCTTTTTGCCCATGCTCGGGTGCGAGCGGGCGGTTGACGGCTTCGGCGAGCTGGCCGATGCCGCTCTGCGCATCGAAGCGGTGGCTCACCCGCAGCATGGCGATGGCCTGATCCAACGGCTGGCCGTCTGCGTCCTGGTACTGCGCGGGGATCGACGTGCCGGTCACGGCTTCCAGCCACTCGGTGGTGGCCGGGGTGTAGTGTCCGCCTTCGGCACGCTGACACAGGTCGCCGAGTACGGCGCCGGCTTCCACTGAGGCGAGCTGGTCCTTGTCGCCGAGCAGGATCAGCCGCGCCTTGGGCGGCAGGGCGGTGAGCACGGCGGCCATCATCTCGATATCCACCATCGAGGCTTCGTCGATCACCAGGGCGTCCAGCGCCAGCGGGTTGCCGGCGTGGTGGCGGAAGTGGCGGGTATCCGGCCGTGAGCCGAGCAGTCTATGTAGCGTGGTCACCTCGGTGGGAATGCTGTCGCGCAGGGTCGAGATATCCACACCCTGTTGGCCCACGGCGACGGCCAGTTCCACCAGCGAGAGGTTCTGCACCTGCTTGGCGATGGATTCGTTGAGCCGTGCGGCGGCTTTGCCGGTGGGGGCGGCCAGGCGGATGCGCAGCGGGCGCGGGGCCTGGTTGGCAGTGGGCTCGCCCAGGGCCAGTGCCTGCAGCAGGGCGAGCAGTTTGACCACGGTGGTGGTCTTGCCGGTGCCGGGGCCGCCGGTGATCACCGTGAAGTGGGCCTGGGCGGCGAGGGCGCAGGCGGTTTTTTGCCAGTCCAGTTCGGTGGTGGTGAAGAGGGCGGAGAGGGCGGTGGCCAAGGTGGTGGTATCGGGGCGCCTGGCGGCGCCATCGCGACTGAAGTCGCTCCCACACTGGTTGGTGGGGCCATCATCGCGACTGAAATCGCTCCCACATTGGTTGGTGGGGGCATCATCGCGACTGAAATCGCTCCCACGCTGGTTGGTGGGGGCATCATCGCGACTGAAGTCGCTCCCACACTGGTTGGTGGGGGCATCATCGCGACTGAAGTCGCTCCTACATTGGTTGATGGAGACATTTGGGAGGCGGGCGCCGATCAGTCCACGGATGTCTTGCTCGTACTGCCAGTAGCGGCGCAGGTAGAGCCGGGTGTTGCCGCTGTGCTCGGTGCGTACCAGCGGGGTGTTGCCTTGGCCATTGCCGTCGGCGATCAGCAGTGGGTGGTCCAGGGCGGTGCGCCAGGTGGCGAGCTGGAGCTCGGCGAGAACCTCGCTGGGCAGCGGCGGCGGGTCGCTGAGGTCGTCGCCTTCCGGGGGCAGCGAGAGCGCCAGGTCGGGGGCGGCCAGGGTCTGGGCGAGGTCGAGGCAGACGTGGCCGCGGCCGAGCTGGTGGCTGGCCAGCGCCGCGGCGAGCAGCAGCAGGGGCGGTGCGTCGTCGACCTCGCGGTGCAGGAATACCGCCAGTGCCCGGTCCAGCGCGCGCAGCCAGCCGCGCTCCACCCAGCGGTCGAGCAGGGCGGTAAGCGCGGCCACATCGTGCAGCTCGGCGCTGGCGTCTTCGTCCTGAGCGGACGCCTGTACGACCTCCTCGGGACGGGGCGCGTCGTCAAGCAGACCCCCGAACAGGTCGGGCGTCGGATCGTTGTGAGTGTCCTTGCTGCCTTTGCTCATGCCGGCGTCTCCGTGTCAGTCGGCGCCTGGGCGGCGGCGTGACCCTTGCCCTGGAACAGCGCGTCCATGGCCTCGATCAGCTCGCGGGGCGGGCGCTCAGCGTAGACGCCGCGGCTCTCTGACATTCCGCCCCTTAAAAAGACGGTAAGCGAGCCGCCGATATGCCGGTCGTAGTCGTAGTCCTGCAGGCGCGCCTTGAGCAGCCGGTGCAGGGCCAGCAGGTAGAGCGCGTACTGCAGGTCGTAGCGCTTGGCGGCCACCGCCTGGCGCATGGCATCGGTGCTATAGGCGCTGTCGCCCGGCCCCAGGTGGTTGGATTTCCAGTCGGCCACGTAGTAGCGCCCCTGATGCTCGAACACCAGGTCGATGAAGCCCTTGAGCATGCCGTTGAGGGTGTCGGCATCCAGCGCCGCACGCGGCGTGGGGCGGGCGCCGGGGAGTGTGTAAGCACTTACGAGGGCGTCCAGGCGGCGGGTGTCAACGCGGCTGGCGGCGAACCAGAATTCCATCTCTACCTGGTAGTGGGTCAGCGTGTCGAGCCGCAGGCTGCCGGCGTCATCGGGGAGCGGCAGCGGCATTCCCAGCAGGGCGCCGAACCAGTCGTGCAGGGTGGGCAGCCACTGCGACCAGCCGCGCAGGTTGCAGCGCCGCGCCAGGGCGTCCTCGCGGGCCGCGGGGTCGGCGGCGGCGCGGGCGAAGCCCTGTTCGCCGGCCCATTCCATGATGCCGTGGAGGAAGGTGCCGGGGCCGGGCCCCCTTGGGAACCGATGCAGCGAGGGCAGCGGCTCGCTCTGGCCGCTGTCGCGGGGCTCCTCGAGCACTTCCAGGGCGGTGGCTTCCATGGCGGTGGCGGGCTCCGGCAGGCCGCTGCTGTCGCTCGGCGGCCCCGCGCTGCCATGCGGGGTAGCCGGTAAGTCAGTCCTTACTGGGGCGGCCATGCTGTCGGCAGCCAGGGGCTCGGGGGCCTCGCCGGAGAGGCGCAGCGCCGAGTAGCTGGCGATCCACCAGTGCTCGCGGGCGGCGCGCTGGGGCCTGCGCGCCTCGCCCAGGGCCGGGGCGTCGCTGCCCAGGTCGATGACCTGGGCGTGGGCCTGGGGTGCCGGCTCGATCTGGATGGCTGGGCAGGCCTCGTGGCCTTCGCCCTTGAGCCGGGACAGCGCCGCGCCGAGGCCAGCTGTGGAAATGGCTTCGCCGTTAGTAAGTACTTGCCCCATGGCACTGCCTTCCAGGCCCTTGAGGGGCGCCATGCCCAGCCAGGTGGCGTGGCGGGCGCGGGTCAGGGCGACGTAGAGCTTGCGCAGGTCTTCGCCGAGGCGCTCGCGGTCGACCACGGCGAGCATCTGCTCGTCGGCCTCGAGGCTGATGCGCAGCCGGCCGTCGGCATCGTGCCAGCGCAGCGGGGCGTCGTCGGCCTTGGTGGGGCGGTGGCCGCAGATGAAGGGCAGGAACACCAGTGGGTACTCCAGGCCCTTGGACTTGTGGATGGTGATCACCTGCACCAGGTCGGCGTCGCTTTCCAGGCGCAGCTTGTGGGTGTCGCCCTGGCCGTCGGGGTTGGCGATGGACTCTGCCAGGAAGCGGATCAGGGCGTGCTCGCCGTCGAGCTCCTGGCTGGCCTGCTGCAGCAGTTCGCCGAGATGCAGAAGATCAGTCAGGGAGCGTTCGCCTTCCGAGGCCGGCCCGCCGGCGAGCAGCCGGGTGGCGATAGCGAAGTCGTTGATCAGCCGCCGCACCAGCGGCAGTACACCCTGGCGCTGCCACAGGGTGTGGTAGTCGCGAAACTGCATCACCCGGCCTTCCCAGGCCAGTTCATCGGTCTTCAATTGGTCGAGGTCGGCGATCTCCAGCCCCAGCGCAGGCATGGCCAGGGCGGTGTGCAGCTTGCGGGCGTCGTCGGGCTCGGCGCAGGCGTGCAGCCAGGCCTCCAACTGCGGGGCGATGGGGGAGGCGAAGACCTTGTCCTTGTCGGAGAGGTAGACGCTCTTCACCCCGCGCCGGGCCAGGGCCTGGCGGATGGCCCGCGCCTCGCCGAGGCCGTTGACCAGCACCGCCATGTCGGATGGCTTGAGCGGCTGTAGCCCACCCTGTTCATGCTGGAAGCCCGCGCTGCCGTGCTTCCCCTCGTTGAGCAGTTCGACCATGTGTGAGGCGCAGCGCTCGGCCATGACGCCGTGGTAGGCGGTCTTGGAGAGCGGTTCGTCGCTGTCGAGCTGCCATAGGGTCATGGCGGGCAGCGGCTGGCCGCGGCGGGTCAGTACGTCCTTGCGGCCCTTGGCGCCTACCGGCAGGAAGGGAACAGGGTTCCCTTCGGGCGACTTGAACAGAAAGGCCCCCGGCGGGTGACGCTCGGCAAATGCGAAGCAGCGGTTGACCGCCTCGACCATGGCGGTGCTGGAGCGGAAGTTGGTGCCCAGGGTGACATGACGGCCGGCGGTGTCGCGGCGGGCGCGCAGGTAGGTATGGATGTCGGCGCCGCGGAAGGCGTAGATCGCCTGCTTGGGGTCGCCGATCAGGAAGACGCCGCTCTCGCGGCGGTTCTCGGCGATGCGGTAGACGCAGTCGAAAATGCGGTACTGCACCGGGTCGGTGTCCTGGAATTCGTCGACCAGGGCGACCGGGAACTGGCGGCGGATCTGGGCGCTCAGCGCGTCGCTATTGGGGCCGGCCAGCGCCCGGTCGAGGTGGGTCAGCAGCTCGTTGGGGCCCATCTCGGCGCGGCGCTCCTGCTCGCGGTCGAGCCGGGTGCGGCACCAGTGCACGGCGTGGGTGAGCAGGTCGGCGTAGGGGCTTGGCAGGGCGTTGAGTTCGTCCTGCAGCGCTTCCAGTGCGGCCAGCGCCGGGTGGTTGGGCGGCTCGCCCTTGAGCCAGATATCCGCCATACCCTGGGGCGTGAGGCGCTTCCAGGCGGCGTCGGTCAGTGCGGGCCAGGTGGCGTCACTCTGGCACCACTCGCGCAGCGCACCCAGCCAGTTGGCGCGGCTGCGGGCATTGAAGCTCTGGCCCTTGAAGGCCTTGCGCTGGGCGGCCTCTTCGAACAGCGCCTCGCACTCGTCGACCCAGGTGGCCCACGGCGCCTTGAGCTCGGCCAGGCGCTGGGCGGTTTCACGCTGGGCGTTGGCCAGCGTCTCGGCCGGCGGCGGGGCGTTGCCGTCCAGCGCGGCGCACTCGGGCATCAGGCCGCGCACGGCGGCGTGCAGCGCCTCGGGGGATTGCCAGTAGCGCACCACGGCGGCCAGTTCCTCGGCGCCGAGGGGGTAGTAGAAGCTGCGCCAGTAGTCGCGCACTACCTCGAGCTCCAGCTCGCTCTGGTCGTTCTCCAGGTTCAGCGAGAACAGGCTGCCGCTGTCGAAGGCGTGCTCGCGCAGCATGCGATAGCACCAGCTGTGGATGGTGGAGACGGCGGCCTCGTCCATCCACTCGGCAGCGAGCTGTAGGCGGCGGGCGCAGGCGGGCCAGGTGGCTGCATCGTAGTGATCGCGTAGTTGCAGAAGTAGCTCATCGCCCTCGGCACCTTCCGCCGGTTGCAGAAAGACATTCGCTGCCTCGACCAGCCGCGCGCGAATCCGCTCGCGCAGTTCCTGGGTGGCGGCGTTGGTGAAGGTGACGACGAGGATTTCGGGCGGCGTGAGCGGGCGCTCGAAGGCAGCGTCGTCTTCGGCGGAGCGGGCGCCGAGTACCAGGCGCACGTAGAGCAGGGCGATGGTGAAGGTCTTGCCCGTGCCGGCGCTGGCTTCGATGAGTCGGCTGCCGTGAAGCGGAAACGACAATGGATCTAGCGCTACTGGCTGCGCGACGTCGCTCATGCGCTATCTTCCTTGACGGCGTAAGGGCTAGCGCATTTCGCTACGAGGCCACACAGGCCTACAGGGCGGTCACCCTGGACCACCACGGCGCTAGAGAGAAGAAGGGCAGCAGAAAGCGACATGGACGACCTCAAGAAACTTGAGCAGACCCACATGGTTGGTGATTCACGCGCTCTTGTCGAGGCGTACCACATCGGGCTGGTCGCGTTGCTCTGCCTGCCATAGCTCATAGGCGGTTTGGCGGGCCATCCAGTGGCGTGCGGTACTCACGCCCGCCCGCTCGAGACGTACTGCCAGATCGGGGCTGATGCCGCCATGCTCATTGACGACTCGGGACAGCGCGACGCGTGTCACGCCGAGGCGTTTCGCGGCTTCGGTGATGCTGAGTCCCAATGGCTCGAGTACGTCCTCGCGCAGACTCTCTCCAGGGTGTGGGGGATTGAACATAGCCATGATTCGTTACCTCTGAAGATGATGAAAATGGGGGTACGCCCGCTCTCTGGTCAGTGATAGTCCTCGTAGTTCACCACCTCGACATTGCGTCCTATGAATCTCCACGTGATGCGCCAATTACCGCTGACCTGTACCGACCAGGTTCCCTTTCTATCGCCCTTGAGTTCGTGGAGGTTGTAGCCAGGCAGGTCCATGTCTTCCGGGGTTTCTGCATCGTCCAGGCCGGCTAGTATGCGGCGTAGCTTCTTGACGTGATCCTGCTGCACGCCCTTCGTTGCACCCTTCTCGTACAGGGCCTTGAGGCCCTTGTGTTTGAAGCTAATGATCATGCCGTCTCTCACGTCAGCGCACGATAATTGTATGGTGTATATATACACTATACAAGTCTCGCTCCATGATGTCGGCCATCGCCGCACGATACCAGCAGGATGATGGCACAGAAGCCCATGATATCCCGGGCCTTGAGGCCGGCGATGGCGAGGGCGGGCAGGTAGCAGGATGCCGTGACGCCCTTGATGGCGAGCTTTGTGCGCAGGCTGCGGTCGACTGTGCAAGAGAGCGGGCTGTTTGGTCGCCAAGACCCCTCCTGACGCTAGTCACGCGCTTATTTCCCTCTCTTGTCGTCTTTCTTGTCCCCCTTCTTATCCCCCTTTCACCGCCAGGTGCACCGGGGCGAGCAGACGCTCGGTCAGGTCGGCGAAGCCGCCGGCGTCGTGGCGGGCTTCATAGAGCGCGGTAAAGCTGGGCCAGCGGTGGGCCAGGTAGGGGTTACGATCCACGTCGCCAGCGTTGTAGTCGTCGCCTTCGTAGGTCTTGCGAGCGGCGTGCCAGGCGTCGCTGTCGCGCTCACTCTCCGGCGTTCCCAGCTTGCTGAGCCACACGAAGGCGGTGCCGATGGCCAGCGGTAGCGGTGCGTCCATGCCGGCCTGCCACGCCTTGATGATGTCGCGCAGCTGCTCCCGAGCCAGCGCCGGGTCGAGGGGCGGCAGCGTCACGTTTCCCGCCTTGGAGAGCAGCTGGGTGGTCATGGGCTCGCCCTCCAGGTGCCCGGCCAGATGGGCGACCCAGGGCCGCAGCAGGTGGTGCCAGTGGTACTTGCCCTTCTTGACCAGGCTGCTGCTGGAGAGCAGCAGGCGGCAGCGCTGGCCGTTGGCGTCGCGGCGCAGTTCGTCGAGCCAGTCCTCGAGGGGCGGGGCGCCGGGCAGGTTGAGGCGCACCGGCTCGGGCTCTGCAATGGCCTGGGGCCACTGCTCGAGGGCCGCCTCATAGGCCTCGAACAGCTCCGGCATCGGCTCGATCAGCTGCTCGCGCATGCGTTCGCCGAAGGCGCCCATGGCCAGCACGCCCTGGCCCTGCAGGCGGTCGAGGGCGGCGAGCATGGCCGGCTCGCGGGGCTGGCCGGCGTCCACAGCGCGGCGCTGCTCCTGGATCAGCAGGTCCTGCAGCTGCCAGTTGGCGAGGCCGTCGAGGGTGAAGGGTTCGTGGTCGAGGCTGGTGAGGTCCTCCTGGTCGAGAAACACCTGCAGGCGGGTATTGAAGAAGGCTCTGGCCGGGTCGCGCAGGAAGTTGCCGAGTTGAGCCAGGGTCAGCGGCGCGTCCTGCTCGAAGGCAGAGAGAGCGGGCGTGCGCTGTTCGCGATCCGCGGTCGGCCTGGTGTGGTGCACCTCGTGCCACTCGTGGGCATAGCTGAACAGCCGCTGGTCGGCGACGCTGCGTTCGGCCTGCTGCGCCTCGCTGGGGAAGTAGCTGCGGCTGAACGGCTGCAGCGGGTGCTCGGTGGTGAGGGCGTCGAGCAGGTCGCTGTCGTCGCTAGTGCGCCAGCCGGCTTGAAGGTGATCGCGCAGCTGGCCGACCAGCACCGAGGGCGGCTTTTCGCTGTTGTCGACGATGCTGCGGCCCACCCAGCTGACGTAGAGCTGGTCGCGGGCCGAGAGCAGCGCCTCGAGGAACAGGTAGCGGTCGTCCTCGCGGCGTGAGCGGTCGCCGGGGCGGTAGTCGCCGTTCATCAGGTCGAAGTCCATCGGCGGGTGGCTGCGGGGGTAGTCGCCGTCGTTCATGCCCAGCAGGCACACGCGCTTGAAGGGGATGGCGCGCATCGGCATCAAGGTGGCGAAGTTGACCGCGCCGGCCATGAAGCGCTGGGAGAGGCTGTGCTCGTCGATCTGCGCCAGCCAGTGCTCGCGCACCACCGAGAGCGGCAGGTCGCGGGTCAGCCCGGCCTCCTCGGCGCTCTCCTGCCAGGTCTGCAGCGCCTGCTCGAGCTGCGCCAGCATCAGGCTGTCCTGGGCGTCGTCGCCGCTGAAGCTCTCCTCGAGCAGCTGGCGCAGGCGCTGTACCCAGCCGTTCACGTCGGTGGGCTCGCGCAGGGCGTGCCACTGGCGCTCCAGGCGCTCCAGCAGGCTGGCCAGGGGGCCGGCCAACTGGGCGTCGAGGCCGCCGATGTCGTCGAACGGCTCGATGCCCTGCCAGGGGCCGGTGGCCGCCTCACCCACGGCGTAGCCGAGCAGCAGCCGGCGCAGGCCGAAGGCCCAGGTGTTCTGCTCCATGCCGCCGGGCAGGTCGAGGCTGGCGCGCTGCTGGCCGTGCAGGCCCCAGCGGATGCCGGCGCCTTCGATCCAGCGGCGCAAGGTCGGCAGGTCGTCTTCGTCGATGCCGAAGCGGGCGCGCAGCGCCGGCACGTCGATCAGGTCGAGCAGCTCGCTCACCGAGAGGCGCAGCTCCGGCAGGCGCAGCAGGGTTTCCAGGGCGATCAGCAGCGGCAGGCGGTGGCGGCTGCCCTGGTCGGAGAGGGTGTAGGGAATGTGCCGCGGGTCCTCCGGGGCGCTGTGGCCCCGCGCATATTGCCCAAACACGGCCTGCACATGCGGCGCGTAGTGGTCGATGTCCGGCACCATCACGATGATGTCCCGCGGGCGCAGCTGCGGGTCGGCGCTGAAGGCGGCCAGCAGCTGGTCGTGGAGGATCTCCACTTCACGCTGGGGGCTGTGGGCGACATGAAAGACGATCGAGTCATCGGCCTGGGCGTCGACCGCCGGCCAGGCCTCGCGGGTCTCGTGCAGCGGGCGCAGCTCGCGGATGTCGTCCTGCAGTTGGTTGAGCAGGCGCGCCTGACCGCGGCTATTGACGAAGGGTTCGAACAGGTCGATGCGCAGCGCGTTGGCGGCGAACAGGCCAGCGTACTGCTGGCTGTCGTCGTGCTCGTCGAGCAGGCGCAGGTAGTCGCGGCCCTGCTTGCCCCAGGCGGCCAGCAGCGGCTGGGCGTGGAGGTGCAGGCTCTCCGCGCCGTCACCATTAGCGTCAGCGTCGCCCAGGCCGAGCACGTCGAGGCGCGCCGGCATGCCCGGCTTGCGCTGCTGGCGGTAGCGCTGGGCACGGAGCAGGTCCTTGTGCTCGATGATATCCGCCCAGTAGTGCTGGCAGGGGTTGTGCACGCACAGCACCACCTGACAGCAGCGGGCGATGGCGGCCAGTGCCTCCAGCGCCTGCTGGGGCAGCGAGGAGATACCGAACACCATCACCCGGCGCGGCAGGCCGGGCGGCCGGTCGTTGGCGTCGAGCCGGGCCGCGGCGTCGATGAAACGGCGGTGCACCATGGCGCGGCTGGAGGCGATGCCCTCGTCGCCCACGTCTTCGATCAGCGCGCGCCACAGGGCCGGTTGCCAGCGCTGGGTGTCGGGAAGCGTCTGGGCGTGGCCGCGGGGGGCGATCAGCACGTCGTCGCCGCGGCCCCAGGCGTCGAGCCAGTCGGCACGGTAGACCTGGTACTGGTCGAACAGGTCGGCCAGGCGCTCGGCGAGCTGATAGTGCTTGCGAAGGTCGTCGTCGTGGGCGAGGAACTGGCGCAGCGGGGCGAAGGCGTCGCGCTCCATCAGCGCCGGCAGCAGGCGCAGCAGCCGCCACAGCAGGTGGGACTTGTCGAAGGGCGAGGTGGCCGGCACCGCGTGGGGATCCTGTTCCACGTGGTTGAGCACCGCGCGATAGGCCTGCCACAGGAAGCGTGCCGGCAGGGTGATATCCAGCGCCGCGGCAATGCCCGAGCCGCCGGTGCCGTCGTCGCGCTCGTCGGCGGCCAGCGCCAGCTTGAGCCACTGGCTGATGCCGTTGCTCTGCACCAGGATCGTCTCGTTCTCCAGCGGGCCGAGGGGGTGGCGCTTCATCCACTCCACCGCCACGCCGCGCAGGTCCTCCAGGCGATTGCCATGGATGACCATGAAGCCGGGAGTGAGGGGCGTGGTGGCGAACGGCATGGTGGTGACTTCCTGCGGGGGCAAGGCCTCATGGTGCCGCAAATCAGTAGGCGGTGAAATGCCGATGAGTCGCCCGAATGCCTTGGTAGGCCATGCCGATATGATGCTGCAGTGTATCGTGTGATAAACGGGCCACCCATTGGGTGGCCCGTGTTACGAGGATTGCGCGTTGCTAGAACGCCTTGACGCTAGGCCATGCCGCTACTAGCCACTGGTACCGGTTCTGAGTTGCAGATCCTCGGCGAGGGTGCTGTTATCGCTACTGGTGGAATACTCGCTATTATCCGCCGAGCCGACGAACTCAATATTGTGGCGATGCAGGCCTTCACGGGTGCCGCCAATCATCGGGTTGCCCACCTTGGATGGGAGGTGATCATTTGACGCGGCGCGATGCATGGCGTCTTGATCCTTTTCCACCTGAACGAAACGGAACCCCTCTCGGGTACCGCCCTCGGCTGGGCTGCCAATCTCGACGCGTGTGTGGGTTCCTTCAACCGCAGCAGCTTGGGCCACCAGGCCCAGGGTAAGCATGCTGGCAGCAATGGTTTGGGCGATGATAGTGGTGTATTTCATGATGTTTACCTCTCTTCTTTAGATGATATCGCCATGTCGCTTAATCCAAGTCCTGCGACATGTCGGCCGTTAAAACCGCTTGTCACTTCCATGTACGGCCGGTCGAGAGGCGTAGATGCAGTTTCGTGAGATTTTTTTCTTGGGCCGTTGACGCGTCTGATATCAGTCGCTGGCTAGCCAGTGATGTTGTGGCGCGCGGTGCCATGTGTGTCCCGGTCGAACGCGTCCAGCAGCCAACGCCCAACTTCCTGGTGGGCGGCATGGCGCTGCTGCTGTGGTGACCCGCTGAGGGGTCAGATCAGGGCGAGGGGCACCTCGCCTGCCTCGTGGGCGAGCAGCCACTGCTTGCGGCCAAGGCCGCCAGCGTAGCCGGTCAGCCGCCCGTCGCTGCCGATCACCCGGTGGCAGGGCACCACGATGGCGATGGGGTTCTTGCCGTTGGCCGCTCCCACGGCGCGCTGGCCGCCCTTGCAGCGCAGCTGTTCGGCGATCTCGGCTTAGCAGCGAGTCTCGCCGAAGGGGATGCTGGCCAGTGCCTCCCAGACGCGGCGTTGGAAGTCGGTGCCCTGCGGTGCCAGTGGCAGGTCGAAGTCGCGACGAGCGCCTGTGAAGTACGCCTCGAGCTGCTCCTTGGCCCGCGCGGTCAGCTCGCCCGGTCGGGGCGCATCGTCCTCGCTGGCGACGAACGCGACCTCGGTGAGGCCATCGTGATTGGCGCGGAGGAGGATCAGGCCCAGGGCATCGGCACAGGGAGGGTGGTAGTAATCCACCATGAAGCCGGGAGTCAGGGAAGCGTCGGCAAGCGGCATGGGCATCCTCTGCAAATGGCGGGCAGTTGTCCCTGGATGTTGCATGAGCAACGCCGGCAGGTCCACGGTGTCGTCATGATGCTTTTTTGATAATGCGTCTCGTTTGTTTCATGATGTATCGCTAACCATGTCATCGCAACGTGATGCTGCCTGTCCTATGCCCACTTCACCACGCTCGCTGCTAAAGATGTTTCTCGGGGAACGCCCGCGACTGGTCCAGCGGATCAACCGTCTCGTCGACAACGAGGCCGAAGCCGAAGATCTGGCTCAGGATACCTTCGTCAAGCTATGGCATCGCCAGCCGAGGGCAGATGATTCCGTAGGGCTGCTCTATCGTACCGCGCACAATCTGGCCCTCGATCATCTGCGTGCCCAGAAGGTACGCCAGCGTCACCAGGAGGGGGCTCAGGCAGAGGAGCAGGATGACGCGCATCCTAGTCCCGAGGCGATTGCCGCCACGTTGGAACGCTGGGGTGGCCTGACGGCGGAGTTGGACGCACTGCCGGCGCGTACGCGGCGTATTTTCCTGCTCAACCGCATCGAGGGCGAGACCTATGCCGCCATTGCCGAGCGGTTGGGGGTGTCGGTGAGCACCGTGGAGAAGGAGATGATGCGAGCGATGCGGGTATGTCGCCAGTGGCAACGTCGGCATGACGAGGAATGAGGGAGTTTGGCAACTGACGCGTTATTAGAAAAGACAACCACAAGTGCCGAAACAGTGATGAGCGTGCGATGAGGAGATGTTCCAAGGTGGCGTTACCTTCACAGGAGACGCTCGACGATGAAGCCATGGCCTGGTTTCTGCGCCTGAGAGACCCCTCTGCCAACGAGGCGGATCGGCGTGATTTCGAGGCGTGGCTGGCGCGGAGCGAGCGTCATGCCGAGGCCTACGCAGAGGCGGAGCGACTCTGGCAAGCGGTGGAAGCGCCGGCCAAATTACTCGCCGAGCGCGAAGCGAGTGCCCGCCCGGCCTCGTCGCACCAATCCTGGCCGTCGGCCGCGGCAGCATGCCTGCTGCTGACGCTACTGCTCGGCTTCGGCGCCTGGCGCGATCCCGGTCTGTTCGACAGGTGGATGGCAGACTTGGCCACGGCGCCGGGGCATAGCCAGCAGGTGACGCTGGAAGATGGCACCCGGCTGTTTCTCGATGCCGATAGCGCCGTGGATATCGAGATGACGGATGGCGGACGGCAGCTGACGCTGCGCCGAGGCCGGCTGTGGGTGGATGTGACCCATGAGCCGACGCGCTCCTTCTCGGTATTGGCCGGCGAGGCGAGAACCGAGGTATTGGGCACGCGCTTTGCCGTAGAGCGTCGCGCCGGTGATGTCCGTGTCACCGTGGAGGAGGGGCGTGTCGCCGTCTCCCATGGCCAGGGTGGCGGCAGCGCCGAGCAGGAGGTGCTGGGTGCCGACCAGATGATCGAGCTCCAGCGTGGCGCAGCCCTTGGGGTGCCCAGCGAGATCGATGCCAGGGGCCGGCTAGCCTGGGCCCGCGGCCAGCTGCTGTTAGACCAGACCGCACTCGACGAGGTGGCCGTGCAGCTCGAGCGCATGCTGCCGGGGCGTGTGGTGGTCAGCGGCGATGAGGCGGGGGCCTATCGGCTTTCCGGTAGCTTTCCCGCCCATGATCCCGACGCCATTCTCGATGCCCTGGAAACCAGCCTGGGGATAACCGTCAGGCGGCTGCCAGGCGTTACCTGGCTGGCGTCGCCAGCGCATCCTACCCAGCAAACTGTCCCTTCCCTATGACGAGGCCCTCATGGAAACCGTAACCCCGCCAGAGCAGACCACCGTTCAGCCACTCAGCAAGCGCCTCAAGCATGCCACCCGAGAGCAGCATGAGCGGGTCGATCACGCGATCATGACGCTGCGCCCTTTTGACGACCTGGAAGGCTATGCGCGCTTCTTGCGGGTGCAATATGGCTTTCAACAGCGCTGCCTGCCCTGCTATCGCCATCCGCAGCTGGCCGACTGGATCGCCGACCTGGGCCCGCGCTGCCGATACGCCGCCGTGGTACGCGACTGCCAGGACTTTAACGTCGACGCCGAACGGCAGGCAAAGGCCAAGCCGTTGGCAGCGCCGACAAGTGAGGCGGCGTCCTATCTGCTGGGTTGGCTGTATGTGAACGAGGGCTCCAATCTGGGGGCGGCCTTTCTGTTCAAACGCGCCGCCGCGTTAGGGCTGACTGCCAATTACGGGGCGCGCCACCTGGCGCCCAGTGACGATGGCCGCGGCCTGCACTGGCGCAACTTTACCCAGCAGCTGGATGCGATAGCGCTAAGCGAGGCAGACATCGCCCAGGCGATCGCCGGGGCCAAGGAGGCTTTCGCCTATGTCGAAACGCAGGCACGTTCGCTGGCGCGTTGAGATGCCGCCGATCGGCGGTCGCTGGCTGGCGCGGTTAGTGCCCATCCGGTGGATCAGAATGCCAATTGATGATGTTCAATTCTGGAACGCGCGAGAACTCTTTCACATTGCGAGTTACCAGTGGCGCACGATGATGCAGTGCGGTGGCAGCGATCAAGGTGTCCATTGGCCCTATGGGCTTGCCTTGACGTTCAAGACTGACTCGCAGGCTCGCGGCCACGTCGGCGCATCCATCGTCGAAAGGCAGTTTCCATACCGATTGCAACAAGGTGTCCAGTGCTTGCAAACGAGGGCACGACGCTTCGTCGGGCAATCGGTTTAAGCCGTACTTCAGTTCGTATACGACAATGGCCGGAACAGCCAAGTCGGAGGGTTTGAGCGCCAGCATGCGTGTCACGACCTGCGGGTCGCCCCGGAAGTAGTAACTAATGGTGTTGCTATCGAGCACTAGCATCAAAACCCTATTCTTTGCACGTCGTTTGCTGGGTCCTGGGCGGGTGCGTCTTCACGCAGGGGAAAGTCAGGGAACTTGCCGGCCAGCGCTCGGCAGGAGTCCGGCCATTGATCATGGGCATGACGACGGATTAACTCCGCTACCCAGCGGCTTTTCGACTGACCCGAGGCCTTGGCCTGTGCATTGACCATCGCTTCCGTGTCTGCATCGAGATATAGCGTGATCTGCGGCATGGTTTTTCTCCCACTGAAGGGCAGGCAACTCTTCGAAAAGTATATGCCCACTTATACTGTTGGGCAATTGCCCGGAGGCATCCCTCTATCGTCGGAGCCAACCTGCTAACGGCGGGGAGCCAAGCCCGCAGCGCGTAGGTGATCGAGCAGTGCTGCGACCAGCGGCATGCTGCTTATCTGATCGGCAGGCACCCAGCGCACCTCGGCGGCGTCATCGCCGGCTTGCAGCACACCGCCGATGGGGCTAGCGGCGAAGTCATGCAGTTCGTAAACGATGTCGTCATCCCAGGCCAGCTGTGCCGTCCAGAGCCGCTGGCCAACCTCGACGCGCAACCCCGTCTCCTCGAACGCCTCGCGAGCGGCGGCGTCACGCAAACTCTCTCCTGGATCGACCTTGCCACCGGGCACCGACCATAAGCCCGCTTCGGGCGGGTTAAGGCGTTTCACCATCAGGATGGCGCCATCCTCGCGCTGAATGACCGCGCAAGCGGCTTGTATCGTTCTCGGCACACTGCCCTCCATCGATGCTCGAGCCACCCCGAGCCAAACTTACCCCTAGCGTAACGCCGACGCGCTCCCCGCTGCGCCACTATTTCAGCCCATGTTGCGAGAATCGTTGAGGAACCTCCCTGCCTTGGACGTTATTTGAATGAGAAGCACAATCATTCAATAAATTACAGTGCGGAGGGGGAATTCACATGCAGCATGAACAGCGAGGGAGGCTGCCCAGCGCGGGTAAGAGCCACTATCGCAAGGTTGCTGAGGGGGTCGGCATCGTCACGATGCTGGCGATTTTCGTGGCGCTCGTCGGGCTGCGCGAGGCCCATGGGCAGTCGGGGGCGAACAGAGAAGCGATGGGGCAGGGGGAGAGCCAGCCGCTCGCCCAGCAGCGCTACCGCTTTGACTTGCCCGAGCAGTCGTTGCTCTACTCACTCGGCGAATTTACCGCCATCACCAATATCTCGGTGCTGCGTCCGGATGCCCAGGCCATCGATGCCATGGCGCCGGCCATCAGCGGCGAGATGAGCGCTGATGAGGCGCTAAGACACCTGCTGAGTGGCACCGGGCTGGACATCGAGTACAGCAACCAGCGCACCGCGGAAATCGTCGAGCCGCAGCCGGCGACGATGACCAGCACCGGCGACCAAGTGGCGTTCAGCACCCTGACGGTCGAAGCCGACCGCATCGGCGACGACTGGGTCTACCATGAACCGCGCTCGGTGAGCGTGATCAGCCGCGAGCAGATCGATCGCCGGCCTCCTCGCCATGCCGCTGATATGTTGGAAGAGACTCCTGGGGTGTATAGCGCAGTGAGTGCGCAGGACCCTGGTCTATCGGTCAATATTCGCGGCATGCAGGATTTTGGGCGTGTCAACACCATGATCGATGGCATGCGACAAAACTTTAATGAGAACGCCCACCAGCAGCGCAATGGCAATCTCTACGTTGATTCCGAGCTTCTCAGCAGTGTTGTCATCGACAAGGGGCCGAGTTCCGGTATGCATGGGGCTGGCGCTATTGCTGGTAGCGCCAATTTCAGAACACTCGATTACGACGACATCATCATGGAAGGCAACGATGTCGGCGTGCGCTTAAGGGCCAACACCGGCCTTGGCAGCGAGGGTAACGGAGTCAATTTCATCGGTAGTGCCGCGGTGGCCGGACGTTTTGGCGACCGCTGGGAGTTGTTGGCGGCGAAAAGCCGGCGCAGCTTCGGCGATTATAGCCCTGGAATGCGAGGAGGGGATAGTGAGTTTCTGGATACCGGTGTTCAGGATCATTTTGAAGGACGTGATACGACCCAGGTCGTCGACCGCATCAGCTTTTCCGACTACACCCAGGAGTCTACACTACTCAAGGCTCGTCTAGGTTTGACGCAAAGTCAATCTTTGCAATTTTCCTATGTGGGTACTGAACTTGGCTACAATAATGTTTCTGATCGTAAGATTGTAAACCCTGTCGATGGTAGTTCGATTGATGGAGAAGATGCTTGGGATAAATACGGTGACGCCGAGGCAAAAACCCAGTCTTTTGGTCTAGACTACAGGTTTGATCCGAAATCTTCTCTGGTGGATCTCAGCGCCCTGATCTATTACGTCGATACCCAGAATGAACGCTATACACAGTCGGGAAGACCGGTGTTTGAAGGTGATGTCAATATGACGGAGGCAGCGTGGAGCAGTGGCTTGTGCGATCAAACACCATTCCCCGAAGATTGGCAAAATGAATGCGCTGCCGGACTTGGATCTAATGTACTGACGCAGATCGAGACTTATGGCATCGCCCTTGAGAATACCGCGCACTTCTCGCTGGGAAGTTTGGATGGATTTTCTCTCAATCATGGCATCGAGTATTTCCAGGACCGCGGTGATGCAGATACTGTCAGGGACCGCGAAGGAAGTGTCGTTGATGTAGCCGAGAACAGCCTGCAGCCCAATGGACGGAGAAGTATTACCAGTATCTTTGGTAACCTGACATGGGAGGACGATACTTATACTCTTGGTGCTGGACTCCGCTACGATTATTACCGTCTAAAAGGTGATACCCAGGTTCCGGGAACGGAGTGGACATACACGTCGCGCCAAGAACAATTCGATGAAAGGTGGACCCCTGAAGAGCAGCAGATGCTGCGCGATACCGGATGGTACGACTATTACTACAATTCGAACTGGATTGCGCCAAAGTGGGAGTCTCAGCGGGGGGTATATGAATATGAAGTCGACAATAGCATGGACAAGCTACTGCCGACTCTGCAGGCTGCCTATCGCCCCAACGACTGGCTGGAACTGTTTACCAGTTGGGGGAGAGGCTGGCGTCCACCGGCATTGACCGAGTCGCTGATGGAGGGTAGCCATCCCAGTGACCCCTTCGCCACCATGTATCCCAACCCCTATGCCGAGCCAGAAACCACGCGTAGCTGGGAAGTGGGTATTAATACCGCATTCCAGGATGTCTTTACCGGAGATGACCGGCTATTTGCCAAACTGTCCTACTACGACACCAAGGCCCACAACTACCTGATTACCAGTATGGTCAATACCCTGCCCGGTGACACGGGTGGGTTGGGTAATACTATGTTCATCAACAACCAGATGCCGATGAAATTTCGTGGTGTCGAGCTGGAACTCGATTACGATGCTGGCATCTGGTACTCGCGGCTCAACTATACCCATGTGCTGGGAGGAGATCAGGATTTTTGTCAGAAACAGTATCCATTGGGCAGTCATTGGGTAAGAGATGATATGCCTGACGAGGATGGTAACTATTCTGAAAATCATCAGTGGGCGATAGATGGTGGTTACGACTCCTACGAAGACTATCTGGACCAGCGCCTAGTGTGCGCTTCAGGAGGACAGGCTGCGCAATTCGGTATGAACAGTGCTCGCAATGTGCCCATGGACCGCGGCAGTTGGACTCTGGGGACACGGCTGTTCGACCGCAGCCTGGATATGGGGGTGCGCCTCAATTATAGCGCTGATGGCGGGCCGGACGACTTCGATACGCCCATCTGGCCCGGCTACACCACCTGGGATCTCTACGCCAGCTATCGTGTCAATCCCCATGTACTGCTGCGTGCCTCGGTGGAGAACTTGCGCGACGAGAATTACGTCACTGGCTACTCAGATATATTCTCCAAGACCTATGGTCCCGGCCGTACGGCGATTGCAGGAGTGGAACTTCAGTTCTGAGAGCGTGGTGATGCATGTCGCCATGCTCGAGGAGGATGCCGAAATCTCTCGGCATAAAGGTGGGGCATAGGAATTATGCCTCGGAACTCTCGGCGGGTGTTTTGTCGAGTTAGAGTGACCAAATAAGGAGTAACGATCATGAGCATTAGCTACGACTACGATCAGGCCAACTTTCCTGATATCTTTCCACCCCCCTCTACGCTTGAGGAACTGTTGGTAGGATTCGAGGATTACGGTGTTTCGGGTGAGCATCCCGGCAATACCGGTGGGTTCTATACGAATGGCTCTCCATCCGGTTTGTCGGGCGATACCTATGCCATGGCTCTCGATGGTGGCGACTTTGCCTTCTCTGCCGTAGGAGACCTCTCCTACGACTTCGCCCAGCATGCGCTATACGGCACTCTCGAGGAACTGACTCTGGGAGGTGGGTTGAACAGCGATGGTACGGTGTCCAGCGACTTCATCACCTTCACCTTCGAAAATCCGCTGACTGCCGATCAGTCCGAAGGTCGTGACAACGACATCCACGACGTTATCTGGGGTCTGATGAACGGCTCCGTGGATGGGGCGGAAGACAGCGCCGGCACACCGAATGGTGGAGGCCTTCTGGCGGTACTGGACGATGCCGGCCTTCTCGATGATCCGATTCCGGCGCCAACCACCGGCGTAGCCAGCACCAGCGACCTCGACGTCGCCCTGGCTGCCTGAGCATCGCCACATAATAAAAAAGGCAAGGGGAGTCCCCTTGCCGCAACCTTTGATCACCGCGCCACGGGCCTTGTGCCCGGGGCGCGGTGCCTTGGCATTGTCGCCAGCAGTGGTGCGATGTCAAGCCTGGCTACCGTGACCCTGTGATGAGCGGAACAGATACATGAGCGGGCCCCGACGGGGGCGCGCCGAGTTTCCACGACGCTTATTTAGGGGCAGCCCATCATGAAACCTTCGCGCGGCGAGCCGCGTAACGAAATACGCCAGGCGCTGGGGGCCTATCGCGGCGGCTTTCGCAGCGTTGGCGTCTATAGCGCAGTGATCAATCTGCTGATGCTGGTGCCGCCGCTCTACATGCTGCAGGTCTACGACCGGGTGCTGGCCTCGGGCAATACCACCACGCTGCTGCTGCTGACGCTGATGGCGGTGGGGCTGCTGGCGCTGATGGGGGCGCTGGAGTATGTGCGCAGCCTGGTGGTGATCCAGGTCGGCGAGCGCATGGATGAGCGGCTCGGCGAGCGGGCCTATACGGCAGCCTTCGAGCGCGGCCTGGCCGGCCAGGGTGCCCAGGCCGGCCAGGCCACCCGGGATCTCGACTCGCTGCGCCAGTTCATCACCGGCAACGCCATCTTTGCCTTCTTCGATGCTCCATGGTTTCCCCTCTATCTATTGGTGATGTTCCTGTTCCACCCCTGGATCGGCTGCCTGGCACTGGCGGGCGCGGTGCTACTGGTCGGCCTGGCGTGGCTCAACGAGCGGCTCTCCCAGCCGCCGCTGCGTGAAGCGGGCGGCCTGTCGGTGCAGGCCGCCAGTACCGCCGAGGCGCAATTGCGCCATGCCGAGGCCATCGAAGCCATGGGCATGCTGGGTGCGCTGTCGCGGCGTTGGGCGCGGCTGCATGGTGGTTTCGTCGCCCTGCAGGGGCTGGCCAGCGAGCGCACGGCGTTGATCACCGCGGCATCGAAGAGCCTGCGCGTGGCGCTGCAGTCGCTGGTGCTGGGCTTGGGCGCCTGGCTGGCGGTGGGCGGCGCCATCAGCCCGGGCACCATGATCGCGGGATCGATCCTGATGGGACGCGTGCTGGGGCCTATCGACCAGGTGATCAACGCCTGGCGGCAGTGGAGCACCACGCGCCTGGCGTATCAGCGTCTGGCGGTGCTGCTGGAGGCGCATCCTGCTCGCGCAACGGGCATGGCGCTACCCGCGCCGCGGGGCGAGGTGGCGGTAGAGGCCGTCAGCGCGATGCCGCCGGGAGGGCGCAAACCGACTCTGATGCAGATCGATGTTCGCCTGGCGCCGGGCGATGCGCTGGGGGTGGTGGGCCCCTCCGGTTCCGGCAAGTCGACCCTGGCGCGGCTGCTGGTGGGCGTATGGCGGCCCCAGGTGGGCACGGTGCGGCTGGATGGCGCCGCCATCCAGCACTGGGACAAGGCCCAGTTAGGGCCCCACATCGGCTACCTGCCCCAGGACGTGGAATTGTTTGCCGGCAGCGTGGCTGAGAATATTGCGCGCTTTGCCGAGCCGGATTCGGCCCAGGTCATTACCGCCGCCAAGGCGGCTGGGGTGCATGAGTTGATCCTGTCGCTGCCCCAGGGCTACGACACGCCGCTGGGCGACGGCGGCGTGGGGCTCTCCGGCGGCCAGCGGCAACGCATCGGCCTGGCCCGGGCGCTCTACGGCCCGCCATCGCTGGTGGTGCTCGATGAGCCCAATGCCAACCTCGACGACGCTGGCGAACAGGCGTTGCTGGCAGCCCTGCAGTGGCTGCGTGAGCGCAAGGTGACGGTGGTGCTGATCACCCATCGGCCTCAGGTGCTCAAGGCCACCACCCACCTGCTAGCGCTGAAGGACGGCCGGCAGACGCGGTTCGGCCCGACCCAGGAGGTACTGCAGGCGGGGGCGTCACGTCAGGCCGCTGCCCGCGGTGCGACCCTGATGACGCACAGCCCCTACCAGATGGAGAACAGCGCATGAGCCTATCTCCCGATACGGCGCATGGCGCCGAGACCGGCACTGCCATCGCGTCGGCCACGCCGGACTGGCAAGCGATGGCGCAGCGGCGGCGGCGCCCGCGTCGCCTGGGCGGCTGGCTGCTGCTGACGGGCTTCGTAGCCTTCGTGGTGTGGGCGGCCCTGGCACCGTTGGACAACGGCGTTGCGGTCCCCGCCACCGTGGTGGTGTCGGGCAACCGCCAGGCGGTGGAGCACCCCAGCGGCGGCATCGTCGAGCGCCTGTGGGTGCGCGAGGGCGACCACGTCACCCAGGGCCAGGTGCTGGTCAGCCTGGATGCGACCCGCCATACCAGCGAGGTAGACGTATTGCGTGGCCAGTACAGCACCGTCCTGGCGGAGATCGCCCGCCTCGAGGCGGAGCGCGATGGCCTCGCCAGCATCGATTACCCCGCCGAGCTGACCGAGCAGGCAGACCCGGAACGGCTGACCGTGCTGGCGCTGCATCGCCAGCTGTTTGAGAGCCGCCAGGCCTCGCTCGCCTCGGAACTGGCGGGGCTGGACGCCAGTTTGGCAGGCCAGCGCGCCCAGGCCAGCGGGCTCGAAGCATCGCTGACGCAGAAGCGCCGACGGCTGGCGCTGCTGGGCGAACAGCGCGACAACCTGCGCGGCCTGGCGGAAGAGGGTTATATCCCGCGCAACCGCCTGCTGGAGGTCGAGAGCCAGTACGCCCAACTGCAGGGCGAGCTGGTCGCCGACCGCGGCACCCTGGAGCAGACCCAACGCCAGATCGATGAACTCCAGCTGCGCATGACCCAGCGCCGCGAGGAGTATCAGCGCGACGTACGCGACGCCTTGACCCAGGCACGCTCACGCATGAGTGAGCTGGCCGGCCGCCTGGCCACGGCGGAGTTCGAGCTGGCGCATACCCAGCTACGCGCCCCGGCCGCAGGCATCGTGGTGGGCTTGGCCCAGCACACCGAAGGCGGCGTGGTGGCGCCGGGCGGCCGCCTGATGGAGATCGTGCCCGAGCATGAGCCACTGCTGGTGGAGGGCCAGCTGCCGGTGGAGCATATCGACCGGGTGCATGCCGGGCTGCCGGTGGAGCTGGCCTTTACCGCCTTCGAGCGCAGCACCACGCCGCGGGTGCCTGGCGAAGTGGCCCAGGTCTCCGCCGACCGGCTGGTCGATGAGCGCAGCGGCGAGCCCTACTATCGCCTGCGGGTGGAGGTGGCAGCGCAGGACCTGGAGGGGCTGGGCAGTGACGCCCTGCGTGCCGGCATGCCGGTGGAGGCTTTCGTGCGCAGCGGTGAGCGTACGCTGCTCAACTACCTGTTCAAGCCGCTGCTGGATCGCGCCCGCACCGCCTGGGGGGATGCCTGATGGATAAGTTGGTTTGCCGCGTGCTCGCTGCCTGGCTGCTGGTGACCGGGAGCGCATTGCTGGCCCTGCCCGCCATGGCGCTGGATTTCCGCCAGGCCTATGAGCTGGCGCTGCAGCACGACCCGACCTGGCAGGCGGCCCGCAGCGAGAGCGCCGCGGGCAGCCACGAGCAGGCGCTGGGGCGTGCGGCGCTGCTGCCCAATCTGAGCTACCGCTATAGCCGCATGCGCAACGACGCGGAGATTCGCCAGGACACGCCTGTGGGGCCGACCCGGCAGAACCTGGCGTATTCCAGCTACTCCTCCGGCTTCACCCTGACCCAGCCGCTGTTCGATGCGGCGGCATTCGCTCAGTATCGTGAGGGCAAGGCACGCGCCGAGGCCGCCGGCTTGACCCTGGAGCGGGCGCGCCAGGCGCTGGCGGTGCGCGTGCTGCAGGCGTATACCGACGCCCTCTATGCCGAGGAGGAGGTGGTGCTGATGCGCGCCCATGGCCGGGCCCTGGAAGAGGAGGCCGAGCGCAGCCGGCGCTTCGTGGCGGGCGGCGAGGGTACCCGCACCGACCAGATGGAGATCGAGGCCCAGCGGCGGCTGGTGGAGGCGCAGCTGATCGAGGCCGAGGACCGCCGCCAGGATGCCCGCAATGCCCTGGCTGTGTTGATTGGCCACTCGCCCGGCGCTGCGCTGGCGCCGCTACGCGACGATGCACGGTTGCAAACGCCGGCCCTGCCGCCGCTGGACGAGTGGCGCGAGCGCGCCGTGGCCCATAACCCCGAGCTTGCCGCCCAGCGTAGCCTGCTGGAAGCCACCCGGCAGCAGCGAAACCAACAGCGCGCCGGCCACTTGCCCAGTGTACGGCTGGTGGCGCGCAGCCAGATCACCGACTCCAACGCCGAGAACCAGGTGGGGCAGCGCTACGACACCGACAGCATCGGCGTGGAAGTGCAGGTGCCGCTCTACGCTGGCGGGCGCGTGCGCGCCGCCAGCCGCCAGGCCAGCGACAGCCTGGAGCAGGCCCGCTTCGAGCTCGACGGCGCCATGGCCGAACTGCTCAACGACGTCGAGTGCCAGTACCGCATGACCCTGAGCAGCCAGCGGCGCATCGAGGCCTACCGCGACGCCGTGGCCGCCGCCGAAGCGCGGCTCGATGCCACCCGGCGCAGCATCCTCGGCGGCGAGCGTACCAACCTCGATGCCCTCAACGCCGAACAGCAGCACGTCGAAGCCCAGCGCGACCTGGCCCGCGCCCGCTACGACTACCTGCTCGCCTGGCTGTCGCTGCGCTGGCAGGCGGGCGTGCTCGACGCTGGCGATATCGAACGAGTGGCGGGGGCTTTCGGTGCAGGTTAGGCGCGGGTTTGGTTAAGTGTCGCGTGTGGCCTGGGGTGAGCCCAGCATGCGCGCCAGGATGCCATCCTTGAGCCACAGGCGATGGGCCAGTGCCATCGCCACATGGCCAGCGATCAGTGCCAGCAGCAGCCAGGCCAGGGGGCTGTGCAGCAGATCAGCAGGCGCCATCATCCAGGCAATTTCGCGCTCCGCCTCCGGCAGCAGTTCCATGCCATAGAAGATCAGGTGGCCGCCCCGGCCATACTGGCGCAGGATGGCCAGCGCCGGTATCAGGATCAACAGCGTATAGAAGGCCAGGTGCACGCTCCTAGCCAGCAATCCCCCCACGCCTGGTGGGCGGGGCGGTCGGTGATGGCGCTGGCGGTAGGCCCAGATGGCGCGCAGCAGCGTCGTCACCAGCAGCATGGCGCCCAGTGAGCCATGAGGGCCGATCCTTGCCAGCAGCAGGGTGACGGGGTGCTCACCGAATCCCTTCCAGGCCAGCAGTACGCCGAATAGCAGTATCACTTGCGCCGCCGTCAGCCAGTGGAGGAGACGGCTGATGAGGCCATAGCGATCCGGGGTATCCCGCCAGCGATTGGCCGGTGTTGTCATGCTTCGAGGTTCCACGCGATGTTCAGTCGTCGGTCTTGCCCAGGCGCCAATAGCCCATGCTGGTGACGCACTGCTTGGGCAGGCCGCACTCGTTGACCAGATAGCGGCGAATATTCCGGGTGACCCTGGTTTCGGCCGCCACCCAGGCGTAGAAGGGCGCATTGTCGTCGAGACTCGCGGGCTCCCACAGGGCGGCGTCGTCTTCATCGAGCCCCTCGCTGGAGCCTCCATGAGGTTTACCGCCCAGGGCGCGGATCTCCTGGTGCAGGTCGATGTCGCGGACGGCCCGCATCAGCAGGTCGCCATGTACGCAACCCGGCTCGCTATCGCGGGTCAACCAGCGCAGCTTGGCGGGGGGAGAGAGGGGCTGGATATCCTCGCTACGCGGCACTTCGATCAAGGCCTCTACCTGTGGGGCGAGGGGCAGGTCGTCGAGTGTCTCGAAGATGCCGGCGGCCGCCGGCAGGGCGGTCTCATCGGCGATAATTAGGATGCGCCGGACGCCCCGCGGTGGCTTCCACTCATAGCCGAGCTTTTCGCCTCCGGCATTGGCCAGCGGGGCGGTCATCGCCAGGCGGTCGCCGGGGCGGGCGCGCATCGCCCAGCGCGAGGCGGGGCCGTTGTCGCCATGCAGCACGAACTCGACATCGACTTCGCCGCGTGCCGGGCGCAGTGCGCGAATGGTGTAGGTGCGCATAGGAGGGCGCTCGGCGTCTGGCAGGGCACGATAGGCGCCGAACCAGTCGTGCTCTTCCAGCTTGGCGATCTCGAACAGCGCGTCTAGGCCGTTGGCGTCCTTGGGAAAGAACAGTTTGATGCGTTGGTCCGGCGCGTGAGTGGCCATCTGGCCAACCTGGGGCCCGGTGAAGGTGAACCTGACAAGCGATGGGCTGACCTGGGTACGGCGTGCCAGGGTGATATCGAAAAGGCGATAGCTCGTGCGTCCAGCCATAGTGGATGACTCCCATGGTGAGGTGGGAATACTATCATTGGTAGTAATGATTCTCAATTATATTGGGTATGATGAATAACCCCGCCTGGAACGTTAACTCTCATGGGTATTGGATGAACCGTAGGTTAACGAGGCGATGGTAATGGTGCGATTGTTATGGGTGGCATTGGCGGCATTGAGCTTTGCTGTGGGCTTTCTGGGCCTGTTTCTGCCGCTACTGCCGACCACGGAGTTCATGCTGGCGGCGGTCTACTGCGCCTCTCGCGGCTCGCCGCGCTTCGAGGCCTGGATTCGCTCGCGGCGCTATGTCGGGCCACTGCTCGAGAACTGGGAAAGGGAGCGGGCGATCCCACGGCGAGCCAAGTTCGTCGCCGTGGGAATGATCGGCGCCAGCATGGTGATGATCCTGCTGCACCTCGGTGAGGGCTGGCTGCGCTGGGCGATCGTGGCGCTACTGGTGGCGGTGGCGGCCTGGCTGATTACGCGACCGGAGCCCTCGGCGCCCTCGCGCTGAACCTGAGTATCACTGCCGACGCCGTAGCACCATATCGGCGTGATAGAGCACAACGTCGACGAACTCTCCATCGGCGGTGAAACCGCTGTCATCCCAGTACTCGATGTAACTGCCAGTCACGCGGTAGCGGCCTTGGTAGGCGCTCTCACGCTCGCCACGGGCTTCGTCGTAGCGGTTGACTCATGCCGGGCTTGCGGTGGGGCGAACCACGATATCGCTGGTGTCCACCTCATCGGGCTGGCCGATGACGTGAGCGATGGCAGCGGCGATGGCGTCGGGCTTGAGGGCGATCTGGCGGAAACTCTGCATCGCTTCGGCGGCGCTGGCATCGGTGATGGTATTGGCCAGTTCCGACTCCACCACGCCGGGATAGACGCAGGTGACGCGGAGATTGTCATGCTCCTGGCGCAGCCCGTCGGAAATCGCCCGCACGGCGTACTTGGTGGCGCAGTAGACGGCGCCGGTAGGCACCACGTAGAGGCCGCCGATGGAGGAAATGTTGATCACCTGCCCACTGCCCTGGGCCTGCATGGTCGGTAGCACGGCGGCGATGCCGTGGAGCACGCCGCGGATGTTGACGTCGATCATGCGGTCCCACTCGTCAACCTTGAGCGAGGCCAGGGGCGAGAGCGGCATGACGCCGGCATTGTTGATGATCACGTCGATGCGACCATGAAGCGCCAGCGCGGCATCGGCAAAGGCCTGGACATCCTCCCGCCGAGTGACGTCCAGCGCGCGATACTCCACGCTGCCGCCTTCACAGCGAATGGCCTGGGCCAGTGCTTCCAGCCTGTCGGTGCGGCGTGCGCCGATGACCAGCCGATGGCCTTGTTTGGCCAGCAGTCGTGCGGTGGCTTCGCCAATGCCGCTGCTGGCGCCGGTGAGAAGAATGACCTTATTCATTAGCATGACTCCGTATGGGGGCTTGGGACGACCCTGTTGCGGGGCTCGGATAATCGATCCACGAGCAAGAGCGTCATGCAGGAAAGCCTAAGGGGGCACCGGCAAGGCCGACAGGGTCATTCCTCTGAAACTATTGCCTGTTTCTATTGATGAGTTGTATTGGTGATTGAATAGGGCGAATCTTGTTGCCTAAACATGTATTGCGCCGGCGAGGCGATGGAGGGGGCGGAATGCCGACAAGGATAAACCCCGCCGTTCAGGAACGAATGATCGAACTGCTGTATCGGCTAGCGCCGCAAGAGGGGTATACCCAGTCGCTGTTGAACGAAGTGCGCTTCATGCGCTCGGACCGCCCGCTGAAACTCACCCCGGTGCTCTACGAGCCGAGCATCGTGATCGTGTGCCAAGGGCGCAAGTGGGGGTACCTGGGCGATGACGTGTATCTCTACGATGCCCTGCACTATCTCGTGCTGTCGGTGCCCCTGCCCTTCGCCTCGGATACCGAGGCCAGCCCCGAGGAGCCGCTGCTGGCCATGTCGATTCGGCTGGATATGGCCGTGTTGGCCGAGCTGGCCTTCATGCTGGATCAGGCGCACGCATGTTCAGAGTCGATACCACGGGGCATGCTCTCGACGCCGCTTGGGGAGTCCATGGCGGATGCCACGCGCCGGCTTCTCGAGGCTCTCTCTTCGCCCACCGAGGCGCAGGTGCTGGCGCCGGGGATCGTGCGGGAGATCTACTACCGGGTGCTGGTTGGTGAGCGGGGCGGCAGCGTGCGCGCGGCACTGGCCCAGCAGGGCCAGTTCGGCCGGATTGCCAAGGCCCTGCAGCGCATCCACGCAGATTACGCCGACGCCCTCGAGGTGGGCCGCCTGGCAAGCGATGTCGGCATGAGCACGGCGGCCTTTCACGTGCACTTCAAGGCGGTGACGCAAACCTCGCCCCTGCAGTACATCAAGTCGACCCGACTACACCAGGCGCGACTGCTGATGATCCGGGATGGCCTGCCGGCCGCGGCCGCCGCCACACGGGTGGGCTACGAGAGCCCTTCGCAGTTCAGTCGCGAGTTCAAGCGCCTGTTCGGGCGGCCGCCGGGCGAGGAGGTGCGCGAAATGAAGGCTTCGCTGGCGCTGCAGCCCCCGCCGCAGGCCGCTGGCATGTCACTGGCGCATTGAGGGGCTCAGTCGTGTCGGCGCAGGCTACAGCTCGCCGGCCAGCTTCTTCTCCACCAGCTCGAGGCGGTCCTGGCCCCAGAACGGTTCGCCATCGACGTCGTACCAGGGGGCACCGAAGCAGCCGGCGGCAATCGCTTGCTCGCAGGCGTCATCGAGGCGTTTCTGCCCCGGCTCGGCTTCCGACGCCTCGAGGAGGGCCGGCCCATTCAGGCCAAGCGCCGTGGCAATGTCACCCAAGGTGGCGAGATCGGCCACGTTACGCTCTTCATGCCAGCAGGCCCGCAGGATAGCCAGTGACAACTGGGCGATGTCGTGCCCTTGTGCCTTGGCGGTCAACACCAGGCGGGCAGCCGGGCGATCATCGGTGGGAAAGTGCCGTGGCTCCACGTTGAGCGGCACGCCACGCAGCTGCGGCCAGCGTTTCAACTCCGCCATTCGATAGGCCTGACGCTCGGGTGCTCGCTTGGGGAGCGGCAGCCCGCCGGTGCGCGGGAAGACCGCGCTCAAGGTAACCGGTACATAGTCGAGCGTGGCCGCGTATCGCGCGGCGAGCTCGCCGATCTTGGCGTGGCCCAGGTAGGACCAGGGAGAGACCTGGCTGAAGTAGTAAGTAATGTGCTTGGGCATGGTGGTTCCCTGTGCTTCGGCCGCTGGCATCAGCGGGCGCTGGGCTCAGTGTAGCTGTGATAGCGCCCGTTGCGGTCTGCCATGGGGAGGCGTGTTTTTGCTGCCGCGTTGGCCATAAGCCAGATTCCATGCTGATAGGACCTGCGTCGCAGAGAGGAGGGCCCCAATACGCAGACGGGCCACCCAAGTGGGTGGCCCGTTATGGCTATGCCGGGCTGTTGCGCTAGTGGCACTGAGCTTAGCCGCGGGTGCCTTGCGTCGGATTGTCGACGCTGGGGCCGGCATGCAAGGACTGGGCGACATCCCGATCAGCAGCCTGGTTGATCTCGACCTCGACGCGCTGGCGGTGGACGCCTTCCCGCGTGCCACCGAGTGCCGGGCTGCCGACCTCGAAGGTGGTGCGATAGTGGCCTGCGCCGTAGTGCTCGCTGGACGGGTTATCCTCGGCAGCGACGCGGTACTCGTGGACGCCTTCCTGTGTGCCGCCGAGGGCAGGACTACCAACCTCGAAGCGTACCTGGGTGGCGTTGGCGGCAGTGGCTTGGGCGGCCAGGCCCATGACCAGGGCGCCGGCGGTGATGGTCTGCATGATGATGGTGGTGTACTTCATGGTGATAACCCTCTCGTTGAATGACATATCCGTCTTGCCGGGCTTGCCTGTTGCGGCGACCTGATGGGCGTTGCCCGTGGATGCCCGGGGGACAGCATGTCGGTCGTGACGACCGTGAGAGAGATGATAGGGGGGGATGGCCATCACCAGTAGGCGCATTTATCGCGGAGAATTGCTCAATCCTGCTAATTTTCATTGAGTGCGGTTCTGGCCGAGATATATCGCCATGTTTAATAAGCTTTCTGGATGATCGTAATTGTCAGATTCTATGATGGATCAACGACTCCAGAGTTGGAAGGTGAGGTAGCTTCGCCAGGGAGCGGCACGCTGGGGGGCGGCGTCTTGCAGCGCCGGCAACGCCTTGCGGATCCCCAGGTCGCCGGCTAGCCAGATATCCGGGTGTGAAGCGCCGCGCAGCGCGGCGTAGTCGGCGCTCCATGGGCCGATGCCCTTGAGGGTGGTCCAGGTACGCGGATCCTCACTCGCCTCTCCGCAGGCATGCCAGGCGGCGAAACGGCGCAGCGTCTGCCGCCGGGCATCGGGCATGCCGAGGAAAGCCAACTCGCTCGCCGCGATCTGCGCTGCGCTGGGGAAATGGCGTTGCCCATCCGGCTCCAGGTCGCCCAGTTCGCTCACCAGTGTGGTGGTCAGCCGGCGCGCGGCGGCCACCGACACCTGCTGGCCGAGGATCGCCCGCACCCCGGCCTCGAACGGCGACCAGATGCCGGGCAGGCGCAGTCCTTCCACCAGTGCCAGCCCCGGCAGCGCCTCGGCCAGGTGAGACTCGATCAGTGTCGTGTCGGCATCGAGATCGAGCAGCCGGCGAATATTGCCCACCAGCGGCTCGAGCCGCGTTGGATCGTCGTAACTCAGGTGGACCTCGAAGGCGTGGCGCTCGGGGTGGTGCACGGCAGTAAAGCGGCCGCGCGCCTTTCCCCAGCGAATGGTGCGGCCGTAGTGGTCGGCACCGACCCACTCCAGCCCATCGATGGCACGATGCGCATAGAAGTCGCGCAGTGTTTGCCAGGCATAGGGTGGATGGTAGGTGAGTTCGACACGCACCGGGCCGGCAGGAGCGTCGATGTGGCCGCTTGTGTCATCTGGCATCTAGGGACTCCCGCATGCTGGTCATCGTCGGCGCTAGTGTAGCGTGAAATATCGACATTATGTGGCAATGTTCATCACGCCTTTATTAGGAAAAATCCGTGCTAACGGATATATCGCCGGGTAATTGACAAAGATTTCCCAGGAATCGGCAAGTGCCATGATCGCTTGCCCTCTAGGCTCTTAACAGGAGTTAAAAGCCATTGGCGATACGGTTAATCAGCATATCTTTAGCAGGCAAATATAAACGCAAGTGTGCTTGTCGACTGACTCGTCAAATGGCCGCTGAGGACTCCTGGAATGCGAGGTAATCCGTCGCCCAAAGCGGTTGCTATCTCCTGTCTTAACAAGAACATGAAGAGTACTGAGGAACTAATGATGACGCCTAAAATGTCGAAAATGAGCGTGGCCGTCAGTGCCGCCATGATTTCCACTGCCATGATGGCCACCTCTGTTGCTGCGTCGGATGCAGAGTCACTTCTGGGAAGCGATCCCATCCGAATTGTGATGCCTTATGGTGCTGGGGGAAGTACCGACATTACCGCACGTATTATTGCCGCCAATGCCGCGGAATATTGCGGGACGCGTATCGATGTTGTCAGCATGCCGGGGGCCGGTGGCATGGAGGGGCTGCAGTTCGTGGCCGATGCTGAACCTAACGGCCATACCATTCTGATGGCGGACTACTCCGCGACCATTACCCAGACCCTCACCGAAGACACCGACTGGGAGGTGGAGGACTGGGTGCCGATCGTTCACCTCACCGACTGGAAGCCCACTGTTTACGTCAAGGCCGACCATCCTATCCAGAGCATCGAGGATTGGGTCGAAATGGCCGAAGCCGAGCCCAATACGCTGGTATTCGGTCACGCCGATCCACTGAGCCTGGTGCACCTGCCGCTGGTACTGCTGGAGATGGAAACCGGCATCGAGAATGTGCATTTGCCGACCACCGGTGGCGGCGAAACCCGCACCATGATTCTCGGTGGCCACGCCCACCTCGGCATGACACTACCGCCATCCATTGTGTCCAACGTTGAAGAGGGCGAAGTCACGGCCATCGGTGTGTTTGCCGATGAGCGCTCCGACGTATTGCCCGACGTGCCGACCTTCCAGGAGGCCGGCTACGACGTTTCCTTCGAAGCGCCGCTGCTGGTGTACACCTACTCGGATGTTTCCGATGAAATCCAGCAGGCCCTTTCGGACTGCATCATGGCCGGCCTTGAAACCGAGACCGCTCAAACCATGTCCAGTCAGGCCTCGGCAGGGCTGAACAACGTTCAGGGCCGTGAAAGCGCACAGCAGATCTACCGCGACACCACCGTGCGGGTTGAAGAAGTGCTCGCCGCCATCGAGCAAGACTGACGCTGATCGCACAGGAAGCCGGCTCTGCCGGCTTCCTTTGTCTGCGTGATACTTTCTGGCTCCTCGGAGAGCACCGATGCTAGACCTTGTCATTGAGGCCAGTGCGCTGGCCTTTCATCCGTATGTGTTGATGTATGTGATGCTAGGGGTGCTGCTGGGCATCACCCTGGGCGCGATTCCTGGCCTGTCCGGCGATATGGCCATCGCTCTGCTACTGCCTTTCGTATTCTTTCTGGAGCCGGCCATGGCCATGGGCCTGCTGGTGGGTATCTATAAAGGGGGGCTATTCGGGGGTTCGATCGCCGCCATCTCATTCGGTGTGCCCGGCACTCCGGGGGCTGCGGCGACCAGCATCGACGGCTACCAGGCCAAGCTCAAGGGCAAGCCAAGCAAGGCGCTGCACACGGCGCTCTATTCCTCGGTGATCGGCGATACCACCAGTGACCTGGTGTTGATCTTCATTGCGGTGCCACTGGCCGCGGTGGCGCTGAGCTTTGGGCCCATCGAGTTCTTCGCTCTCTACGCCTTCTCGCTGATGCTGATCGCCGCCCTCAGCCAGGGCATGGTGGCCAAGGGGCTTGCGGTGGCGGCTATCGGCGTGCTGCTGGCGATGATCGGGCGCGACCCGATTACCGGCTCGGCGCGGTTGACCTTCGGTATGCCCGGGCTGTCGGGCGGCTTGAGCCTGATCCCGGTGTTGATCGGTATCTTCGCGATTTCCGAAGTGGTGGTGCAGGGTGCCAAGCTGTGGCGGCGCAAGGTCGACGACCTGATGGACGACGTGGCCGAACAGGCCAGCCTGCTGCAGGGGTACGATATCCGCAAGGATCAGCTCAGCTGGAAGGAGTTCAAGGCCACGCTCAAGGCGACCTACATCGGCGCGGCGGTGGGCACCTTCATCGGCGCGCTGCCCGGCGCAGGGCAGTCGCTGGCGGCCTTTATGAGCTACGGCCTGGCACAGCGCTTCTCGAAAACGCCGGAAGAGTTCGGCAAGGGTTCGCTGGAGGGAATAGCCAGCGCCGAGTCGGGCAACAGTGCCACCGCGGGTTCGACCTTCATTCCGCTGTTCGCCTTCGGGATTCCTGGTAGTGCCACGGCGGCGCTGTTCGGTGCGGCCTTCATTCTGATGGGCATGACGCCGGGGCCGAGCCTGCTCAACGATAATACCGAGATCATCTATGCGCTTTTCTTCACGCTGATCTTCGCCAACCTGGTGAACCTGGTGCTGGGCAAGATTCTGCTGCCCTACTACTCGCGGATCGCCATGATCCAGCCTGGCTACCTGATACCCGCCGTGTTCATCCTGGCCATCGTCGGCACCTACGCCGCCAATAACTCGGTGGTGGATGTGTGGGTGCTGCTGTTCGCCGGGGTGTTGGGGGTGACACTGCGTCTTCTCAAGTTCCCGCTGGCGCCGCTGGTGCTGGGCTTCATCATCGGCCCAGGTGCCGAGCGTGCCCTGCGCCAGTCGATGATCATGGGCGGCGGTGACTGGTGGGTGCTGGTCAAGAGCCCGATTGCCATCGGCTTCTATGTGGCGGCGGTCGCGCTGATCCTGCTATTCACCTTTGCACTGAGGGCCAAGAAATGAACCGCACCATGGTAAGAGAGCTGCTGTCGGTGGCCTTGATGCTGTCGCTTGGGGTGGCCGGCCTAGTGCATATCCAGTACGGCAACTGGCGGGTGGCGCCGCTGGTGCCGTCCTACATCATGCCGCAGACGGCCTACTACTTTCTGATTGCCTCCGGGATCTGGGTGCTGGCCATGCTGGGCCTGGAGGCCCGGCGTCGCCGTCAGGGCCATGGGGCCGATGAGGGGCCGGCGCAGGATCTGGTGGCGATTGGACTGGCGTCGGGGCTGATGTTGGGAGGCGCCGTCGTGTACTTCTGGATGGTGCTCAACCTGGGGCTGATCGTCTCGACCTACCTCTATAATGCCCTGTTGATCGCCGTGCTGGCGCCAGGCGCCAGGACCATCAGTATCCTGGTCGTACCGCTGCTGGTGGCGGCGGTGGTTTGGCTGCTGTTCATCCAGATGATCGGTATTACGCTACCGCCCTCGTTGCTGTTCTGAGACCGAGCGGCACCCAGCGGCCGGCGTCTGGCGCGGCAGGTGGGTGCCATCAACGCTGGCGCTGAGGTAACCTTGTCGGGCTGTCACTATTCCGATAAACACGAGGCTCTCATGCGCCCCTTCAAGACGCTGACACTGGCCGTTTTGGCCACCACCTTCGCTGCTGCTTCGCTTTCCGCCCAGGCGCGGGAATTCCGGTTGGGATTGATTACGCCACCTCAACATATGTGGTCCCAGGAGGCCGAGGCCTTCGCCGAGACCCTCGCCGAACGCTCCGACGGCGAGCACAGCGTCAGTGTCTATCCGGCCCAGCAGCTGGGCAACGAGGCGCAGATGGTCCAGCAGCTGCAGACCGGCGCGCTGGACATGGCCTTTTTGACCATCGCCGAGATCTCCAACCGGGTGCCGGACTTCGGCGCTCTCTACGCGCCGTACCTGGTCGATGGCGTCGACCACGCTGCGCGTTTGCTGCAGTCCGATGCTGCCAATGCGCTGCTCGACCAGTTGCCCAGCGGCGTCGGCATGGTCGGCATGGGCTATGGCATGGTGGGCATGCGCCAGGTGCTGTCGCGCTCGCCCATCGAGAGCGTCGACGATATGCGCGGCCAGCGTCTGCGCATCACGCCGTTCGAGCCGATTCGCGACTTCTACACCGCCACTGGTGCCGCCCCGGCACCGCTGCCGCTGCTCGAGGTCTACGATGCGCTGGCCAACGGCCAGGTCGATGCCATCGACATGGATTTCGATTCGATCCTGATTCTCAAATTCCATGAGCAGGCCGATAACCTGCTGATCTCCAACCACATGATGTTCCCCATGGTGGGGGTGGTCTCAGGCCGGGTGTGGAACGAGCTGGACGAGGACGACCAGACGCTGATCCGTACCGCCATGGCCGAACACCTCGACAACGTGATCACCGGCTTCCAGCAGAAGGACGCCGAGCAGGAGCAGGAGATCCGCGCGCTCGACCTCAATATCGTCGAGGCCGACGCCGCGTTCTTCAGCGACGCCATCGCCGAGTGGGAAGGTATCTGGGCCGACAAGGCGCCGTCCCTCGAGGCGCTGCGTGAGGAAGCCGAGCGCCTGCGCGAGGAGTGAACGAGCGCGCCATGCTGTCACGCCTCTCATTGGGACTGGCCAGGATCGAAGAGATCGCCGCGGCAGCGCTTGCTGCCACGGTGACCTTGCTGATCCTGGTCAATATCGCCTTTCGCGCCGCGGGTAGCCCGCTCTACTGGATCAGCGAGCTGGCCATCTACGCGATGATCTGGATGACCTTCCTGATCGCCTCGGCGGTGCTCAAGCGCCGCCAAGGGATTGCCGTGACGCTGATTAGCGATGCGTTGCCGGGCCGCTCGCGGCGCTGGCTTTCGCTGTTCGTCGACCTGACCGTGCTGACCTTCGCGCTACTCATGCTGTGGCTGTGCTGGCGTTGGTATCAGCCATTGGCGCTGTGGCGTGCCGGCTTCGATACCCAGGCCTTCCAGGGCCAGACCTTCAACTTCATCTACGCCGAGAATACCTCGACCCTGGGCATCAGGAAGTTCTGGGTGTGGTTGATCATGCCGCTGTTCGCCGTGTCGCTGACGCTGCATGGCGTCAGCAACCTGTGGCAGGCGCTGCGCGACCTGCGCGCGCCGGCCGAGGAGCCCAGCCCATGACCGTGGTGGTGTTTGCCCTCCTGCTGCTCGCGGCGGTGCCCATTGCGCTGGTGCTGGCGCTCACCGCGGCGTGGTATATCGCCGATTCGGGCAATACGGTGCTGTTCGAGTCCTATCCGCAGCAGCTGTTTGGTGCCATTGAGAGCTATGGACTGCTGGCAATCCCGCTGTTCATGCTGGCCGGCGAGCTGATGAATGAAGGCGGGGTGACCCGGCGGCTGATCGACCTGGCGCGCCTGCTGGTGGGAGGCTTTCGCGGTGGGCTGGCCTATATCAATCTGGTCGCCAACATGATGATGGCGGCGATCATCGGCTCGGCGGCGTCACAGATCGCGATCATGTCGCGGGCGATGGTGCCGGCCATGGAGCGTGAGGGCTACGACAAGCCCTACAGCGCGGCGATCACTGCCGCCGGCGGTCTGCTGTCGCCGATCATCCCGCCCTCGATGCTGTTCGTGCTGTTCGGGGTGATCGCCCAGGTACCGATCGCCGAGATGTTCATCGCTGGCATCCTGCCGGGACTGCTGCTGGGCTTCAGTTTCTTTCTGGCCATCGCCGTGGTCGGCCTGCTGCAGCAATACCCCAAGGGCAACTGGCCGACCGGCGACGAGGCGCGTCAGGCGCTGCTCATGGGGTTGCCGGCGCTGTCGATTCCGCTGATCATCATCGGTGGGATTCTGCTCGGGGTGGCGACGCCCACCGAGTCGGCGGCGCTGGCCTCACTGGCGGCGCTGCTGCTGGGCCGCCTGCTGTATGGCGAGCTCTCGCTCGGCCAGCTGCCACGGGTGCTGACGCGTACCGCGGTCAACGCCGGATTGGTGATCATGCTGATCGCCGCCGCCGGGGTGTTCGGCTGGGTGGTGACCTATGAGCGCCTGCCACAGATGGCGGCGGCGGCGATTTCGGCGCTGACCACCGACCCCTTCCTGTTCCTGCTGCTGGTGATCGGTTCGCTGCTGCTGGTGGGCATGATCATCGACGGCATCGCCGCGCTGATCCTGGTGGTGCCGATCCTGTTGCCCATTGCCACCCAGCAGTTCGACATCAGCCCCTACCAGTTCGGCGTGGTGGTGTGCCTGACCTTGGTGCTCGGCCTGCTCACGCCGCCGGTGGGGGCGGGGCTGTTCATTGCCTCGTCGATGACCGGCGCCTCGCCGCTGCGCATCTTCCGGGCTCTGATCCCATTTCTGCTCGCAACCCTGGCGACCCTGGTGCTGCTGGCCTGGCAGCCATGGCTGACCACTGGCCTGATCGGGCGCTGAATAACCAACCGACCTCATAAACGCAACGGGCCCTGTTATCAGGGCCCGTTGCCGTTGGTGCCATGCTGGATTCTCCATTATGGCGATGCCGGCCCATGGAGATAACCGATAACACGATGCCATCAATCTTGCCGCATGCCCATGCCTCCGCGGGGTGGGCGAGCGGCGGTTATGCTGCCCGCCACCACCAGCAGCGCCGCTACCGGGAGCCTCCAGTCCGGCGCGCTCACCCCTGCCACCACCAGGCTCAGCGTGGCCAGCACGGGCACCGCATGGGCCAAGTGGCCGACATGATGTGCCTGGGGATCGCGCATGGCGCGATCCCAGGCCAGCATGGCAATCCCGTAGGGGCCCATTCCCAGAGCGGCGGTCACCAGCAGCGTCTCCTGTGAGGGCATGGAGATGGTGCCCTCAAGGGCCAGGCTGGCGATGCCGGTCATTACGCTGGCGATCAGAAGCAGGTGGGGCATACGCTCACCCAGGTGCCAGGCAGGCACCTGGCAGGCCAGGGAGTAGAGCGCCCAGCACAGTGCCGCGACCGCAGCCAGCAGGTAGCCGCTCCAGGCGCCTGACACGCCGCCGGACAGCGCCTGGGGGGCCACCAGCAGCGCTGCGCCGCTGAAGGCCAGAAGCGCCCCGGCCAGGGTGGTGGCCGGCAGCCGCCCCAGCGCCAGCCGCCGGCTGGCCAGCAGGAACAGTACCGGCCAGGCGTAGAGGATCAGCGACGCCTCTGCAGCGGGTGCCAGGCTGAAGGCGGTAAAGCTGGCGCACACCGCGCCGACGATCAGTAGCGCCACTCCCAGATAGATCAGTGCTTCCTTGACGTTACGCTTTGCGTTGGGGTTACGACCCTGGCGGGCCATCGGCAGGGTGCCCAGCGCCCCGGCGAGCAGGGCCAGGGCCGATAGACGCAGCGGCGGCAGCGCTTCGGCCTGGGTGACCAGCAGTGGCACCAACGCCCACAGCACCACCGCAAGCGCCGCGGCACCGCCGCCAAGCCAGGGCAAGTGAAGGAGTCGGGTGTTCAGCAGCATGGCCATGTTCTCCGTGCAGGTGGTGAATGGGGGCTAGGGATGACACCGTCATGCTATTCGTTGCAGAATCATCACAATAACGATCTTTATTGATAATATTCATCAAGGATCATGATGATATATGCGCGCCTCGACCCTCGACCTGAGCCTGCTTCGTACCCTGGTGGCGATCGCTGATACGGGCAGCGTCACTGCAGCTGCGCGGCGTCTGGCCTATACCCAGTCCACGGTCAGCATGCAGCTGAGCCGGCTCGAGGCGTCGTTGGGCGTAACGCTCCACGAGAAGAAGGGACGGCGGATCCGCTTTACCGCCGACGGCGAGCGGTTGCTGGACCACGCCCGGCGTCTGCTGACGCTGAACGATGAGGCGCTGACCGACATGCGCGCCAAGCGCGTCACCGGCGCGCTGAACCTGGGCATACCCGAGGACTACGCCAGCCTGCTGACCTCGGTGTTCTCCTGGTTTCACCAGCTCTATCCTGAAGTGAGCCTGCAGGTGATCTGTGGCACCAGCGTCGATCTGGTCGAACGGGTGCGTGACGGCGAGCTGGACCTGGCGCTGGTGACTCGCCAGCGTCGCTCGCCAGGGGGTGAAGTGATCCGCCGTGAGCCGCTGGCCTGGGCCGTGGGGCTTGAGCGCCAGCCACCGCTCTCCGACCCGCTGCCGCTGGCCCTCTACTCGCAGGGCGCCGACCTGTTCCGCGAGGTAGCCGAGCAGGCACTGGCCGAGGCGGGGCGCGACTGGCGAGTGGCTTACACCAGCCAATCCATGGCCGGGCTGGGGCCGGTGGTGCAAGCGGGGTTGGCGATCGTGGTGGTCACGCGCAGCATGCTGGGGCCCCAGTTGCGCGCGCTGGAGGAGGTGAGTGGGCTGCCACGCCTTCCGACCATTGAACTGGCACTGCATCGTGCCGCCCGCCGGCCCACCGAGCCCGCTCGCCGCCTGGCCGAGCTGATACGCGAGGAGCTATCGCCCAGCGACGCGGGCTGAGCATGGCCGGCGGGGCGCAGAGGCCGAGGCGAGCGACAATAGGTCGAAAGTCTCAATTCCGAGCGTTACACTCGGGTTTTGGCCGTGAATGCCTCTCGTCAGCGACCGGAGCCGCCATGTTTCCCGAGTTCACCCTGCGCTATGCGCGCTTTCCCGAACATTTCCATGTCCGCTTCGATCCGGTGCCGGTCAAGGCGCCGCGACTGGTGGCGTTCAATCGACCGCTGGCGGAAGAGCTCGGCTTCGATCTGAGCGCCTTCGACGAGGTGCAGGCGACCGAGTGGTTCGCCGGCAACCGCGTGCCTGAGGGGGCGGCGCCGCTGGCTCAGGCCTATGCCGGCCACCAGTTCGGTCACTTCAACCCGCGACTGGGCGATGGCCGGGCGGTACTGCTCGGCGAGGTGACCGACCGCGATGGTCGGCTACGCGATATTCAGCTCAAGGGGGCCGGCTGCACGCCGTTCTCCCGCGGGGGCGATGGTCGAGCGCCGCTGGGACCGGTACTGCGCGAGTATCTGATCAGCGAGGCGATGCAGGTGCTGGGCGTACCCACTACCCGGGCGTTGGCGGCGGTCACCACCGGTGAGCGGGTAATCCGTGACGTACCGGTCCCCGGTGCGGTGCTGACCCGCGTGGCTTCCAGTCATCTGCGTATCGGCACCTTCCAGTATTTCGCCGCGCGTGGCGACAACGACGCCCTGAGGCAGCTCGCCGATCACGCCATCGAGCGTCACTTTCCGACACTTGCCGACATCGAGACGCCAGGGAAGCGCTATCTGGCACTGTTCGAGGCGGTGCTGGCGCGCCAGGCGGCGCTGGTGGCCAAGTGGATGGGGCTTGGCTTCATTCATGGGGTGATGAACACCGATAACGCCTCGATTGCCGGCGAGACCATCGACTACGGCCCCTGCGCCTTCATGGAGCGCTATGATCCGGCCACGGTGTTCAGCTCCATCGATGAGGGTGGCCGCTACGCCTATACCAATCAGCCGTGGATTGCGCAGTGGAACCTGGCACGCTTTGCCGAGACGCTGCTGCCGCTGATCGATGACGACCAGCAGCGCGCCATCGACAGTGCGACCGAGGTGCTCAAAACGTATACGGCGCTGTACGAAGCCGAGTGGCTGGCGGTGCTGCGCGCCAAGCTGGGCCTTGGCGAGACGGCGGCCAGTCGTGACGAGGCGGATCGCGAGCTCGCCGACTCGCTGCTCGAGGCAATGCAGGCCGGACGCGCTGACTTCACCCTCACGTTTCGACGGCTTTGCGATGCCGCCGAGGGTGACGCGCATGACCACGAGTTGCTGGCGCTGTTCGAACGCAGCGAGCCGATCCAGGCCTGGCTGGCCGAGTGGCGCCAGCGGCTGGTGCAGGAAGACGCCGAGGCCGGCGAGATCGCGCAGCAGATGCGGGCGGTCAATCCGGCCTATATCCCGCGCAATCATCGCGTCGAGGAGGCGTTGGCCGCGGCCATCGATGACCAGGACTTCGGGCCCTTCGAGCGGCTGATGGCGGTGTTGGCGAGGCCCTTCGAGGAGCGCCCCGAGGACGCCGACTACGCACAGCCGGCGCCATCTACCGCGCGGGTGTTTCGCACCTTCTGCGGAACCTAGCCGACCAACCCCCATTTGCGGGCCGCGACCAGGCACTCCTCCATCAATGCCAGCACGGTCGCCAGCTGACTCTCGTGAAGGATCAGCTGGGTGTCGCCGCTTTCGGCATCGGTGGGTGGGGTGACGATGGCGAATTCGCCCTCCTCGAGGTGAAACTCATGGATCTCGCGGATGCCCTCTGGGGTATCGCAGCGGCTGGCGCGGTAGGAGTCGTCTTCACCGTAGGTCAGCCGGTGGTAGACCTTGAAGAAGGTATACAGCGATAGTCCCCTGGCGAACTCTGGCCAGTGAGCGGGGTTGTGGCGCGTCTCGTCATCGACCGACTGACCCTGCGCCTCGGCGGCGGCGATCGCCTCGGCGAGCGGGGTGGCAAGCAGTGAGCCGCTAGAGGAGGGGAGTTGGTCACCCCGTTCGGTTGCGCGCTGGTAGCGCTCGGCCACTGCCTGGGCGTCGGCCAGCGCGCCGATCCGATGTTCGCTATGCGCCAGCGCGGAGGGTTCCGCGTTGCCATTCTCCCAGCCGTGAATGACCCGGAGCAACAGCTGACCCTTGCGCAGCGGGGCCTCGAACAGCGCCTTTAGCGCCACGACCAGGTGCAGCTGGCGCTCCATGGCGTCGTTTTCGAAGGCGCTGTAGGGCTCGGCGAATAGCGCGTGCAAGCGGCCTGGGGCGTGTTCCTTGGCTTCCTTGAAATGCATGGTGCAGTCTCGGTGGCGGTGAGTCTTGTTGTCGGCATCGCACCTGCAGGCGCGGCAGCATCATTCGTCCATCACATTAGTATCGGCTGCATCGGGCGTCGACTTGAATCGGTCGGCGGCGATTTTGACTTCCAAGAGGATGCGACCGATGATGGCCGTCCCGGCCTACGGCCGGGCACACAACCCAACGATTCACTGTCGCCAGGGGAGTCCCACCGCACGCGCGGGGGCTGAGAGGGCCATGCGCCGACCCTGGAACCTGATCCGGTTCAAACCGGCGGAGGAAGTGCGACATGCCCTATCTGACGTCTGCCGTGCTCGGTGCGGCGCTGCTGTGCTTTGCTTACCTTGGCCTGCGCGCGCGCCGCGCCGATGGCCCCCTCGATGACTATGTGACGGCGCGTAATTCCCAGGGCGCCCAGACCCTGGGGCTGTCGTTTCTGGCTTCGAGCATGGGCGCCTGGATCCTGTTTGCGCCTCCCGAGATCGGCGCTTTTGTCGGTCCGCTGGCGCTGGCGGGCTATGCCATCGGCTCGTCTCTCCCTTTTATCGTGCTGGGCCTGTATGGCCCGGCAATCCGCCAGCGCCTGCCTGAGGGGCGCAGCATCGGCGAGTTTGCCGAGGCGTGCTACGGGGTCGGTGTGCGACGCTGGGTGTCGCTGGTCTCGGTGGCCTATATGGCCTGTTTCCTGGCCGCCGAGCTCACGGCCATCGGCGCGATTGCCGCGTTACTCTCGGATGTTCCACCTTCCCTGGTGGTGATTGGGGTGGCGCTGGTGACGCTGCTGTATACCGCGCTGGGCGGGCTGCGTGCGAGCCTCGCCACCGATCGCTGGCAGGCCTGGCTGCTGCTGGTGCTGTTGGTTTTGGTGGGCGGCGTGGCCCTATGGCGGTTGCCGGAGATGCCGGCGGGTGCAGCGCTGCCGAGCGCGCCACTGGGCAATTCGCTGTCGGTGGCGCTGACGTTGGTGATCGCGGTCACCGCGGCCAACCTGTTCCACCAGGGCTACTGGCAGCGTGTGTGGTCGGCTCGCGATGACCGCGCGCTGGGGCAGGGGGCCTGGCTGGGCGCGGGTATCTGCGTGGTGGTGGTGATGCTGATTGGCGGGCTCGGCATGCTGGCGGCGATGAGCGGCATCGCCCTCGGCGAACCGCCGATCCCGTTCTTTGCACTGCTGGCCGAGGCGCCGGCCTGGCTGGCGCTGCCGGCCCTGGTGCTGGCGGTGACCCTGGTGGCGTCGAGCGTGGATACCCTGCAGAACGGCATCGCCTCGCTGGTGGTGGCGGATGCCGGCAAACCGGGGTTGTCGATTGGCGGCGCACGGCTGGCCACGGTGGCGCTGATGGTGCCGGTGGTGGCCGTGGCCCTGCAGGGCTACTCGGTACTGCGGCTGTTCCTGATCGCCGATCTACTGTGCGCGGCCATTGTGGTGCCGGTATTGCTGGGACTGTGGCGGCGCATGAGCCCGCTGGCCGCGGTGGCCGGTGGCATTGCCGGCATGCTCGGCGCCGTGGTGCCGGGCTGGGTCGCTTCCGGTAGCCTGAGCGCGGGCCTGCTGGCAGCGAGCTTCCCCGACAGCATTCCCACTCTGGCGCCATTCCTCGGCGCGCTGCTGGCCTCGACCCTGGTCAGCCTGCTGATTGCCTGGCGCCGCCCCTCTCACTTCTCCCGCATGCCAAGGAGCGCTTCATGAGCACGCTCGAGCAATACCACGACTGGGCCGCGGGGCGTACTGCGTCGCGCGTCAGCGACTGGCTGAAAGAGATCAGCGAGCCGGACTGGACGGCCACCGTCGAGCATCCGCTGTTCGATGCCCTGGCCGAGGCGCGCCTGCCGGAAGCCGAGTTTGCCGCCTACATGGTGCAGGACTACGGCTTCGTCGATCCTTTCACGGCACTGATCGGCCATGCCATCGGGCATGCCCCGAGCATGGGCGACCGGGTGGTGCTGGGGCAGTTCATGGGTATGTTGACCAGCGACGAGAACAGCACCTTCCAGCGCACCTTCGAGACCTTTGGCGTGGCTGGGCAGGCGCCCGACTATCTGCCCGAGACGCGGGCGTTTCAGCAGCTGCTGCGCGACACCGGCCAGCGCGGCGGTTATGCCGAGATGCTGGCGGTGCTGGTGGTGACCGAGTGGCTGTATCTCGGCTGGGCGACGCGCATTACCCGCGCCGAGAGCCTGCATCCGCTCTACGCCGAGTGGATCGACCTGCACGACAGCGCGGCTTTTCAGGACTTCGTGGCCTGGCTGCGCCGGCGCCTCGACGAAGAGGCGGCGCAGCTCGACCCGGCCGGTTTTGCCGCCATGGCCGCGCGCTTTCGCGACACGGTGACCAAGGAGCGCGCCTTCCATGACGCGGTCCATTCGCGCTAAGTGGTACTCCTGTGTTGACGGGCCAAGCCGGGAGGTTAGAGGTGGCCTTCCATCATGCCCGACATTCCCATCATGCCGATTGTGCCGAACAGTATGCCGCCCGCGGCAACGGCCAGATAGATCAGGATCAGGACACCGAAGATGGTGAAGTAGGTCTTGAGTTTGCTCAGGGCGAACTTCATGTCACGCGGGTCGCCGCTCTCGAAGACCCTCCCGGCAGTGCTGGCCGCCTGCATCAGCACCCAGCCGGCCCAGATGGGGATCCAGGCCACGAGCAGGCCGATGATGGAGAGGGCGGTAAGAATACCGGAGAGGATCAGCATCACCCCGGTCAGCTGCATCCAGAACTTGCCGCGGTAGAGTGGCTCGATGAGGTCACGTACCAGCTCATGAGAGTTGTTGTCCATGTCACGTTCCTTGGCGGGTTGCGAGATAGGTCGAAGCGACCGACACTCTAGCAGCCGATCAGTCCCCGTACCCCGTTCCGATGCACAGGAAGCCGCTGGTTGTCAGCGCTTGAATTGAGCGCCACTCTCTAGATGTCTTCCCGATTACTGAAGAGGAAAGTGTTACATGAGCGATACCCCCGAGGATTCCCGACGCCGCCACTCCGCTCCTGTGGTGGATGGCCCCGGCAAGGCGGCCAGCCGCGCCATGCTGCGTGCGGTGGGCTTTACCGACAGTGATTTCACCAAGCCCCAGATAGGTATCGCCTCCACCTGGAGCAACCTCACGCCCTGCAATAGCCATATCGACGCCTTGGCGTGGCGCGCCAGCGACGGTGCCGATGCGGCCGGCGGCAAGGGGGTGATCTTCAACACCATCACCATCTCCGACGGTATCGCCAACGGCACCGAGGGCATGAAGTACTCGCTGGTATCGCGGGAGGTGATTGCCGACTCCATCGAAACCGTAGCCGGCTGCGAGGGCTTCGACGGCCTGGTGGCCATCGGTGGCTGTGACAAGAACATGCCGGGCTGCATGATGGGGCTGGCGCGGCTCGACCGGCCCAGTGTGTTCGTTTACGGCGGCACCATCATGCCCGGCGAAGGCCACACCGATATCGTTTCGGTGTTCGAGGCCATGGGCGCGCACTCGCGTGGCGATCTCGATCTCATCGAGCTCAAGCAGATCGAGGAGACGGCGATTCCCGGGCCGGGCTCCTGCGGTGGCATGTATACCGCCAACACCATGGCCTCGGCGATCGAGGCGCTGGGCATGAGCCTGCCGGGCAGTTCGGCGCAGAACGCCGTCTCCGAGGCCAAGTCCGCCGACTGCGAGGCCGCTGGCGCCGCGGTGCTGGAGCTGCTGGCACGCGATATCAAGCCCTCTGACATCATGACCCGCAAGGCCTTCGAGAATGCCATCACCGTGGTGATCGCGCTCGGCGGCTCCACCAATGCCGTGCTGCACCTGATCGGCATGGCCAGCACCATTGGCGTCGAGCTGTCGCTCGAGGATTTCACCGAGATCGGCAAGCGCGTGCCGGTGCTGGCCGACCTGCGCCCCAGCGGCCACTACATGATGAGTGAGCTGGTGGCCATCGGCGGTATCCAGCCGCTGATGAAGATACTGCTGGATGCTGGCATGCTGCACGGCGACTGCCTGACCGTGACCGGCAAGACGCTGGCCGAGAACCTCGCCGGGGTGGCGCCTTACCCTGACGATCAGCGCATCATTGCCTCTCTCGAGGCGCCGCAGAAGCCCGAGAGCCATTTGCGCATCCTCTACGGCAACCTGGCGCCTCAGGGCGCAGTGGCCAAGATCACCGGCAAAGAGGGCACGCGCTTCTCCGGCAGCGCGCGGGTGTTCGGCTCAGAAGAGGAGGCTCAGGCACGTATCAACGACGGCACCGTGGTGGCCGGCGACGTGGTGGTGATTCGCTATGAGGGGCCCAAGGGTGGCCCAGGGATGCGTGAGATGCTGACCCCTACCTCGGCGATCATGGGCCGCGGCTTGGGCAGTCAGGTGGCGTTGATCACCGACGGGCGCTTCTCCGGCGGCAGCCACGGCTTCGTGGTCGGGCATGTTGCCCCGGAAGCCTTCGAGGGTGGGCCCCTGGCACTGGTCGAGGACGGCGACACCATTACCATCGACGCCGAGGCCGACATCATCGAGGTTGCTCTCTCCGATGAGGAACTGGCGCGTCGGCGCAGTGCCTGGCAGCAGCCGGCTCCGCGCTACACCCGCGGCGTGCTGGCCAAGTACGCCAGAACGGTGAGTTCGGCATCGCAGGGCGCGGTGACTGACCTGCCCGAGTAATCGGGCTAGCAGCTCTGGCGGTTGATGGTGTGCCTCAGCCGCAGGTAGCTGCGTAGCCGCCGGGCGAGGATATCGATGCCGATATTGAGCAGGGCGGTGATCAGGATCAGCACCATGGCACGGTCGAAGCGGATCTCCTGAATGGCGCTGTCGACGTAGAAGCCGAGGGTGGCGATGCCGAGAATGCCAAGGATGGCAGTCTCGCGCATGATGATCTCCCAGCGGTAGAACAGCAGCGCCAGGAACGGGCCGTAGACCCGTGGCGCCACTTCATAGGCGTAGCGGTCGAGGCCGTGCGGCGCGTCCTGGCGCAGCGCGATCTCGTTGCTGCGCCGTCCCACCAGGTGGCCGATGATGGCGCCGTTGTGCAGCGCCAGCGCCACCACTGCCGGCAGCATCGAGGGTCCCCACAGCTGCAGCAGGATAAAGGCCAGCAGATACTCCGGCGTCGAGCGCATCACCACCAACACCACGTGGCCGGCAGTGCCGCCCAGGCGACCGGTAAAGTGTCGCGAGATCAACGGGAACAGCGCCATCGCCAGCACCCCGGTGACTACCAGCGCCATCTGGGTCAGCAGCAGGGTGTTCCATATCCCTGGCAGCGCCTGCTGCACGAACAGATCGCCAAACCACGGCAGCAAACCTTCGAGGCCCTCGCCGCGACGCAGCGGTGCGGGCACGATGTCGTGGCTGAAGAAGCGGCTGACATTGCTCCATACGATCGGCAGGCCGGTGCCCAGGCAGAAGGGGGCGGCCAACAGGTAGAGCGGCAGCAACCGGGGGCGAACCCATAGCCGCAGGGTGCCGATCAACACGTAGAACAGGATCAGCAGCGCGCCGACGGTGGCGTAGTGGCCTTGGGCGAAGGCGCCGGCGAGGTGGAACCCCAGGGTGGGCATGCCGACGAAGCCGATCACCGCACTCGAGCGCAGCCCGCACTCGAGGCGGTAGGCGGTGTAGCTGACCAGATGCGGCCAGGCCTGGCTGATGCGCGCATAGAGCAGCACCGAGAGATGTCCGGTGCGGCGTGGCAGGATGCGTGCCGGCTCCGGATCGGTCTCGTCGAGGATCTCGGCATAGACCTTGGCAAAGATCCCGGCATAGGGGATGGCGATGGCCAGCACCCCGGTAATCGGATGCAGCCCAAAGCTCTGCAGGAAGATCAGCGCCCAGAACAACTCGTGGATGGCACGAATGAAGGCGCAGAAGGTGCGCACCCAGAGGTGCTGGAAGAGCAGCGCCAACAGCAGTCCTGCCGCCGCCCCCAGCCCCACCCCGACGAAGGCGAAGGCCACGGTGCGCAGGATCGCTTCGCCGAGGAAATCGACGCTGGAGAAATCGGGCTGAACCAGACCCAGAAACAGTCGCCCGAGTTCCCGCCAGGGTTCGTGAGCGCTGATCTCGAAGTCACCGAATACCAGGCAGGCCAGGGCCACGGCGATCAGGCCCAGGGTCACGCGGACGGTGGCGGAGAGCGGCATCGACATGGCGTGGGGTCAGTAGAGTGGCTGGAGGTCGTGGACGCTCAAGCGCTGGCTGGGCTGGTCGATGGCGATCTCGCCGGCCTGGATGCCGATCACACGGGTGCAGTAACGCAGCGCCAGGTCGAGGTCATGCATCGCCAGCACCGCGGTCGGGTAGCCGTCGGCCAGCGCCTGCATCACGCTGGCGGCCTGGGGGCCGTCGAGGGCCGAGACCGGCTCGTCGGCGAGCAACACCTGACCGCGTTGATAGAGCACCCGGGCGGCGGCGACACGCTGGCGCTGGCCCCCGGAAAGTTCGCCGCAGGGTATCCAGCACTTGTCGGCGATGTCGAGGCCCTCGAGCAGCGCCTCGATATCGGCAATATCGCTGCGGCGCGGCCGCATCAGGGTGATCAGGTTGCGCCACCAAGGGTGGCGATCCAGGCGCCCCATGTAGACGTTGTGGAACACCGACAGGGTGTCCACCAGCCCCAGCGCCTGGGGCATCAGCGCCACCTCGCGCTGCTGCCACTGCTCATACATCAGCGCCAGCAGCGTCGACTTGCCGGCGCCGCTCTTGCCGACCAGGGCAATCCGCTCACCCGGCGCCAGCGCAAGGCTCAGCGGGCCAAGCACGCGGGTCTCGCCGTAGGCGGCCTCGGCATCGGTGAGCGCCAGCGGGGTCATCAGTCGAGCAACTCCAGCTGGCGGGCGACGTCGAGGATCTCCCGGTAGTCGTCGTTCGTGGCGGGAATGAATCCGCTGCGGGGGAAGCTCGCCAGCAGCTCGGGGTCGTCCATGTCGAGCAGCGCTTGCTGCAGGCGCTCGGTGAAGCCCTCACCGAAGCGCTCGTCGACGTCGCCGCGTACCGTCCACTGGTAGTCAGGGTAGGGCGGGCTCTCCCAGATCACCTGCACGCGCTCGAGATCGATAGTGCCGGCCTCGAGTTCGTTCTCCCATGCCTTGTAGCTGACCACGCCGGCTTGATAGGCACCGGACTGCACCACCGAGATGGTGCGGCTGTGGTTGCCGCTGAAGCCGACTCGGGCGAACAGTTCGTCCGGCGAGCTACCGAGGTGTTCGCGCAGGAAGTACTCCGGCAGCAGGCGCCCGGAGGTGGAGCTCTGGGAGCCGAAGCTGAAGGTCAGGCCGCGCAGCCCCTCGGGGGCGGTGTCGCCGCTGTGCGGTTCGAGCCCGCTCTGGTGGTTGGCGATGAAATAGCTCTTGTACTCGGGGTCTTCGACCCCCTGGGCGATGGCCCTGGAGCCGGGCACCCGTTCGCGGGCCTGAACGCCGGTGAAGCCACCGAACCAGGCCAGCTGTACCTGGTTGTTGCGGAAGGCGGTGACCGAGGCGGCATAGGAGGTCACAGGAATGAAGCGCACCTCGATCTCGAGCTCGTCGGCGAGGTAGTCGGCCACCGCCTGGAAACGCTGCTGGAGGCGCGTTTCATCCTCGTCGGGGATGGCGGTGAAGACCAGGGTGTTGGCGGCGGCCAGCGGTGCGCCCAGCAGGGCTATCAGCAGGGCCAGGCTAGCACTGCCGGCGAGCATCGGGCGACGCAGCATAGAGGGGCGTTCCATGTCGGGCTATCCATTCTAGTTGTGGACCAGGAAGGTCCGCATGATAGCAGATTGGCGTATCGCTTATGGCGCTGTTAGCGGTGGCCGGTAGCGGGCCATGAAACGACGGTCGATGCGATCCTTCCAGCGCCATACCCAGTCGCCGGACCAGCTCCAGGGGCCGCGGGAGGCCACGGCATAGCGGTCGCCGGTACTGATCAGCGCGAGATGCCGGCGCTGCGGGCGGTAGCGGGCCAGCGGCCGGTCGTGGAGGCTGGCGCGGAGGTTGTCGGCAAGCGCCGGCCCCTGGCGCACGGCGTGTACCCCGGCTTTCTCGCGGCGGTAGTTGACCATGGACGCGATGTCGCCGGCGGCGAATACGTGGGGGTGGCTGATGCTGGCCAGGTGGTCGTCGACACGGATGAAGCCGGCGCCGTCCAACGCCAGACCGGTATCGGCCAGCCACGCGGCGGCGCCGGCCTGGGTCGCCCACAGCAGCTCATTGTAAGCCAGCGTGCGGCCGTCGGCGGTGTGCAACTGGTCGGCATCGACGCTGACCACCTCGGCATCGCTGTGTAGCGCGACGCCGCGGCGTGTCAGCAGACGGGAAAAATGGCGCTGCACGCGGGCATTGTGGGTAGCCAGTGGGCGTGGACCACGGGTCACCAGGCAGAAGCGCAGCAGACCGTCGGGCACGCCGCGCTCCCGGCATAGATGTTGAAGACGCTGCTGCATGGCCAGCAGTACCTCCACACCGCCGGCGCCGCCGCCGACCATCATGATGGTCTTGCGGACCGGGCGCTGTTGCAGGCGCTCGAGAAGTGCCAGCCAGCGCGCGTTGAGCCCGTCGATGGGCTTGAGCGGCGTGGCGTGCTCGGCGGCGCCGGGCACGCTGGTCAACTGTGGCGAGGCACCGATATTCAGCGACAGACGGTCGTAGGTCAGCGGCGAGTGGTCATGGGGAATCACCCGCTGGGCAGCGAGGTCGAGGCCATCGACGCTGTCGCGCAGGAAGCGCGCACCGGCGGCTTCGGCCAATGGCACGAGGTCGATATGCACGTCATCGAACGCATAGTGCCCGGCGAGATAGCCGGGCAGCATGCCAGAGTAGGGCGTAAAGCGGTCGCGACTGATCAGGGTCAGGCGTACATCGGGCTCGGGAGCCAGCGCAAAGCGACGCAGGACTTCGACGTGACTGTGACCGCCCCCCACCAGCAGCAGCTCGCGGGCCATCTAGGTCTCGTCTTCGACGCTATGGCGAAGGGTTTCCAGTTCTTCGACGGAAAAGTGCTCGATCTTGCCGGCCAGCAGGTCGCTGAGGCGCTGGGTGGGGATGCCGGCGCGCTGGGCTATCTCGCGGTTGGGCAGGTCTGATAGGGCGATGCGACGGGTGACGACGCGCATCAGGCGGGAACGTTTCTCGAGTTCCCGGACGTCCAGGTCGGGTGCCGCTGGCGAAGGCTCGCGCAGGTCCCAACCGGTCGTTAATCGTGCCGTGCTCATGGGGCTCCGTTGGCTTGGCTTGCGACCTGCTCAGGATGCAAGGTTTTGCGACAATCTTCCAGCGCTTCTCGGAGATTTTTTTACCCTGCGCAGACCTGCCTGGCGAGAGCGCGTAGACTGCCCCAAACGGCCTCATTTATTGCCTTGAACATCAGGATCTTGCAATGGCGCTCAGCGCGACCCCCTATAAAGTGAACCTGTCGCTCACCGACCTGGACCGCGACGTCTATGCCACCGAGCGCTTCACCGTGGCCCGGCATCCATCAGAAACCGAGATACGCATGGCGGTGCGGCTGTTGGCCCATGCGCTGTGGTATGACGAGACGTTGGCCTTTGGGCGCGGACTGTCGGATGTCGACGAGCCGGCGCTGTGGCAGAAGAGTCTCGATGGCCGGGTGTTGCACTGGATAGAGGTCGGCCTTCCCGATGCGGATCGCCTGACCTGGTGCTCGCGTCGCGCCGAGCGGGTCTCGCTGCTCGCCTACGGCAAGGTCGACGCCTGGGCGTCGCGGGTGCTTGCCACGGCCGAGGCATTGGCCAATGTGCACGTGGCGAGCCTGCCCGAGGCGCCGCTGGCGGCGCTGGCCGAGGACCTGCCGCGCAGCATCGACTGGGCGGTGATGATCAGCGAGGGCACGCTCTATGTGACCGACGGTGGCGGTCAGCATGAGTTAATCCCGACCTGGTTGAGCGGCGAACGTTGAATAGAGGGCATATCCTGTCGCGCCAGGCAATGGTGAAATTGTCGTTGTAGTCACCCAGACTACTGACGTGCTAGGTTTTTCAGGAGTGCGGCCGCCCACTGTTCAGATGCAATACGAGGCGGATCGCCAACAATCATAACGAACGTCAGGTTTCACGACCGGAGGAAGTCCATGCGCACTATCAAATATGCAGTTGCCGCTTCGCTGCTGGCCACCGCCCCGCTGGCCGCAGCTCAGCAGCTGTCCATCGCCACCGGCGGCACCGGTGGGGTCTATTACCCGATCGGCGGCGGTTTTGCCGAGATGATCAACGACCATATCGAAGGCGCCGACGCCACCGCCGAAGTGACCGGCGCCTCGGTGGAGAACATGGGCCTGATCATGCGCGGCGATGCCGACCTGGCCCTGGCACTGGCCGATACCGTCTACCAGGCCTATAACGGCACCGGCGATTTCGAAGAGCGCCAGATCGAGAACATCCGCGCCCTGGCGTCGGTGTACCCCAATGCCGTGCAGCTGGTGACCCTGGCCGACTCCGATATCGAGTCACTGGCCGATCTGGAAGGCAAGCGCGTCTCCGTGGGTGCCCCGGGCAGCGGTACCGAGCTCAACGCTCGTGCCCTGATCGAATCCAACGGCATGAGCTATGACGATTTCAATCCCCAGCGTCTCAACTTCAACGAGACCGCCGATGCCATCCGCGACGGCGACATCGACGCCGGTTTCTGGAGCGTGGGCCCGCCCACCAGCTCGATCCTCAACCTGGCGGCGACCCGCGACATTCGTCTGATCGGCTTCTCCGACGAAGAGATCGCCAATGCCCAGGAAAGTGAGCCGGTGTTCGCGCCCTACGAGCTGGCTGCCGGCATGTACGACGGCATGGACGAAGCGGTGCAGACCATCGGTATCCCCAACGTCCTGGTGGTCAATTCCGACATGGACGAAGAGCTGGCCTACCAGCTGACCAAGCTGCTGTTCGAGCACACCGACGAGTTGATTGCCGTGCACCCGGCGGCCAACGACACCACCATCGAGTTCACCATGGAATCCACGCCGGTGCCGCTGCATCCGGGCGCGATTCGCTACTTCGAGGAAGTCGAGGCCGATATCCCGGATCGCCTGCGCCAGTAATTGGGTCGCAGTGACATCCACTGATGTGATGAACGATGCGCATCGTGCGATTCGGTAACCTGGCAGGGCGGACACTGATGTCCGCCCTGCTGTCGTGTTGCGCCATCCCCATATTAGCGCTAGCAGATAATGCCTCGCAGCCCGATACCCTGCAGGCGCTGGGCACGGATGGCGAGATTGTCGCCGAGCTTGCGCGGGCGCCCGGCGAGGGCTGGTGCCTGGCGTGGAATCACTCGGTGCGGCATTTCACGGTGCTCGACTGCTACCGCAATGTCGCAGGTGAGATGCAGCTGGAGCGCAGTCATCAACCCGATTTTGCCGCGGGCCTTGGGCATTCCCCCGGGCGCGGCGAGCAGGTCTCCGATGGCCAGGGTGGCTATTGGATCAATGATATTCATGAGCCCGTTGCCGACAATCGCTACGCGTTGAGAGTTGGGTCTCGCGAGGTCGACCATCGCCTGATCTGGGAGGAGGGCGGTGAAACGCACACCTTGAGTCTTAGCGATCAGGCCAGCGGTGAACGGGTCATTTTTCAACTTATTACGCTCGATCATTGAGCGATCCAGACGACGTCTGACGAGGAATCCATGAGCGACTCGACGAGCCCACCGGTGCAGATGCCGGGCGGCAACGCCATCCAGCCGCGTGCAATACTGTGGTTGATTACCATCGTGGCGGTAGGGCTGTCCCTGTTCCAGCTCTACTCGGCGGGGATCCAGCCGCTGGGGCTGTTCTACCAGCGCGGGATTCACCTAGCGCTGATCATGACGCTGGCCTTCCTGATCTTTCCGGTCTTCGGCCCCCACCGCAAGCGTGGGGCCATGGGTTGGCTGATCGACATGATATTCCTGGCCGGGGCTGCGGTAACCGGGGGCTACCTGGTGTTTTTCCTCGACGAGATCATCTCGCGGGCCGGGTTCTGGAACGAGACCGATATCCTGATCGCCTGTATTGCCACCGTGACCGTCCTCGAGGCCAGCCGTCGTGCGGTGGGCTTTGGGATGACACTGATCGGCGTGCTGGCCATCGTCTATGCCTTCGCCGGGCCGCGTGGCGAGCTGCCATGGTTAGGCCAATGGTTGCCGGGGATTCTCGAACACCGTGGCTATAACCTGGATCGCGTCGCCGGCCAGCTGTACCTGGGGCAGGAGGGCATCTTCGGCCTGCCACTGGGCGTGGCGGCGACCTACATCTTCATCTTCGTGCTGTTTGGCGCCTTTCTCGAAAGCACCGGGGCCGGCAAGTTCTTCATCGACATGGCCTATGCGGCCACCGGTCGCCAGCGCGGCGGGCCTGCCAAGGCCGCGGTCATCGCCTCGGCGGGCATGGGCTCGATCTCCGGTAGCGCCATCGCCAACGTGGTAACCACCGGTGCCTTCACCATCCCGCTGATGAAGCGCCTCGGCTACAAGCCGCACCAGGCCGGCGGCATCGAGGCTGCGGCGTCTACCGGTGGCCAGATCATGCCGCCGCTGATGGGTGCCGGCGCCTTCCTAATCGCCGAGTACACCAATACCCCGTATCTTGACGTGGTCAAGGTCAGCATCCTGCCGGCGATCATGTACTTCGCCACCGTCTATCTGTTCGTGCATATCATCGCCCTCAAGCAGGGCATGCAGGGCATGGCACGCAGCGAGCTGCCCAAGATGCGCGACGTGATGCGTGACGGCTGGCACTTCCTGCTGCCGTTGGGCGTATTGGTATGGCTGCTGGTGATGAACCTCTCGCCGATGCGGGTGGGCTTCTACGCGGTGGTCACCATGGTCGCCGTGGCGGTGCTGCGCTATGCGATCTGGTTCCTTTTCGTGGCCCCCCAGCAGGGCCAGAAGGTGACCTTCGAGAGCATCAAGCGGGTGGTGATCGCTGGCTTTCTCAAGCTGGTCGAGGGCCTCGAGCTCGGCGCGCGCAATGCGGTGGCGGTGTCCATGGCATGTGCCGTGGCCGGCATCATCGTTGGTGTGGTTGGCCTGACCGGGCTGGGCCTCAAGTTCTCGTCGATGATGATGGCGTTCTCCGGCGGCAACCTGGTGCTGGCGCTGGTGATGGTGCTGCTGGCCAGCCTGATCCTGGGCATGGGCCTGCCGGTCACCGCCAGCTACATCGTGCTGATCGTGCTGGTCGGCCCGGCGTTGACCGCCGAGTTTGGCGTGCCGCTGCTGATCGCTCACCTGGTGGTGTTCTGGTACTCCCAGGATTCCAACGTCACGCCACCCATCGCCCTGGCCGGCTTTGCCGGGGCGGCGATCGCCGGCTCCAAGCCGATGGAAACCGGCTTCCAGGCCTGGAAGTTTGCCAAGGGGCTCTACCTGATCCCGCTGTTCATGGTCTTCAATCCGGAGATCATCGTTGGTGGCCCGGTACCGGTGGTGATCTGGAACGGGGTGATCGCGATCTTCGCGCTATGCGCCTTCGCCGCGGCGCTGGAGGGCTATCTGTTTACGCGCATGTCGCTGCTGCCGCGGCTGGCCATCGTGCCGTCGATCGTGGCGGTGTTCTACCCCAACCTGATGGCCGAGATTGCCGGGGTGGTGGTGATGGCACTGGCGATCGGCGGCAACTGGGTGGCCAGCCGCCGTGAGGCGGCATTGACTGTTCAAGGTGATCAGCGTCGCGCATAGCGAAGGACGCCGGGGGCAGGCCGAAGAGGAGGTTCTACGCCATGGATGGCGTAGGTAGCGCCCAGGGATGGTTTACAGCGCCTCCTCGTAGGCCTGCCCCCGGATCAGTCCGGAGCGGTGCGGCCTACCAATGTGGCAGGCCTGCCCGCTTGGTCAAGATGACGGCGCCTACGGGCGCCGTTAGAATACCTGCCCTTCGCATTTCAGCGTCACTTCCGGGAGCCATAGATGCCATCCAATCAGCAGCCACGCGTAGGCGTGATCATGGGGTCCAAGTCCGACTGGCCGGTGATGGAGCATGCGGTGGCCATGCTCGAGCGTCTCGGCGTGGCCTGCGAGACCAAGGTGGTCTCCGCCCACCGCACCCCCGACCTGCTGTTCGACTACGCCAAGAGTGCCGCCGAGCGTGGCCTGCAGGTGATCGTCGCCGGCGCCGGCGGCGCCGCCCACCTGCCGGGGATGGTTGCCTCCCAGACGCCGCTGCCGGTGCTGGGCGTACCCGTCGAGTCCAAATCGCTCAAGGGCCTCGACTCGCTGCTGTCGATCGCCCAGATGCCGGGCGGTATCGCCGTTGGCACCCTGGCCATCGGCAAGGCCGGTGCCACCAATGCTGGTCTGCTGGCGGCGCAGATCGTCGCTCTGCAGGACGCCAAGGTGCGCGAGGCAGTAGAGGCCTTCCGCGCCGAACAGACCCAGGCGGTGCTCGACCATCCCGATCCCCGATCGGACGCGCAGTGAGGTGACCCAGATGAACATAGGCGTACTCGGAGCCGGCCAGCTGGGCCGCATGCTGGCGCTGGCCGGCTACCCCCTGGCCAACCGCTTCACTTTCCTCGATACCACTGGCCACCCCAGCGCCGGGATCGGCGACGTGATGATCGATACCGATAGGAAGCACCTCGACAGCTTTCTGGAACAGGTTGATCTCGTCACCTATGAGTTCGAGCACCTGCCGGTATCGCTGGTGCAGGCCATCGAGGAGGTCAAGCCGGTCTACCCCTCCAGCGAGGCGATCCGCGTGTGCCAGAACCGCGCCGAGGAGAAGGCGTTGTTCGACCGGCTGGGCATCCCCACGCCGGCCTATCGTCTGGTGGAGCACGCCGATGAACTGGAAACGGCGGCTCGCGAGCTGGGCTGCCCGGTGGTCGCCAAGTCGGTCACCGAAGGCTACGACGGCAAGGGGCAGGCGGTACTCCGCGATCCCGCCGAGGCGCACGACGCCTGGCGTGCGATTGGTCATCCACGGCTGATCGTCGAGGCCTTCGTCGACTTCGTGCGTGAAGTCTCGATCATCGCCGTACGTGGTCGCGACGGCGAGGTAGTGTTCTATCCCATGGCCGAGAACCAGCACGAGGATGGCATCCTGCGCTACTCCATCGCACCGATGCCGGACCTCGACGACGCTGTGCAGCAGACCGCCGACGGCTATATCCGCGCGCTGCTCGACGAGCTCGACTACGTGGGCGTGCTGACCCTGGAGCTGTTCCAGACTCGCGACGGGGGGCTTCTGGCCAACGAGATGGCCCCTAGGGTGCACAACTCCGGCCACTGGAGCATGGACGGCGCAGTCACCAGCCAGTTCGAGAATCATCTGCGCGCCATTCAGGGCCTGCCGCTGGGCGATACCGCCGCGCGCCTGCCGACCTGCATGGTCAATGTGATCGGCCGCGAAGGCGATCCCGCCGAGATCCTGGCAATCCCCGATGCCCACCTGCATCGCTACGACAAGGCCGAGCGCGCCGGCCGCAAGCTGGCCCATGTCAATCTGGTCGCGCCGACCCACGCCGAGCTGCTGGCCAAGGTGCGCGCCTGCGCCGCCCTGCTGCCCGATGCCCCGGCGCCGCGCTTCAGCTTCGAGTAGCGCCTACTGCACCTGCCGCCCGGCCTCACCGAGCAGCCGCCTCAGCCAGCGCTGGGGTGGCGCCTGGTGGCTGCGTTCGTGCCACAGCTGGTAGAAGCGCATCGGCGGGAAATCGATCGGTGCGGGCAGGATGCTCAGCGGCAGCAGGTTGGCGTAGAAGCGTGCGAAATGACGACTGGTGGTGAACACCAGGTCGCTGTCCGGCAGCAGATAGGGCGCCAGGGTGAACGACTGCACCTCGACCACCGCGTTGCGGCGCTCGCGCAGGCTGGCCAGCTGACTGTCGATCAGCCCACGCTGGCTCATCGAATAGGGCAGCGGCACCACGTGGCGGGCGGCCAGGTACTGCTCGCGGCTCATGCCGCGACGTGCCAGCGGGTGGCGCGATGACACCAGGCACACGATCTCATCCTCCAGCAGCATCGACAGGTGCATGCGCTCCGGTGGCTCGGGCCAGTTGCCGATCACCACGTCCAGCTCGCCCTCGGCCAGCGCGCTCTCCACGTCGAATTCCGGTCCCAGCGCCTGAATCTCCAGCTGCGCCTGCGGTGCCTCACGGCAGAAACGGGCCACAGCGGTGGTCATGAAGACCGGCGCCAGGTAGTCGGGGGCGCCGAGGCGGAAACGCTGGCGGCTGTCGAAGGGGCTGAACGCTTCCGGCGGCCGGGTCAGCTTGTCGAGAGCGGCCAGCGCCGCCTGGGCATCGGGCAGCAGTTGCAGGGCGCGCTCGGTGGGCACCATGCCGCCTTTCTCCCTGACCAGCAGGGCGTCGTCGAAGGTCTCGCGCAGTTTGCGCAGCGCGGCGCTGATCGCGGGCTGCGACTGGTGCAACCGCAGCGCGGTTCGCGACACGCTGCGTTCCGCGATCAGCAAGCACAGCACACGCAATAGATAGGGGTCGAGGGATGCCTGGCGAGACGTCATGTCGGCTCCGTGTTGACCTGTTGGTCATACTGTTTCTTTTATAAGTGGTATTGAAGTATATCGGTTTTCATCTTCTCTGGCGTCCCTAGACTGGGGCGGGTGCAGCGCGACTGCATCCACGACAACGACAAGACGCTGGAGATGCTTTTCCGATGAATCACGCAAGCTTTTTTCATACTGCTGCTGGCCTGGCGCTGGTGTTCACGCTGGGGACTCAGGCTCAGGCCGCCACCTGGAGCGATACGTCGATCGGCTACCGCTACGGCAGCGATTTCACCGAGCCCAACAACCCCAAGGATGTCAGCAAGCATATCCTCAACCTGAGCCATGCCAGCGGCTACTCGCGTGGCCAGAATTTTTTCAGTCTCGACCTGCTGCAGTCAGACGGCAACGATCCGGCGGCGGGGAGCGAAAGCGGCGCCACCGAGGCCTATCTGGTCTATCGCCACCAGCTGCACTACGGCAAGCTGTTCGGCGAGCCGCTGGCGTTCGGGCCGGTGGGCGATGTGGCGTTGACTGGCGGTTTCGATCTCAATACCAAGAACACTGCCTTTGCGCCGCGCAAGCGCCAGGTGGTGCTGGGGCCGACCCTCAAGTTCGATCTGCCGCGCGGCTTTCTCGACGTCAGCCTGTTCTTCAGCCGCGAGTGGAACCACTGCGGCCAGGTCTGTGACAACGCCGGCGTCGATAACCGCATCAGCTTCGACCCTTACTATCAGCTCAATATTGCCTGGAGCGTGCCCTTCGATGCCGGTGCGATGCCAATGAAATTCCAGGGGTTCTACAACCTCAACGGTAGCAAGGGCGAAGACTATTTCGGCAACGATACCGCTACCGAGCAGCTGCTGCGCAGCGCGCTGATGCTGGATGCGGGGCAGCTGGCATGGGGGGAGAGCAACCAGCTGTGGGCCGGGGTCGGCTATGAGTACTGGCGCAACAAGTTCGGCAATCAGAATGTGCCCGGGGTGGATACCGACGCGCTGACCGTCAACCTCGAATGGCACTTCTGATCCTGCTCTGAGCCGATGTTTCGATCGCGTGGTTGGCCGCCCGACGGGGCGGTCTTTTTGTGGGTGCGATGGTGGGCAGATACGCCGGGGCCACCGGCTGTATGGCCGGTGGCCCTTGGGGCTCAGGGGATCGCTCAGGCGCCGATGATACCGCCGTCCTCGCGGGTGATGACCAGGGTGGCGGAGCGGGGGATGGCGCTGCCGCCGTCCGGCCAGTGGCTAACCAGGTCGCCTGCCGCGAAGGCGTCGGCGTCGGTGGTGGCCCCCGGGTGCTGTACGTTGACGAACATGGTGCGCTGGTCCGGGGTGGTGATCACGCCGGTGATCTCCTGGCCCACGGGGCCGGTGAGGAAGCGCTTGATCTCACCGGTCTCGGGATTGGCCGCCAGCATCTGATTGTTGCCGAACACTTCATAGATACCGCTGTTCATCACCGATTCGCTGATGTCGGTCTGAATCCACACGCGGCGGTCCGGGTCGATCCACAGGCCGTCGGGGTTGGCGAAGATGGATTCCTGGTCCAGCGGCTCGCCGGCTAGGTCACGGCTGTCGTCCTGGTCGCCGGCCAGCACGAACAGGTCCCAGGCGAAGCGGGTGCCGGCATGGCTGTCCTCTTCCTGCCAGCGCACGATCTGGCCGAAGCTGTTCTCGGCGCGCGGGTTGACGGCATCGGTCTGGCTCTCCTCGCGCTGGGTGTTGTTGGTCAGGGTGAAGTAGACCTGGCCGGTGGCGGGATCCACCGCTCCCCACTCGGGGCGATCCATCTTGGTGGCGCCGGCCTGGTCGGCGGCGCTGCGGGTATTGACCAGGATATCGGCCAGGTCGGCGAAGCCGTTCTCCGGGGTCAGGCCGTTCTCACCCGGGGCCAGCGCCAGCCACTCGCCGCTGCCGTCATCGTTGAATCTCGCCACATATAGGGTGCCTTCGTCGAGCAGTGAACCGTCGGCCGTGGCGGCCTCGAAGGGGCGCGCCGAGACGAACTTGTAGATGTATTCGAAGCGCGCGTCGTCGCCAGAGTAGGCCACGACCGGCTGGCCCTCCACCGCCGGCGCGAAGATCACCCCCTCGTGGGCGAAGCGACCCAGATGGGTGCGCTTGATCGGCGTGGAGGCTGGGTCCATGGGGTCGATCTCGACCATCCAGCCAAAGGCATGGGGCTCGTTGCGGTAGTCCTCGCTGGCGGAGGCGCCGCGGACGCTGGCGTCGAAGCGCACATACTCGTCGGCGCCACTGGCCGCACGGTGCCATTGATAGCGACCGCTGTCGCGGGTCTCGATGCCGTAGCGCGCCTGGCGACGGTCGATCTCGACATCGCTGTTGGCGAAGTAGCCGGCCCAGTTCTCCTCGGCGGCCAGGTAGGTGTTCCATGGGGTGACGCCGTGGGCGCAGTTGTTGAGGGTGCCGCGGGTCATTGTGCCGTCCGGGCTGTATTGGGTCACCAAGTGCTCGGTGCCGGCGACCGGCCCGGCCAGGCGCATTGGCGTCAGGCCGGTGATGCGGCGGTTGTGGACGTCCTCGACCACTTGCCACTGGCCCTGGTCGTCAGCACGCACGCGCACCACGCTTACGCCGTGGGCGTTGAGCTCCTTGAGTACCTGGTCGTCGTCGCGGCTGCCATCCTCGTTCTGCGGGAAGCCGCTGCGGTCCAGGGCCAGTCCGGCCGCGGCGGCGTGCAGGAAGCGCGGCTCGATGTACTCGTGGTTCATCACCAGCAGGCCGTCACGGGCGCTACCCTGCAGCGGGAAGAAGTGCATGCCGTCGTGGTGGCTACCGACCTGGTGGGCCTGATCCTCACCGCTGGCGGAGAGCGAGTAGGCCGGCATGTGGCCACTGATGGGGGTGCCCATGGGCAGCATGGCGTGTACCCGGTAACCGTCGGGCACGACGACGGTGTCGGCGGCGCTGGTGGGAATTGCCTGGAAGCCGAGACTGGGGGCGGCGGCTGCCTCGCCGGCAAAGGCCGAGGAGAATGGCAGACGAGTGGCCATGGCACCGGCGATAAAAGTGGCCAGGCTGCCGCGCAGCATGCTGCGCCGGCTGAGGCGGGTCTCCAGGATATCGCCGAAATAGCGGTTGTGGGATCGATTGCTGAGTGGCTCGTCGCCGTCGGCGAGAATCGGATCGACCGCGCCGGGTCGCTGCGGGTGTTTCATGGCCATGTCTCCTCATAGGAAGCGAGAGGCCATTGTTGGCAGTCTCGATGACATTAGCATGACCTTATGATGTCATTTTGGGGGCATCGGTTGACATGGATCAAGTCACGCCGGGTCTGCCCTTGCGCCACATCGCATCTCGTCGACACTGAAGGTCATGCTGACGAGGAGTGCCTATGCCGTTGCGTCTCTACCGCGGCGATCTGCTGCTGATCGCCGTACTGCTACTGCCGCTGGCGATTGCCGCGCCGCGACTGGGTGGACCGCCGGGAGAGGCGGCGGCACTGCTTGGTTGGGTAGGGCGCGTCGGCGGTATCCTGGGGCTTGCCATGCTGCTGGTGACCGCGGCCTTGAGCATTCGGCTGCCGGGATTCGACCGCTGGTTCGGCGGACTCGACCGGCTCTGGTGGTTGCACCGCCTGCTTGGCTTTGGCGCCTTTATTCTGATCATGCTGCACGTCCTGGCCCTCGGCCTGGCGCGGGTGCCGGCCGGCCTCGAGGTGGCGGTACTGACGCTGTTCCCGCCGCTGTCGCAGCTGGCATTGTGGAGCGGCTGGCTGGCCTGGCTGGCGATGGTGATCTTCCTGGCGCCGACCTTCCAGTTCTTCGGCCGGCTCGACTACCAGCGCTGGAAGCGCCTGCATCTGCTGTCGGCCGCCGCCTTGTTGCTGGCGCTGGGGCATGCGCTGCCGCTGGCGGGGGAGACCTGGCCGTGGTGGCTGCTCGGTGCGCTGGGTATGGCGGCCATGGTATGGCGCAAGCTGCTGTCGCCGTCGCTGGCTCGCCACCCTTACCGGGTGGAGAGTGTCGCGCCGCTGGCCCGAGGTGTGGTGGAAATTGCGCTGCGCCCGGAGGGCCGCGGGCTCCGCTATCGCCCCGGCCAGTTCGTCTACCTTACCCCGCTCGACGAGTCGCTGACGGCGGGACGCGGCGAGGAACACCCCTACACCATCGCCTCGGCCCCGGACGACCCTTTACTGAGGCTCGGCATCAAGGACCTCGGCGATGCCAGCCATGCCCTGCAGACCGTCAGTGTGGGCAGTCGGGCGATGCTCGAAGGGCCTTACGGCGACTTCTTCGCCGTGGACTATGCTCAGCGAGACGCGCTATGGCTCGGCGGCGGCATCGGCATCACACCATTCGTCAGCGCAGCCAGGGGAATGGCTGCTGAAGATGAAGGACGTCATGCCCAGCTGTTCTACCTGGCCAACGGCCCCGACCGTGCCTACTACCTCGATGAGCTCACTCGCTGTGCCGAGGACGTCGAGCGCTTGACGGTGACCGCCCACTTCTACCGTGAACAAGGCCCGCTCAGCGAGGCCTTCCTGCGACACCACTGCCCGGACTACGTCGACCGCGAGATCTACCTGTGCGGCCCGCCGGGCATGATCAGCCACCTGCGTGACCTGCTCGCCGCCCAGGGCGTGCCGGCATTGCGCATCCACTGCGAGGTCTTCGACTTCCTATGAACAAGATTGCCTATAGCGCATTCATCGCCTTCCTGGCCAGTATCGGCACCTTGGTGTCGGTGCAGGCGCTCTCCTCGGACGAGGCCGACGATAGCAGTGAAGCGCGCGATATCACCCTCGATGAGCTGGCCGAACATGCCAGCGCCGAGAGCTGTTGGAAAGCCATCCACGGTGGCGTCTACGACATCACGGATTACATCCCCGATCACCCCACCGAAGAGGAGGTGATCCTCGAATGGTGCGGACGAGAATCCAGCGAGGCGTGGGACAACAAGCGCCCCGGGCGGCCGCATAGCCCGGCCGCTGAGCGCCAACTGGAGGACTATCGCATCGGTAGGCTGGTCGACGACCAGGGCGAACCGCTGGAACGCGCCGAGGCCGCCGAGCCGCCCAGCCAGGCGGAAGATCAGCCGATGGAGCAAGAAGCGGCGGACACCGCGCCGTCACCCGCTGAGGACCTGCGCTTGCATAGGGCCATGCTGGGCCAGCCTATGGATGGCCACTACCGCGGCGTGTTCACCGATCGCGGCGAGATTCAGGTCAATATCACCTTCGATCTGCGCGATGGCCACCTGACCGAGGTGAATTTCCGCCACCTCGCCTACCGCGGCGTCGACTACCTGACGCTGGAGGAGGACGAAGATCTGTATCCGGTGATGGTGCAGCATCGACGCATCACCGAATGGCTGGAGGGCGAGCCCTTGACCTCGATCTTCGCTCTTTACGAGCCCGAGCGCGTGGTCGAAGAGGTAGACGGTTTCAGCGGCGCCACCCTGCGCGGCGCCAAGGTGATTTCGGCGATGCGCGACGGCCTCAACCGCGGGGTATACAGCTGGCCCTAGGAGCGCGTTAGGCCACTAGGCTTTGTACGAAAAGTCGGCGAGCGAAGGTCAGGGCTAGGCCCGTTCCCGACGGGCCAACGCACTTCCCACATCCATGTGGGTCGCAAAGCAAAAATCGGCGAAAAAGCGGAGTTTACGGGGTGTAAATGAGCATTTTGAGCCGATTTTTAACGCCGCATGGCCGAGCGCAGGCAGTTTTCGTACAAAGCCTAGCCGAGCGGCCAGCTCGCGGCGCCTATAACCCATAGCCATATGGCGATCAACGCAAAGTGGCCGGGATACCAGGCCAGCCATAGCCGGCGAGGCATCAGCATGCCGAGCCGCGGCACGCGCTGGGCGGCGCCGGCGGCGAGCAGCAGCACTGCGATGCAGGTGGCGACGGTGAACGACTTGGCCATGTCCGAGGCGTTCATCTGACCCGCCACCCACAGCACCGGCAGCGCCGCGGCGGCCGCCAGCAGGCGTTCCGGCAGGCTATGACCGGCCTGACTGAGATGGTGCATGGCGAACATCAACAGCGGAATCAGCAGCAGGCCGTTGTGGCCGTACTCGACCCAGTGACCCAGCAGGTACCAGCAGACCAGCACCGCTGTAGCCCCCAGGGCTGTCCAGTGCGCGGCCAGCTCACCGCGCTGCTGGCGGTCCGCCAGTTCACGCAGCCAGGCGCCGCCGGCGAGCCCTGCCGCCAGCGTGAAGCAGACGTTGAGGATCAAGGCGTCCGAGGCCCGCGGCATCATCATGTAGGGTAACTGGGCAGCGAGCCCGATGATCAGGATGCGCCGCGCATAGCGCTGTGGATCGCGGGTGTTGAATAGCCCGTGCCAAGCGACCATGGCGGCGAACAGCGGAAAGGCGATGCGGCCAATGGACGAACCGGCCCAGTCGAGCTGCCAGCTGTCGGGCAGCACGTAGCGGGTCAGGTGGTCGATACTCATGGTTGCCAGGGCCAGCCATTGGCCCCAGGCGGTCCAGGTCGAGGTAGGGCGAAACGTGTCAGGGGCGGCGCTTGCCGTTGCGCTCATCGTTACCTCCGGGTTGTAGCGATGAAGCAGTGGATTGTCAGGCGTCTGGCCTGGGCCGATAGCGGTCGTCATCATACACGGCCATGGGCTCGCTCCTCACGTCCTCGACCCAACTGGGTGGCTTGAGGTAGCTCCAGGCGGCACGCACCTGACCGCTCGGATCGGCTATCGCCAGCCGGCGGCGGCGATAGCCGTCGCGCTCATTGACCCGCTCCAGTCGGTCGAGTTCATCCAGGGTCGGCGCATCGACCCGGTAGAGTTCACCCTGGACCTTGAGGCCCTTGCCCTGGGCATCTACCAGTACCGGTGAGAAGCGTGGGCCGTTGAGTACCAGTGGAAAGGGCTCGCAGGTCACGGCGAGGTCTAGGAATTCTGCCTCGCCGAGGTAGCCGGCATGGTTGGCGAAGCCGCGCTTGAGGGTGCCGTACACGAAAAGTAGATGGGGCATGGGATCCTCCCGGTCAGGCTGGGCCTGGTCGTCCTGACAGGATAGTCTGATGCTGGAGAGACAGGGTCAAGGACAGCTCATTCAAGGACACTGGGATGCGCAGCGGTTTCGGGTTCGATCTACGCAGCATGGAAATCTTCGTCGAGACCCTGGAGCAGGGCAGCCAGAGCGCCGCCGCGCGGCGCCTGGGGCTCAAGCAGTCGTCGGTGTCCCAGAGTCTTGCCACCCTCGAGGAGGGCCTCGGCGTCAGCCTGTTCAAGCGCAATGCGCGACCGCTGGAGCCGACGACGGCCGGGCGCTTCTTCTATGACCGCGCCAGACGGCTGCTCGATGAGGCGCGCAGCACCCGCCGTGAACTGGTCTCCGGAGCCCTTGGCCAGCTGCATCAGGTGCGCCTGGCGCTGGTCGACTCGCTGGCCACGGCGGTTGGCCAGCCGCTGATCGAGCTGATCAGGCGGCACACCCGCGACTACACCCTGACCACCGGGCTGTCGCACATGCACAGTCACGCCCTGCTGACCCGGCATGTCGATATCATCGTCTCCGACGATCGCCTGGAGAACTACGACGGCCTCGAGCGTCACGCGGTACTGCGCGAGCCCTTCGTGCTGGTGGCGCCGGTCAGCTGGTCGGGGCCGCTCGACAACCTGCGCTGGCTGGCCCGCCAGCTCGACTTCGTGCGCTATACGCCGCAGTCGCTGATCGGCCAGGCCATCGAGCGCCATCTGCGCCTCAATCAGCTTGAGCTGCCGGCGCGCCTGCACCTCGACAACACCTTCGCCGTGCTACGCCTGGTCAGCGCCGGGGCCGGCTGGACCATCACCACGCCGCTATGCCTCTTCCAGGCCGGCCTCGACACCCTGCAGGTGCGAGTGGCGCCGCTACCGATACCCTCCCTGCAGCGTGAGCTGACGCTGGTTGCACGTCGCGACGAGCTCGGCGACCTGCCTGCCCAGTTGGCCCGTGATGCCCGCCGGCTGTTGGAACTGCGCTTCCGTCAGGAGCTCGAGCGCGGCCTGCCGTGGCTCTCCTCCGAGGTCTCTACCCAGCCCTGAGTTGGCGCATCGCATCCTGCCGAGTGCGCTTAAGGCGTGCACTATCGATTTTTTCGATAGTAACGGCGTCGGTGCGACCGATGCTCTTTGCCAGATCGTGAATCCGCGTCCAAGACTGATAGCCATTCGATGTGCGACGCGGGATTGCCACCCAATGCCAACAACAATATGCGTCTATGTCCGCTGGGTAGAGCGCCTCAACCGTGGGGTGGGGCGGCTGGTGATGTACATAATCTTCATCATGATGGGGCTGCTGCTGTACGCCTCGTTTTCGCGCTCGGTGCTCAATGCGCCGCTGCTGTGGGGCGTGGAGATGTCGCAATTCATGCTGGCCAGCTACTACCTGCTGGGCGGCGCCTACGCCATGCAGATGGGCGCGCATGTGCGCATGGACCTGTTCTATAGCCGCTGGTCGCCGCGCACTCAGGCAGCGGTGGATGCCGTTACCATCGTGTTTCTGATCATCTTCCTGGTCACCCTGCTACTGGGTGGTATCTCCAGCACCCAGTACGCGCTGGAGTATGGGCAGCGTAACCACTCCTCCTGGGCGCCGCCGCTGGCGCCGATCAAGCTGATCATGTGCTTCGGCATCTTGCTGATGCTGCTGCAGGCCTTCGCCACCTTCTTTCGTGATCTCGGCGCGGCGCTGGGGCGCCCCATCGACGCGGAGGGCGAGGCATGAGCTACGAGATGATCGCGTTGCTGATGTTCTCGACCATGATGCTGCTGCTGCTGACCGGCCAGCGGGTGTTCGGGGTGATCGGTTTCGTCGGCGCCGCCGCGGCGCTGCTGCTGTGGGGCGACGGCGGGGTGGAGATGCCGTTCAACGCCAGCTTCGTGCTGATGAACTGGTACCCGCTGCTGACCCTGCCGCTGTTCGTGTTCATGGGCTATATGCTCTCCGAGTCGGGCATTGCCGGCGATCTCTACGAGATGTTTCACGTCTGGATGGGCTCGCTGAAGGGCGGGCTGGCGATCGGCACCATCGGCCTGATGGTCGTGGTCTCGGCGATGAACGGCCTGAGCGTGGCGGGTATGGCGATCGGCGCCAGCATCGCATTGCCCGAACTGCTGCGCCGCGGCTACGACAAGATCATGGTCACCGGGGTGATTCAAGCGGGCAGCTCATTGGGCATCCTGGTGCCGCCCAGCGTGGTGCTGGTGCTCTACGGCATGATCGCTCGCCAGCCGGTCGGCAAGCTGTGGCTGGCCGGAGCCATTCCCGGCTTGATCCTGGCGGCGATGTTCGTGATCTATATCGTGGTGCGCTGCCGGCTGCAGCCGAGCCTGGGCCCGGCGCTGCCCGTCGAGGAGCGCACCATGAGCCTGGGTGCCAAGCTCAAGCTGTTGAGCGCCGGTATCCTGCCGCTGCTGATCTTCTTCTCGATGACCGGGCTGTTCCTGATGGGCGTCACCAGCCTGGTGGAGAGCGCTGCCTACGGCGCCTTCGCCGCCACCCTGGCGGCGCTGGTCAAGGGGCGCCTGACCCGAGCGGTGATCGAGGTCACAGTGCGCCGCACCCTGGGCATCAGCTGCATGTTCATGTGGATCATTCTGGCTGCGCTGTGCTTCGGCGCGGTGTTCGACGGTCTCGGCGCGGTGCGTGCCATCGAGAACGTGTTCCTCGACCGCATGGGGCTCGGCCCCTGGGAGATCCTGCTGATGATGCAGCTCTCCTACATCCTGATGGGCATGTTCCTCGACGACACCGCGATGCTGGTGATCGTCGCGCCACTCTACGTGCCGCTGGTGGTGAGCCTGGGCTTCGACCCGGTGTGGTACGGGGTGCTCTACACCATCACCGTGCAGATCGCCTACATGACGCCGCCGTTCGGCTACAACCTGTTCTTGATGCGCGCCATGGCACCTCCCGAGGTGACGCTGATGGACATCTACCGCAGCGTCTGGCCGTTCGTGGCGATCATGGTGCTGGGGCTAGGACTGATCACCGCCTTTCCGCAGCTGGCGCTGTGGCTACCGGAGCTCTACTACGGCTGAGAGGCGAGTATGCCCGGCGACGGGCAAGGAAGTAGCAAGTAGGGAAGCATGAACGCGATGTAGTGGTAACAACAACAATCCATGGGAGACATATCATGACCGATCGCAACAGGCGTAATTTCCTCAAGAAGGCCGGGGTGGCCACGGCCGCCACGGTGGGCGCGGCTACCGTGGGGGCGCCCTATGTGCATGCCCAGTCGAGCCCAATCCGCTGGCGCATGCAGACCTACGCCGGTCCGGCGCTGGCGGCCCACGTCATCAAGCCCTCCATCGATGCCTTCAACAAGGCGGCCAACGGCGAGATGGAGATCGAACTCTATTACGCCGACCAGCTGGTGCCTACCGGGGAGCTGTTCCGGGCCATGCAGCGCGGCACCATCGATGCGGTGCAGAGCGACGATGACTCCATCGCCGCGCCGGTGGATGTCTCGGTGTTCGGCGGCTACTTCCCGTTTGCCTCGCGCTACAGCCTCGACGTGCCGGCGCTGTTCAATCACTACGGGCTCAAGGAGATCTGGGAGGAGGCCTACGCCGAGGTCGACGGCGTGACCTGGCTGGGTGCCGGCGCCTGGGACCCCTGCAACTTCGTGACCCGCGAGCCGATCCGCAGCCTCGAGGACCTGCGCGGCAAGCGCGTCTTCACCTTCCCCACCGCTGGGCGCTTCCTGAGTCGCTTCGGCGTGGTACCGGTGACCCTGCCGTGGGAGGACATCGAAGTCGCCATGCAGACCCGTGAACTCGATGGCATCGCCTGGGCCGGTATCACCGAGGCCTATACCGTCGGCTGGGCGGACGTCGCCAACTACTACTTGACCAACAACATCTCCGGGGCCTGGGCCGGTTCCTACTTCGCCAACAGTGACCGCTGGAACGAGGTGCCCGAGCACCTGCAGACGCTGTTCAAGCTGTGCATGGACAATTCGCACTACTACCGGCAGCACTGGTACTGGTGGGGCGAGGCGCACTATCGCACCACCGGTGGCAAGCTCGAGCTCACCTCGATCCCCGAAGAGGAGTGGCAAACGCTGGAGGATGCGGCGCTGGAGTTCTGGGACGAGATCGCCGAACAGAGCGAGCGCAGCGCCAAGGTGGTGCAGATCCTCAAGGATTATCGTCAGACCATGCAGCAGGCAGGGCCTCCCTACCGCTACAGTTGAGGCATGTCCGGGGCGGGCACTGCCCGCCCCGCATACCTGCTGCCTAGGCTTTGTACGAAAAGTCGGCGAGCGCGGACATTTTTCGTACAGAGCCTAACGACCGTTGGCCCACTAAGGAAGTTGCCATGAGTCAATTATCACCCCGACACATCACCAGCGCCGATGATGCCCGACGCCTGGTCGAGGAGCGCGGCCTGACCCACGTCAAGGTCGGGATGTTCGACATGGACGGCGTGATGCTCGGCAAGTACATGCGTCGCGACAAGTTTTTCCACGCCCTGGACGAGGGCTTCGCGTTCTGCGACGTAGTGCTGGGCTGGGACAGCAAGGACGAGCTCTACGACAACGTCAAGTACACCGGCTGGCATACCGGCTACCCGGACGCCCAGCTACGCATCGTCCCCGAGAGCTGCCGCGAGGTGCCAGCGGAGGGCGATATGCTGCTGTTTCTCGCCGAGTTCAGCGGTAAGGCCGAGGCGATCTGCCCGCGTGGGCTGCTGCGGCGGGTACTCGATCAGGCCAGCGCGATGGGCTTCAACGCCCATGGCTCGCTGGAGTACGAGTTCTTCATGTTCCGCGAGACCCCCGAATCGATCCGCGAGAAGGGCTTTCGCAACCTGACCCCGCTGACGCCGGACATGATGGGCTACTCGATGCTGCGAAGCTCGGTGCACGCCGAGCTCTATCATGAACTGCTGGCGCTATCCGAAGCCATGGACTTCCCCATCGAGGGGCTGCACACCGAAACCGGCCCCGGGGTGCTCGAGGCGGCCATCGGCGTCGACGGTGCGCTGGCGGCCGGCGACAAGGGCGCGCTGTTCAAGACGTTCACCAAGGTGTGGGCGCAGCGCCGCGGCCTGATGGCCACTTTCATGGCCAAGTGGTCGCCGGACTATCCCGGCCAGAGCGGCCATATTCATCTGTCGTTGACCCACACCGACAGCGGCGACTCGGCGTTCTTCGATGCCGACAAGCCCTATGGCATGAGCGATATACAGCGCCACTTCGTGGCCGGTCAGCAGCAGCTGATGCCCGAGTTTCTGGCCATGTTCGCGCCGACCATCAACAGCTACACGCGGCTGATCCCCGGCTTCTGGGCACCTACCGAGGCAACCTGGGGGGTCGAGAACCGCACCACGGCGCTGCGGGTGATTCCCGGCAGCGCCAAGTCGCAGCGCGTTGAGTATCGACTCGGCAGCGCCGATGCCAACCCTTACCTGGCGCTGGCCGCGGCCATCGCTGCGGGCCTGTACGGCATTCAGCAACGCCTCGAGCCGGACGAGCAGGTACGCGGCAACGCCTACGAACTCGACCACCCCGAGCACCAGGCGCTGCCGCGTACCCTGTGGGAAGCTGCCCAGCGCCTCAAGGCATCGCAACCGGCTCGGGCGCTGTTCGGCGACGACTTCGTCGAGCACTTCGCGGCGACCCGGGAGTGGGAGGAGCGCGAGTTCCGACGCCATATTACTGATTGGGAGTTAGACCGCTATTTCGAGATTATTTGAGCTCGCTCAGTGCTCACCTTGGTCGTACTGGTTGGCAGAACGATGAGCGGCGTCGGGGACAGGGCAAAGCGGGGGTCTTCTTCCAGGGAAGGAAGAAGTAGCGTCCAGGGAGGGATTCACAGCGCCCCCGCGGTGGCCTGTCGCCGGATAAGCCGCGGGCCGGCTGCCTGGCGGCGTCGGGAAGCAGCGAACTGAGCCTTGTCACTCGTTACTGGAAGGAAAGAGACGCGTATGCCCACACAGAAAACGATATCTCCCGTCGACGGCTCGGTCTATGTCGAGCGGGAGCTGGCCGATCCGGCGCAGATCGAGGCGGCGTTGTCGCGGGCGGCCAGCGCTCAGCGCAGCTGGCGCGACGTATCGATCGCCGAGCGTGCGCGCTACTGCTCGGCGATGGTCGATGCCTTCGTCGCCCGGCGCGATGAGCTCGCCACCGAGCTGACCTGGCAGATGGGCCGTCCGATCAGCGCCGCGGGTGGCGAAATCGGCGGCTTCGAGGAGCGCGCCAGGGGCATGATCGGCCTAGCCGAGGCAGCGCTGGCGCCAGTTCGGCTAGCCGACAAACCGGGCTTTACCCGCTATATCACCCGCGAGCCGCTGGGCGTGTCGTTCATCGTCGCGCCGTGGAATTTTCCTTTCATGACCGCAGTGAATGCCATCGTGCCGGCGATCATGGCCGGCAATACGGTGATTCTCAAACACTCCGCCCAGACCCCGCTGTGCGCCGAGCGCATCCAGCAGGCCTTCGATGCCGCGGGCCTGCCCGAGGGGGTGTTCCAACACCTGCACCTGTCGCATGCGGCCACCGAACAGCTGATCCGCGACCGGCGCGTCGACCACGTCTCCTTCACCGGCTCGGTGGCCGGCGGCGCGATGGTCGAGCGCAACGCCGCCGGCCGCTTCATTGCTACCGGCCTGGAACTGGGTGGCAAGGACCCGGCCTATATTCGCGCTGACGTGGATCTCGACGCAGCGGTGGAAGGCGTGATGGACGGCGCCTTCTTCAATTCGGGGCAGAGCTGCTGCGGCATCGAACGCATCTACGTCGACCAGGCGATCTTCGACGCCTTCGTCGAGCGTGCGGTGGCCTGGGTCAGGCAGCTCAGACTGGGCAACCCCAGCGACCCCGCCACCACCCTTGGCCCGCTGGTGCGCCCGGCGGCGGCGGATTTCGTGCGCGGCCAGATCGAGGAGGCGGTGGCCGGCGGCGCCAGGGCGTGGATCGATCCCGGCGACTATCCGCTCTCGGTGCCGGGTAGCGCCTACCTGGCGCCGCAGATACTCACCGGGGTCGACCACTCGATGCGGGTCATGCACGAAGAGAGTTTCGGGCCGGTGGTCGGCATCATGCCGGTGGCCTCCGACGACGAAGCGGTGACGCTGATGAACGACAGTGCCTTCGGACTGACCGCGGCGGTGTTTACCCGCGACATGGCGGCCGGCGAGCGGCTGGCGCAGCGCCTCGAGGCGGGCACGGTGTTCACCAACCGCTGCGACTACCTCGACCCCGAACTGGCCTGGACCGGCGTCAAGCAGTCGGGGCGCGGCTGTTCGCTGTCACGGCTCGGTTACGAGACACTGACCCGGCCCAAGTCCTTTCACCTCAAACATGCCTAGGAGTCGCCAATGAGCCAGGATATGAGCCAGTTCCATATGGGCTGGAACTACCCCGCCAATATTCTTACCGGTGTCGGGCGCATCCGCGAGCTGCCTGAGGCATGCCAGGCGCTGGGGATGAAGGCGCCGCTGCTGATCACCGATCCCGGGCTTGCCAATCTGCCCATGGTGCGCGACATCGTGCTGGCCTGTCACGACAGCGGCCTGGGCATCGCCGTGTTCAGCGAGATCAAGGGCAACCCCACCGGCAAGAATGTGCTCGATGGGATGGCCGCCTTCCGTGACGGCGGTCACGACGGCGTGATCGCCTTCGGCGGTGGCTCTGGTCTCGACGCCGCCAAAGCGGTGGCGCTGATGGCCAACCAGCGCGAAGGCTTGTCGCTGTGGTCGCTGGAGGACGTCGGTGACAACTGGAAGAACGCCGATGGCGATGCCATCGCGCCCATCGTGGCGGTACCCACTACCGCCGGCACCGGCTCTGAGGTAGGGCGCGCCTCGGTGATCACCGACGAGGTCGAGCACGTCAAGCGGATCATCTTCCACCCCGGCATGGTGCCGGCTACGGTAATACTCGACCCGGAGCTGACTGCCGGCCTGCCGCCCACGATCACTGCCGCCACCGGCATGGATGCCCTCTCCCACTGCCTCGAGGCGTGGTGCTCACCGCTCTATCACCCCATGGCCGAGGGCATCGCCGTGGAGGGCATGCGGAGGGTCTGCCACTACTTGCCGCGTGCCTACGCCGACGGTAGCGATCTCGAGGCACGCATGAACATGCTGGTAGCCTCGAGCATGGGCGCCACCGCTTTCCAGCGCGGCCTCGGCGCGATGCACGCCCTGGCGCATCCGCTGGGGGCGCTGTACGACGCCCATCACGGCACGCTCAATGCGATTCTGATGCCCTATGTGCTGCGCGCCAACGAGCAGGCGATTGGCGAGCAGATGGTGCGCCTCGGGCGCTACCTCGACCTGCGCCAGCCAGGCACCGCGACGGTGATCGACTGGGTGTTGGAAATGCGCCAGCGGCTGGCGATTCCGCATACACTGGCCGAGCTCAAGATGGATACCCAGCAGGCCGACAAGGTGGGGCAGATGGCGGTGGCCGATCCCTCGTCGGGTACCAATCCGATCGCTTTCGATGCCGGCCAGTATCGCGACATCTTCGTCGCAGCGGTGGAGGGGCGTCTTTGAGCGATAGCTGCCAACTTGGCATAAGATATGGCGCCAGACTTGGAAAGAGGAGGCCGGGCCATGCGCATAGGACTGCTGCAGTGTGACGATGTGGCGCCTGAGTTGATCGAGACTCACGGCAACTACCCGGCGATGTTCGAAGCGCTGTTCAAGCGCGTTGATCCGAGTCTAGAGTTTCGCGTGTGGCGCTGCCTCGACGGCGAGATTCCCGACAACGTGGACGCCGCCGACGCCTGGTTGACCACCGGCTCCAAGTTCGGCGTCAACGACGGCTTGCCATGGGTCGATGCGCTGTGCGACTTCGTGCGCGAGCTATGGGACGCCGGCAAGCCGCTGGTCGGGGTCTGTTTCGGTCATCAGTTGATCGCCAAGGCGCTGGGCGGCGAGGTGGTGAAGAGTCCGCGAGGCTGGGGGGTGGGCATGTCGTTCAACTGCGTCAATGCCCGCACCGAATGGATGCAGCCGTGGCAGCCCAATCTCGATCTGCTGGTCAGCCACCAGGACCAGGTCGAGCGGCTACCGCCGGAGGCCCGTGTGCTGGCCGGCAGCGACTTCTGCCCTTACTACCTGATGCAGGTCGGCGAGCACTTCCTTGGCGTACAGGGGCACCCCGAGTTCAATAAGCCCTACTCCCATGACCTGATGCAGCTACGCTGCGACCTGGTCGGGGCGGCGAGGGTCGCCGAGGGACTCGATTCACTGTCAGCCCCGCTGGATGCCGAGCTGACCGTGCGCTGGATCTTGAACTTCATGCGGCGTGCGTTACGTTCGAGCGACTAAGCAGCTCAAATAACCAGCAGCTATGGTAGGTTAAAGATCAATGCGCTCATAAAGCGAGCAGAAAGGAATAACGCCTGTCTCCGGGTGGCAGTTGACATATTCAGATGCAGTCCCGGAGGTAAGCAAACAAACCTCATGCCTCGGCGGTCTCAAGTTCCAAGCGCAACGCTATTGAATGGTGCTCGAATCGAGATGGATTTCTTGAGTAGCCCGGCGTAAACCTCCAACAGCGTTCGCCAGTCCAGTTCCTTGAGCGGCTGTATAGTCAGGGATTCGGCGATCTCGTCGAGTTCTTGCCTGATGTGGACCGATAGGTCCGTGCCCTTTGGCAGGTACCGACGCAACAGCCCATTGCTGTTGAGGGGACGGCCATCCGCGTGGACCCACGCTGTCATGGGCTGCGCGGGTCAGAGAAGTAGATAGCGGTGCCGGCCTTCTGAGTAATCTCGGCATGCTTCACCTTTTCCCTGCCTTGGTCGTACGTCATGGACAGGTGTTCCGATCCTTCCTGAGCTAGCCGGGAGGCATGCCGCTGTATAATGGCTCGGATAGCGTAGTGCGCCCACATCAACATGATGGCAGCTCGTACTTCAGCAGTAAGGTGGCGGCAGCAGTGAGCCATGGCAATACCATACCGAATGGGTCGGGTGTTTCACTTTGTCATTGAGACCGCTGATGTTTTTGGCGTGGTGAATGGCTTACAGCTGTAAGCTATTTCTTACATTATTTTTATAAAATATACTACAAGTTGAGGTGCTGTGAAGACATGCCAGTGTCACACTTTTAGCAGTATCATTCGTTTCAGCATAGTTGCCGGTACTGGACTAACGGCTGTAGACTGTGTGAGGTCGTTGGTAAAAAAGGGTTGCCAATCTATCCATTGGTTCTCTAGGAGCGGCTATGTTCCTACAGTCATATCACGACAGGCAAAATATGAGCCGGAGGTTTTTACCTGGGATAAAATTAAGAGTGAATTGAACAAGAGGGAGCGTGGAGAGCGGCTTTCAAGAATTGTTAGCCTGCTTCGCCGAGAAGTGGCGTATATGCGAAATCCAGAAATACTCAAAGCTGATGAATTGAGAGCGAAAGGTGATCTAAGTGGCTACTGGGATTATCTTATAGATCGTGCAGATAAGTCAGATTTACCGTTCCAAGACACATTGTCATCTACAAGATATTTCGCTCACAAAATTTGGCTGAAGCTAAGCGAGAAGGAGTGTTTAGAGTTTCAGAAGAGCTTTGGTGCTTTCTGGGCATGCTGGCGTCATCCTATCCCTATGGACGTGGTGGAAGAGTTGAATGTCTATGCTAAGGAAGGGCGTCTGCAGCTGCATCGGCCAGTCGCGCCGATAAAAATCAAAGGCGGAAAATATATTCTTGAAACTTCTCGCAAGAAGATATGCGCTGATGCGCTTATAGATGGGACGGGCGGGGTGGGTGGTGTGAAGGATGTGAAGTCCACCTTAATAAGAAATCTCTTGGTGCGAGGTTTGGCTATGGAACATCCATGTGGTGGGCTGAAAGTTGATGGATTGACTTATGGCCTGCAAAGCAAATTGAGAAACTCAGGAATTTATTGTTTGGGGCCGCTGGCTAAAGGTTCTCTTTTCTCTACTAATGCGTTCTGGTTTAACTCACTGTGCGCCTCTAACTTGGCTCACTATTTGGCAATAGAGATTAGATTTTCCTCTTTCGAGGAGGGGTGCCGGCAATGAGCATAATGCAGCCATTTTTTTACGTGCTAGGCGGCATGCTGTTAGGACGTTTTTTTCCACAAGCTAAAGCGCTGCTTTCAAAGCTTCTGATCAGGATTTTTATACCGTATGTGATTGTGTATAACCTTTTGACGTACCAGCCTGGTACAGCAGAGGTTGCGATATTTGGGTTCGTTTTCTGTGTTTTATTATATTTTTTGGCAGGTCTCATCTGGCGTGATCGTATCACTGCTTTGTCCTTTAGTTATCTCAATATTGGCTGGCTTGGCCTGCCGCTTGCTATAGCAGTTTTCGGTGATGAAGCGAGTCGAATTATCATCGCGGCTTATATTGGTAGTTCCGTATTTGGGAACATTGCCTCTTCTACAGCGCTTCAGCCAGAAGCTCACTGGGGTATGTCGATGGTGCGTGCTCTGAAGGCCCCTCCCGTGCTGGCTGTTCTGGCTGGATTGTCTTTGCAACTAGTGCCATTTGGTTCTGATCTGAACATAATAGCCGTAGGGTATGAGGCGGCTAAACAGTTAATGTCAATTGCTGGGATGGCTGTGCTTGGAATGTGGTTATACAGCTCCAAAGTTACTCTTGGTGATCTTCGTGCATCGATTCCTGTTGCATGTCTTCGTGCGCTGGCAGGTGGTGCGATAGTTGCTGGGTTTCTTTGGGTAAGCTGGCGCTTGGGGATAGATGTTGTCACTGACAATGCCTTGGCGCTGTTCATTCTCCCGCTGCTCCCTCCTGCAGCTAACATTGTCGTACTGGAAACTTACTTCCGAGGCACAGGCGAGTCTGCAAGATTCGTAGCAAGCGGCACTTTGATTTCACTGGGAGTGATAACGCTGATACTGCTGATGGTTCCACTTTTCTAGCTTACCTGTGAGTCGAATTAGCCAGCGAGACACGGGGCGACGAAGGGCTCGACGCCTTGAACGCCCCGCTGGATGCCGAGCTGACCGTGCGCTGGATCTTGAACTTCATGCAGCAGGCTCGCTAAGCTCGCGGCATGACCGCGAGCGAAACCTGGCAGTGGCCGATGGCCGAGCTCAGCACGGCGACGGCTAACCTGATCCTGCTGGGTGTGATCCTGAGCGTCAGCATCGGGGTGGATGCGTTGGCCAGGCGTTGGCACCTGCCGCGTATCTCGCTGCTGGTGCTGGTCGGCGTATGCCTGGCACTGGTGCAGCAGCTGCTGCTGGGGCGCGACGGCAGTGCGCCGCTGGGGGGGATGAGCGAGCCGCTGATCCACCTGGCGCTGGTGCTGGTGTCGTTCCTGCTCGGCGGCGAGCTGACCCTGGCGCGGCTGCGCCGAAACGGCTGGTTGCTGGTGGTGATCTCGCTGGCCATCGTGTTGAGCGGTGCGCTACTGGTGGGCGTTGGGCTGTGGCTGCTGGGCTTCCCGCTGGTGGTGGTGGTCGCGTTGGCGGCGATCTCGGTGGCCACCGAGCCGGCGGAAATCAGCGATGAAGTCTATGCCCGTGGCGATGACCGGTTGCGTGCCCGGCTGTTGATGGGCATGGTCGCCATCGACGATGCCTGGGGTATTCTTTTGTTCGGGCTGGCGATGGCGCTGCTCGGCTGGCATTTGACCGGCGACGGCAGCCTGGCGCTGGCCTATGCCGGCTGGGAGCTGGGCGGTGCGCTGGTGCTAGGCGCGGCCATCGGCTTGCCAGCCGCCTGGCTCACCGGCCGCCTGCGACCGGGGGAGCCGACGCAGGTCGAGGCGTTCGCGCTGATCCTGCTGCTGACCGGCTTTTCGACCTGGTTCGACGTTTCGGGCTTGCTGGCGGCGATGTTTGCTGGGGCGCTGGTGGCCAATTTCTCCTCCCACCATACTCGCTCGTTCCGCCAGATCGAGCATATTGAGTGGCCGTTCCTGGTGTTCTTCTTCGTGCTCTCCGGGGCTCACGTCGACCTCAGCTATATGGGCGCGGCGCTGTGGCTGACGCTGGCCTACATCGTGCTACGCCTGGCCGGGCGCTTGATGGGCGGAGCCCTGGGCGTGCAGTTGACCGGGCGAGGGCGCGAGCTACCGCGGGACATCGGCCTGGCGCTCACGCCCCAGGCCGGTATCGCCATGGGCATGGCGCTGCTGGTGGTGGAACGCTTCCCCGAGCACCGCTCGCTGCTGCTCTCGGCGGTGGTGGCCTCCACCGTGGTCTTCGAAGTGATCGGCCCCTTCCTGATTCGCCGCGTGCTGCGCTGAGCAGTGCTCAGTTGACCCGGCGACCCAGTGCCCACACCTCATCGATGGCCCAGCCGCTGTCTGACAGCACCAGCAGGTCGGCGTCGGCACCTGCCGCCAAACGCCCCTTGTGCGGCAGCTTCAGGGCATCGGCGGCGTTGGTGGCGGCGCAGGGCAGGGCCTGCTCCAACGGGATATCGTGGTGGGTGACGCACTCGCCGAGTACCTCGAACAGACTGGCCAGGCGGCCGGGCTTGAGGCCCATGAAGCGGCGCTCGGCATCGAACTGCGGCAGCGAGGCGTTGGCGTCAGAGGAGAGGCTGACCCGGGCCAGGTCGACGCGGGCGTGGCGAGCGCGAGCCACGGCCTCTGAGGCGGCCACTTCGCCGCCGGCCAGCAGCTCGTCGGTGGTGCTGGTGGTGAAGTCGATACGCCCACCCTCGCGGGCGAAGCGTAGGCCGTCCTCGAACAGCGCAGCGGTGCGGTTGATATGAGTAGGGTAGAACTGCGACAGCGGGATGGCGCTGCTGCGCGCGACCTCGCGTAGAGGCTCCAGGTGGCTGGGTGCATCGCCGGTATGAATGAACACGACCCCCGCCTTACCGGCCAGCAGGCCGGCGGTGCGCGCCTCTGAGGCCAGCCGCGTCAGCTCCTGGGCGGTAGGCTGCGAGCCTCGGTGGTCGCTGATTGCCACTTCGCCGACGCCGATGAACTCGGGGATGTAGAGAATATCGCTGGCCACCGAATCGGTTAGGGTCACCGGCGGCAGCTGGTAGGAGCCGGTGTAGGCGTAGACGCTCAGGCCGGCGGCCATCAGTTCGCGGGCCTTGCCGATCAGGTTGGCGGGGGTCCGGGTCAGCGCATCGGTGCCCAGCGCCGCCACCAGGGTGGTGACGCCGGAGGCGAGCGCATCGTCGCGGGTCAGTTCTGCGGTACGGGTGCCAAAGCCGCCTTCGCCGCCGCCGCCGGTGATATGCACCAGCGGATCGACCAGACCGGGGATCACCCGGCGACCGCCGAGATCGATTACCTCGACAGCGGCCCCGTCAATGGGCGGGGGCTGTTGTGCATCGGAGATCGCGGCGATGCGTCGGTCGGCGATCAGCAGGTGGCATAGCCCCAGCGGCTCGGGGGCGTAGAGGCGTGCGTTCTTGAGCAGTGTCAGCATGGCAGTTCTCTTAGTGGCAGGTAACCTGCAACGCCGGCCATGGGTCGGCGTTGCAGGGCTCATACGATGTTAAAGCTTTACGTCGTAGCTGAAGTAACGCTGCATGATCTCATCATAGGTGCCGTCCTCCTTGAGTGCCGCCAGGGCCTTGTTGAAGCGCTCGGCCAGCGCCTCGTCGCGGGGGCGGAAGGCGACGCCTACGCCTTGGCCGAAGATATGCTCGGGCTCCTTGATAAAGTCGCTAATGCGCTGGAAATCGCTGCCGTCGGTGTCGATCTCGATGGCCGCCTCGGCGATCGGGTAGTCCATGAAGGTCAGGTCGAGGCGCCCGGCGCGCAGATCGGTGACCACGTCGTCGACGCCGGTGTAGCGGCGAATGTCGAGCACGTCGCCGTAAAGCTCAGTGACGTAGTTGTCCTGCAGGGTGGCGCGCTGCACGCCCACCGTCAGGCCGTCGAGACTGTCACGGTCGTCGATATCGATGTCATGCGCGTGAGTGGTGATCCAGGCGCTGGGGGTGGTGTAGTACGGCTCGGAGAACAGCACCCGCTGGGCGCGCTCCTCGGTGATCGCCATCGACGACATGATGGCGTCGTAGTTACGCGCCATCAGGCCGGGGATGATGCCGTCCCAGTCCTGTTCCACCCAGGTGCAGGTGATGTCGAGATAGTCGCAGACCGCCTCGCCCAGCTCGATCTCGAAGCCGGTGAGCTCGCCGTCGGACTGGCGGTACATGAAGGGCTCGTAGGGGACATCGACGCCAAGGCGGACCTCGTCGTAATCGCGGGCCTGGACGGTGCCGCTGACCAGAGTGGCGCACAGGGTGGCGCTCAGAAACAGCGTGGAATAGCGCATGGGAGTCTCCATGGAGTAGATCGCCGCACGTGGCAGCTTGTGATTGTTGGATACGCGTCGGGCTAGTCGCGAGTGGCGTCAGAAAATGCGCCCTGGATAAGTTCAGGTGCGTCGTTATGTGACGGCATTCGCGGTATCAGGCACAGGGTGCCAAGAGGCCAGAGGGTGGCCGAAGGGGGGAGCTACTCGTCGAACCATTCGCTGAGATAGAAGCTCTCAACGAAACTCGCCTGGACAATCCTGGGGTGGACAGTCATGGAAGTGAACCTCTACAGGTGGCGAAACTACCACGAAAACATGCGTGATCGGGCCGCACCTGTCAAGCACTCCGCCCCACGGCGGCGTCTGACAGACAGGCGCGGTGATTTGGTTTATTCGCTGAAGTAGCGGTCGTGGATCTGGTCGTAGACGCCGCTCTCCTGAAGCTCGGCGAGGGCCGTGTTGAAGCGCTCGGCGAGGGCCTCGTCGCGAGGGCGGAAGGCGATAGCAATGCCGTCACCAAAGTACTCGTAGGGGTCGCGAATCATCTCGCCGACTACGCGATAGTCGCCGCGCTCGCTGTCGAGCAGGGTGGTCTTGCCCACCGGGTAGTTGACGAACACCAGGTCGAGACGCCCCGACTCCATGTCGAGCAGCATGTCGTCGGCAGTGGCGTAGCGGCGCACATTGGCCACGTCGCCGTAGAAGTCGGTGGCGTAGCTGTCCTGCAGGGTACCGCGTTGGACGCCGAGGGTCAGGCCGTCGAGGGTTTGCTCATTGGGTGTCTCGATATCGCTGTCTTGTGGGGCGAACCAGGCCGAGGGAACGGTCAGGTAGGCATCGGAGAACAGCACTTGCTCGCGGCGCTCCTCGTTGATGGTCATCGACGACATGATGGCGTCGTAGTTGCGCGCCATCAGACCGGGAATGATGCCGTCCCACTGCTGCTCTATCCATTCGCAGGTGATGCCCATCTGCTCGCACAGCGCGTTACCAAGGTCGATGTCGAAGCCGGTCAGTTCACCGTCGGCGGTGCGATACTCCATCGGTTCGTAGGGCACGTCGACGCCGAAGCGTACGTGATCGTAGCTGTCGCGGGCATGGGCATGGCCGGCGACCAGGGCGGCGCCGAATAGGGTGATGCCAAGAAAGCGGTACATGAAAACGTCCTTGTTGCTGTGCAGATACAGGGGAGCATCAGCGATCCTGCCTGTGACAGGAGCCGTGGTAAATGCAGGAGGGGACGCTCCCGGCATGGCCGGGAGCGCAGGACGGGATTACTCGTCGTCGCCGAAATAGCGCTCGTAGATCTCGTCGTAGGTACCGTCGTCTTGCAGCGTCGCCAGGGCCTCGTTGAAGCGCTCGGCGAGGGCTTCGTCACGCTGACGGAAGGCAATGCCGAAGCCGTCGCCGAAGTACTCCTTGGGCTCGGTGATCATCTCGCCGACCACCTTGTAGTCGCGGCTCTCGCTGTCGAGCAGGGTCGATTTGCCGACCGGGTAGTCGAGGAACACGATATCCAGGCGGCCGGCCTGCATGTCCAGCACCATGTCGTCGGCGGTGGAGTAGCGGCTGACGCTGGCCACGCTGCCGAACATGTCGGTGGCGTAGTTGTCCTGCAAGGTGCCGCGCTGCACGCCGATGGTCTTGCCGTCGAGGCTGGCTTCGGTGGCGTCCTCAAGCTCGCTATCTGCCGGCGCGAACCAGGCCGATGGCGGCGTGAAGTAGGGGTCGGAGAACAGCACCGTCTGGCGGCGCTCATCGTTGATGGTCATCGACGACATGATGGCGTCATAGTTGCGCGACATCAGGCCGGGGATGATGCCGTCCCACTCCTGCACGATCCACTCGCAGGTGATGCCGATCTCCTCGCACAGGGCGTTACCCAGGTCGATATCGAAGCCGGTCAGCTCGCCGTCCGGCGTGCGATACTCCATCGGCTCGTAGGGCACGTCGACGCCGAAGCGCACGTGATCATAGTCGCGGGCCTGGGCGGTACCGGCCACCAGAGCGGCGCCGAGAATCGAGATAGTGAACAGTTTTTTCATGGTGCATTTCCCTGTTGTTGTCGGTGTCACCCGAAGGTGAGAACTCGGCCACATTAGCGCAGCTCGCGACTGGCCGGAAGGGGGAAAGAGACCTTGTCTGGCCAATTTCCCAACGCTCGTTTGACGGCTGGCGTCATGCCGGCTTGAGGTGCGCCAGCAGCCGCTTCTCGAGGAAGCGGAAAAAATACAGGATGGCAAAGGTCAGGCACAGGTAGATCGCCGCCACGAACAGAAACGCTTCGAAGGGCGCGTAGAAGCGCGCATACACGAAGCGTGCCGCGCCGGTGAGGTCCATCAGCGTGACGACGCTGGCAATCGCGCTGGCGTGGAGCATGAAAATCACCTCGTTGCCGTAGGCCGGTAGCGCCCGGCGAAAGGCACTGGGCAGGATGATGCGGCGCATCATCAGCGACTGGGACATGCCATAGGCGCGGGCCGCCTCGATCTCGCCGCGGGCGGTGGCCTTGATGGCACCGCGAAAGATCTCAGTGGTATAGGCTGCAGTATTGAGAGTGAAGGCGATCAGCGCCGGGTAGAAGGCCTCGCGCAGTAGCGGCCAGAAAATAGACTCCTGGATGCCGTCCACGAACACCACGCCGTAGTAGATGATGTAGAGCTGGATCAGCAGCGGGGTGCCGCGGAACACATAGGTGTAGGCGTAGATCGGCAGGCTGATCCAGCGGTGGCGCGAGCTGCGGCCGATGGCCAGCGGCACTGCCAGCACCAGCCCGGCGAGCAGCGACAGGAACACCAGCTGGGTGGTCGTCACCAGGCCATCCCAGTAGTAGCTCAGGGTCTGAGGCGTGAAGATCAGGTTGCCTTCGAGCAGCTCGGTGAACCAGGTCATGAGTTCCATGTCAGTGCCCTCCGAAGCCGACGTTGTAACGCTTCTGCAGCCGCGCGAAGATCCACTCAGAGACGCTGGCAATGGCCAGATAGATCAATGCCACCGGGATCAGGAACACGAACGGCTCATGGGTGGCACGGGACGCCTCGGCGGCCACCCGCACCATGTCAGAGAGGCCGATCACCGAGACCAGCGCGGTGGTCTTGAGCAGTACCATCCAGTTGTTGGAGAGTCCCGGCAGGGCGTGGCGCATCATCAGCGGAAAACGGATGCGTCGAAAGACCAGCCAGTCGCTCATACCGTAGGCGCGGCCGGCCTCGATCTGGCCTTCATCGACGGCCAGAAAGGCGCCGCGGAAGGTCTCGCCCATGTAGGCGCCGAAGATGAAGCCGATGGTCAGCACTCCGGCGGCGAAGGCGTTGAGATTGACGTACCAGTCCACCCCGAAGCGATCGTAAAGGGCGTCGGTGGCCACGTTGAGGGCCATCTGTCCGCCAAAGAACAGCAGCATCATGAGCACCAGATCGGGCACGCCGCGGATCACCGTGGTGTAGAGGGTGGCGATCTTGTGCAGCAGCCAGCTGCGCGACATCTTGGCACTGGCGGTGAGTAGCCCCAGTACGATGGCCAGGATCAGCGACAGCAGTGCCAGCTGAATGGTGACCCCGGCGCCTTCGATCAGTCGCGGGCCGTAGCCTTGCAGGTCAAGCATGGTGAGTCTCCCGCGGTCAGTACTTGGGCGCCAGGAATTGCTGCAGGCGCGGCGAGCTGGGATTGGTCAGCACGTCCTTGGGCGGGCCGGCTTCTTCGATCAGCCCTTGGTGCAGATAGATCACCTGGCTGGAGACATCCCGGGCGAAGCTCATCTCATGGGTGACTACCACCATGGTGCGGCCTTCGGCGGCGAGGTCGCGCATTACCTTGAGCACGTCGCCGACAAGCTCCGGGTCGAGCGCCGAGGTGGGCTCGTCGAACAGCATTACTTCGGGGTCCATGGCCAGCGCCCGGGCGATCGCCCCGCGCTGCTGCTGGCCGCCCGACATTTGTGCCGGGTAGGCGTTGGCTCGGGCGCTCAGGCCGACCCGCTCGAGCAGCGCATGGGCCTGCTCGATGGCTTCTTTCTTGGGCTTGCCGAGCACATGGACGGGGGCTTCGATGATGTTCTCGAGCAGCGTCATATGTGCCCACAGGTTGAAGCCCTGGAACACCATCGACAGTTTGGCGCGCATGCGCACCACCTGCTTCCAGTCGGCCGGCTCGCGGCCGCGTCGGGTCTGCTTGAAGCGGATCTCTTCGCCGTGCATCAGCAGGTCGCCCTCATCGGGCTGCTCGAGCAGGTTCATGCAGCGCAGGAAGGTACTCTTGCCGGAGCCGGAGGCGCCGATCAAGGTGATGACGTCACCCTTGTGGGCCTGCAGCGACAGACCTTTGAGTACCTCGGTATCGCCGAATCGCTTCTTGATATTGCGCGCTTCGAGGGGCATTGGCGTTGCGGCCATGACATAAGCTCCAGTACATGGGCTGAGGGCGGGCCCTGATTCAGAGTGGGGTGCGTAAGCGTGGCTGGCGCGAAAAGGGGGCGATTCTAACAGGCCAGCGCAGCGTGGACAGGGCCGATCTCGGAGCGCTTGATTAGACGTTGGTCTAGGGGTGTCGGGCAAGTGGGCATCGTAAATCTCCAAACTGTTGTTGTAATGTGGAAAATCGTCTTGCTTAGGGCTGCGTTGTCGCGCGTATTTTCTGGCTGGCGGTGTCGCCTGGCGGTGCCTCGCTGGCTTTGACCAGCAGCGCTGCGCGGGCACCGAGTTCGACCTCGGCGTTGGGGAAAACCACCGCCAGCGGATGCTCACCGACCACGCAGTCGCCGGCAACGGCGTCACGGGCCAGGCGGGTACCGGGTGTGAACTCTGTGAAGTTGGCCACGTCGTCAGCGAAGCACAGGCAGAAATCGTCTGCATGTCGCATCAGCTCCTGCTCGACGCGGAAAAAGGCCATGTCCCTGGGGTCGCTGCGTAATGGCTCGCGGCCTTCCAGTAGCGCTTCGAGCATGGTGCGCAGAGGGCGCAGCGCGGCCATATCGTTAGCACCGAAAGGCGCGACCCGACCCAGCTCGAGCGTGAATGCCTGGGCGCCATGATAGTGCTTCGAGTAGTGCGAGAAGGTCCAGCTGTGCTGATGCTGATGCAATACCGCCTGCATATCCGCTGCCGCGAGCCATTGCCATTGAGCGTGCTCGGTGGTGGCATCGGCGAACGGCTCGACGACGAAACGTGGGTAGCGGCTGTCGCGGATCGCGGTGTGCAGATCGTAGTGCAGTCGCGGCCGGCCGGCGTGACGCTGGTAGAAGGCGTCGACGCTTGCCATCAGCGTCCGCGCCCGTTCGGGCTCGTCACCGGCATCGCTCAGGTCGCGCTGAAACAGCCGATTGAGGTTGGTGCCGATGAAGCGCTGAGACCGGCGGATCGCCGGAATATTGCCGAGCAGGATCAGCAGCGGCGCGCCGAGCGACAGCTGGCCTGCTTCGAGGCGTGCCAGCAGCTCGCCGACCAGCTCGATGGGAGCGGTCTCGTTGCCGTGGATACCCGCGGAAATCACGCAGGCGGGCGCCTCAATGGGGCCGCTGTCCGGCAAGAGCTCCAGGATACCGGGGCCGTGGCAGTGATAGCTGCCGCTGGCCAAGTGCCCGCTAAGGCGGGCACTGGCGTTGCCGTCCAGGGTCAAGTCGAGCCAGTCGCTCAGCATGCCGTGATCCCTTGTGGTGTGACCGAATTGGCGTCCACCTTCCAAGTCACTGACTGGTGCGGCAAGCACTCACGTCGAGCTGGTGAAAAACCCGGGTGCCAGAATGAAAACACTGGCCTGGATCAGCGCTAAGGGCAGGCCTCGCCGTGTTCCACGTCGATCAGTTCATCGACGGCAAAGTCGAGGCGCTCGGCGGTATCGCGCAGCTGCTGGTAGGTGGCGTCATCGAGCTCGGGGTCCCGGGCGAGTATCCACAGGTAGTCGCGGTTGGGGCCGGCTACCAGGGCGTACTGGTAGTCGTCGTCGAGTTCGAGGATGTTGTAACCACCGAAGAAGGGGCCGAAGAAGCTCACCTTGAGTCGTCCCACGTCCTCGTCATCGACAAAGTAGGCGCGCCCTTCGGCCTCGTCCCACGCCTGCTCCTCGAAGTTGTAGCCGCGGTTGATGACGCGCACGCCGTCGTCGTCGCGCAGCGAGTAGTCGGCGGTGACGCAGTCAAGGCCACGCTCGAAGGAGTGATCGAGGCGGGCGATCTCGTACCACTTCCCCAGATAGCGCTCGAGCTCGAAACCGGTGACCGGTTGGGTACCGCTGGGGATGCCGGTGCAGCCAACCAGCAGCAGTGCCGAGGCGGTAGTGGCCACGAGCCAATGCCCGCGGCGGTCGATGAACGGCTTAATGCTTGGCATGGGGTTCCTTCTGGTGGTACCTGAGCTGATGGGAGCGTCGCTCAAGCGGCGGTCTCGCGCTGGGACGCGTCGATAAAATCGCACTGAGCGGTCGAAATCATTCGCTTTTTCTCATTCACGGCTACGCTATCGTATACCGCATACATCAACCAATGCAGTGAGGTTCATGCAATGACCAAGGTACTGGTGCTTTACTACTCCATGTATGGGCATATCGACACCATGGCCAAGGCCGTGGCCGAAGGCGCTGCCCAAGTGGCGGGTGTGGAAGTGACCGTCAAGCGCGTGCCGGAAACCATGAGCGCCGAGGCATTTGCCAATGCCGGTGGTCAACAGGATAACGATACCCCCGAAGCTGCGCCGAATGAGCTGGCCGACTACGACGCTATTATCGTCGGCACGCCGACCCGCTTTGGCAACATGGCCGGTCAGATGCGTACCTTCTTCGACCAGACCGGCGGTCTATGGGCCAAGGGCGCGCTGCGTGGCAAGGTGGCCAGCGTGTTTACCTCGACCGGTACTGGCGGCGGCGACGAGATGACCATCACCTCGACCTGGACCACCTTGGCTCACCACGGCATGGTGATCGTGCCGATCGGCTACGGTCTCGAGGAGCAGTTCGATATTTCCAAGGTCAGCGGCGGAACGCCCTACGGTGCCGCCACTATCGCCGGCGGCGACGGCTCGCGCCAGCCCGACGAGCGCGAGTTGAAGATCGCCCGCTTCCAGGGTGAGCACGTGGCCGGCATCGCCGCCAAGCTGGCGAGCTGATCAAGCCTAACTCAACCCCGTGGCGGCCTCGAGTCGCTGCGGCAAACATGCCCCTGTCAGCTCGCGCTGGCAGGGGCATCGTCGTTTAGTGACTGGGTGGCGATGAACATCAAGGGGGCGCTGCTAACCGACGCCCTCGCAGCAGGTAGCTGAGCGGATGGAGTATCAGCCAGGCGGGGATGGCCAGGCCAATCACTGCCCCGATTAGCGCTACCCAGTCGAAGACGGTGACCACGTAGGCAAGTTGCGAGTTGGTGAAGACGGGTATCCACCACAGCCCGGCGAGGCCCACCGCCAGTGCCGCCAGGTTGGCAGCCAGGCAACGATAGCCGAAGGTACGGTAGCCGCGTAGGCGAGCGACCAGTTGGATGGTCGCCAGCAGTGCTATCCCGGCAACGATAAGCCACAGGAAAGGGGCCAGCGCGTAGATCAGAATGGTCAGTGCACCTTGAATCGTCATCGTCTGGTTTCCTCAGGCCTGGCCTTCCAGCACGGCGTAGTAGGCTGGCTGCAGCATGCGATCCTTCATCGTCCAGGCCACCCAGGATTCGTCGCGTGGGTCGATAAACGGGAAGGAGGGCAGAAACGCCAGGTCGTTGTCGTAGCCGAACTCCACCAACATCGCCTTGCCAATGCCGGTAATCATCGGACAGGACGTATAGCCATTGTGGCGTGCCGGCAATGGCTGGTTCTGCATCTGGGCCAGCAGGTTGTCCTCCACCACAGGGGCCTGGGCTTTGACGCTGGCGGCGGTCTTGTTGATCGGTGCGCCGATCACGTCGCCGATGCCGAACACTTCTGAGTAGCGGTTGTGCTGCAGGGTATGGATGTCGACATCCAGCCACTCGCCGCGAAATGGGCCAGCCTGTGCGATCAGGTCGCTCTCCTTGACGAAATCCGGTGCGCTCATGGGGGGCACCACGTGGATGAAGTCGTAGTCGGCGATCACCTTGCGTTGGCCCTCCTCTGAGAATTCCGCCTCGCGTAGCTGATGGTGGGAGGTGAACTCACTGTCGGGACCGACGAAAACGAATTCTGCCTGACGGGCGCCGGGGTCGATGGCGGAGAGCCGGTAGTGGTGGCGTCGGGTGACACCCTGGTCGTCGAAGCGCTGCTTGACGAAGTCGTTGACCCAAGGCTGGCTGAATAGCGCCGCGCCGGGGGCCATGAACTCGATCTGGAAGTCATCGCGGTGGCCGCTGTTCTCCAAACGGGACAGCGTGGTGAACGTCATCTTGAGCGGGGCGCCGGCACACTTCACCGGTGTGGGGGCCGCCGTAAAGATGCCTTTGCCGCTGCCCTGAGCAATCCACGCGTCGATGGCATCGCGGGTGCGAGTGGCACCCTCGAGGCTGGCATAGACGCTGCCAATACCCTGGGTGCCGACCAGCTCGGGTGACATCCCGTCGATCAAGTGGTAGTTGAGCTGTAGCCCGGTTGCCACGATCAGGTAGTCATAGTCGAGTGATGATCCATCCTCCAGTTCGACCCGGCGATTGGCTGCATCGATGCCGGCGGCAGGCTGGCGAACCCAGAAGACGCCGGCTGGCACGAAACGGGCATTCGGCCGGACGGTCTTGTCGGGGTGCCAGACCCCGGAGGCAACCAGGGTCCAGCCTGGCTGGTAGTGGTGAATTTCGCGGGGTTCAACGAGCGAAATCCGCGCACCGTCGAGGCGGCGTGACAAGCGATTGGCCATCGCCATGCCTGCGGCGCCACCGCCGAGGATGACGACGCGCGCGTTAGTGGAGAGTGGCCTGGCGCGAAGGCCAGTAGAGTAGAGTAGGCCTGCGGCGCCGGCGCTTGCGCTCCACTTGAGGAACTGGCGTCGATCCAGGCGTGATAGGTCGGAGTTGTGTCGAGGCATGGGCGGCGGGTCTCCAGCGGGGTGTTAACCAGAGAATTTCGGTTATATTCTTATAACCTATTGCCTTTTCGCCGCCGCCGCCTGCTGTATTGCGCGTTATGTTGACGCAGGTCAACTATCCTGTTGCGCCTAATAGTTAGCTGATGCGCTCTGCAATAGCCCTCCCCAGAGTCTCGGTACTGCCCTGGCCGCGAACGTCCGGGGTCAGCACGGCCGGGTCGGCGTCTGCCAGCACCGCTTCGAAGGCGGTGACGATGGCGTCGGCGGCCTCTTTGTGGCCGAGATGCTCGAGCATCATGGCACCCGACCAGATCTGGCCGATGGGGTTGGCGATGCCCTTGCCGGCGATATCCGGGGCGCTGCCGTGGACCGGCTCGAACAAGCTCGGGAAGCTGCCCTCGGGGTTGATGTTGGCCGAGGGTGCCACGCCGATGGTGCCGGTGCAGGCGGGGCCGAGGTCGGAGAGGATGTCGCCGAACAGGTTGCTGGCCACCACTACGTCGAACCAGTCAGGGTGCATGACGAAATTGGCGGTCAGGATGTCGATATGGAACTTGTCGACGCTGACCTCGGGGTAGTGGCCCGACATGGCCACGACCCGCTCATCCCACCACGGCATGGTGATGGCGATGCCGTTGGACTTGGTCGCCGAGGTAAGCTTTTTTCTAGGCCGGCTCTGAGCCAGATCGAAGGCGAACTTGAGTACGCGGTCGGTGCCGTGGCGGGTCATCACCGTTTCCTGGATCACCACTTCGCGCTCGGTGCCCTCGAACATCTTGCCGCCGACGCTGGAGTATTCGCCCTCGGTGTTCTCGCGGACCACGTAGAAGTCGATGTCGCCGGGCTGGCGGTCGGCCAGCGGACTCTTGATGCCGGGCAGCAGCTTACAGGGGCGCAGGTTAATGTACTGGTCGAACTGGCGGCGGAACTGCAGCAGCGAACCCCACAGCGAGACGTGGTCGGGCACCGTGTCGGGCCAGCCCACTGCGCCGTAGAAGATGGCATCGAAGTCCTTGAGCTGGTCGAACCAGTCGTCGGGCATCATCTGGCCGTGCTTGGCGTAGTAGTCGCAGCAGGCAAAATCGAAGTGGGTCAGCTCCAGGTCGATGCCGAAGCGCTTGGCGGCGGCCTCGAGGGCGCGCAGGCCTTCGGGCATCACTTCGGTGCCGATGCCGTCGCCAGGAATTACCGCAATACGATGGGTCATGGTCGAGTCCTTGGGTCAGTGGTGGGTCGTCATGAAACGCAAGAGGTGTTCGAGCAGAGCCGCCGGCGCCTCCTCGGGAATGTAGTGTCCGCACGGCAGGGCTTCGCCCTCGACCATATCGGCCACCGCGCGCCACTCCGCCAGGGGGTCGAAGCAGCGCTCGATCACGCCGTGTTGGCCCCATAGCACGCTGACCGGGCAGCTAATTCGCCTGCCAGCTTCGCGGTCGGCACGGTCGTGCTCCAGGTCGATGGTGTTCGAGGCACGGTAGTCCTCGCATAGAGCGTGAGCAGCGCCGGGCTGGGCCAGGCAGCGCTGGTAGTCGGCGATGACTGCCGGGTCGAAGGCCGCGAGGCTGGCGTGGCGGCCGCCCATGGTGCGGGTGATGTAGTCGGCCGGCGAAGCCTCGATTAACGTCTCCGGCAGTGGCGCGGGCTGAATCAGGAAGAACCAGTGGAAGTAGGCCGTGGCAAAGGTGCGATCGGTCTGCTCGTACATGGCCAGGGTCGGTGCGATATCGAGCAGCATCAACTTCTTCACCGCATCGGGATGATCCATCGCCATGCGGTGGGCGACTCGCCCACCGCGGTCGTGGCCGCACACATAGAAGCGCTCGAAGCCCAGTTCGTGCATCACCGCGACCTGGTCGGCGGCCATGGCACGCTTGCTGTAGTTGGCATGGTCGGGCTCGCCGGCCGGCTTGGAGGAGTCTCCGTAGCCGCGCAGGTCGCTGGCCACCACCGTGAAGTGAGCGGCCAGCTGCTCGGCGACGCGGTGCCAGATGACATGGTTCTGGGGGTGGCCATGTAGCAGCAGCAGGGCGGGTCCGCTACCGCCCACCCTGGCGTGGATCCTGTTGGCGCCCAGGGTTATGTCGAGGTGGCGAAAGCCTTGGAACATGGTGTGCCTCCTGTTTCCTGAGCCTAGTCTAGTTCCTATTGCGTGTTCGATAATCAGGGTAAAATTCAATGCATTATTGAATTTTGGTGGAGAATAGCGTGTCTCAGATGGACGATTTGGCGTTCTTTCAGCATCTGGCTCGTGCCGGGAGCCTCACCGCTACCGCACGTGAGCTGGGGCTGTCGCTGTCGGCGGTTAGCAAGCGTCTCAAGCAGCTCGAGGCGCGGCTCGGCGTGCCGCTCGCCCATCGCACCACGCGGCGCCTGACGTTGACTGCCGAGGGCGAACTCTATCTGTCCCGCGGGTCGTTGATTCTCGACGAGCTGGTGGCCCTGGAAGGGGGGCTGCAGGAGGCGCGTGGTGGCAGCGACCGGGGCCAGCTTTCCGGTCGGCTGAGGGTCAATGCCACCTTCGGCTTCGGGCGTCGCCACGTAGCGCCGCTGCTCTCGGCCTTCTGCGCCGAGCATGCGCGGCTGGACGGCTGGCTGGAGTTGACCAATTTCCCCCTCAATCTCGGTGACCATGGCTTCGATATCGGCATTCGCGTCGGCGAGCCACCGGATTCGCGTTTGGTGGCACGGCGCATTCTCGCCAATCGTCGCGTGCTGTGTGCGGCACCGGCCTACCTCGACGTCATGCCGCCATTGGCCGCGCCGCACGACCTTAATCGCCACGCCTGTCTGGTGATTCGCGAGAACGACAGCGATTTTCCAGTGTGGCGCTTCGAGCGCGACGACGATCCACAGGTCGTGCAGTCGGTGAAGGTGAGCGGTCGGTTGGCCAGCAACGACGGTGAGGTGGTCACGCGGCTGGCCCTCGACGGCCACGGCGTGATGCTGCGCTCATGGTGGGATGTCCACGATCACCTGGCCAGCGGGGCGCTGGTGCCGCTACTGTCCGAGTGGCGTGGGGTGCGCGCGGACTTCTATGCGGTCTATGAACAACGCCGTCATGTGCCGGCGCGGATCCGTGCCTTTATCGACCATCTCGAGACCGGCATGGCCGGCCGAGTGCCGGTGCTGAATGAATAGGGAGTGGTTTGTATCAGCTCATGCAATAGCAGAAAGGGGGCTAGAGTTAGCTTGTCTTGGTCATAGGCATCAAATAAATCGTTTGTGCCTGCCTTGAGCTCGCGCGCAATCTGGAGGCTCAAATACCGACAACGCGCGAGGACAGCATGACACGACCCAACGTACTGGTGCTGATGGCCGATCAGTTGAATGGCACGCTTTTCGAGAACGGCCCCGCCGATTTCCTGCACGCGCCCAATCTCAAGAAGCTGGCCGAACGTAGCGTTAATTTCAACAACGCCTATACGCCGAGTTACCTGTGTGCTCCGGGACGTGCCGCCTTCATGTCGGGGCAGCTGCCTTCGCGCACCGGGGTTTACGACAACGCTGCCGAATTCCGCTCGTCGATCCCTACCTGGGCGCATCACTTACGTCGCGCCGGCTATGCGACCTGCCTGTCGGGCAAGATGCACTTCGTCGGTCCTGACCAGCTCCACGGTTTCGAATCGCGGCTGACCACGGATGTATATCCTGCCGACTTCGGCTGGACGCCGGACTACCGCAAGCCGGGTGAGCGTATCGACTGGTGGTACCACAACCTGGGGTCGGTCACCGGGGCCGGCGTCGCCGAGATCTCCAATCAGATGGAGTATGACGACGAAGTCGCCTTCCATGCCGAACAGAAGCTATTTGACCTGTCGCGGGGGCATGACGATCGGCCCTGGGCGCTGTGCGTCAGCTTTACCCATCCCCACGACCCCTATGTGGCACGGCGCAAGTTCTGGGATCTCTACGCGGACTGTGACAATCTCGAGCCGACGCAGGGCGCCGTGGCGTTCGACGCATTGGACCCGCACTCGCAGCGAATCTTCGAAGCCAATGATTACACACGTTTCGATATCCAGCCCGAGGACGTGCGGCGGGCGCGGCGGGGCTATTTCGCCAATATCTCCTATATCGACGAAAAAGTCGGCTCGATCCTCGACGTGCTGGAACGCACTCGCATGGCCGACAACACCATCATCGTGGTGACCTCGGATCACGGCGACATGCTTGGCGAGAAGGGGCTGTGGTTCAAGATGAGCCCCTTCGAAGGCTCCTCGCGAGTACCCTTGATGATCGCTGCTCCTGGTCTGGCGTCTCGCTCGGTAGACACGCCGGTGTCGATCATCGACGTCAATGCCACCCTGGCCGATCTGGTGGAGATCGACCTGTCCGAGGTCGCGCCCTGGACCGATGGCCAGTCGTTGCTGACGCTAGCCAATGGCGGGGAGCGCGAGGCGCCGGTCTATCTGGAATATGCTGCCGAGGGGTCGTATGCACCGCTGGTGACCATTCGCGAAGGCAAATGGAAGTTCAACTACTGCGAGCTCGATCCGCCCCAGCTGTTCGACCTGGACGCCGATCCCGGTGAGACGCGCAACCTGGCCGAAGTGCCGGACTATGCGCAAGAGCTGGCCACGTTCACCGCCAAGGTGCATGAGCGTTGGGACATGCAGCGCTTCGATGCCGACGTGCGCGAGAGTCAGGCCCAGCGCCTCGTCGTCTATGAGGCCCTGCGCAATGGCCACTTCTACCCCTGGGATCATCAGCCGCTACAGGATGCGTCGCAACGCTATATGCGCAACCACATGGACCTCAATCAGGTCGAGGCGTCGCAGCGCTTTCCACGCGGTGAGTAGCAGAGTGTCGCTTGCCAGGGAGGGCGTGACGTGGACGACCGATCGGCGCCAAGCGCCGATCGGTCAGCCCAACCGCGCGATTACAGATCGAGCGCGGCTTGCACCTGAGGCCAGGCCGGTTCGCCGTCGCGGTCATTGACGTCGGCGAGCATCGCTTCGACGCGCTCGACGTTATCGCGGATCCACTCGGCGGCCACCTCGTCGAGGTCGCGCTCCTGCTGGCCGTACTCCTGGATCATCCAGCTCTGCTCCTCGGCGCTGAAGGTGAAGGCCTCGAAGAAGCTGACCAGCTCGGGGTTGGCCTCGGCGAAGTCGCTGCGAAGTATGGTCAGTACATCGCTTTCGCCGTTGTTCTCGCCGAACAGGTCTTGCGGGTCGTCGAGATAGCGCATTGGCAGTTCGAGGTTCATCCAGTGCGGCGTCCAGCCGACCCAAACGATCGCCTCCTCGCGGGATATGGCATCGCGCGCAGCGCTGAGCATGCCCACTTCGCTGGTGTCGACCAGACGCCAGTCGCCGAGGCCCCAGACATCGTCGGCGATCGCTGCCTCGAGGATCTCGCTGGCGGCCGAGCCCGCACCGAAGCCGTGGATCTGGCCGTCGAACTGCTCACGGTTGGCGTCGAGGTCGGCGAAGCTCTGGATGCCCTGCTCGTAGAGGTACTCGGGGACCGCCAGGGTCATCTGTGCGCCGTCGACGTTGTTGGCCACGGCACGCAGTCGGTCGTCGGCCTCGCGTGGATCGAACATGTCACGCTGCGCGGGCATCCAGCCCCCCAGGAAGACATCGATGTCACCGCTGTCCATGCCCTGATAGACCACTTGCAGGCCCAGCTCGTGGGTGCGTGTCTGATAGCCCAGTGGGGCCAGCAGCTGTTCGGCGATCTCGGTCTTGACGGTGATGCCGGGCCAGGCCGGAACGCCGAAGTCGAGGGTCGCGTCGTCGGCTTGCGTCGGTAGTGCCAGGCCGGCCAGCAAACTGCCGGCAAGTAGTGCACGCGAAGAGGTCAGGGGTGCCGTCATGGAGTGTCTCCTATTGTGATGATGGGTCGATGCCGCGGGCTCATGGGGACGTGCCAGCGGCATCACAGGTGAGTGGCGTCAGTGGTGGCGCGCCAGGACGCGCAGCCGCGATTCGAGCATGTCGCGGTCGAGGTAGGTGCCCTGCAGGTGCCGGGCACCGGTGTTGGGGTCGAAGGCGCGGCGCCCGTGCAGTACGCGGCGGTTGTCGAAGGCCACCATCTCCCCCGGCGCCAGCGCGAAGTCGAGCTGGTAGCGCGGCGAGTGGAGCAGTGTCCAGAAGTGACGATAGGCCCGGTACCAGTCCGCCATCTGCTCGGCGGGGAGACGCAGGGTGTCGCGAATCCAGTTGTTGAAACGGATCTCCACCACCTGGCCACTGGCGTCGCACTCGATGATCGGCGCACGCACGGCGATGTCCTGGGTGTCGTCCTGGAAGCGGAAATCGATAGCCAGCTCGCTGAGCAGACGGAAGTGCTCGGGGGCCTGTTGACGCAGCGCTTCGGCGACCTGAATGCCGTCGGCGAACAGCGATTCACCGCCCTCGGCTTCGTTCTGCAGGCAGTAGAGCAGCTGGATGTCCGGCGGTTGGCGCCAGTTGGGCAGGTCGGTGTGCAGCGCCAGGCCGATGGCCGTATAGGCGGCGTTGTTAGGGTTGGGCTTGGAGCGCACATCGAAGCGGGCGCCGAAGTTGGTGGGGCGCTGGGGGCCGATGCGCTCGGCAATCCGGCTGACTTCCTCATCGGCCAGGGGCCCATCCTCCAGCAGCACCAGGCCGTCGCGCAGCAGCGCCTCGAGCCAGGCGGCTTCACCATGGGGCGAGAAGACGTCGGCGTGGGCGACTCGGGTTGGAGTGAACGCCTCGCGCCAGGCTTGGCGCAGGGGCAGTGCACTCTCGGCCGGCGCCTCGGGGCGGCGTTGGTAGAGCCAGCCGGCGGCAAAGTGGCTAAGGTGGCCGTCGGCCCAGCGCAACCACAGGTGGCCGTCCTCGAGGCTCGCCTCGGGAGGCTCGGTCACGTCATCGAGAGGCAACACCAGACGTTCGCGGGTTTGAGGGTGACGGCAGGCGCCGCAGGCGCAGTGATCGCGCAGCCAGATCAGTGGAAAGCGAGCCCGCTCGTCATCTTCCCAGCTCAGCTCGACACCTTCGCTGTGCGCGTTCACCTCACGCAGCCGTGGGGTGGCTGGGTAGGGCATCAGCTCGGCCATGTCCGGCGTGGCGGCGTCGCTCGGCGATTCGGTGTAGAGGCGCGTGGTGCTGTTATCGGGATGAGAGACGGTGCTGTTCATCGTAATGCTGGCTGTCCTCTGTTCAGGCGTGGATGACGCCAAACAGGATGGTGGCTCGCCACAGCAGTGACAAACGATTAATCTGGCCTCTGAGGCCAAGAATATCTTATAGCGGACTTTTTCATGAGCCAGTTGCCCCCGTTATCCTGGCTGCAGGCCTTCGAGGCTGCAGCGCGTACCCTGAGCTTTACCGCCGCAGGTCGCGAACTGGGTGTGACCCAGGCGGCGATCAGTCAACGCATTCGGCTGCTCGAGGATCGCCTGGGGCACAAGCTGTTCGTCCGTCATCCGCGTAGCCTCAGCCTGACGCCGGCCGGCCAGGCCTGGCTGCCGAGTATCAACGACGCCTTTACGCGGCTTGGCGAAGGTACTGCCGAGGTGTTCGGCAGTGCCGCGGATCATTCGGTGACGCTGCGCACCACGCCGGTGATCCAGCAGAATTGGCTGGCACCGCGCTTGCCGCGGCTGCAGCGCGCGCACCCGCTGATTGCGATACGGCTGGTTAGCGCCATCTGGCCGGACGATTTCGGGCCCGAGGGGGCGGATATCGAGATCCGCTACGGCCACGGTGACTGGTCCGGGATGGAGGCCCTGTCGCTGGGGGCGGAGTGGCTGGTGCCGGTCTGCGCACCGTCCTTGGCGGCACAGCTCAACTCGCCGCGGGACCTCGCCGGCCATACCCTGTTGCATGCGCTGGGGTTCGGCGTGGGTTGGCCGGCCTGGTTGGAGGGGGCCGGCGTGTCGGGCCTGGAGGCCGAGTGCCGCGCCTTGAGTTGTGACAATCAGGTGATGACCCTGGCGCTGGCCAGCCAGGGGGCGGGGATTGCCCTGGCGCACCGCCGACTGCTGGCCGAGCGTGACGATCTGGCCATCCCCTTTGGCTATGGCCTGGCCAGCGACGAGCGCTTCTGGCTGGTGCGCCCTAGCCGCCGCAACATTGGAGAGGATGCCGAGCAGCTATGGCGTTGGCTGTCTGCCGAGCGCGATGTCAGTGACTAGCGAAATACTCGCCGAAGGCCTCGATCACCGTGTCGATGTCGGCGTCGCTGATATCGCGGTGGACCACGAAGCGGGTGGCGTAGAGCAGCTCGGCCAGAATGCCGCGTGACTTGAGGTGCGCCACCAGCGGCTCGCGGTGAGCCTCGGGGAAGTGGGCGAAGAGCATGTTGGTCGCCACCGAGGTCACCTCGACGCCGGGCAGGGCCGCAATGGCCTCGGCAAGCCGCGCTGCCTTGGCGTGGTCGAGGGCGAGATCATCGACGTGATGGTCGAGGGCGTGGTGGCAGGCGGCGGCCAGCAGGCCCGACTGGCGCATACCGCCGCCGAGCACCTTGCGCCAGTGGCGCGCCTCGTCGATCAACTGCTGCGAGCCCACCAGCGCCGAGCCTACCGGGGCGCCAAGCCCTTTGGAGAAGCATAGCGAGACGCTGTCGAAGGGGGCGCAGAGCGTTGCCAGCGACGTGTCGCTGGCTACCGCGGCGTTGAACAGCCGCGCGCCGTCGAGGTGGGTGGCCAGGCCGTGCTCGCGGGCCAGGTCGGTGGCCGCCTTCACGTAGTCGGCATCCAGCACCTTGCCGCCGATGGTGTTCTCCAGCGCCAGCAGTCGGGTACGGGCGAAGTGGAAGTCGCGGGGCTTGATGGCGGCGCGGATCTTGTCCAGCGGCAGCGAGCCGTCGGCGGCGTTCTCCAGCGGCTGGGGTTGGATGCTGCCGAGCACGGCGGCACCGCCACCCTCGTACTTATAGGTGTGGGCCTGCTGGCCGGCAATGTATTCGTCGCCACGCTGGCAGTGGGCCAGCAGCGCGGCCAGGTTGCTCTGGGTGCCAGAGGGAAAGAACAGCGCGGCGGCCATGCCGGTACGCTCGGCAACGGCGTCCTGGAAGCGCTGCACGCTGGGATCGTCGCCCCAGACATCGTCGCCCACCGGGGCCTCGGCCATGGCGGCGAGCATCGCCGGGGAAGGGCGGGTCACGGTATCACTACGCAAATCGATCATCGGTGTCCTCGTGGCGGTGTCGGTCATTGTCATAGGCCGCGCCGCGGGCGTCGGGTGGCTGGCGGGACAGCGGATCCTGACGGAAGTAGCGGGCCAGCAGCGTGTAAAGCGCCGGATAGGCGGCCTCGAGCACATCGGGGGCGCTGAAGAAGTATTCACAGCATACCGCATAGCACTCGCCGGGGTGACTCGCCGCATAGTCGTCGATGGGCGTCTCCTCGTCGCGCTCGAGGCGCGCCTGCAGGTCGTCCCATACCGCAGTGAATACCCGGTACCACTCGCGCGGGTCCATGTCCCGGGGCAGCGGCGGAAAGCCGTCGATATCGCTGGCATTGCCCATGTCGAGCTTGTGGGCGAACTCGTGGATCAGCACGTTGAAACCGCTCCACTCGCCGCTCTCCATCAGGTCGGGAAAGGCGACCACCACCGGCCCCTGGTAGGAGGTCTCGCCGGCGCGTTCGTCGACGTATTCGTGCATCACGCCGAATTCGTCCATCTCCTCCACCTGGCGCTGGAAGGCCTCGGGCAGCACCAGCACCTCGTGGACGTTGGCGAAGGCCTCGGCGTGCTCGTCGTCGTGCCAGCCCAGGGTCAGCAGGCAGGCCTGGGCGGCCAGCGCCAGCCGCGCCGGCAGGTCGAAGTCGGTGGTGGCGGCGAGCTCGGGGTGCAGGGTCAGGCGCTTGGCATGGGCAAAACGCCAGGCGCGCTGGCCGAGACGCTCCGCCTCGTCGTCAGTCAGTGCATCGAGCAGCGGGATACGCGCCCGGGCCTCGGCCCAGGCGCCATCGGGGAACGGGTGGCGCTGCTCGAACTGCCTGCTGCGCCAGCGCTTGAGCCGCCCCAGCATGGCGTCAGTTGTCCTCCAGGTTGGCGCCGGACTTCCACGACCAGTCGCGCCAGCGCAGGTCGAAGAGATCCTTGCGGCGGTCCTTGAGGTTGGTCACCGAGCCTTCGCTGCGTACTACCGTGAGACGCGTCAGGTCGAGGTCCGAGAACATGATCATCTCGGTGTTGGGGGTGGTCTCGGCGAGCACCGCATCGTGGGGGAAGGCGAAGTCCGAGGGCGAGAACACCGACGACTGGGCGTACTGAATGTCGAGGTTCTCGATCGACGGCACGTTGCCGACGCTGCCGCACAGCACCACGTAGCACTCGTTTTCGATGGCGCGGGCCTGGGCGCAGTGGCGCACTCGCAGGTAGCCGTTCTTGGTGTCGGTCCAGAACGGCACGAACAGGATGTCCATGTCCTGGTCGGCGAGCAGGCGCGAGAGCTCGGGGAACTCGACGTCATAGCAGATCTGGATGCCGACGCGGCCGGCATCGGTGTCGAACACGCGCAGGTCGTCGCCGCCCTCGATCACCCAGTCGCGGCGCTCCTGGGGCGTGATATGCAACTTGGCCTGACGCTCCAGGGTGCCGTCGCGATGACACAAATAGGCGATGTTGTAGAGCTTGCCGTCGTCGGCCTCTTCGATCATCGAGCCGGCCACGATGTTGATGTTGTAGGACACCGCCATGCGCGACAGCTCGGTCTTGAAGCGCTCGGTAAAGCCCGACAGGAAGCGGATCGCGGCCAGCTGGTCCTGCTGGGCGGCACGATCCTGGAGGCCCATCAGCGGGGCGTTGAACAGCTCCGGAAAGACCGCGAAATCGCTCTGGTAACCCGATAGCGCATCGACAAAGTACTCGATCTGCTGGAGCACGGTCTCTACCGAGTCGAACTCGCGCATCTGCCACTGCACCGCACCGACGCGCACCTGGGTCTTGCGGCTCTCCAGCACCCGCTCGGCGGGCTCATAAAGGATATTGTTCCACTCCAGCAGGGTGGCAAAGCCCTGGGATTTCTCATCCTCCGGCAGGTACTTGCGCAGCAGGCGCTTGACCAGGAAGTCGTTGGCCAGCTGGAAGGAGAGGATAGGGTCGTGGATCTCCTTGCGCGAGACCTTCTCGATGTACTCGGCAGGCGAGAGGTCATCGGCGTGCTGGTGATACTCGGGGATGCGGCCGCCGGCGAGGATCGCCCTCAGGTTCATCGAGCGGCACAGCTCCTTGCGCGCTTCATACAGGCGCCGGCCCAGGCGGTAGCCGCGATAATCGGGGTCGATCAGCACGTCGAGGCCATACATGGCATCACCCTCGGGGTCGTTGAGGATGATCTCACGGTGACCGATCAGGTCGTCGTACTGGTGCGGGTTGGAGAATTCGTCGTAATCCACCAGCGCGGTGAGCGCCACGCCGACGATGGTCTCGTCATCTTCGATGACGATCTGGCCGTCGGGGAATTCACTGACCAGCTTGTCGATGGTCAGCTTGGGCCAGGCACCGCCGATGTCGTCGTAGACCTTGTCCATCAGCGCCTTGAGCTGAGGGTAGTCGTCCGCGGTCAGGTTGCGCAGGTTGAGATGCAGATCGTCGAGGGACATGGGCAGCGAATTCCTGAACGAAAAAAAAGAGCCTGAATTCTAGCATGCGCAAGCGCTGGCGTCGGTCATGGCTGGACCACGGTGCTGTCAAACAACGGTCATGATTCGTGGACATAATCCGCACATGACAAGTCGATATCAGCGACTACGCTAGGTTTCATGGGAGCCGTTATGTCCCTTCGCCGCCATTTCACCGCGGGCACGCCATGACCAATAACAACCATCAGCGCATTCGCCTCGAGGCGGTGTCCAAACGCTGGGACGACACCACTGCCGTGGACGCCATCTCGTTCGACGTCACGCCGGGTCAGTTCGTGATCTTGCTTGGCCCCTCGGGCTGCGGCAAGTCGACCACGCTGCGCATGATCGCCGGCCTTGAAGAGGCCTCGGCTGGACGCATCGAGATCGGCGAGCGCGACGTCACACGCCTGCCGCCGGGCGACCGCGGCCTGAGCATGGTGTTTCAGTCCTACGCACTGTTTCCCCATCTCAGCGTGGCCGATAACATCGTGTTCGGCCTGCGCAGCCGCAAGGTACCCAAGGCCGAGCGTCGCGAGCGCTTGGCACGGGTCGCCCAGCTGGTCGATCTCGAGGCCTATCTGGAACGCAAGCCGGCCCAGCTCTCTGGTGGCCAGCGCCAGCGCGTGGCGCTGGCGCGCTCGATTATCTCCGAACATCCCATCTGCCTGATGGACGAGCCGCTCTCCAACCTCGATGCCCGCCTGCGCGGCGAGATGCGCCGCGAGATCAAGGCGCTCCAGGCGCGTCTGGGGATGACGGTGATCTACGTCACCCACGATCAGGTCGAGGCGATGAGCATGGGCGATCGGGTGATCCTGATGCAGGACGGGCGCATCGTCCAGGATGGTGCACCCGACGAACTCTATAGCCGACCCGCCAGTGCCTTTGCTGCGAGCTTTATCGGTAGCCCGGCGATGAACCTGGTGAAGCTGGCGGCAAGCGACGCTGCGGCGGTCATCGACGGCGAGACCGAGGTGGCGGTGGCGCCTGCCGCCGCTGCGGGCGGCCAGCTGGGGATTCGCCCCGAGGATATCGAGGTACAGCCCATCGACGGCAGTGGCGTTCCCGCCGAGGTGATCGATGAGGAGTACCTCGGCGCCGATACCATCCTGCAGCTCGGCGTGGGCAGCCAGCGGCTGCGCGCGCGCTTGCCCGGCAAGCACTCACTGTCGTCCGGCACCCGCTGCCGGCTGGCCTGGGCGCCTGAAGCGGCGCATCTATTCGGCGCCGATGGACTGCGTCGCGACGATCTCACCCCAGTGGCGTTTTCCGCGACCGTGGCTCGCACGGCAGGCAAGGGCGGTGCCGGTGCACCGTCATCGACGGCTGGCAGTACTCATCCGTGAACATCCCAACTGTGAAGAACAGGAGTCATCCCATGCGTGCGCGTCTCTCTTTCCCCCTCACGGCATTGGCTGCCGCCATGCTGAGCGCCGGTCCGGCGCTGGCCGACGACCCCGTCGAGCTGACCATGTACTACCCCATTGCGGTGGGCGGTGCGCTGACCGATGTGATCGATGAGCTGGTCGACGAGTTTCAGGCCGAGCATCCCGATATCAGCGTCGACGCGATCTACGCCGGCAACTACGACGACACCCGGGTGCGCGCCATGTCGGCCATCGAGGCCGGCGATGCGCCGCAGCTCTCGGTGCTGTTCTCCATCGATCTCTACGAACTGCTCGAACAGGACGCCATCGTCGCCTTCGATGATCTACTCGAGACCGACGAGGAGCGCGAGTGGCTCGACAGCTTCTACCCGGGGCTGATGGAGAACGGCCAGGTGGATGGCCAGACCTACGGCATCCCCTTCCAGCGCTCGACCATCGTGCTCTACTGGAACAAGGACGCTTTCGAGGCCGCCGGGCTCGATCCCGAGACGCCGCCGGAAACCTGGGACGAGATGGCCGAAATGGCCGCCGCGGTGCGCGAGGCGTCGGGCGGCGACCAGTGGGGCGTGATGGTGCCCTCCACCGGCTATCCCTACTGGATGTTCCAGGCCTTCGCCTTCCAGAACGGGCATCGGCTGATGAGCGATGACGGCACCGAGGTCTATTTCGACGATCCCGCCGCCATCGAGGCGCTGGAGTACTGGGTGTCGCTATCTCAGGAGCATGAGGCGATGCCCGACGGCGCCATCGAGTGGGGGACCCTGCGCCAGAACTTCATCGAGCAGTCCACGGCGATGATGTGGCACACCACCGGCAACCTCACCGCGGTGCGCAACGAGGCCGACTTCGAGTTCGGCGTGGCCATGCTGCCGATGAAGACCCAGCGCGGCAGCCCCACCGGCGGCGGCAATTTCTATATCTTCAACGACACCACCGAGGAAGAGCAGCGCGCGGCGATGACCTTCATCCGCTGGATGACCGATCCCGAGCGCGCCGCGGCCTGGTCGATCGAGACCGGCTACATGGGTGTCAGCCCGGACGCCTACGAGACCGAGCTACTGCGTGACTACGTCGAGTCGTTTGCGCCGGCGGCGGTGGCCCGCGACCAGCTCGAGCACGGCACCGCCGAGCTCTCTACCTACCAGGGCGGGCGCGTGCGCCGGGCGCTGGACAACGCCGTCCAGGCGGCGCTGACCGGGCAGATGACACCCGCTGAAGCGCTGGCCCAGGCCCAGCGCGAAGCCGATGGCGCGCTGAGGCGCTACGCTCGCTAGCCCTCTCGCGACGCCTGGGCCAGTCGGTCCCGTCTGGCCCAGGCGACTTGGTGTAGATCCATCATCGACAAGGAAGGCCCATGGCGGCGATGACTTCATATCGACGCATGCAGCTCTACGGCGCGCTGCTGCTGCTACCTGCCGCGGTGCTGCTGGCGACCTTCGCCTACCTGCCGACGATTGCCACGCTGATCAACAGCCTGTTCCTGCCCGGCTTTCGCGGTGAGCCCGCCGAGTTCGTGGGGCTCGAGAACTATCAGCTGCTGATCGAGGACACTACCTTCTGGCGGGTGGCGCGCAACAACCTGATCTACGCGTTGGGCACCATCCCTACGTCCATCGCCATTGCCCTGGGCATGGCGCTGTTCGTCAATGCCCGGCTGCCGGGGCGCGGCTTCGTGCGCATGGCCTATTTCACCCCGACCATCCTGCCGATGATCGCCGCCGCCAACATCTGGATGTTCTTCTACGCGCCGCAGATCGGCCTGTTCAACAAGCTGCTGGGCGCACTGGGTCTGTCCGGCGTCAACTGGCTGGGGGATCCCAGCGTGGCGCTGACCTCGGTGATCGTGATGACGGTGTGGAAAGAGGCCGGGTTTTTCATGATCTTCTACCTGGCGGCGCTACAGAGCATTCCGCCGGAGCTCAAGGAGGCCTCGGATCTGGAAGGCACCAGCCGCTGGAGCTTCTTCTGGCGGGTGACTTTCCCGCTGCTGATGCCGACCACGCTGTTCGTGTTGATCAATGCGCTGATCAATGCCGTGCGGGTGGTGGATCACCTGTTCATCCTCACCAAAGGCGGGCCCAACAACGCCACCAACCTGCTGCTCTACTACGTCTACGAGAACGCCTTCTCGTTCTTCGATCGCACCTATGCCGCCACCATCACCGTGGTGATCCTGCTGGTGCTGGCGGTAGTGGCTACCGTCAAGTTCGCCATTCTCGACCGACGGACCCACTACCAATGAGCGCATCATCTCGATACGAGGCGATATCATGAGCCTGCCCACGCTGTCTGCCGCCAGGGGCGTTGCGCTGCGCGTGCCAAGCCTCGAGACCACCGCCGCCTGGCTGCTGGCAGTCATCTGGATCTTTCCGTTGGTCTACGCGGTGTGGGCGGCCTTCCACCCGCCGGCGTTCATGGTGCGCTTCGACCTGTTCGCGCCGCTGACCCTGGAAAACTTCGCCAACGCCTGGTCCCAGGCGCCGTTCGCGCGCTACTACCTCAACACCTTCCTGTTGGTCACCGGGGTGGTGCTGGCGCAGTTCGTGGTCTGCACCCTGGCGGGCTTCGCCTTTGCGCGCTTCCCGATTCCGGGCAGGGATATCCTGTTCATGCTGGTGCTGATTCAGCTGTTCGTGTTCCCCGAGGTGCTGATCGTCGAGAACTACCGCATTGCCAGTGGGCTGGGGCTGGTCGATACCATCACCGGCATCGGGCTGCCCTACGTGGCCAGCGCCTTCGGCATCTTCCTGCTACGCCAGACCTTCAAGACCATTCCCCGCGAGCTCGAGGATGCCGCCCGGGTCGAGGGCTGCGGCTGGATGGCGATCCTGCTCAAGGTCTACGTACCGCTGGCCAAGCCCACCTACCTGGCCTATGGCCTGGTCTCGATCAGCCACCACTGGAATAACTTCCTGTGGCCGCTGGTGGTCACCAACTCGGTGGAGAGCCGCCCGCTGACCGTGGGCTTGGGCGTGTTCTCGGCGCCGGAAACCGGCGTCAACTGGGCCACCGTCAGTGCCGCCACCCTGCTCAGCATCGCCCCGCTGCTGGTCGCTTTCCTGCTCTTCCAGCGCCAGTTCGTGCAGTCGTTCCTCAGGGCGGGGATACGGTAGGCATTCTTCATGTTTCCTTCGCCACCTGCCGCAGGCACTCGATCGCTTGCTGACAGGTCGGTGTCTTGATTCTGCCGCGCAGGGTGATGATCCCCACCGGCGGCAGCTCGATGGGAATCTCCAGCGGCAATATCTTGAGCAAGCCCTGCGCCGCAAAGTGGTGGGCCACGCCGTGGGCGAGGTAGCCCAGGGCGGGGCGCTGCTGGACGAAGGTCAGGGTGGCGAGGAACGAGGCCGTTTCGATCAGGTCCGCGGGCGGGTTGAGGCCATGCTTGTAGAACATCTGGTTGAGCTTGATTCGCGACGATGCCCATGGGGGAGGCACGACCCACGCCAGTTCGGCGATATCGGCCCACTGCGGTGAAGACATGCTGCAGATGGGGTGCGTCGGGGCGGCGACCACGCACATCGCTTCGTCGTAGATGGCCTGCGTCTCCAGGTCCGGGGCCGCGTAGCCGGGTTCGAGCCGGCCGACCAGCAGGTCGAGTTCACCCACGCGCAAGCGGGGTAGCAGGCGCTTGAGATCGCCCTCTTCGATCAGCGCGGTGCTATGCGGGGAGCGCGTCTTGAGCAGCTGCATGGCGGGAGCCAGCAGGCCCGGCGTTGCCACCACCATGGCGCCGATGCTGACACGACCGGCGGCACCGCTCTCCACCGCGGCGATCTCGTCCTGGGTGCGGCTGTAGTCGGCTAGTACCGAGCGGGCAAAGCGCACCACCGTATCGCCATAGGCCGTGGGCTCGGTGCCGCGGGTGGAGCGCAGAAACAGCTTGAGGCCGAACATGCGCTCTATCTCGGCCAGCATTTTCGACACCGCGGGCTGGGTCAGCGACAGAAAGTCGGCGACGCGGCCGATATGGCGGAACTCATCCAGTGCGACCAGCAGCTGCAGATGGCGCAGCTTCAGGTTCGAGCGTAGGACGCGATCGATATCGCTCATGAGGGGGCTCTCCCTTTCTTCATTCCCTTATGGTTATGAAGAGAGTCTATTGTTTTATTTTATCGTCATGAAGAGGCGGCCCATACTCGACCCACGATTATTACAACGCTCGATGATGGAGTCAGGCCGCTGACCATGGAAATGTCCCCCCGCACGCTGATTCGGCTACACGCCAACGATAATGTCCTGATCGCCCGCGATGGCGTCGGTCTAGGTCAGTGGCTGCCCGAGCTGGAGGTGAAATCTCGCGCCCAGGTGCCGGCAGGGCACAAGATCGCTGCCCGCAGGATCGCTGCCGGCGAGTCGGTGAAGAAGTACGACACGGTGATTGGCGCGGCAGGCCGCGACATCGCCCCCGGGGAGCATGTACACACCCATAACGTCACCCTGACCGAGATCGACCGCGATCCCGCCTTCTGCCAGGGCGTGCGGCCGGTGACGTATGTGCCGGAGGCCGAGCGGGCCACCTTCCAGGGCATCGTGCGCCCGGATGGCCGGGTCGGCACGCGCAACTTCATCGGCATTCTCTCCTCGGTGAACTGCTCGGCCACGGTGATCAAGCATATCGCCGACCATTTCACCGCGGAGCGGCTGGCCGATTACCCCAACATCGATGGCGTGGTGGCTTTCGCCCAGACCAGCGGTTGCGGGATGTCTTCGCCCAGCTACCACTTCGACCTGCTGCGGCGCACCCTGGCCGGTTATGCGCGGCACCCCAACTTTGCTGGGGTACTGATCGTGGGGTTGGGCTGCGAACGCAACCAGGTTTCGGGCCTGGTCGAGTCCCAGGGACTGGAGGTGGGGGCGAACGTGCGCACCCTGGTGATGCAGGAGAGTGGCGGTACCCGTGAATCCATCGCCGCCGGCATCGCCGCCATCGAGGCGATGCTGCCCGAGGCCAACCGGATCGAGCGCCAGCCGGTGAGTGCCAGCCACCTCAGCATCGGTCTGCAGTGTGGCGGCTCGGATGGTTTCTCGGGGATCTCGGCCAACCCGGCGCTGGGGGCGGCCATGGATATCCTGGTGCGCCAGGGCGGTACCGCGATTCTGTCCGAGACACCCGAGATACATGGCGTCGAGTTCATGCTCACGCGGCGCGCCGTGTCGCCCGAGGTGGGCCAGAAGCTGCTCGACCGCCTGGCGTGGTGGAAGGCGTACACCCGCGGCCACAGCGGCCAGTTCAACGGTGTAGTGGGACCGGGCAACCAGGCTGGCGGGTTGGCCAACATCGTCGAGAAATCCCTGGGGTCGGCGATGAAGGGCGGCACCACGCCACTGCAGGCGGTATACGAATACGCCGAGCCGATCGATGCCAAGGGCTTCGTGTTCATGGACTCGCCGGGCTACGACCCGGTGTCGGCGACCGGACAGATCGCCAGCGGCGCCAATCTGATCTGCTTTACCACCGGCCGCGGCTCGATGTTCGGCTCCAAACCGGCCCCCACCATCAAGTTGGCTTCCAATACCGCCATGTTCGAGCGCCTGCGCGAGGACATGGATATCAACTGCGGCCAGGTCATCGACGGCAGCGCCACCATCGAGGCGATGGGCGAGCAGATCTTCGCGCATATCCTGCGTGTCGCTTCGGGGGAGCGCAGCTGCAGCGAGCGGCTCGGGCTTGGGGATCACGAATTCGTGCCGTGGCACGTCGGCATCGTCAGCTGATGGCAACGTCGGCTCACAGAGCGTTAGCCCACAGAGAGGAAGCGTGACAATGACCCTGACGCTGGAACGTGGTGACCTGATTCAGTCCCGCAACTATATCGCCGGGCACTGGAGTGCAGCCGCCGATGGAGCGCGCCTGGCGATCTCGAATCCGGCCGATATGCAGCCCATCGCCGAGGTGCCAGACAGCGGCGCCAATGAGGCACGAGCGGCGGCCGATGCCGCCCACCACGCCTTTGCCGGCTGGCGCGCGACGCCGGCCAAGCGACGCGGCGAGCTGCTCAAGCGCTGGCACGCCCTGGTAATGGCAAACCAGCAGGATCTGGGGCGCCTGATATCGCTGGAGCAGGGCAAGCCCCTCGCCGAAGGTCAGGGAGAGGTGGGCTACGCGGCTAGCTATATCGAGTGGTTCGCCGAAGAGGCGCCGCGTATTGCCGGGGAGGTGATTGCGCCGCCGGTCGCCGGGCGACGCATGCTGGCCGTCAAGGAGCCGGTGGGCGTGGTGGCAGTGGTGACGCCCTGGAACTTTCCGGCGGCGATGATAGCGCGCAAGATCGCGCCGGCTTTGGCGGCAGGCTGCACGGTGGTGGCCAAGCCCGCCGAGGATACCCCGCTGACCTCGCTGGCGCTGGTGCGTCTGGCCGAAGAGGCCGGTATTCCGCCTGGGGTGATCAATATCGTTTGCGCCTCGCGTGGGCGCACACCCGAGGTGGTCGATGCCTGGCTTGAGGATGCCCGGGTGCGCAAGATCAGCTTCACCGGCTCCACCCCGGTGGGCAAGCACCTGGCGCGGGCCTCGGCCGATACCCTCAAGAAACTCTCGCTGGAGTTGGGCGGCAATGCCCCTTTTATCGTCTTCGAGGATGCCGATCTCGACGCCGCCGTGGAGGGCCTGATGGCCGCCAAGTTCCGTAATGGCGGCCAGACCTGCGTTTGCCCCAATCGCGTCTATGTGCAGGAGGCGGTGTTCGACGCCTTCGCCGACAAGCTGGTCGCGCGGGTTGCCGCCTTGCGGGTGGGGCCGGCAAGTGACCTCGACAGTCAGATCGGACCGATGATCAACGCCCGTGCCGTGGACAAGATCCTGGCACATATCGACGATGCCGTGACCCGGGGCGCAAAAGTGCTGGAGGGGGGCGAGCGGGTGCGCACCGACCTGGGCCCGAATTACGTGGCACCGACACTGCTTGGCGACGTCACGTCCGACGCGCAGCTGTGCCATGAGGAGACCTTCGGGCCACTGGTGCCGCTACTGCGCTTCGCCACGGAAGAAGACGCGGTGGCGGCCGCCAATGCCACGCCGTTTGGGCTCGCCAGTTACTTCTACTCGCAGAACGTTAGTCGCATCCATCGCGTCGCCGATGCGCTGGAGGCCGGCATCGTCGGCATCAATGAAGGTGCCGTGGCGTCCGAGGCGGCGCCCTTCGGCGGTATCAAGGAGTCGGGCTACGGCCGTGAAGGCTCGGTCCATGGCCTCGACGACTACCAGCACATCAAGTACCTCTGCCAGGGCAATTTGCGCTGAAAAGAGGCACGACAACAACAACCGGAGCAGCCATGAACGTATCCAGTAACCGCGGTCCGACAGCGGGCAACCCGTTCAAGCAGGCCCTGGCCGAGGGCAGGGCTCAGGTCGGGCTATGGCTATCGATGGGTGATGCCTACAGTGCCGAGCTGTGCGCTACGGCGGGCTTCGACTGGCTACTGATCGACAACGAACACGCGCCCAACGATGTGCGCAGTACGCTCGCCCAGCTGCAGGTGGTAGCCGCCTATGGCGGTCACCCCGTGGTGCGCGCGTTGCAGGGCGAGGCCGCGTCGATCAAGCAACTGCTCGATATCGGCGCCCAGACCCTACTGATCCCCATGGTCGATACCCCGGAGCAGGCAGCCGCCATGGTTGCCGCGACGCGCTATCCCCCCGAGGGCATTCGCGGCGTCGGTGCAGGAGTCGCTAGGGTGTCGCGCTGGAACGGCCGCCCTGACTACGTGCAGCACGCCAACGATGAAGCCTGCCTGCTGGTGCAGGCCGAAACGACCATCGCACTCGACAATCTCGAGGCGATCTGTGCGGTGGAGGGCGTGGATGGCGTCTTCATCGGCCCGGCCGACCTGGCGGCCTCGATGGGGCACCTCGGCAACCCTGGTCATCCCGAGGTTCAGGCGGTCATCGAGGCGGCGATTCACACCATTGTGGCGTGCGGCAAGGCTGCCGGCACCTTGACCGGCGACGTTGGCCTGGCCAGGCGTTTCCTCGAATTGGGCGCGACCTTCGTGGCGGTCGGACTGGACGTCACGCTGCTGGCTCAGGCGGTTCGTCAGCGCGCCGCGGACGTCGACCTGCACATTGGCGCGCAATCGACAGGAGGGCCTTACTGACCCGACGGGAATAGCAGAAACCTGACCGCTGACAGGGCGGCTATGGCTTAATTAGATGATTAGAATAACGCAAAGGAGCAAACGCCATGACTCACAATATCACTAAACTCTCGGTTCTCCTCGCCGGTGTGATGGCCGCAGGCATCGCTGCCGCGGATTATCCCACCAAGACCATCACCATGGTGATCCCCTATGGTGCCGGCGGCGGTACCGACGTGCTGGCAAGAACGCTGCAACCGGCACTCGAAGAGGCGCTGGGGCAAACCATCGTGGTCTCCAACGTGCCGGGGGGCGGCGGTATTCTCGGTTTCACCCAGGTGGCCAACGCCAAGCCCGACGGCTATACGGTAACCATTCCCAACAACGTGATTTTCGCCACCGAGGGGATGGGCAATGCCACCTATACCTACTCGGACTTCGATTACCTCGGCAACGTCATGAGCGAGGACTACGTCGTGGCGGTGCGTGCCGATGGTCCCTGGGATAGCTGGGAGGCGCTGGTCGACGACATGCAGGCCAATCCTGGCACGGTGAGCTTTGGCTTCTCCGGGGCCGGGGGTTCGACCCACGTCGCCAGCGAGATCCTGGCCGACATGGTGGGCTATCGGGCTCGCCAGATTCCCCATGATGGCTCCTCGGATGCGGTGGCAGCGGCCATGGGCGGCCACATCGATGCGTTGATGCTCAACCTCGCCGACCTCGCTTCCGGCCTGCGCTCTGGCCGGCTGATACCGCTGGTTAGCCTCGGCGATGATCGGCTGGAAGACTACCCGGACGTTCCCACCCTTAGCGAACTCGGACACGAGCTGAGCCTGACCAACTGGCGCGGTATCGCGGCACCGGCTGGCGTCGACGCAGAGGTCAAGGCCGCCTGGGCAGCGGCCCTGGAAGCCGCCACCAGCGATGCCAAGGTGCAGGAGGCGATTGCTAACCAGGGTGCCGAGGTGGATTACATGGCCCCGGGCGAGACGTTGGACGCACGCATGGCGGAACTCGCCGAGTCCTTCATTCGCACCGCCCAGCGACTCAAGTAGTGATGACTGCGGGCAGGCCCCCGGCGAGGGGCCTGACCCGTTGCTGACAATGGGAGTCCGCCATGACGCGAGTGACCGAGAAACAGCTCTTTTATCTCCTGCTGATCCTGGGGGCCGGCTACTTCCTCCACCTGGCAAGTTCGATCCCGACGATGATGCGGGTGGTCGGCGACCCGGGGCCGGGATTCCTGCCATTTTGGGTCAGCGCCATCATCATGCTGCTGGTGGGCTACCTGCTGGTAGTGGAAACCCTGATTGGGCGGGAACCCGATGGCGGTGTGCGGCTGGCGCGCCGTGAAGCCGTCACGCTGCTGATGACACTGGCAGCGATCGTGCTCTACCTGATCATGCTGACGCTCATCGGCTTCTTCGTCAGCACCTTGGTGTTTCTGGGCATCTTTCGCCTGCTCGTCGATAAGTTCCTCAACGATGCTTGGCCCACACGTCGCTCGTTGCTGGCCTCAGGGCTGTTCGCAGTGATCGCGACCAGTGCCATCTATGTGGTGTTTTCCGTGCTTTTTGGACTATCCATGCCCTGAGGGGAGGAGTCGGTCATGTTTGCTCATTTCGCCGAGGCGGCGACACTGTTCGCCAACGGCTATATCTTCCTGGCGATTGCGGCCGGCACGGTGCTTGGTCTGATCTTCGGCTCACTACCTGGGCTGACTGCCACCATGGGGATCGCCCTGCTGCTGCCGCTGACCTTTGGCATGGAGCCGGTGACCGGCATGGGCATGTTGCTGGGGGTATACTGCGGCGCCATCTCCGGTGGTTCGATTCCCGCCGCGCTACTCAATATCCCGGGTACGCCCTCGTCGGTGGCGACCACCCTGGATGCTTTTCCCATGGCGCGCAACGGCGAACCGGGTCGTGCACTTGGGCTGTGTATCGTGGCCTCCATGATCGGTGGCATGATCAGCGTGCTGATCTTCGCCTTCATGTCGCCGTTGATCGCCGAGGCGGCGCTGCGCTTCAGCGCCATCGAGTACGCCACGTTGGGCTTGTTCGGCTTGACGATCATTGCCTCGGTGTCCGACAAGTCGCTGATCAAGGGGATCGTGGCAGGCCTGATCGGTGTGCTGATTTCACTGATCGGCATCGACTCGCTGACCGGCGTGGTACGCCTTACCGCTGGCATTCCCGCCTTGGTAGGCGGCGTCGATTTCATGGCGGCGCTGATCGGGCTGTTTGCGCTGTCGCAGATCATCACTGACACCACCACGTCACGCGCCGATCAGGCGAGCGAGGGGCGGGTGCGTGTCAACAACGCCTATCCCCGCTTTCGCGAGACGTTCAGGCGTTGGAAGATCTGGTCGAGCAGTTCGCTGATCGGTTCGCTGGTCGGGGCGATTCCCGGAGCCGGTGGCAGCATCGCCTCCTTCCTGGCCTACGATCAGGCCAAACGCATCTCACGCACGCCGGAGCAGTTCGGCAAGGGGCACGATGAAGGCGTCATCGCTTGCGAATCGGCCAACAACGGCATGACCGGTGGCGCGCTGATTCCGATGATGACGCTGGGGATCCCAGGGGATGCCTCGGCGGCAATATTGATGGGCGGGCTGTTGATCCATGGGCTGCAGCCGGGACCTATGTTGTTCGACGAACAGGCCAATATCGCCTACGGCATCATCATCGCCTTTCTGGTCGCCAACGTCTTCATGTTCAGCTTCCAGTCGGTGGGCATCAAGCTTTTCGTCCGGGTTTTGCAGATACCACGCACCTACCTGCTGCCGTTCATCATGGTGATGTGCATCCTTGGCGCCTATGGCATCACCGGCAGCCTGACCTCGGCCTGGGTGCTGCTGATTTTCGGCATCTTCGGCTACTTCCTTAACCGCCATGGCTTCAGTGCTGCTCCGGTAGTACTGGGGATGATCCTGGGTTACATGGTCGAATCCAACTTCCGGCGTGGCATGACCATGCACGATGGCGATTGGAGCATCTTCTTCACCCGCCCGATCAGCCTGACCTTCGTTCTGCTCTCTGTGCTAGCCATTGCGTTGCCGCTATATCGTCAATGGCGTAACCGGAGAAAGCAGGATGAGTATGCTAATCAGTGACGCGGTTGAGGCGGAGTGGGACAGGCGAAATGGGGGCGCTTATGTCTTGATGTCTCGCACTCGCTCCGCCAGCGCGAACACGTGTGCATCCTCGGCGCCCAGGTCTTCCAGTGCGGCGGCGAGGTTGAGCAGATAGTCGCGGTTGGCGCCGCTGGGGCCGTGGGCGGTGGCGATCTGTCGGGCAATGGTGTCGAGCGGGGCGTCGCCGAGAAAGGCGGCGTTGTCCTCGGTGGCGAGGTAGAGCAGGCCTTCAGCGTGACTACCGTCGGCGAAGTGCATCAGGGTCGTTTCACGCAGGTAACCGTTCTTCTCGCGGATATCCAGGCCACCCAAGACCTCGCCACTGATGCGATAGGCCATGCCGTGGCAGAGTGCACCGGGCTGGTGGATCAGGGTGGCCACACGGCCGGGGGCTCGAGGCGTGCCGCGATGGTCGTGGGAAGCCTGCCAGAAACGCCGCGCCCAGCCCTCGATATACGCAGGGCGGCGTTCGAGATAGGGGAATCCCGCCTTCCAGATCAGCGAACCGTAGCCGAACAGCCACAGCTCGGCGTCGTCGGCGATGGGCATGCGCTGGTGGTTGATGTGGGTCGTGTCGAGGCTCATGGCTGGCTCTGGTGTTCGCGCTGGTGACGGTGTGTCAGCGGCTGGGTCAGGGTCTGCGCCATGATCACACCAGCGAGGATCAGTCCGCCGCCTATCAGGTGCCAGCCGGCCAGGCGCTCGCCGAGGAACAGCATGGCGATGATGGCGCTGAACAGCGGCATCAGGTTGAGGAAAATGCTGGCCTTGCTGGCGCCGATCTGGCGTACCGCGCGCATCCACAGGAAGGTGGTGATGATCGAGGCGGGAATGCCGGCGTAGGCGATCAGCCAGACATTGTCGCCGTCCACCGGGGTCATCGGCCCCAGCAGGTAACCCGGCAGCAGCAGTAGCGTGGCGAACAGCGCCTGGACATAGAGCATCACCCAGGGCGGCAGCTCCATCTGCCAGCGCTTGAGCATCACCCCGTAGGTGGCATAGCAGGTTGCGGCGACCACCATCAGCGCATCGCCCAATGACACGTCAAGCGCCAGCAGCGACAGCGGGTCGCCACGGCCGAGCAGCACGGCCACACCGAACAGCGCCACCAGGCCTCCCGCTACGCCGCCGAGGCTTGGCGGCTCACGTAGGATCAAGGCACTGAGCAGCACCGTCAGCAGAGGGACAGAGGCAGCGAGAATCCCCATGTTGGTGGCCGAAGTGGTCTCGGCGGCCACATAGGCCAGCCCCTGCCACATTGCCATGCCCAGCAGGCCGAGAAAGGCCAGCTTGGGCCACTGCTGTCGAATCGCCTGGCGATGGCGCCATACGGCGGGTAGCACGAAGGGAGTGAGCACCACCAGCGCCAGCACCCAGCGTAGAAAGGCGATACTGCTTGGTGCGATGGCGCCCACGGTGAGCTGGTTGATGGTCATGTTGCCCGACCAGATCAGCACGGCACCCAGCGGGGCGAGAAAATACAGCAGCGGCATGGTGACCTCTTGGACAAAGCAGAGCCCCGCTATGAACGGGGCCCTGAAGTGCTGTCATCATATCGTGCTGAGAGGTGGCTGCAAGCCATGGCAGGGCCGTCGATAGCCACTGCGTAACGGATACCGTCGCCAGCGTCAGCGCAGCTGGCTGTCCTTGCTGCCGCGACGGTTGTAGCCGCTGTAGGCGGTCTGCTGCTTGTCACGCTCGCTCTGGCAGGCGATGCACAGGCGCACCCCCTTGATCGCCTCACGGCGCGCCTGGGGGATTTCGTCGCCGCACTCTTCGCAGTGGCGCAGGCTCTCGCCGGTGGGCAGCTGGCTGCGTACCCGCTGCAGTGCGTCTTCCACCGTACTCTCGATCTGCTCCTGCTCGGCGCCGTCGCGTGACCAGCCGCCTGCCATATCTCGCCTCCTTCCATGCCCGTTGGCTTATCTCGCCCTCAAGAGGGTTTTTGGCGCAGTTGCCGCAGCTCGCCATTCAGCGCCTTGATAATGGTATAGCACATCAGCAGCATCACCACGGAGAAGGGGATCGCCGTCGCGGTTACCCCGGCCTGCAGCGCCGATAGCCCGCCGCCGATCAGCAGCACGATGGCGATGAAGCCTTCCACCGTGGCCCAGAACATCCGCTGTGGCCGCGGTGCATCGATCTTGCCGCCGGCGGTGATGGTATCGATGACCAGCGAGCCGGAGTCCGACGAGGTGATGAAGAAGATCAGCGCCAGCACGATGGCCAGTGTCGACATCAGGCCCGTCAGCGGCAGCTCGTTGAGCATCCCGAACAGCGACAGCTCTGGGCTGTAATTGTCGATCACATAGTCCTTGACCAAGCTGGTATCGGGGCTGGCATAGAGCTGGTCGAGTGCCGTGGAGCCGAAGACGCCCATCCAGATGAAGATGAACAGGCTGGGAATCAACAGCACGCAGGTCACGAACTCGCGCACCGTACGCCCGCGGGACACCCGCGCGATGAACATGCCGACGAACGGCGCCCAGCTGACCCACCAGGCCCAGTAGAAGATGGTCCAGGCTTGGCGATAGGCGTCGTCATCGCGGCCAAAGGGGGCCGACAGGGGGACGAATTCGGTCACATAGGTCGTGAGCCCGGTGAAGAAGCCACTCACAGCCACCAGGGTCGGACCGGCAAACAGCACGAAGAAGAAGAATAGTACCGCCAACACCATGTTGATTTCGGAAAGCTTCTTCACGCCGCCCTCGAGGCCGCGCCATACCGACACCAGTGCGGCAGCCGTCACCAGCAGGATGATGATGACCTGGGTGGTGGTATTGACCGCCAGACCAAATACGAAATTCATCCCCGCGTTGGCTTGCTGAGCACCAAGTCCCAGCGAAGTGGCCAGGCCGAACAGGGTGGAAAACACTGCCAGGATATCGATGGCATGGCCCCACCAGCCCCAGACGCGATCGCCGAGGATCGGGAAGAACGCCGAGCGAATCGAGAATGGCAGGCCCTTGTTGTAGGTAAAAAGGGCTAGCGCCAGGGCCATCACGACGTAGACGGCCCAGCCGTGGATGCCCCAGTGGAGGTAGGTGCCGGCAAGGCCCATGGCGGTGGCGCCGGGAATCGCCTCGGGGTCGAGCTCACCGCCGTCGCCAAACGGCGAAGGGATGCCCAGCGGCAAGGAGACGTTGGCGTGGTAGACCGGTTCCAGCACTCCGAAGAACAGCAGCCCGATACCGATACCCGCGGCGAATAGCATCGAAAACCAGGAAAGATAGCCATAGTCCGGGCGGGCCTCGGGGCCGCCCAGCCGCACTGAGCCATAGGGCAGCACGACCAGCGCCACGCAGAACAGAATGAAGAAATCGACCACCATCATGAAATACCAGTCCAGGGTGCCGGTTGAGAAACCGACGATGGACTGAAAAATGCCTCCTGCACGCTCTGGAAAGATCAGGGTGAGCAGGATGAAGACGACCGAGGCGAGTGCCGATACAGCGAAGACCCGGTTATGGATATCGAAGCCGATGGGGCCAAGGTGTCCTTCGACGTTGTCCTGGCCAACGACGTAATCCGTTTGCATGTCGCTGGGTTCGGATGAAGAAGATGGATCGCTTGAGCGACTCATGAGGTTTTTCTCCTTAATGATTATTGGAATCAAGGCGGCGGGGATGTTTTCTCATGAGTCTATAACCCCGGGGGGAGCAGGCTAGTTGAGACCGGCAATGTGGCAACAGCTGTGTCGTTCATGGGGAAACCTCGTATTGTTATGGGGTTGCCGAGCGCTTCAGCGATTGGTGTGCAGCGGTCGGCGAAGAGGAAGCACCGCGATGAATCGGGTTGAGGGGTGATGAGGACGTTCGGTCGTGACGGTATCGAGCGGATAGCATCGCACCTGTGTGAGTGAGAAGTAAGAATACTAGTCGTCTGCTAGTCTCATGGCTAATCCCGTCCCCTGTAAACTGGCTGGTTTTTTATGCAAGGCAGTAGATGAGCTAATGTCATTGATTGGTAGAACGGTATCGCCTCACAGCCTGCGGGTGTTCGAGGCCGCTGCGCGACATCTCAGTTTTACTGCCGCGGCACGCGAGCTGCGCTCGACGCAATCGGCGGTCAGTCAGCAGGTGCGCGCCATGGAAGAGCAGTTGGGCATGGCGCTATTCGAGCGCATCTACCGCGGCGTACGCTTGACCGATGCCGGCCAGGCGCTGTTCGTTGCCGTTCAGGAAGGCTTCGGCACCATAGAGCGCACCCTGGATCGCCTGCAGCGCCAGCATCGACACCCGCGTCTCAATATTCTCACCGACTTCGCCCTGGCGGCCTATTGGCTAATGCCGCGACTGCCTCATTTCCGGCAGCGCCATCCCGCCATCGATGTGCGCATCATGACCAATCAGGGCGTATTCGATTGGCAGGATCAGGACGTCGACGTCGCCATCATGTTCAGTGATGAGCAAGGCTTGGCCGGGGTGCCGCGGCTCTTCGCAGAGTCGGTGCTGCCGGTATGCAGTCCTGCCTTTCTCGAGCGGCATGGACCTATCGATTCGCTATCGCGGTTGCGTGAGGTGCCGCTGCTAGCCTTGATGACCGACCAGGGCCAGCCATGGTTGGATTGGCCGACCTACTTCCGTCAGCGCGGCGGCATGGCGTGTGCTCAAACCTCTGAGCTCACCTTCAACAACTACACCTTGCTGGTGCAGGCCGCTCTGGTGGGGCAGGGAGTCGCGTTGGGGTGGCAGGGATTGATCGATGAACTGCTGGCGAGCGGGGCGCTGGTCGGGCTCGACGACCTGGCGCTGGCTACACCGCAGGGGTATGGCCTGATCGACACTCGGCCCCATGAGTCGAGTGCCGCCAAGCAAGCTTTCATGGACTGGGTGATGGCGGGTGCGACGACGCCTCTCTGACCAATGTCTCGGTCAGAGAGGCGGTCGTTCAGGAGACGGCGGCGACGCCGGCCTTGGCGATCTGGATATCCTGGTCGGGCTTGACCCCGGAAACGCCTACGGTGCCGGCGACCTGACCGTCGACCAGCACCGGTACGCCGCCGGATAGCAGGCCCTGCATCGGTGCCGAGAGGAAGGCATTGCGGCCGCCGTTGATCATGTCTTCGAAGGCCTGGGTCTCGCGGGCGCCGAGGGCCGAGCTGCGCGCCTTCTCGCTGGCAACGCCGGGAGTCATGGGGGCTGCACCGTCGAGGCGGCGCAGGCCGAGCAGGTGGCCGCCGTCGTCGGCTACGGCGATGGTTACCGGCCAGCCATTGGCCTCGGCTTCCTTCTGTGCGGCATCGAGGATGACGTTGACGTCTGCAAGGGTGAGAACGGACTTGGTTTTCATGTTGGGCTCCTTGGTGAGCGGTTGATGCTGATATTAGCGTTGGCGGTGATTATCTTAATGCCTCATCGACGATCTCGATCCAGTGGCGCACCGGGGTACGTCCGGCGCCGGCGAGGTGCGCCTGGCAGCCAATGTTGGCCGTCACGATGGTCTCAGGCTTGCCGGCCTCCAGGGCGTCGAGCTTGTTGTCGCGCAGCTCGGTGGCAAGCTCGGGCTGGGTGATCGAGTAGGTGCCCGCCGAGCCGCAGCAGAGGTGGGCGTCGGCCACCGGGGTCAGCGCGAAGCCTAGCCGTCCGAGTACGCCCTCCACCGCACCGCCGAGTTTCTGGGCATGCTGCAGGGTGCAGGGGCAGTGAAAGGCGAGCTTGCGGGTGTCGCTGATCGCCAGGTCGTCGAGGTTTTCATCACGCAGTACCTCGACCAGGTCCTTGGCCAGGGCGCTGACCCGCTTGGCCTTGTCGGCGTAGGCGGGGTCGTCGGCAAGCATCTCGCCGTACTCCTTGACGAAGGCGCCGCAGCCGCTGGCGGTCTGGACGATGGCTTCGCAGCCGGCCTCGATCTGTGGCCACCAGGCATCGATATTGGCACGCATGCGTGCGCGGCCGTCGTCCTGGGCGTTGAGGTGAAAGTCGATGGCGCCGCAGCAGCCGGCCTCGCTGACCGGGGTCAGGCCGATGCCGAGGCGGTCGAGCACCCGCGCGGTGGCGGCGTTGGTATTGGGCGACAGCCCCGGCTGCACGCAGCCTTCGAGGATCAGCATCTGGCGGCTATGCGGGCGGTGGTCGGGGCGCTGGCCGGCATCCACCGGCGCCGGCGGCATCTTGCTCTTCAGCGCGCCGGGCACCAGTGGCTTGAAGGTCTGACCAAGCGTGAGCAGCGCCTGGAAGCGTTTGGGCTCCACCAGCGCCTTGCGCAGGCCAAAGCGCAGCGCGCGGTCCGACGCCTTGCGCGGCACACGGCGCTCGATCTCGGCACGGCCGATATCCAGTAGCTTGTGGTACTCGACCCCCGACGGACAGGTGGTCTCACAGTTGCGGCAGGTCAGGCAGCGGTCGAGGTGCAGGCGGGTCTCGGCGGTGACCTGATCGTCATCGTCACGACTCTCGAGGAGCTCCTTGATCAGGTAGATGCGCCCGCGCGGGCCGTCGCGCTCGTCGCCGAGCAGCTGGTAGGTGGGGCAGGTGGCGTTGCAGAAGCCGCAGTGCACGCAGCTGCGCAGCACGCGGTCGGCTTCCTGAATGTGCGGCTGCTCGAGGTCCTCGGGTGTAAAGTGCGTCTGCATTTAGACCTCCGCGTAGAGTCGGCCGGGGTTGAAGATCCCGTTGGGGTCGAGCTCGGCCTTGAGGTTGCGGTGATACTTGGCCACTGCCGGAGCCAACGGCGTGAACGGCTCGGCAATGCCTGGGGTGTAGCAGGTCGCATGGCCGCCAACACGAGCGCAGGCATCGCGAATAGTGGTGGCATCGGCATCACTCTTCAGCCAGCGCTGGGCGCCGGCCCAGTCGAAGAGCACCTCGCCGTCGAGGGCCAGCGGGGGGATATTGTTGGGCAGTGATAGTCGCCACAGCGGGCGCGGGTCGTGGCAGAAAAAGGCCAGACGTAGCTCGCGCAGTTCTTCCCAGTAGCTTGGGTCGAGGGTGTCGCCGCCGAGGCGCTCGCGGGTCGCCGCGACTGAGCTGTGACCGCCTTCAAGGCGCAGATGGAGAGCGCCATCGTGATAGCTGGCCGCAGACAGCGGCAGTGGCTGGCGGCCCCACTCGGCGAGCTTGGTCAGCGCCGCGTCGAGCGGCAGCTCGAGACGCAGGCTGTGGCTGGCGGCGGGCTTGGGCAATACCTTCAAGGAGACCTCGGTGAGCAGCCCCAGGGTACCCTGAGCGCCGACCATCAGCCGCGACAGGTCGTAGCCGGCGACGTTCTTCATTACCTCGCCGCCGAAGCGCAGATGCTTGCCGTCATGGGTGATCACGCGGGTGCCGAGCACCAGGTCGCGCACGCTGCCGACCCAGGGCCGGCGCGGTCCGGACAGCCCGCAGGCAATCGTGCCGCCGACCGTGGCGCCAGCGCCGAAGTGGGGCGGTTCGCAGGGCAGTCGTTGGCCCTCGGCATCGAGGGCCGCTTCCAGCTCTGCCAGCGGGGTGCCGGCACGCACCGAGACGATCAGTTCCACCGGGTCGTAGTGGCTGATACCGCGGTGCTCACGGGTCGACAGCTCCTGGCCGTCGATAGAGCGTCCGTAGAACGCCTTGGTATTGCCGCCGACGATACGCAGTGGCGTCTTGTCGCGGTCGGCCTGGCGCACCTGATCGCACAAGGCCTCGCTGTTGTCATGGTCTGTCAGGGAAACGCTATCCGCCATGGTGGCTCCTCAGAAACGCGGCAGCTCGGGGTGCGGCAATTCGTTGTTGTGCACGTGCATGGCGCCGAACTCGGCACAGCGCGCCAGCGTGGGAATGTTTTTGCCCGGATTGAGCAGACGGGTCGGATCGAAGGCCGCCTTTACCGCATGGAAGGCGGTGATCTCGTCGGGCTGGAACTGGGCACACATCTGGTTGATCTTTTCGCGGCCAACGCCGTGCTCGCCGGTGATCGAGCCGCCGGCGGCAACGCACAGCTCGAGGATCTTGCCGCCGACGTCCTCGGCCAGTTCCAGCTCGCCGGGCTGGTTGGCATCGAACAGGATCAGCGGGTGCATATTGCCATCGCCGGCGTGGAAGACATTGGCCACGCGCAGACCGGATTCTTCCGAGAGCGCGGCGATGCCCTTGAGCACCCGCGGTAGCTCGCGACGCGGGATGGTGCCGTCCATGCAGTAGTAGTCCGGCGACATGCGGCCCACGGCGGGGAAGGCGTTCTTGCGACCGGCCCAGAACTTGGCGCGTTCGGCGTCGTCTCGGGCCAGGCTGATATCGGTGGCGCCGGCGCGACGCAGTACCTCCTTGACCGTTTCGCAGTCATCGTCGACATCGGCTTCGACGCCGTCGAGCTCGCACAGCAGGATCGCTTCCGCCTCCACCGGGTAGCCGGCCTTGACGAAGTCTTCGGCGGCCTGGATGGCGAGCTTGTCCATCATCTCCAGCCCACCCGGAATGATGCCCGCAGCGATGATGTCGCCCACCGCCTGGCCGGCCTTCTCGACGTCATCGAAGCTTGCCATCAGCACCTTGGCGCTCTCCGGCTTGGGCAGCAGCTTGACGGTGACTTCGGTGACCACGCCGAGCATGCCCTCAGAGCCGGTGAACAGCGCCAGCAGGTCGAAACCCGGAGTGTCGAAGGCCTCGCTGCCCAGCGTCATGCGTTCGCCCTCGATGGTCATCACCTCAATCTTGAGCACGTTGTGTACCGTGAGGCCGTACTTCAGGCAGTGCACGCCGCCGGCATTCTCGGCGACGTTGCCGCCGATCGAGCAGGCGATCTGTGACGAGGGGTCAGGGGCGTAATAGAGGCCGTATGGCGAGGCGGCCTCGGAGATCGCCAGGTTGCGTACCCCGGGCTGTATGCGCGCGACGCGCGCATCCGGGTCGATCTCGAGGATCTGCTTAAACCGTGACATCACCAGCAGCACGCCCTGTTCCAGCGGCAGCGCACCGCCCGACAGGCCGGTACCGGCGCCGCGGGTGACCACCGGCACGCCCATGGCATGGCAGGTCTTCAGCAGTACTTCAACCTGCTCGAGGTTGTGCGGCAGGGCGACCAGCATCGGCAGCACACGGTAGGCGGAAAGCCCGTCACACTCGAAGGGGCGCAGGTCCTCTTCGCGGTGCAGCAGGGTCATGTCAGGCACTGCCTCGGCGAGGCGTGTCAGCACCTCGCCCTTGTCGTTGTACGGCAGTTCGCCATCCAGCGCCGCATCGTAAAGTATATTCATGGTGACTCCCCAGCTTGCGCGTCAGGCAACCAATCTGTGCCTTTATCGTACTGCTTGTCCAGCCTGTGGTGTACTGGTCAGACCAGACATTGGTCTATATTGTGGAAATACTTTCCAATCTACATCCTGGCAGCCTATCAGGCTAGTTTGCCCATCCGCAGATGCGAGGAGCCCGCCATGCCTTTGACGTCTGATCACGGCCTGCGCACCCCTGACGGGGTGGCGGCGACCCTGGAACAGCTGATTCTCGATGGGGTGTTTCGCCCCGGCCAACTGCTGCCTTCCGAGCGGCGGCTATGTGACAAGCTGGGGGTGTCGCGCTCCTCGCTGCGCGAAGGGCTACGCATACTGCGCAGCAAGGGGGTAATCGACACCCGTCACGGACGAGGTTCCAGCGTGGCGCAGCTGGTGCCGCCGCGGGACGATAACCCGCTGATGCATCTGTTCAAGAGCCAGCCCCGCACGCTCTATGACCTGTTGGAAGTGCGTGCATTGTTGGAGGGTGAGTCGGCGTTTCTTGCCGCCAGCCGTGGCACGCCTGCCGACCGGGTGTTGATCACTCGTCACTATCTGGAGATGGCGGATTATGTGGCAGAGGCTGGCATCATCGACGTCGAGCGTCTGGCGAGGCTCGACCATGCCTTCCATCTGGCGATCTGCCAGGCCTCGCACAACCCGGTGTTGGTGCATACGCTGCAGAGCCTTACCGATCTGTTGCTCAGCTCGGTATTCGCCTCGGTCAAGAATCTCTACCACCGCGCCGAGCCGCGCGAGATGATCAACCGTCAGCATGCCGACCTTCACGAAGCAGTGGTGCAGGGCAAGCCGGCGCTGGCCAAGCGGGTGGCGCTGGAGCATCTGACCAGCATCGGCGAGCGGCTGCGTGACATCGAGGTCGAGACGCAGCGTCTGGAGCGCTCTGCGATGCGTTTGGAGGGGTGGGAGTAGGGCTCAGCCGTTGGCGGCGTTGATCAACTCGTCGTCTTCAATGACACCGGCCAGAGTAACTACCTCCAGCTTGTGGCACAGGTGGTCGCGCAGGATCTGCCCCAGTCGTTTTCCATCACGCGCTTTAAGCGCCACTATCATCATCTCGTGGTCATTGACCGCTTGCCGCCAGAAGGCATCGGTCATTTTCTTCGAGTAGCGTACCCGCTTCACACGGTAGCTGAGGTTATTGTACATCTCCTCCAGCACCTCATTGTTGGCCGCTGCCAGGATGCTTTCGTGGATCTGTCGATTGACCGCGAAGTAGGGCTGCATCTCGCGGTTACGGTAGTGCTCCAGCATCTGCTCATGCAGCTGGCAGATGGCGACGATACCCTCATCGCTAATCTGTTGACAGGCCAGTTCGCCAGATAAGCCCTCCAATGCCCCCATCAGGTCGTAGGTGTCCTTGACCATTTTGACGGTTAGCTGCATGACCCGTGCGCCGCGATTGGGTAGCAGTTCGACCAACCCTTCCGAGGCCAGCACCTTTAGGGCTTCGCGCAGCGGCGTGCGCGAAACGCCGAAGGTTTCGCACAGTTGTTTTTCCGAGATGCGCTCACCGGGGGGCAACTCGCCATGTTCGATCAGTTCTCGGATACGATCGGCGACTTCTCGGTAAAGGTTGCGATGCTGAATTTTGCTCATGCGTGAGTTCCTTGTTCGCGGCCGGCCCGCAGGACGTCCTTGCCAGGGTGTCGCTACCCGCCTCCTCACTTTCTATGGTGGCGATGTTGACGGCATAGTGCAAAAGGTATTATGAATTCATAATTCCGGCAAGGGCCTTCATTGTGCCTACGTCGCGGATCCAGGCCCATAACGATAATGACAATGAGAGGAGTTGCATCATGGCTGGAAACGTATATCGCTGCCGAGTCGATCTTACCCGCGCTCAGGCGCGAAGTATCCTCGATGGTGCGTTCGCCAACGCTCGTGAAGCGCACATGGAGCCGCTCAGCGTGGTCGTTCTCGACGGCGGTGGCCATGTGGTGGCTGTTGAACGCGAGGATGGCTGTGCTCCGCTGCGCTTTCCGGTTGCCCGGGGCAAGGCGTATGCCGCGCTGGGCAACGGCGCGTCCAGCGGCGTGGTGGGAGAGCGCAATGCCGAGCGCCCGGCGTTTCTCGCTAGTGTCGCCGTTGCTTCCGGTGGTCAATTCGTGCCTGTTGCGGGTGGCGTGTTGATACTCGACGAACAGCAGTTGGTCATTGGTGCCGTTGGCGTCAGTGGCGCCTCTTCCGCCGAGGACCAGCGTGCGGCTCAGGCGGGCATTGAAGCTGCTGGTCTGACCTGGGGGTTGGTGCCGGAGTGATCGCGCGGAGCGTTCTATGTCCAATGGCGCCTTGACACCCATCGCCATCGCCGACTAGCTTGATCGTCAGGCTTTGAATAAAGAATTCAATTTATCAATGCCGGCATTGTTCACCAACCGACTAGCGGTTTCGCAACACTGCATAACCACAAAAAAGCGCAACGCGCATCCAACCAGGCATCGTGCCAACACTAGAACAAAGAGGTAACACGCCATGCTTTTTCCACGTGTCGCTGTCGCCACGCTCGCCATCGCGGTAGCGTCGGTATCGCTGCAGGCTCAGGCTCGCGAGATCACCTTTGGCCACGTCGGTGGGCCTGACTCGCTATTTACCGATTCCGCCAACTACTTCGCCGGACTGGTAAACGAGCGTCTACCGGAACCCTACGAAGTTGTCCCGTTCGGCTCTAGCCAGCTGGGTACCGATTCCGAACTGCTGCAGCGCTTGCGCCTGGGTACGGTCGACCTGGCGCTACCCTCCACCATTATGTCGTCGGTGGCCGACGAGTTTGGCTTGTTCGAGCTGCCTTATCTGATTCAGGACCGCGAGCACATGCAGCGGGTCGAGGAGGAGGTCTTCTGGCCCCACCTGGCGCCACTAGCCGAAGGGAATGGTTATCGTATTCTGGCCGTATGGGAAAATGGTTTCCGCCATATCACCAACAACCGCCGCGCCATCAACACCCCCGAGGACCTGCGCGGCGTCAAGCTGCGTGTGCCTCAGGGCGTGTGGCGGGTACGTATGTTCGAGGAGTATGGCGCCGAGCCTTCGCCGATGTCTCTCTCCGAGGTGTTCATGGCCCTGCAGACCGGCGTCATGGATGGCCAGGAGAACCCCTTGGCCCAGATCGCCGGCCAGCGCTTCCAGGAGGTCCAGGACTATCTATCGTTGACGGGCCATGTCTATACCCCGGCCTATCTCACCTCTGGTCGACGCTTCAACAACCTGCCCGAAGAGATACAGGAGATTATCATCGAGGCGGCCCGGGAGACCCAGGCATATGTCTATGAGCACGCCGCCCAGCTCGACCAGGACCTGATCGCGGTCATTGAAGAAGCGGGAACAGAAGTGAATGAGGTCGATACCTCGACCTTCATCGAGGCGTCTTCGCCCATTTATGAGGCGTTCGCGGCCGAGGTGCCCGGCTCCCAGGAGCTGATCGACCAAGTCCTGGCGCTCGGTAACGACTAAGTCAACGCCCGTGCTAGACCTCTCCCCCGCGCCGCTTGGGTGGCGCGGGGGCTTCTGTCCCCTACCTCAATGAGTCGAGATCCATGGGTACTGTGAACCAACTCTCCCGCATCATGGAGCGTTTGCTCGAGATCATCACGGTGGTGCTGATGGTGTCGCTGACGCTGGTGGTGCTCTATGCGGTGGTGACCCGCTACGCCTGGCGGACCCCCTCCTGGTATGACGAAGTCGCCGCCATCATGCTGGTGTGGTTGACCTACTATGCTGGGGCCTTAGCGGCACTCAAGCGCGGCCATATCGGTGTCGACGGCGTGGTGGCCGCCTTGCCGGTGCACATCCGCATGCCTGTCACCTATGTGTCAGAGGCGCTGTTTATCGGCTTCTTCCTTACCCTCGGCTGGGCCGGGCTGGTGGTCCTCGATGTCATGCAAGGCATGGCGCTGATCACTCTGCGCTGGGTTCCGCTCACCTTCACTCAGTCGGTCATCCCCATCGGCGCCGGTCTCTTTATCATTGCCCAACTGCTGAGCATGCCAGGTCATTTGGCCAAGGTGCGCGCCGGCCTGACCCAGGAAGAGGAGGAGATCCGCCACGCCATTGCCGAGGCTGAGCGTGACAACGCGCGAGCCGGCTTCACCGCGGAATCACTGACGAAGAGGGATCAGCCATGACACTACCGTTCATGATAATTGGCTTGATCGGGCTGATCCTGATGGGGCTGCCCATCGCCGTGGCGCTGGCGATCGTGGCGACGGTAGCCATCGTCGCCTTTCAGGGCCTCGAGATGCTGCCCAACATCGGGCTGACTATGTTCGAGGGGGCGAGTAGCTTTCCGCTGCTGGCGATTCCGATGTTCGTGCTGGCCGGTGCCATCATGAACACCGGTGGGATATCCAAGCGCCTGATCGCCTTTGCTTCAGCGCTGTTCGGTTTTATTCGCGGCGGGCTGGCGATGATCAATGTCGGTGTCTCGCTGTTCTTTGCCGAAATTTCCGGCTCGGCGGTGGCCGATGTGGCGGCCACCGGCTCTGTGCTGATCCCGGCGATGAAGAAGCGCGGCTATCCCAGCTCGTTCGCGGCTGCGGTAACGTCGTCGTCGGCGTCGCTGGCGATCATTATCCCACCGTCGATCCCGATGATCCTCTACGGGGTGATGTCCGGGGCCTCCATCGTCCAGTTGTTCGTGGCCGGTATCGTGCCGGGCCTGCTCGGCGCCGGTGGCCTGGCGGCGCTGTGTTACTACTACGCGCGCAAGTACAACTGGCCGGTGGAGGAGGTGTTCCAGTGGAAGCGGGTCAAGCAGACCGCCAAGGAGGCCAGCTGGGCGCTGACCCTGCCGATCATCATCCTTGGTTCGATCTTCGGTGGCTTCGTGACGGCTACCGAGGGCGCGGGGTTGGCGGTAGCGGCGGCGATCTTCATTAGCGCCGTGATCTATCGTGAACTGGATATGCGTACCCTCTACAAGGCGATCATTGATGGTGGCCAGCAGACCGCGGTGGTGATGCTGCTGGTGGCGGCCTCGGCGCTGATCGGGGTCTTCCTGACCGAAATGCGTATGCCGCAGCAGCTGGCCCAGGCGGTGCTTGGCCTGACGGATAACAAGTACGCCATCCTGATGATGCTGAACGTCTTCTTCCTGCTGATCGGGCTGTTCCTGCACTCGGCGGCGGCGATCATTCTGGTGGTGCCCATCGTCATGCCGCTGGTCGGTGCGGCCGGGATCGATCCCGTGCACTTCGGCCTGGTGGTCTGTCTCAACCTGGCCATTGGCCAGCAGACGCCGCCGGTGGCGAGCGTGCTGATCACCGCCTGCTCGATCGCCAAGAGTGATGTCTGGTCGGTGACCCGCTCCAACCTGGGCTTTATCAGCGTCCTGCTGGTGGTGCTGTTGATGGTCACCTATATCCCGGCAATTCCCATGGCGCTGGTCGAGTTCTTCTATCGCTAAGCCCGCTATCGTTAGCCAAGGCACCCCTCCCGGCCGAGTCGCGCCAGGAGGGGTATGGAGAGGCATATGAACGAAGAGAGCCTGCTGTTCGAGGTGCGTGACGGGGTGGCCTGGCTGGGTTTCAATCGCCCACAGAGCCGCAATGCCATGACCTGGGAGATGTACGACGCCCTGGAGGCCTGCTGCGATCAACTGGCAAAGGATGAGCATGTCCACGCCGTGGTACTGCATGGGGTCGGCGGGGAGGCCTTCGTGGCCGGCACCGATATCACCCAGTTCAGCCACTTTTCCAAGCCCGAGGACGCGATCGGCTACGAGCGCCGTATCGATCGCGTGGTCGGCAAGCTGGAAACGCTGAACAAGCCGACCATTGCACTCGTCGAGGGTGCCTGCGTAGGTGGCGGAGCGGCACTCGCCATGGTCTGCGATTTTCGCTACTGCACACCGAGTCTCAAGTTTGGGGTGCCCATCGCCAAGACCCTGGGCAACTGCCTGTCGATCACCAATGTGTCGCGGCTGATCGACATGGTGGGTATCGCACGCACCAAGGAAGCGCTGATGCTTGGCAAGCTGTTCAGCGCTGACGAGGCCAGCATGGCCGGCCTGGTGAATGCAGTGATCGAGCCCGACGAGATCCATGCCCGGGTGGCCGATGTGGCTTCCCAGTTCACTCGGCGCGCACCGCTCACGGTGCAGGCCAGCAAGGCCCTGATTGGGCGGGTGCAGGAGCAGCGGCGTGCCGCACGTGATGCCGGCGATGACTGGGTTATCACTTGCTACATGAGCGACGATTTCAAGGCGGCGGTCAACAAGTTCGTCAACAAGACACCGTTCGAGTGGACGGGTCACTAATGACAAGCGAGGTGGAGCCGATGCTTCCCTTAGACAACCTGAAAATATTGGATATCTCTCAGATCATGGCCGGCCCCTACTGCACCATGGTGCTGGCCGACATGGGGGCCGAGGTGATCAAGGTCGAGAAGACCAACGGCGGCGACGATAGCCGCCAGATGGGGCCCTACGTCAACGATGAATCGACCTGCTTCTCGCAGATCAACCGCAACAAGAAGAGCATCTCCTTGAACCTCAAGGATGAGCGGGCCCGGCAGATCTTCTATCGCCTGGCCGAGGATGCCGACGTGATCGTCGAGAACTACCGTACCGGGGTCACCAAGTCGCTCAAGATAGACTACGACACCATCAAGGCCATCAACCCGGGCATCGTATACTGCTCGATCTCCGGCTACGGCCAGACCGGTCCTTACAGCCACCGCGGCGGCTTCGACCTGGTGGCCCAGGGCATGAGTGGCCTGATGTCGATGACCGGCGAACCCGGGCGTCGGCCATTGAAGACCGGCATCGCGGTCTACGACATCGGCGCCGGAATCACCGCGGTCTACTCGATCCTCGCCGCACATATCCACAAGATGACCACCGGCGAAGGGCAGCATATCGATATTGCGATCACCGAGTGCGGCCTGCCGTGGTTCGCCTGGGAGGCGGCAGCCTATTTCGCCGAGGGCAGGGTGCCGGAGCCGACCGGTTGGCGTCATAGGGTGTCGGCGCCTTATCAGGCGCTCAAGACGCGGGATGGCTATCTGATGCTGGGCTGTGCCAATCAGCGTACCTGGGAGCGCCTGTGCGGCGATGTGCTGGAGCGCGACGATCTTATGGCCGATCCCCGTTTTGTCACCAATCACGAGCGCGGCCAGCACGTCGAAGAACTTGAGGCGCTGCTCGAGGAGCTCATGGCCGAGCAGGACACCGACTATTGGCTGACGCTGTGCGATAAGGCAGGGGTGCCGGCGGGGCCGATCAACGATTTCGGCCAGGCGATGCAAGACGAGCACTATCTGGCCCGTAGCATGGTCGAGGAGATGGAGCACCCGGTTATCGGCAAGATGAAGACCATCGGCTTTCCTAGCAAGTTCTCGCGCACGCCGTCGCAGATCCGCTCACCGGCACCGCTGTTCGGCCAGCATACCGACGAGGTGCTGACCGCGACCCTGGGACTCTCCCCGCAGGATATCGCCACGCTGCGCGCCGAGGGATGCGTCAAGTAACGCTGTTTTGATGACATCAATTGCATTCATTATCAAAAGTACAACCTGTTCCTGGAGACACCACCATGTTGAAGCTCGATTTCCATCCCTCCGGCCGCCACTTCCTGCAGATTCCCGGCCCGTCGCCGGTGCCGGACCGTATCCTGCGCGCCATGAGCCTGCCGACCATCGACCACCGCGGCCCCGAGTTCGGCGCCCTGGGCCTTGAGCTGCTGGCCAAGATCCAGAAGATCTTCAAGACCAAGCATCCGGTCATCATCTATCCGGCCTCAGGCACCGGGGCCTGGGAGGCGGCATTGGCCAATACCATGTCGCCGGGGGATCGGGTGCTGATGTTCGAGACCGGCCACTTCGCCACCCTGTGGCAGAAAATGGCGGTGCGCCTGGGCCTTGAGCCAGAGTTCATCGGACTGCCGGGCTACGAGGGCTGGCGGCATGGTGTTCAGGCCGACATGATCGAGGCGCGGCTCAAGGAAGATAGCGGCCACGACATCAAGGCGGTGTGCGTGGTGCATAACGAGACCTCCACTGGCGTCACCAGCAACATCGCCGCGGTACGCCGTGCCATCGATGCTGCCGGTCATCCGGCGCTGCTGATCGTGGATACCATCTCGGGGCTGGCCAGTGCCGATTTCCGCCACGACGAGTGGGGGGTGGACGTGACAGTGTCGGGTTCCCAGAAGGGCCTGATGCTGCCGCCCGGCATCAGCTTCAATGCGCTCTCTCCCAAGGCCATCGAGGTCAGTAAGGCGGCCAAGCTGCCCAAGAGTTTCTGGGCCTGGGACGAGATTCTCGAGGCCAACCAGAACGGCTACTGGCCCTACACACCGAGCACCAACCTGCTCTACGGCCTTAACGAGGCACTGGACATGCTCCTCGACGAGGGCTTGGAGAATGTGTTGGCTCGTCATCAACGTTGGGCAGCAGGGGTACGTACCGCCGTCGAGGCCTGGGGGCTCGAGATCCAGTGCCAGGAACCCGAGGTCTATTCGCCGGTACTTACCGGCGTCGTGGTGCCGGAAGAGATCGACGCCGATGAGGTGCGCAAGATTATCTACGAGCGCTTCGATCTCTCGCTGGGCACGGGGCTTGGCAAGGCCAAGGGCAAGATGTTTCGTATCGGTCACCTGGGCGACTGCAATGACCTGACGCTGATCGCGACGCTGGGCGGCTGTGAGGCTGGCATGAAACTGGCCGGCATCTCGCTCAAAGGCAGTGGCGTTGCGGCGGCGCTTGACTACTTCGCAGCCAACCCGCTGAACCGCGCTGTTTGACCGCTTGGCCCAGGTGAACGACTGAGGAGGGCGGCATGACGTCCCTGACCGACAAGACCCAATCCCGCGATGCCAAGGTTAAGCCGGTGACCGAGCTGGCAACACGGCTATCCCGTGAACTTGCAGGCGAGGTGCTGTTTGATCAGGCCTCGCGGGGGCGCTACTCGACTGATGCATCGATATATCAGGTAACACCGGTGGGAGTGGTTATTCCGCGTCACCAGGCGGACTTGGGGCTGGCGCTGGATATTGCCCGCGACGCCAAGGTGCCGGTGCTGGCCCGGGGAGCAGGGACCAGCCAGTGTGGCCAGACGGTGGGCGAGGCGCTGGTGATCGATACCACGCGCTATTTGAAGGAAGTGATCGAGTTCGATGCTGATGCGCGCACGGTGACGGTGGAGCCCGGCATCGTACTCGACCACCTCAATGCCTGGCTGAAGCCACATGGCCTTTGGTACCCGGTGGATGTCTCGACCAGCGCCCAATGCACCATCGGCGGGATGGCTGGAAACAATTCCTGTGGGTCGCGCTCGATTCGCTACGGCAACATGGTTCACAACGTGCTCGGCGTCGAGGCACGAATGGCAGATGGCAGCGAGGTGGCATTCGGTTTTGTCGACCGCCTGGCCGAGGGCTCGCCTGAACAGCGACTCGCTGCGCAGGTCAAGGCGATTGCCGAGCGGGTCGGCCCGGAGATTCGCGAGCACTTTCCCAAGGTGCTGCGACGCGTTGGGGGTTACAACCTCGATCTGTTCGATTGTCAGAACCCCAAGCCTTATGATCCCGATGGGCGGGTTAACCTGGCGCACCTGCTGGTTGGTTCAGAGGGCACCCTCGGGGTCAGCCGGCGTATTACCCTGCGACTCTCGCCGTTGCCCACGCACAAGGTGCTGGGGGTGGTGAATTTCCCCACCTTCTATCAGGCGATGGATTTCACCCAGCATATCGTTGAACTCGATCCCACCGCGGTGGAGTTGGTCGATCGCACCATGATCGATCTGTCGCTGGAGAATCCCGCCTTCCGACCGGTGATCGAGAAGGCGTTGATCGGCAAGCCGGAGGCGATTCTGCTGGTGGAGTTTGCCGGCCAGGACGAGGCCGCACAGCGCCAGGCGTTAGCGTCTCTCAACCAATTGATGGGCGACCTGGGACTGCCGGGCAGCGTGGTCGATATGCCCGAGGCCGCCGAGCAGAAAGCGCTGTGGAACGTGCGCAAGGCGGGGCTCAACATCATGATGAGCATGAAGGGTGACGGTAAGCCGGTATCCTTTATCGAGGATTGTGCGGTGCCGCTGGAGCACCTTGCTGAGTACACCGACAAACTCACCCAAGTATTCCACCGCTACGGTACTGAAGGCACTTGGTACGCTCACGCTAGCGTTGGCACTCTGCACGTGCGTCCGATCCTCGATATGCGCCGTGATGGCGCCGAAAAGATGCGCGAGATCGCCGAGCAGGCATCGGCGTTGGTGCGCGAATACAAAGGCGCCTACTCCGGTGAGCACGGCGATGGGCTGTGTCGCGGCGAGTGGGTGGCCTGGCAATTCGGTCCCACCGTCAACGACGCCTTCCGCGACATCAAGCAGCTGTTCGACCCCGAGAACCTGCTCAATCCGGGCAAGATCGTCGATACGCCGAAGATGGATGACTCGCGCTACTTTCGCTTCGCCAAGGATTATCAGGCGATTCCGCTGACCCCGGTATTCGACTGGTCGGCCTGGAATGTCAAACGCGATCCGCTAACTGGTGATCAGACGCCTCCCGGCTCAGGAGGGGATGCCACCCATGGCCTGGCCATGGCGGTAGAGATGTGCAACAACAATGGGCACTGCCGCAAGTTCGATGCTGGCACCATGTGCCCAAGCTACCGCATCACCCAAGATGAGCAGCACCTGACCCGAGGGCGCGCCAATACCCTGCGACTGGTGTTGTCCGGCCAACTCGGTGACGAAGGGCTAGCCAGCGACGATGTCAAGGAGGCGCTGGATCTGTGCGTATCGTGCAAGGGCTGCAAGCGCGACTGCCCGACCGGGGTCGACATGGCCAAGTTTAAGATCGAGGCTCGCACTGCCAGGGCTCGCGCCATGGGGCTGAGCTTGCGCGACCGCATGGTCGGTGAAATGCCGCGCTATGCGCCCTGGGCGAGCCGCTTTTCCGGACTGCTTAACGGCGTCGAACGAGTGCCGTTCCTTGCCCGACGCGTAAAACAAGTGCTCAAGCTGGCACCGCAGCGTGCCCTGCCGGTCTTCGACGGAAACTTCCTGGCCGCCGCCGAGGCGCCCAACGGCATTGCTGCCGGGGCTCGCGAAGTGCTGCTGTTCGTCGATACCTTCAACAACTACATGGAGGGTGCTAATGCCGAGGCCGCCAAGCGTGTATTGGAGGCGGCCGGCTATCGGGTGCATCTCAACGTCAAGCAGGGGCAGCGGCCACTCTGCTGCGGTCGCACCTATCTGTCGTCGGGCCAGTTCGACAAGGCCAAGGCCGAAGCGCGACGCACCCTCGAGCATCTGATGCCGTTTGTGCAGCGTGGCGTATCGATCGTCGGCCTCGAGCCGTCGTGTCTGCTCACCATGCGAGATGAGTTCTTGCAGTATGGATTCGGCGACGAGGCGCGAGCGCTGGCCGACGCGGCCTACCTGTTCGAAGAGTTCCTAGTCGAGGCCATGGCCGCCGAGCAGTTGCCTCTGACGCTCAAACCATTGCCCCACAAACGGGTGATGCTCCATGGCCATTGTCACCAGAAGGCCTTCGATGCCTTGCGACCGGTGGAGCAGGTGCTGGGTTGGATTCCTGAACTCCAGGTCGAGACCATCACCTCATCCTGCTGCGGCATGGCGGGGAGCTTCGGCTACGAGGTGGAACACTACGATGCCTCGCTAAAGATGGCTGAGCTGTCGCTGCTGCCGGCGATCCGTGAGGCGGATAGTGACGCCGTGGTTGTTGCTGACGGGACCAGCTGCCGTCACCAGATCAAGGACGGCAGCGGGCGAGAGGCGGTGCATGTGGCGCGCCTGCTGGAGCAGGCGCTGGACGTCAGCTGAGCTAGGACGCATTGACATCAGTGCGTTTGCCAGGCGGGGCCGTTCGGATAGGTGTGCTCTGCCAGTGAGTCGGCCTTTAGGGTGATGCTGTAACCCGGAGCGGTAGGTACCTGGTAGTGACCTTTGCGGATCACTACCGGGTGTTCAAAGTGCTCGTGAAGGTGGTCGACGTATTCGAGAATGCGTCCTTCCAGGGAGCCGGACACGGCAATGTAGTCGAACATCGAGACGTGCTGTACGTACTCACACAGCCCGACGCCGCCGGCGTGGGGGCATACCGGCACGCCATACTTGGCAGCCATCAGTAGTACCACGATCACCTCGTTGAGTCCGCCGAGTCGCGCCGCATCAAGCTGGCAGTAGTCGATGGCCTCGGCCTGCAGTAGCTGCTTGAACATCACCCGGTTGTGGCAGTGCTCGCCAGTGGCTACGCCGATCGAGCCCAAGCGGTGGCGAATTTCGGCGTGGCCGAGGATATCGTCGGGGCTGGTCGGCTCCTCGATCCATAGTGGGTCGAACTCGGCCAGCTGGCGCATGTTGGCAATGGCTTCGTCGACGTCCCACATTTGGTTGGCATCCATCATCAGCGCGCGGTCCCAGCCGATCTCCTCTCGCAGAATCTGCGCACGGCGTCGATCTTCCTCAAGATCCCCGCCGACTTTCTGCTTGAAATGGGTCCAGCCCTCGGCCAGAGCCTCGCGGGCCAGGCGGCGTACCTTGTCATCCGGGTAGCCGAGCCACCCTGCCGAGGTTGTATAGCCGGGATAGCCGTGCTCGCGCAGCTCGGCTTCGCGAGCATCGCGACCGGCGGCTTGGCGTTTGAGCAGGCCCAGTGCCTCCTGCGGGGTGAGAACGTCGCTGACGAAACGGAAGTCGAGGCTTTTAACCAGTTGCTCAGGCGACATGTCGACTAGCAACTTCCATACCGGTTTACCTTCTGACTTGGCCCACAGATCCCAGAGCGCATTAACGATGGCGGCGGTGGCTAGATGGATGACCCCCTTCTCGGGGCCGGTCCAGCGCAGTTGGCTGTCGCTAGTCGTGATCCGGCGCCAGAAGCTGCCCATATCAGCTGTGATCGTCTCGAGTGTTTCCCCTTCAACCAGGTAGGCCAGGGATTCCACTGCCTTGACGCAGAGTTCGTTGCCGCGGCCAATGGTGAACGTCAAGCCATTTCCCTTGAGGCCAGCATCGGTATGCAGGGTGACGTAGGTGGCCGAGTAGTCGGGTGCCGCGTTCATGGCATCGGAGCCGTCCAGCGAGCGCGAAGTAGGGAAGCGAATATCCTCAACCGTGAGGTGGGTAATCGACGTCATGGGGGTCTCCTTAGGTGTCATACTGTAATACTAGCTTAGCGGTTTCGCTGGCAGCAAACGACTGCGCCCCACCTATAAGGTGGGGCGCAGCTGGTACAGACGTTGCGTCAGGGCGTGGTCAATTGCCCATCAGCGGATCCGTGACGCCGATCACGTAGAAGGCGATCAGCGCGATGATGCCGGTGAAGGTCAGGTAGTAGATCGTCGGCAGAATGGTCTTGCGGATGGTCGTACCCTCGCGGCCGAGCAGACCGACGGTGGCAGATGCCGCAACCACGTTATGGATGGCGATCATGTTACCTGCTGCTGCACCCACAGCCTGCAGGGCGACCATCATGGCCGTGGAGACGCCGAGCTGCTCGGCAACGTTGAACTGGAACTCGGCGAGCATCAGGTTGGCGGCGGTGTTGGAACCGGCGATGAAGGCGCCCAGGCCACCCACCGCAGGCGCAAACAGCGGATAGATGTCGCCTACGCTATTGGCCACGAACTGTGCCATGGCCACCGGCATGGAAACCAGGTCCGAGCCGTTGACCCCTGAGTTGATCAGAATCCGTACCATCGGAATGGTGAAGATCAGCACGAAGCCTGCACCGATGATGGTCTTGGTAGACTCACCGAAGGCTTTCTGCAGGTCGGTGAACTTCATGCGATGGATCAGTGCCGTGAGCAGGACGACGAACACCAGGATACCACCCGGCAGGTAGAGGGGAGCGATCGCCCCTGATACACCGGCTTCCCCTAGGATGTTGTTCCAGCTGATCACCACTGAGTTGAGCGCCTCACGCACCGGATCGACGGTGCGCGAGATCACCAGCAGCACGGCCAGCAGCACATAGGGCACCCAGCCCATGAAGGTCGACAGCGGCTGCTTGCCGGCGATGTCGTCCATCTTGATCTCGAGCTTGCCGATCCACTCGTCGAGCCACTGCTCGCGGGGCGGGAAGTCCCAGGTGTCCTTGGGCATCAGGAAGCCGCGGCGGGCCGCCGGCACGACGATGGCGAGACCCACCATGGCACCGATCATCGACGGGAACTCCGGACCCAGCAGGACCCCGGCGAGCATGTAGGGCACCACGAAGGCCACCCCGGCGAAGATCGCAAAGGGCGCAATCGACAGGCCTTCCTTCCACGAGCGGTTGGCGCCGAAGAAACGCACCATGATCACTACCATGATCAGCGGCATCAGCACGCCGACGATACCGTGGACGATCGCCACTTCTGCGGCGATCAAGCGGAAGTACTCCAGCCAGGTGGCGCCGTCGGCTTCGAGGCGTTCGGTGATGGCACTGCGGTTCACACCGCCGGTGACGCCGACCACGATGGGCGTACCCACCGCGCCGAAGGAGACCGGGGTCGACTGGATCATCATGCCGACGACGACGGCGGCCAGCGCCGGGAAGCCGAGAGCCACCATCAGCGGTGCGGCCACGGCGGCGGGGGTGCCGAACCCGGAAGCGCCCTCGATGAAACAGCCGAACAGCCAGGCCACGATGATCGCCTGGACACGGCGATCGGGACTGATACCCGAGAAACCGTTACGGATCGCCGCAATGCCGCCCGAATACTTCATGGCGTTGAGCAGCAGGATGGCGCCAAAGATGATCCACAGGATCGAAACGGTAAGAATGAGCCCCTGTAGCGAGGAGGCCACGACCCGAGTGAAGGTCATGTCCCAAGCCACCAGGGCGATCAGAGCGGAGACCACGAAGACGATCGGCATGGCCACCTTGGCGGCCATCCGGAAGCCTATCAGCAGTACACCGGCCAACAGCAATGGCGTGAACGCCAATAGCGCGAGTACAGAGTCATTCATGAGGCAAGATTCCTCTTGTTTTACTCAAGCATCGCCAGCGATGCCAGCAACGGGAGCGAGACGCTTGCGTGTCCATGGGACGTCAGCACTGGCCGACCTCCCCGCGAACCGTCGCCATGGACGGGTCGTGGCAAGATAATCGCATTAGGGCCTTTGAATCCACTCGTGGATAATTGGTATGACCAGTGGGCGTTTGGCTCTAGTGTAATCAGTTAACATATTGAGAAGTAAGGGGAAGTAATGAGTTTTTGGAGTGGATTGCTTAGCTTTTTCGCATCCTGATGACGACTTGGTTCGACTAATGGACAATGGGTTATGTCGATTGAACCGATGAAGCATGGGGTGGTGATAGATGTCGACTAATGCTTTGATTCATAGAAATGATAAGTCAGCCGGCGAGGAGAAAACCGACATGTTACCTGTGCTATACGACCTTAGTGGAAAGGATGATGGGCTGCGCTTTTCGCCCTATTGTTGGCGAGTGAAGTTGGCCCTGGCGCATAAAGGACTCGATGTCGAGACGCGCCCCTGGCACTTCGCCGACAAGGAGGCGCTGGCGTTCTCGGGCCAGGGGGCGGTGCCGGTACTGGTCGATGGCGAGGAGGTCGTGTGCGATAGCTATGCGATCATGCGTTATCTCGATCGCACCTATCCTGGTGCGCCGCTGTTCGGTGACGAGCACGCCGAGGCCAGGGCGCGCTTCTTCAAGTTCTATGCCGAACGTTCGTTGGCACCGGCGATCATGCGCACCATCATCATGGATCTGCTCAATGCGCTGCATCCTGGCGACCGGGCGTACTTCCGTGAAACCCGCGAGAAGCGCTTCGGGCGCAGCCTTGAGGACTTCCACTCGCCGAGTCGAGGACTGAGTCAACTGGATGCCGCCTTGGAACCTTTGCGTGGACGTCTCGAAGAGGCGGATTTCCTGGATGGCGAGGCGCCGGCGGCGGCTGACTATCTGGTGTTCGCTCCTTTCATGTGGGCGCGGGTAGTATCGGCTGCGGATCTGGTCTCCAACGCTGATCCCGTCTATGCCTGGATGGAACGCATGCTCGATCTTAACGACGGCCTGTGCCGAGCGGCTCCGCGCATCGTGGATATTCGCGACGGTTACCGCTAATCGACTGTCGAGCCTGATGCTCGTTTCACGCTTTCCTTCGATGGCCCGCTAGTCGGGCCATCGTCGTTTATTGCGGCTACAGCCTTGAGGAATGACAGGTGGCTTAGACCAATGTCTAACCGCGCTAGGCTGTACACGCAACTACCATACTAGTCATATCAGTTGCCGGGATAAACGCCGGCGAAGATGAGAGAGGCTTATGAACACAACCCTCAAGACACTCTGGCGTGAGACCAACGACGCCGAGTCAGTACGCCAACGGCTTTACCAGGTACTGCGGCAGTCGATCATTCATATGGTGCTGGCGCCGGGTCAGGCGCTGTCGGAGAAAGAGATCGCCGAAACCTTTGCCGTCAGCCGTCAGCCGGTGCGCGAGGCGTTCATCCGACTCTCCGAAGCCGGCTTGGTCGAGGTGCGCCCGCAGCGCGGCACCTATGTGGTGAAAATTTCCCAGCGCGCGGTGCTGGAGGCGCGCTTCGTGCGTGAAGCGATTGAGGTGGCGGTGGTGCGCAGTGCCGCCGCCAAGGGGCTGAAGGCGTTGGAACTGGCAGAGTTGCATGAGTTGCTCGATCGTCAGCGACGCTGTATCGACCCCCACGACTTCGATCGCTTCTACCGCCTCGACGAAGATTTCCACCGCACCCTGGCGCTGGCCATCGGCCAGCAGGCGGCGTGGAAGGTGACCCAGGAGGTCAAAGCGCAGTTCGACCGGGTGCGTTATCTCAGCGTCCCCGACAGCACGCCGATACCGCGCCTGATCGACCAGCATGCGGCGATCGTCGCGGCCATCGAGGCCCGCGACGTGGAAGGCGCCGAGCAGGCCATGCGTCTTCACCAGCGCGAGATACTGCAGTCATTGCCGGATCTGGTGCGGCGTTTCCCGGAGATGTTCGAGGCGCAGCAGGTCGATTCCCTGATCATGGAGGCGAGCCAATGAGAATCGAGCGTGCCTATACCGTCGTCACCTCGCCGGGGCGCAACTTCGTCACCCTCAAGATCGTCACCGAGTCGGGTACCTACGGCATCGGCGATGCCACCCTCAACGGCCGCGAGATGGCGGTGGTGGCCTATCTCGAGGAACATGTGATTCCCGCTTTGATCGGCCGCGATGCCAACCGCATCGAGGATATCTGGCACTACCTCTACCGCGGTGCCTACTGGCGGCGCGGGCCGGTGACCATGACCGCGATTGCCGCCGTCGACCTGGCGCTGTGGGACATCAAGGCCAAGGCGGCGGACATGCCGCTCTATCAGCTGCTCGGTGGCAAGAGCCGTGAGCGGGTGATGACCTATGCCCACTGCACCGGCAGGGATATCGAGAGCTGCCTGGCAGAGGTCGAGACGCATATCAAGCTCGGCTATCGCGCAGTGCGCGTGCAGGCCGGGGTGCCAGGTATCCCGACCATCTATGGTGTGGCCAAGCGCCAGGGCGAGCGCTACGAGCCGGCGGATGCCGAGCTGCCCGCCGAGCACGTCTGGAGCACCGAGAAGTACCTCAATCATGTACCCAAGCTGTTCGCCGCGGTGCGCGAGCGCTTCGGCGACGATATCCACCTATTGCACGATGTCCACCACCGCTTGACGCCCATCGAGGCGGCACGGCTGGGCAAGGCGGTGGAGCCCTACCACCTGTTCTGGCTGGAGGACTGCGTGCCGGCCGAGAATCAGGAGAGCTTCCGGCTGATTCGCCAGCACACCACCACGCCGCTGGCGGTAGGCGAGGTATTCAACTCGATCCACGACTATCGCGAGCTGCTCGAGAACCAGTGGATCGACTATATCCGTACGCCGCTCTCGCACGGCGGCGGTATTACCCATGTGCGGCGCATTGCCGACCTGGCCGGGCTCTACCATGTGCGTACCGGCTTCCATGGCCCCACCGATCTGTCGCCGGTGTGTCTGGGTGCGGCGGTTCACTTCGATACCTGGGTGCCCAATTTTGGTATCCAGGAGCATATGCCGCATAGCGCGGAAACCGATCAGGTCTTTCCCCACGACTACCGTTTCGAGGACGGCCACTTCCTGGTCGGCGAGGCGCCAGGCCACGGCGTCGATATCGACGAAGCGCTGGCCGCCCAATACCCCTACAAGCGTGCCAGCCTGCCGGTCAATCGGCTCGAGGACGGCACCCTCTGGCACTGGTGAGGAGACGAGCATGAAAGCATTTCAGGTCAAGGCGCCGTTGGACTACCGGATCGCCGACGTTGAGGCACCCCAGGCGGCGCCGGGCGAGGTGCTGGTAAAGGTGGCGTTCGCCGGTATCTGCGGGTCGGACATGCATATCATCCATGGCGACAACGCCTTCGTGCGCTTCCCGCGCATTACCGGGCACGAGTTCGCCGGGGTGGTCGAAGCAGTGGGCGAGGGTGTCGAGAACGTCGACATCGGCGAGCGGGTCTGCGTCGATCCGGTGGTTAGCTGTGGGCGCTGCTATCCGTGCCGTATCGGCCGGCCGAATGTGTGCACCGCCATGCAGGTGATCGGTGTGCATCGCGACGGTGGCTTCGAAGAGCACGTCAGCGTACCGGCGGCCAACCTGCATCGCCTGCCGGCGCATCTATCCCTGGATATCGCGGCACTGGTCGAGCCCTACAGTATCGCTGCCAATGTCCTCGACCGCATGCAGCCCGAGCCGGGCGACCGGCTGCTGGTCTATGGCGCTGGAGTGATCGGCCTGACCGTGCTGCAGATGGCACGTGCGCGGGGCATCGAAGAGGTGATCGTCAGCGACGTCATCGATGAACGCCTGGCCACGGCCCGCGAACTCGGCGCGTCGCATACCCTGCATGGCAGCCGTGACGACGTCGAGGCCGAGATCATGCGCCTCACCGAGGGTGAGGGCGTGCCGCTGATCGCCGATGCCGCCTGCGTGCCTGCGCTGTTGCCGCAGATGCTGCGCCTGGCCTCGGCGGCAGGGCGTATCGGGCTGCTGGGTTTCAACCCTACCCCCAGCGACCTGGTACAGCTGGAGGTGATCAAGAAGGAGCTGACCCTGGTCGGCTCACGACTTAACAATCGCAAGTTTCCGGAGGTGCTCGAGCTACTGGCATCCGGTGCACTCGACGGGGCGGCGTTGGTCAGCCACCGACTGCCGTTCGACGAGATGCCATCAGCCATCGAGATGCTCGACCACCATCCTGAAAGAGCCCGTAAGGTGCTGATCGAGATCGGTGCCTGACGGCCGGTCGGCATGAGGCATGCCGTATCCACACCCTGATGCACAGCAATCACAATTCACAATCCGTTCGTGCAGGAGTCAACGCCATGATCAAGCAAGTCGTTACCGGTGCCATGCTAGGCGCCGCCCTGATCGCTAGCCAGGCAACCCTGGCCGCCGACTTCACGCTGCGCTTCGGCCATCTGGCCAATGAGCAGAATATCTGGCACCAGGCCGCCGAGAAGTTCAAGGAGGAGGTCGAGGCCAACTCCGACGGCCGCATCGAAGTGCGCCTATACCCCAATGAGCAGCTCGGCAGTGAGATGGATGTGATCAACAGCATCCAGCTGGGTACCGCCGAGATGACCATTACCGGTGAGAGTCTGCAGAACTGGGCGCCCAAGGCGGCCATGATGGCGGTACCCTACGCCTTCCGCGACTCGGAGCATCTGCACGCCGCGGTGAGCGGTGAGATCGGTGAGGAGATCGAGGCGCAGATCACCGAGCAGGCCAATCTGGTACCGCTGGCGTGGTTCGAACGTGGCCCCCGCGAGCTGACCGCCAACCGCCGCGTTGAACACCCTGACGACCTGGATGGCATGCGCCTGCGGGTGCCCAACGTGCCGTTGTTCGTCGATACCTGGGAGGCGCTCGGGGCACGGCCCACGCCAATGGCGTTCAGCGAGGTATTCACCGCCTTGCAGCAGAACACCATCCAGGCCCAGGAGAATCCGCTTAGCCTGATCGAGAGCGCCAGCTTCTATGAGGTGCAGGACTACGTGAACCTGACCGGCCATGTGCGCAGCTGGATCTATGTGGTGATCGGTCAGGATGCCCTGAACCAGATGCCCGATGATCTCCAGCAGGTGGTGCGGGACGCTGCCGCCAGCATGCAGGACTACCAGGCGGAGCTGTTCGTCGAGGATCAGGAGCGACTCGAGGAGGCCCTGCGCGAGCGCGGCATGGAGTTCGTCGAGGTCGATATCGAGGCCTTCGCCGAGCGCGCCCGTCCAGCGGTCGAAGAGGCCCTCGACGACGAGCAGCGCGCGCTGTTCGAGGCGATCCAGAACCTGTAACTCAGCAGGTGGGCGGGCACCGGGTGTCCGCCTTATCCTGCGGGAGACGCACACATGACGACACCGGAACCTAGGTCGCTTGAGAAGGAAGCACTCGAGAGCCTCGATACGCTCTCCTCGGTGCCCTCATTACAGGGGCCACTAGGGCGCGTGATCGGCTGGATAGACACGCTGTTTCTGAGCCTGGCGGTGGCGGCGCTGGTGGCCATCGCCGGAACCGTACTGCTGCAGATTTCCGGTCGGCTGTTCCTGCCATTTTCGCTGGCCTGGACCGAGGAGCTATCGCGCTACCTGTTCATTTACATGGTGGCGCTTTCGGCGGGGGTGGTGCTGCGCCGCAACCGCAACGTCAGCGTCGAACTCTATCATCAGCACCTGGGGCCGCGCGCGCGGGCAGGCTACCAGGCGCTGGTGTGTCTGCTGATCGGCGGCTTCGCCTGGATCGTGTTGCCCTATGCCTGGCAGTACGCCCAGAACGGCGCCTGGCAGACCTCGCCGACCCTTCGGGTCCCCATGCTCTACATCTTCTTCTCCACCGTGGTGATGTTCGCCCTGCTGTTGGGCTATAGCGCACTCGGTTTTATTGAGGGGCTCATCGCCATGCTACGTTCCAGGGAGCGCCGCTAATGGAAGTGCTGGTTCTGTTTGGGGTTTTCCTGCTGCTGTTGGTGATCGGCCTGCCGATCGCCTTCTCCCTGGGACTTGCCTCGTTGACCTATCTGCTGCTCGAGGGCATCTCGCTGACCATCGTGCCGCAGCGCATGTACGCCGGCATCGATACCTTCGTGCTGCTGTGTATTCCCGGCTTCGTGCTGGCCGGCAATCTGATGAATGTCGGCAACATCACCGAGCATATCGTGCGCTTCGCCAATGCCCTGCTGGGGCACATCCGCGGCGGACTGGGGCTTGCCAACGTCGGTGGCTCGATGATCTTCGGCGGTATCTCGGGGACCGCTGTGGCCGATTCGGCTAGCATCGGCTCGGTGATGATCCCCGGCATGGCACGCTCCGGTTACGACAAGCCTTTTGCCGCGGCGGTGACCGCCGCCTCCTCCACGGTGGGGCCGATCATCCCCCCCAGCGTGCCGATGATCATCGCTGGGTCGCTCTCAGGAGTGTCGGTGGGGCGGATGTTCCTGGCCGGCGCTATCCCCGGGTTACTGCTGGGGCTGGCGATGATGATCACGGTCTATGTGCTGGCGGTACGGCGCGGCTATCCCAAGGGCGAGCGGGCCACTCTGCTGGAGCTGCTGCGTGAGGGGCGGACCGCCTTCTGGGCGCTGCTGATGACGGTGATCATCCTCTACGGCATCATCGGCGGCTTCTTCACGCCCACCGAGGCGTCCATCGTCGCCAGCCTGTATGCGCTGGTGGTGGGGATGTTCGTCTACAAGGGACTCTCCTGGCGCAAGCTGCCGGGCATCCTCAGCGATACCGTACTGACCTCCTCGGCGCTGCTGCTGCTGGTGGGGGTGGCCAATCTATTCGGCTGGATCCTGACCAGCGAGCAGGTGCCGCAGATGATCGCCGCCCTGATCCTGTCGATTAGCGAGAACCCGATCATCGTGATCCTGATTCTCAACCTGATCCTGCTGTTCGTCGGCGCCTTCATGGAGACCATCGCCGCGTTGATCATTCTATTCCCGGCGCTGCTTGGTGTGGCCACCGGGGTCGGCGTCGACCCGGTGCATTTCGCGGTCATCGCGGTGCTCAACCTGATGATCGGCCTGACCACACCGCCGGTGGGTGTCTGTCTGTTCGTGGTCGCGGGCATCGGCAAGCTGCCAATGCTCAAGGTGGCGCGGGCCATCGTCCCGTTTCTTATCTGCAATATCGGCGTGCTGCTGCTGGTCTCCTTTGTGCCAGCGGTATCGCTGTGGCTGCCGACCCTGATCATGGGCGAGTAGCGCATGACGCGAGGAGCAAAGATGTCTATTACCCGCTACCCGGCGGCACCGCGGCATGGTGCCGTCAGCATCGTCCATCTCGGCCTGGGGGCCTTCCACCGCGCCCACCAGGCGGTCTATCTGGAGCGCTACCGTCAGCGCAGCGGCGATGATGCCTGGGGGATCTGCAGCGCTAACCTGCGCGGCAATGTAGGCCTGGTGGATGGCCTGGCCGCGGCCGGGCATCGCTACCATGTTGCCGAGTACACCGACAGCGAGAACGTCGCCCTGCGCGAGATCGGTACTATCGAGGAGACCCTGTTCACCGGTAGAGACGCCGACGGGCAGTGGGGGCGTGATCTGGCGGCACTACTGGAACGCATGGCATCGACCGAGACGCGTATCGTCACACTCACCGTTACCGAGAAGGGCTATTTCCTCAATCCGGCCAGCGGCGAGCTGCTCATCGACGACCCGATGATCGCCGCCGACATTGCCTCGCCAACGACGCCGCGTACTGCGCCAGGACTATTAGTGGAGGCACTGGCCCGGCGCCGGGCCCAGGGCAGCGAACCCTTTACGGTGCTGTGCTGCGACAACATGCCGGACAACGGCAAGCGCACACGTAACGCCGTGGTTCAGCTTGCCGCGCGACGTGACGCCGAGCTGGCGGCGTGGGTCGAGGCCCAGGTGGCGTTCCCCTGCAGCATGGTCGATCGTATCGTGCCGGCAATGACCGAGCACGACGTTGCCCGGCTGGCCGAGCTTGGGCTAGCCGATGCGCAGGCGGTGGCCTGCGAGGCGTTCAGTCAATGGGTGATCGAGGAGCATTTTCCTCAAGGACGCCCCGACTGGGAGGCCGACGGGGTGGAGATGGTCGACGACGTCGCACCCTTCGAGACCATGAAGCTGCGTCTGCTCAACGGCAGCCACTCGTTGCTCGCCTACCTGGGAGCGCTGGATGGCATCGCCACGGTCAGCGAGGCGGTGGCCTGCGATGACCTGCGCGCGCTGCTGAACCACTATATGCACCGCGAGGCAGCGCCGACCCTGAGCCTGCCGGCGGGCACCGACCTGAGCGGCTACGCCGCATCGCTGCTGGCCCGTTTTGACAACGACAGTCTGCAGCATCGACTGCAGCAGATCGCCATGGACGGCAGTCAGAAGTTGCCCCAGCGCTGGCTGCAAGGCGCCGTGCTACGACGCCAGGCGGGGGCGGCGCTGCCGGCGACGGCGCTGGGGCTGGCGGCCTGGATTCGCTATGTCGCCGGCCACGACCTGTATGGTAATCGCGTCGAGGTTAACGACCCGCTGGCTGCGCGTTGCGCAGACTGCCATGCCCGCCATGGCGATGATCCCGCAGCGCTGGTTGACGCCTTCCTGGCCATGGACGATGTGGTGCCACCGGCCCTGGCCGCCGACGCTGACTTCTCTGCCGCCGTGCTCAGCGCCTATCGCCGCCTGAACGACGAGGGCCTCGCCGCAGCCCTGGCCGGCGTGATACACGACTGACAGCAAGGAGACTCCCATGCAGCATACCTGGCGCTGGTTTGGCCCCCAGGACCCGATTCGCCTCGACGAGATTCGCCAGACCGGGGCCACCGGTATCGTCACCGCGTTGCACCAGATACCCAACGGCGAGGTCTGGCCCCTGGCCTCGATCGAGGCGCGCAAGGCGCTGATCGAGGCTGCCGGCCTCTCCTGGTCGGTGGTCGAGAGCGTGCCGGTGCACGAGGCAATCAAGCAGGGCTTACCCGAGCGTGAACGATATATTGCGGCATACCAGGAGACACTGCGCCACCTGGCCGCCTGCGGTATCGATACCGTCTGCTATAACTTCATGCCGGTGCTGGACTGGACGCGCACCGATCTCACCTATCGCCTGGCAGACGGCGCCCGGGCGCTGCGCTTCGATCAGGTTGCGTTTGCCGCCTTCGACCTCTATCTGCTCGAGCGTCCCGGGGCCGAGGCAGACTACAGCGATGCCGAGAAACGCCAGGCGCGTGACTATCTCGACGGCCTCGATCAGGCCGGACGCGACAGCCTGGTCGATACGTTGATCGCCGGCCTGCCCGGCGCCGAGGAGGGCTATACCCTGGCCCAGTTCCGCGAGGTGCTGACGGCCTATGCCGATGTCGACGCCGAGCGGCTGCGTGAGAATCTGAAGGTCTTCTTGGACGCGGTGGTACCGGTAGCCGAGGAGGTCGGCATTCGCTTGGCGATCCATCCCGACGATCCGCCGCGCCCCATGCTGGGGTTACCGCGGGTGGTGTCGACTGCCGCCGATGCCCAGTGGGTGCTTGATGCCGTCCCCAGCCCGGCCAATGGGCTGACGCTATGTACTGGCTCCTATGGGGTGCGCGACGATAACGATCTGGCCGAGATGGCGCGGCGCTTCGGGCCGCAGATCCATTTCGTCCATCTCCGTTCGACGCGGCGGGAGGCGCCGGATCCGCGCTCCTTCCACGAAGCGCCGCACCTCGACGGCGACGTGGATATGGTCGCGGTAATCCAGGCCCTGGTGGCAGAGGAGCGCCGTCGCGAACGGGAAGGCGGGGCGCGCCTCCCCATGCGCCCGGACCACGGCCACCATATCCTCGACGACCAGCAACGCGCCACGGCCCCCGGCTACCCACTCTACGGCCGACTGCGCGGCCTGGCCGAGCTGCGCGGGGTGGAGTTGGCGGTACGTCGGCTTACGGCCTGAGTCTCTACCTCATAACGCAACGGGCCCCGCCGAGTGAGATCGACGGGGCCCGTTGCGTTACTGGTTCGAGAGTGAAGAAATATCGGGTACAGCAATGCCCCGTATTTTCTTAGTGGCCAGCGGTGGTGATCTGGGACTCGCTCAGGGCTGCATCGGGAACCTGCTCCATGCGCCGCCGCTCCTCATCGAGAATGGCCAGGGCCTGCTCTGGAGTAGTGCGTGGCGCCGGGGTCAGCAGGCTGACCACTACGCCGACCGCAAGGGCCGTCAGCACCGCGGGAATGCTGGGGTTGCCCCAGTAGGCGTTCCAGTCGGCGTTGGCAATGATCGAGAGTGAGGTGGCCGACGCGCTGACCAGGGTGGCCACGGCGCCCTGCCAGTTATAGCGCGGCCAGAAACGCCCCAGCAGGGCGCAGGCCAGCAGACCGGCCATGATGGTGGAGATCATGCGGGTGATATAATCGATCACATTGTCCGAGGTCAGCGCGAAGAGCAGCGCCAGGCCAATGGTGGCTACCAGGGCAATGCGGGAGAAGCGCACCACGTTGCGGGCCGAAGGCGCATGACCGGTGGCCAGCACGTAGAGATCGCGCATTAGCGTCGAAACCCCAGCGATAGCGTCCGAGCTGGCGCTGGACATGGTCGCTGACAGCCCTGCCACCAGCAGCAGCAGGCCGAGGCCCAGCGGCAGGATCTCGGTGGCCAGGAACGGAAAGGCGAAGTTGCTGTTCTCCAGGCTTGGATTAAGGGCGTGAGTGGCCATACCGATGATCGCCGGGATGATCGAGAAGCCAAGATAGAGTACCCCGGTAATCACGAAGGAGCGGCGCACCGAAGAGACCGATTCGCCAGAGTAGATGCGCTGACGGAAGGAGGGCGTTGCCAGTACGCCCACGGCGATCACCGCGGCCAGCGATAGCGCTGGCAGGCCGCCTATGGCGCCGATCCCGAGGAAGCTCGCCGCGCCAGCGTCCATGCTCGCCGTGAGCCCGCTGAATCCACCCACTTCCACCAGCGCCAGTACTGCCATCAGCAGGAAACCGGCGAAAAGTATCACTGCCTGAATGGTATCGGTCCACACCACGGCGAAATAGCCACCGATCACGCAGTAGATGCCGAAGCCCAGTGCCACCAGGATCCGTGCGGTGGTCAGGTCGATGTCTGCCATCCATGACAGATAGAGGCCACCGCCAAGGATATGCGCGCCTAGCCAACCGATGCAGGCGATGTAGATGAGGGCGGCCACGAGATAACGCACCAAGCGGTTGGCTCCCACGTAATAGGAAAGCTCCTCGCTCATGGTCATGAAGCGCAACTTACGCACTGGGGCGAAGAGCAATGCCAGTAGCAGCACGCCGACTGCGCCACCGATGCCGTATAGTGCACCGGCCCAGCCGTTGGCATAGCCAAAGCCCACCGCGCCCATGCTCGAGCCGGTGCCGACCATGGTGGCCACGGTGGTACCGATGGTGAGAAAGATAGGCACGCTGCGCCCGCCGAGGAGGAAGTCGTCGCCGGTACCGCGCTTGTGGCGGGAGATCCACCAGCCGAAACCGATCATGGCGACGATGTAAGCCACGAAAGTGGCGAGGAATATCTGACTGTTCATGGTAGCCTCTTATCGTTGTTTGCCCGGCCGTTGCCGCGGCCGAGGGTAAGCAATGCCTCGATCATCGCTGGGCGTCGTAGTCAGGATGTACCCAGCGCTGATCCGGTGCCGTGCTCCTTGCCGGGAGCACGGCCCACTCCTGTTACGCCCTGTCTGCCCGGAAGCACTTCACGTCCACCTCCACCTTGCAGTCCACCACCAGGTCCTGGACACTGCAGATACGCGCCGGCGGGTGGTCGCCGAAGATCTCGCGGAACACCTTGTTGAAGGACGGGAAATAGCGGGCATCGGTAAGCACCGCGGTGACGTGCACCACGTCCTCAACGCCGTAGTCGGCCTCCTTCATGATCGCCAGGCAGTTGTCGAAGGCCAGCCGGGTCTGTTCGATGATGCTGCCCTCGACGACTTCGCCGTCGGTCATCGGCGTTTGGCCTGAGACATAGAGCCAGCCGCCGGCTTCCACGGCTCGGGCGAAGGGCAGTTTCTGGCCGCCGGTACCGACGCCGCCTTCGACGCCGTAACGGGTGAGAGTCATGGGGATTCCTCCATGCAGTTCTGGGTGAGGGTATTGGGGATGCGCCGGGTGCGGCGCAGCATGCGACCGGCGTGTGCGCCGGTCGCTTCGCCCCGGCGGTAGGCGATCACGCCGTTGACCACCACCAGTTCGATGCCTCGGGCCGGGGCGATGGGGGTGGCGTAGTCGGCAGTGTCCTCCAGGGTGTCGAGATCGAAGAGCGTCAGGTCGGCGAAGGCCTCTTCGCGGATCACGCCGCGGTCGACGAGCCCGAAGTTGGCTGCCGAGAGACTGGTCATCTTGCGCACCGCCTCGGCCAGCGGCATCAGCGCCAGGTCGCGGCTGTAGTGGGCCAGTACCCGGGGAAAGGCGCCCCACAGCCGCGGGTGCGGATGGGGATCGTTGGGCAGCCCGTCGGAGCCGACCATCGACAGCGGGTGAGCCAGCACACGGCGCATGTCGTCCTCGCTCATGTTGTGGTAGACGGCCCCTGCCGGCTGCAGGCGTTCGGCGGCCTCCCGCAGCGATATCCCCCAGTCGGCGGCGATCGCCGTGAGCGGGCGGCGTGCCTGCTCGGGGTGTGGCTCGGACCAGGTGATGCTGATCTCGATCTCGTCGGTGACCTGGCTCAGGTCGAGGGTCGAGGAGCCGGCGGTATAGGGGTAGCAGTCGCAGTGGGCGCACTGGTGGCGGGCCGCTGCTTCGAGCTTCTCCAGGGCGCGGGGGGCGCCGCCCCAGTTGCCGGCGCCGGCGCACTTGAGGTGCGAGATCACCAGCGGCACCTGGCCGTGATGGGCGGTAGCGAAGGCCTCGTCCATGGCGCCGAGCAGGCCGGCGAACTCGTCGCGTAGGTGGGTGGTGTAGACGCCGCCGGCCTCGCCCACGGCGGCCACCAGCGGCTCCATCTCCGCGGTGGGGGCCTGGAAGGCGTTGCGGTAGGCGAGCCCCGAGCTGAGCCCCAAGGCGCCCTCGGCCAGGGCCTGGCGCAGCAGGGATTCCATGGTGGCGATCTCGGCCTGGCTGGCCGGGCGGGCGAAGTCATCCATTACCTGGCTGCGCAGACTGGTGTGCCCCACCAGGGCGGCGACGTTGACGCTGGGCGCCGCCGCGTCCACGGCATCGGCGTAGGCGGCGAAGCTGGGGTAGCGGAAGTCCTCGACCCGTCCCAGCAGGTTCATGGGATCGGGGACCTCGCCTGCGAGGGTCACGGGGCTGGCGCTGATGCCGCAGTTGCCCACCACCACCGTAGTCACCCCCTGGGAGAGCTTGGGCAGCATCGCCGGGGTGCGGATCACGTTGGTGTCGTCGTGGGTGTGCACATCGATAAAACCCGGAGCCAGGTAGCGGCCCTGGCCGTCGATTACGGTCTCGGCCGTGGCACCGTCCAGCGTGCCGATGGCCGCGATACGGTCGCCATGTATCGCGACGTCGCTCTTGAAGGGGGGGGCGCCGGTGCCGTCCAGCACCCGGACGTCCAGGATCAGCAGATCGTAGGTCATCTCAGTCTCCCAGTGGCTGGCGGTTGTCGCCGCCGCGATGGGCATCGAGGGTGAGTTTCAGGCGGCGCAGCTTGTCGCGCGAGCGCTCGCGGTGGCGCAGGGCCAGTTCTAGGGCCAGGACATCGATGGCGGCGAGCATGGCGTAGCGGGACGCAGAGGGGTGGTAGATGAAGTCGGTTTCCCGAGCGGCTACCGGCAACACCACATCGGCATTTTCCGCCAGGGGAGAGCCTTGGGCGGTGATCGCCACCACCTGGGCACCGTACTGGTGGGCGATGCGCGCCGACTCCACCATCTCCGGCGTATGGCCAGTCACGGAGAGCACCACGACCACGTCCTCGGGTTCGAGGGTCGATGCCACCATGCGTGGCAGCAGCGTCTGGGGGTAAGCGCTTACCGCGTAGCCGAGTCGTACCAGGCGGAACTGCAGTTCCTGGGAGAGCATGCTCGAGCCGCCGCCGGCACCGAACACCAGAATCTGGCGGGCGCTGTCCAAGCGCTCCACGGCGCCCGACACGTCGGCTTGGGCGATAAGTTCACGGTTCAGCGCCAGGGTCTGGGTGGCAATGTCGTAGACCGCGGCCGAACCGTCCTCGGCGGCGGCTTCCTGGATGAAGCGCCGGCCCACGGCCAGGGCGCGGGTCAGGCGAGTCTTGAGGTCGCGGACGTTAGCGCAGCCCACGGCGCGGGCGAAACGGGTCACGCTGGCGTCGCTGACCCCGGCCCGGGCGGCGATTTCGCTGATGCTGGCCTCGGTGACGAAATCGATGTCGGCGTAGATGAGTTCGCCAACTTTCTTCTCGGCATCTCGTAGCAGAGAGAAATTGGCTGTGATGCGTGAAAGGATGTCGATCTCTTGGCTCACCGGAGGGCTCCTGTGTCTTGCCTTTCGCAAAAGGTATGTTAGTTTCTAACATGTAGTCAAGTGCGTGTGATATTAACTATCAGTGTGTCATCTCTGGCCAGAGGAGAGCGATCATGAGCGAAGCCGCAATGGCTTGCGATAAAGGGGGCGTCGAGACCGGCCCAGGGCTTTTGACCGGGATCAGCCTGCCGGCAGCAGTGATCCATGAGGCACCGCTGGCACATAACCTGGCCTGGATGCAGCGCTTCGCCGAGGCTCATGGCGCACGGCTGGCGCCCCACGGCAAGACCACCATGGCGCCGGCGCTGTTCCGGCGCCAGCTCGAGGCGGGCGCCTGGGGCATCACCCTGGCTACGGCGCCCCAGTGCCGCGCTGCCTTCGTCCATGGGGTGCGTCGACTGCTGATGGCCAATCAACTGGTGGGCGAGGCCAACATGGGTATCGTCGCCGAGCTGATCGAGGGCGGCGCCGATTACTACTGCGTCGTGGACAGTGCCGAGAACGTACGCCAGTTGGGGCGTTTCTTCGCCGCCAGAGGGCTCGAGTTGCAGGTGCTGATCGAGCTGGGTGTGTCAGGTGGGCGCTGCGGCTGCCGCGACGCCAGCCAGGTCGAGGCCCTGGTGGCGGCGATCGCCGAGCAGCCTTCCTTGAGGTTGGCGGGCATCGAAGGTTACGAGGGGATGATCGCCGGAGGCGACGAGGTTGCCGCGGTACGTGCCTACGGCGCACGCCTGGTGGATACCGTTCGCTTGCTGCACGCCAGCGGTGTGCTCGAGAGCGAGGCGCCGATCGTGACCGCGTCCGGCTCCAAGTGGTTCGACCTGATCGCCGAGGCCTTCGATAGAGCGGAGTTGCGAGAGCACTACACGCCGGTGCTGCGGCCGGGCTGCTATGTGGTGCACGATCACCGGCTCTATGCTAGCGCCATGACCGACGTGAAGGCGCGCCATCCGCACCTCGAGGGCGAATTGCAGCCGGCGCTGGAGGTCTTCGCCCATGTGCAGTCGCTGCCTGAGCCGGGGCTGGCCATCATCGCCCTGGGCAAGCGCGATATCGGCCATGAACCGGACCTGCCAATGCCACTGCGGCTCTATCCGCTATGCTCCCACCCCTCGGCGGCCACTACGCCGCTCGATATCGCCGGCTGGCATGCCACCCATATCATGGATCAGCACGTCTTCCTGGCGATTCCCGGCGATGCCAGGATCGCCGTCGGCGACGTGATCGCCTTCGGCACCTCCCACCCCTGCCTGACCTTCGACAAGTGGCGCCAATTGCTGCTGGTGGATGAGGCGCTGAAGGCCAAAGAGAGCCTGGAGACCTGTTTCTAAGCGGCAGGGCTAGGCGGTTGCGCTGGCTTCCAACCGGGCCACTGCTGCCGGCAGCTCGCGGGTGTGGTAGATGGCGATGGCCCCCTCCGGGGTGGCTTCCGTGTCGGGGAAGTGGTTGAGATGAATCACCTGCATGCCGGCCGCCAGGCCGGCGGCGACGCCCACGGCGGCGTCGTCGATAACCACGCAGCGCGCCGGCGGGTGGCCCATGGCGGCGGCTGCCTGGAGGAACAGGCCGGGATCCGGTTTCCACACCTCGAGGGAGTAGGCGCTGAACAGTCGCTCACCGAAGTGGTGGGCGAAGCCGACGCTTTCCATGGCGCAGCGAATCTTGGCCTCGGGGCCGTTGGAGACCACCGCTTTGGGGTGTGCCGCGAGGGCGTCCAGGGCCTCGGCCATACCGCCAACCGGTGTGAGCTCGGCGCGCATGCGGCGCTCCATCAAGGCGCGCATCTCCTGCTCCAGGCGCTGGCGGCGACCATCGTCGAGGCCACCGAAGCGCTTTTCGAGTTCGAGCACGATGGTCAAGAAGCGGACGCCGCGAAACTCCTCCATGTATTGGTGTGCCGAGAAGGGTAGCCCGAAACTCGGCAGCACCTCGGCCATCACCTCGGCGAGCAGGATCTCGCTGTCGACCAAGGTGCCATCGGAGTCGAACAGCAGGCATAGCGGGATGGTCATGCAAATATCTCCGGATACGTAGCGGTGAGTGCCTTGAGACGCTGGCGGTCGGGTAGGCCTTCCATGTCGCCGATGACCTTGACGGCTTCGGCGCCGAGCAGGTTGCCGCGCAGTACTGCCTGGCGCGGGTCGAGCCCGTCGAGCAGGGCGCTGACCGTGCCGACGGCGAAGGCGTCGCCGGCCCCCACGGTATCGACCACCTCGGCCACCGCAAAGCCGGGCACGTTGAACGTCTCCTCGCGCCCGCCCAAGGTGCCTCGATAGTACCCCCCGTCTGGTCCCAGTTTTATGACAACCGCTGAAGCCCCTCGCTCGAGATAAAAGTCGGAGATGCCCTCTGGGGTGTCCTGTCCGGTCAGCAGCCGCCCCTCGGCCAGCCCGGGCAGAACCCAGTCGGCCTGGGCGGCGAGGTGGTTGAGGGTGTCTCGCATTTCCCCTTCGCTGCGCCACAGGCTGGGGCGCAGGTTGGGGTCGAAGGAGATACTCGCCCCGGCTGCCCGCGCCTCTTGCAGCAGATGGTGGGAGAGGTCTCGGGCGCTGTCGGATAGCGCTGGCGGGATGCCGGTGGCATGCAGATGCTTGAGAGCGCTGAGGTCGAGATTGTCGGCGTCGGAGCGCGACAGCTGGCTGGCGGCGCTGCCATTGCGGAAGTAGCTGACCCTGGGATCCTCGCCGCCCGCCGCGCGCTCCTTGAACAGCAGCCCGGTAGGGTGGGTCGGGTCAGTTGTCAGGTAGCGGCAGTCGAGTCCTTCCTGTTCCAGGGTTTGGCGAATGAACTCCCCGAACCCATCGGCGCCGACGCGGCTCAGCCAGGCGACATGAAAGCCGAGCCTGGCTAGGCCAATGGCGACATTGGTATCGGCGCCGGCGATCCTGCGCCGGAAGTGTTCGACCTCGGCCAGCGAGCCTGATGACTCGGCGACGAACATGGTCATGGCCTCACCGAAGGTGAGAATGTTGGGGGCGTGCTTGCTAGGCATATGAGAATCGTCTCCGCATGGTTCAGTGGCCCAGCGAGGCCGATGAGAATGGCCGAGATGGACTAGGCGGCTGGGTTGACCCCCGTGGCAGTAGCGTCGGGGGGTGTTGGATGTCGGTGGTGGCAGAGGTGGGGTTGGTCAGGCGCTTCACCAAGCAATCAACCGCTGTATGGCCGATGGCTTTGGTAGGTTGGGCAAGGGTGGTAATGCCGGGATCGACCAGCGCACACCAGTCGAGCTCATCGATACCCATCAGGCCGGTGTCGCCGGGTCGAATCGCCAGCGCTTGAAAGGCCCGCAAGGCGGCCAGGGTCATATTGCCGTTGGCGCAGAGGACGGCCTTGGGGGCAGGGCCTGCACGCTGCATGAAGGCATCGAGTGCGGCATGCAGAGGGGCTTCGGCGTTATCTGGCGAATGGTGATACACCTCCTCTTTAAGGCATCTCTGCCGCGAGCCGTCGTGGAACCTTGCCAGCCGCTGTTCACGGGAGCTGACCTGCGCGACGGGTTCGCTGAGATAGAACACCTGCGCGTAGCCCTGCGCTTCGAGATGGTCGAGTGCCATGTCGATGGCCAAGGCATTGTCGAGTCCCACGACATCGGCGAGCGCGTGGTCGAGGCGGCGATCGAGTAGCACCGTGGGAATGCGCTGGGCGGCGAGCGCGTCGAGTGCCGGCTGACTGCTGCCTGCCGGGTTGATCACCAGGCCTTCGACGCGGTAGGCGCTGAGCAGGTCGAGGTGCGCCCGCTCCTGAGCGGGATCGTTGTCGGTGTTGCACAGCATCAGCGAATAGCCATGGCGTCGACAGGCTTGCTCCACGCTGTGCATTACGGCCACGGAGAAGGGATTGCGGATATCGGCCACCAGCATGCCGATCAGCTTCGAGTGGCCGCCCTTGAGGCCGCGAGCCATCAGGTTGGGTGAAAAGCCCAGCTGTGAAGCGGCGGCGGCGATGCGTGCCTGGAGCGCCGGCGAGAGCCGTGCTCGCTCGCCGCCGAAGTAGCGCGACACGCTGGTCTTGGAGGCGCCTGCCACGTCAGCCACTTCGTTCAAGGTAGGGGGGCGGGTGGCGCGTTCAGACATACGTGTCGCATCCAGCATAAAATGGGAACGTTACCATCGTAGTCGTTCTCATGATCGCAAGCAAATTCGGCAAGGTACACCACCAAGGCGCTATGGCCGCAGGCCTGCGCGATGCGGTATCAATAGTGTGAGTATGTCCAGAACCGTGACAGGAGAGCAGTGATGGCGATCTATCGCTACGATGGCAAGACCCCCGACGTACACGCCGAGAGCTATGTGGCTGACAGCGCCGATGTGATGGGACGGGTGGCGCTGCACAAGGGCAGCAGCGTGTGGTACCAGGCGGTGCTGCGCGGCGACAATGAGCTGATCGAGATCGGCGAGGGGAGCAACGTGCAGGAGGGGGCGGTACTGCATACTGACCCTGGCTACCCGCTTACGGTGGGCAAGCGGGTCACCGTGGGCCATCAGGCGATGCTGCACGGGTGTAGCGTCGGCGACGGCGCGCTGATCGGAATTCAGGCGGTGGTGCTCAACGGCGCCAAGATCGGCAAGAACTGCCTGGTCGGCGCCGGTGCCCTGGTCACCGAGGGCAAGGAGTTTCCCGATAATTCGCTGATCCTTGGCTCTCCGGCCAAGGTGGTCAAGACGCTGACCGACGAGGCCATTGCCGCGATGCAGAAAGGTGCCGACAAGTACGTCGAGCGCAGCCGGGTGCACCGGGACACCCTGGAGCGAATCGATTGAGAAAAACGCAGAATCGATGTTGCACTGCACAAAAAGCTTTGCTATGTTGCACTGCAACGAAGGACAAAAAGCCTTCGCCCCAGAAATCTTAGGAGGTGTCCCATGAGCAACGCAACTATCGATCAAGCGACTCAGCAATTCGAATCCATGTTCTTTGGCCCGGCGCGTGCTTACGCTGCCCTGTCCATCGACTATGCCGAGAAGCTGCTGAACACGCAGTATGAAGCAGTCAAGGCCTACAGCGACGTCAGCATGAGCCAGGCACGTGCCATGCTCGACATCAAGGACGCGGAAGGTCTGCGTACTTACGTCGAAGGCCAGCAGAAGGTTGCTAAAGAGCTGTCTGAGCGCGTCAAGGGCGATGCAGAGAAAGTCGTCGCGCTGAATCAGGATTTCGTTCAAAAAGGCCAGAAGCTGGCTGAAGAGAACATCCAGACCGCGTCAAAGGCTGCCAGCAAAGCTGCCAAGTAACGCCTTACGCATGCCGCAAGGCACTGCGTCGAGAAAGCCGCCACCCACTGGGTGGTGGTTTTTTTTGTGTGGACACGCAGGGCAGCCGCTAATGCGGTCGTGCCAAGGTGATGACACATCGGGTGTGACGGTAGCAGACCGTGTCAGGGGGCGTGTTTTTGTATACAAATAATGTCTACCAAATAGCTTCTCTCATGAGTTAGAGTGATTTGGATCATTGTATACATAAAAACAGCAGAGTCCTGAGATGAGCACACCACAACACAGCCAATCGGTTTTCGACTTTCATGGCAGGCCGCCGCTGGACAAGGCGCTGCCGCTCTCCCTGCAGCATATCCTGGCGATGATCATGGGCACGGTAACCGTGCCGATCATCGTCGTCGGCGCCGTCGGCGGTAGCCATGCCGAGCAGATGACATTGATCCAGATCTCGCTGATCGCCTCGGCGCTGTCGACCCTTATTCAGCTTTATGGCATCGGCAAACTGGGGGCGCGCCTGCCCACGATCTTCGGGGTCGGCTTCGCCTATGTGCCGACGCTGGTCGCCGTTGGCGCCCAGTACGGCATCGGCGGCATCCTCGGTGCACAGATCATCGGTGGCGTGACGATGATCGTGGTCGGGCTGTTCATCACCCGCATTCGCCACCTGTTCCCACCCGTGGTGGCGGGCACGGTGGTGCTAGTGATCGGGCTGTCGCTCTACGATATCGCCGTCAACTATATGGCCGGCGGTGTCGGTCAGAACGATTACGGTGACCCGCTCAACTGGCTGATCGCCCTGGCGACGCTACTGGTGGTGCTGGTGGTCTCGCAGTTTGCACGGGGCTTTCTCAAGCTCGCGGCGATCATCTGCGGTATCGGGGTGGGATATCTGTTGGCCCTGGCGCTGGGGCGCGTCGACTTCAGCCCGGTGGCTGAGGCGACCTGGTTCACCGCGCCGAGGGTGATGCCCTTCGAGCTTGAGTTTCACGCCGCGGCGATTCTGTCGGTGGTGATCATCTGTGTGGTCAACTCGGTCCAGACCATCGGTGATCTGTCGGCGACCTCCGTAGGCGGCATGAACCGCGAGCCCACGACTCGCGAGCTGTTTGGCGGTCTGATGGGGAATGGTGCAACCACTGCGCTGGGCTCGCTGTTTGGCGCCATGCCGACCTCCTCCTACAGCCAGAATGTGGGGATCGTGGCCATGACCAAGGTAGTCAGCCGCTACGTATTGGCGCTGGCGGCACTGTTTATGCTGCTTGCCGGGCTGGTGCCCAAGTTCGGGGCGATCATGACCACCATCCCTTACCCGGTACTCGGCGGTGCGACCATCACGGTATTTGGCATGATCACCATGACCGGGATCCAACTGATCACCAAGGATGAGCTCTCGGCGCGTAACATGACCATTGTCAGCCTGGCGCTCGCCTTGAGCATGGGCATCTATGCGGTTCCCGAGGCCATCGAGTACTTCCCGTCTATGCTGCAGCTGGTGCTGGGCGGCTCGCCGATCGTGGTGGCAGCACTGGTGGCGTTCACGCTTAACCTGCTACTGCCCAAGCGCAGCCTGGCCGATGAGGCCGCCGAGCGCGAGGCCATGGCGGCCAAGATGAACGCCGAGCAGCAGGCAGGGCCGGATCAGACCCGCGCAGAGAGCCGTGCCTAGCAGGGCGTTAGCGGTGATGCTGAGACAGCCGGTCGAGGCGTAGCCGCTCGCGTTCGTCGAACAGACGCCGGCTGCCGGCCGTGATGGACTCAAGCGTCAGAGGGGGGTGTTTCAGTCATGGCACAGGTCTCGGCCTCCATGCGCGGCAGTCCGGCCCAGTGATGAAAGGGCGCTTGTCGCTTTGCCTTGAGGACTTGCATCGTCGACAATTCATCCAGGCGATGCAATTTGACCAATCGGTCAGTTGAAATGGCGACACGGCAGAAACATGAGGAGACGACATGCAGGGAATTCGGCGGGGGCTGTTGATGGTGTTGCTGGCCTGGCTACCGGGTCTGGTCCACGCCGGGGTGCCAACGGTGGCTGCCGCCTCGGACCTGCAGTTCGCCCTCGACGAGATAGCGGAACGCTTCACCGCCGAGACTGGCCAGGCGCTGCGCCTGAACTTTGGATCGTCGGGTAACTTCCGGCGCCAGATCGCACAGGGCGCGCCCTTCGAGCTCTATCTCTCCGCCGATGAAGCCTATGTCGAGGCGCTGCACACGGAGGGGCACACCGTCGATGCCGGCGTGCGCTATGCGGTGGGGCGCCTGGTCTGGCTGCAGCCTAGTGGTCGTGATGACATGCCCATGGGGGAGGCGCCCTTGGCCGCAGTGGAAAGCGCCATCGCCACCTTTCAGGCGGGGGAGGGGCGCCCGCGGATCGCCCTGGCCAACCCAGAGCACGCCCCGTATGGCGTGGCCGCCCAGCAGGCGCTGGAACATGCCGGCCTGTGGGCGGGTATGCAGCCGCTGAAGGTGCTCGGCGAGAATGTCTCACAGGCGGCACAGTTTGCCCTAAGCGGTGACGCCCGCGGCGGGCTGGTGGCCTACTCTTTGGCCCTGGCGCCAACGCTGGCGGCACGCTCCGAGCATGTGCTGATCCCCGAGGCCTGGCATGCACCCCTGAATCAGCGCATGGTGCTGATCGACGGCGCCGGCGACACCGCGCGCGCCTTTTACGCCTATCTGCAGCAGGATGAGGCGCGGCAGATGCTGGCCGATTACGGCTTCAGCGTGCCGGCTGAGGATCAAGCACCTTGATGGACTGGCAGGCGCTGACGGTATCGCTGCAGCTGGCGGTCTTTACCTGCCTGCTGCTGATACCGCTCGGGCTATGGGTGGGACGTATGCTGGCCACCCGCCAGTTTCGCGGCAAGGCGCTATGCGAAGCAGCGGTGGCGCTGCCGCTGGTGATGCCGCCCACCGTGCTGGGGTTCTACCTGATGCTGTCGTTCGGGGTCGATGCGCCGTTCGGCGCGCTGTGGCAGCGCCTGACCGGCAGTGGCCTCAATTTCACCTTCAGCGGCATCCTGCTGGCCTCGCTGGTGGTCAACCTGCCGTTTGCCGTGCAGCCGATCCAGCGTGCCTTCGAGGGGGTGCCGAACAACGTCCGCGAAGCGGCCTGGTGCTGCGGGCTGTCGCCGTGGCGTACCTTCACCCGCATCGAGCTGCCGCTGGTATGGCCGGGGCTGGTCTCGGCGCTGGCCTTGACCTTCGCCCATACCCTGGGGGAATTCGGGGTGATCCTGATGGTAGGCGGCTCCATCGACGGTGAGACCCGCACCCTGGCAATCTCTATCTACGACCGCGTGCAGGCCTTCGATGAGGCGGGTGCAGGCATCATGTCGGCGATTCTGCTGGCGGTTTCTTTCGTGACCATCGGTGTGGTTTACGGGCTGGCTCGCCGCGGGAGGGGGCTGCGTGTCTGATCCAGGTCGTCAATCGAGTCCGCCAGGCCTCGACGTCCGGTTGCATCAGCCTGGCCCGATTCCGCTGGCCGCCGACTTCCGCTGCGCACCGGGGGAGCTGCTGGCGCTGGTGGGCCCCTCCGGTGGCGGCAAGACTACCCTGCTACGGGCGATTGCCGGGCTCTACCGGCCAAGCGGCGGGCACATTCGCTGTGCCGGGGAGACTTGGTTCGATGCCGAAGGCGGCGTTTGTCTGAATCCACAGCGGCGGCGCATTGGTCTGGTCTTCCAGGACTATGCGCTGTTTCCCCACCTTACTGCCCAGGCCAACGTGATGGCGGCGATGGGCCATGTGCCGCGGGCCGAGCGCGCCGTCCGCGCAGCGCGCTGGCTGGCACAGGTGCGCCTCGAAGGACTCGAATCACGCTACCCGGCGGCGCTGTCCGGCGGTCAGCGGCAGCGGGTGGCGGTGGCCCGGGCGCTGGCCCGTGAGCCGCGGGCACTGCTGCTCGATGAGCCGTTTTCGGCGGTGGACCAGGTCACTCGACGGCGCCTGCAGCGCGAGCTGGCCCAACTGCGTGAGGTGATCGATATGCCTATCCTGCTGGTCACCCACGACCTCGAAGAGGCGGCAGCGCTGGCCGACCGGCTGTGCGTGCTGCACGCTGGCGAGACCCTGCAGAGCGGCCCCGCCGAGGCGCTGTTCCGCCGGCCGGCGTCGCCCCAGGTGGCGCGCCTGCTCGACAAGCATAACGTCTTCCGTGGCCGTGCGCTGTGCGATGCCAAGGGGCAGGGCTACCTGCAGTGGGGGCCGTACCGGCTCGAAGCCGAGCTGCCGGCGAGCGTTGAGAGCGGCGCGGAGATTGACTGGTATATTCCTCCGTCGGACGTGGTGCTTCATCGTCGCGAGCGTCCCTCTCGCGGCGAGCGTGAGAATCCCGTGCACGGCCGGGTCAGCGAGTTGATCGTGCTGGGGGGCATCGCCCAGGTTACCCTGAGCTTCGACCACACCCGCGATAGTCTGCGCTTCGAGATCGCCACCCATGCCGCGCGCCGCAACGGCCTGGCGCGCGGCGAGCGGGTCAGCGTATCGCTGCTGGCCAGCGGCGTGCATATCATGCAAAGGCAAGACTGAACGAGGAACGATATCGATGAACCTGTCCCGCCGCCAACTGCTGCTTGGCATGAGTGGCTTGCTGATGATGCCCAAGACGCTGTTGGCGCAGTCGAGCGCTGGCGAGCCGATGCACTTTGCCCGCGATATCCTGGCCATTCATAGCCAGCACGGGCCACACAAGCTCGAGGTCGAACTGGCCGAGAGCTTTACCCAGCGAGCTCGGGGGCTGATGGACCGCGACGAGCTGGCCAGTGATGCCGGCATGCTGTTTCTCTATTCCGAGCCCCAGTCATCGCGTAACGGGTTCTGGATGTACCGCACCCGGATTCCGCTGGACATCGCCTTTATCGACGAGCAGGGGCGTATCGTGACCATCGCCAGCATGGAACCGTGTACCTCCTCGGATCCGAGCCAGTGTCCGGTGACCCGACCCGATGCCCGCTATGTCGCTGCCCTTGAGGTCAATGCCGGCTACTTTGTCGAGCACGGCATCGAGGAGGGCGATTGCGTGGCCGTTCCCGGTGCCGCCCTGCAGTGCCTTGCGGAGCTGGACGAGGCCGAGTAGCCCGCCAGGTGTCTTGTACCTTGGTGTAAGTGACTTTCTTTCAACGTCTCGCGCTCTACACTAGGCGAGTGAGTGATCGAACTGCGATGCACCGGTTCCGCCACCCCAGGGCCGGCAGCGTTGCCGACCATTTCCGCCACAAGCGGCCCGAACTCGCCTTGTTATCCCGGGGCGGCAGCATGTTAGACCCGCGCCTCGTGCGTATCCATACCAATAATCGGCGCGCTGCCCGAGAGGCGGTGCCCTCTGCTGCAAGGACATTTCATGACCCTGTCACGCCGCTTGACCCATTTCACCGTTGCGCTGGCCGGTGCCGCGCTGCTTTCCACCTCGCTGTCGGCCCAGGCACGCGAGCTCTCTGTCTCCACCGTGCTGTCCGACGCCTTCCCCTGGGGACAGGCGGCGGAGCGCTGGGCCGAGTTGGTCGAGGAGCGCAGCGAGGGGCGTATCACGCTGCGCGTCTATCCCAACTCCCAGCTGGTGTCCGGCGACCAGACCCGTGAATTCTCGGCGATGCGCTCAGGTCTGATCGACCTGGCGGTGGGCTCGACCATCAACTGGTCGCCGCAGGTACCGGAACTCAATCTGTTTTCGCTGCCGTTCTTCATCCCCGATGAGTCGGCGGTGGATGCCGTCACCGGCGGCGAGGCCGGCAAGATGGTCTTCGACGCCATCGAGTCGCGCGGCGTGGTGCCGCTGGCCTGGGGCGAGAACGGCTTCCGCCAGCTCTCCAACTCGCGGGGGCCAATCAGCGCGCCGGAGGATCTCGACGGGCTGCGAATCCGCGTGGTCGGCTCGCCGCTGTTCCAGGATACCTTCAGCGCGTTGGGCGCCGATCCGACCCAGATGAGCTGGACCGATGCCCAGCCGGCCCTGACCACCGGCGCGGTGGATGGCCAGGAAAATCCGCTGTCGGTGTTCGACGTGGCGCGTATCGATCAAGTGGGTCAGGAGTACCTGACGCTGTGGAACTACATGAATGATCCGCTGATCTTCGCTGCCAATGAGCGCGTCTGGGCGTCACTCGACGAGGCCGACCGCGAGATGCTGCGCGAGACTGCCATCGAGGCCGGCGAGTGGGAGATTGCCATGACCCGCGAGGAAGAGCCTGAGCGGCTCGCCGATATCGAAGCGCGTGGCGTCAACGTCACCGAGCTTAGCGATGAGCAGCATCAGGCTTTCGTCGATGCCACCCAGGCGGTCCACGAGAAGTGGGTGCCGCGTATCGGCGAGGCGATTGTCGAAGCCGCCCAGGCGTCGATGGACGCGCGCTGAGTCGTATCCCTGTCCTACCTGCCGCCCCTGCTGCGCGAGGGGCGGTTCATTTTTTTGTGAGGTCGTCATGAAGGTGTCTCCCGATGCGCGCCCGGAACGCTGGCTGGCGTCGCTGGCGCTGATCATTATCTCTGTCATCAGCCTCGGCAACGTGGTGACGCGCTATGTGACCGGCGGCTCGCTGGCGTTCACCGAGGAGTTCTCGGTGTTTCTGCTGGTGGTGGTGACCTTTGCCGGCGCCTCGGTGGCGCTGCGCCGCAACGGCCATATCCGCATTGGCCTGCTGGAGCGTGCACTGCCCAACGGGCCGCGCAAGGCGCTGATCGTGCTGCAGTGGCTGTGCGGCGTGACGGTGCTGGGGTTGGTGACCTGGTTCGGCGCCAAGCTGACCTGGGAGGAGTATCATTGGCAGTCACTGTCGCCGGGGATCGGCCTGCCGCAGTGGTGGTACATCATCTGGCTGCCGCTGCTCTCGGGCGCAATGCTGATTCGCCAGACCCAGCAGACCTGGGACCGGCTGACCGGGAGGCTCACCGATGAGCCCTGATCTATGGATGCTGCTGGCCTTTGCCGGACTGCTGATCGCCGGCGTGCCGGTAGCCTTCTCGCTGGGCCTGGCCGGGGCGGTGGGCATCGTGATCGGTCTGTCGCCGGAGATGTTGGCGACCCTTGGCACTAACACCTACAACAGCATTGCCAAGTATCCGCTGATTGCCATTCCGCTGTTCATTCTCACTGGCCTGCTATTCGAACGCGCCGGGGTAGCGCTGCGACTGGTGCGCTTCGCCCAGGCGTTGATCGGCCCGCGCCACGGTGGCTTGGCGGTGGTGGCGGTGCTGGTGTGCATGATCATGGGGGGGATGAGCGGCTCGGGACCGGCGGATGCCGCAGCGGTGGCCATGGTAATGCTGCCGAGCATGACCAAGGCGGGCTATCCCAAGCCCTTTTCGGCCACGCTGATCGCCGCGTCGGCCTCTACCGCGATCCTGATCCCGCCTTCCGTGGCGCTGATTCTCTACTCCATCGTGGTGCCCGGCGTCGACCTTCGCGCGCTGTTCGCCGCCGGGCTGTTCCCCGGGATTCTCGCCGGCCTGGCGATGATGGTGCCGGCGCTGCTGTTGTCGCGTCGCTTCGGTTGGGAAGGCGGCACCCCGGTGGAGGGTGCCGAGCAGCTCAAGGTCGGTGAAACCTTCAAGCAGGCGCTACCGGCGCTGTTCGCCCCGGTGCTGATCCTCGGTGGCCTGCGCTCGGGGCTGTTCACGCCTACCGAAGCGGCGGTGGCGGCGGTGGCCTACGGCATCGTGGTGGGGCTGTTCTTCACCCGCGAGCTCAAGTGGCGCGACCTGTGGTCGCTGTTCGGCGAGGCGGCGGTGATCTCCGGTGTGGTGATGCTGATCATTGCGCTGGCCGGTATCTTCGCCTGGGCCGGCACCATGCTGGGTACCTTCCGCGACATGGCGGAGTGGATCATCGCGCTATCCGACAACGGTGTGATGCTGCTGATCCTGATCATGCTGGCGGTGCTGATCGCCGGCATGCTGCTGGATGCCATCTCCATCTACCTGATCCTGATGCCGATTTTGATCCCGGTGATGCAGCACTTCGAGTGGAATCCGGTGTGGTTCGGTATCCTGCTGGCGATGAACATCGCCATCGGCCAGTTCACGCCACCGGTGGCTGTCAATCTGATGGTGACCACCGAGGTCGCCAAGATTCGTCTCGAGCAGACTGTTGGCTGGGCGCTGATCTTCGTCGCCGCCATGGCCAGTGCGCTGGGGCTGGTAGCCGTCTTCCCCGAAATCGCCCTGTGGCTGCCGCGGGTGTTGGGCTACAACGTCTGAGGCTGCTGCACTACGCTGAAGGTAAGCGATAAGGGATAAAATGCATGCGGCAAGGCATGGGTATGACCGCGGTTGCGCTGTTGGCAGTAACGTTGGTGGCGTCAGCCGATGCAGTGGCCGAGACAGCGCGCCACGGCTGGCAGATGCATGATGAGCGCCACCACCGGTGGGCAAGCGATCATTATCGTCATGCGCCGCGTCGTGGGGAACGAACCCGCGAGGTGCGCCCACGAGTCGAGGTGGTGATTCCCCTTGAGCTGCTCACGCCTGCGCCGCATCCGGGAGTGCCGGCGAGCCCGGAGACGCCCGCTATCCCCGACGAGCCGCTGGTGCTCGACTGTCGGGGGCTTGCCGAGCGTATCGAGTCGCTACGTGATAGCCACACCGTCGGGACGCGCCAACTGCGCGAACGTAGGGAGCTGGAAGCCCGCTACCGCCGTGCCTGCCAATAAAGCATTTGTGGCATTTGGTCGTCCTTTAGGCGACATTCGTTGCAAATGCGTGCACAAACTTGCAACCCCTCATCCTAGCCTGTACCAATGGCCGTCCCCGATGAACATCACACGGCGCCGCTGCCTGTCGGCTCGGTAGCGAGTCTGCGTGCGCCGCTGCAGAATAAAACAGGAGATGGCATGAATCAGCGAGTGAATGTCGACCCCGCCAGCACGTTCGAGGCACGCCAGTTCAAGGTCTACACCCATCGTCAGCTCGACAAGATCGAGGCGATCCAGTCTCTGCCTGAGGACCTGCGCTTTGATATGCGGGTGGTCAGTCAGGTGCTGCCGTTCCGGGTCAACGAGTATGTGATAGAGGAACTGATCGACTGGGACAATGTGCCCGAGGACCCGGTCTTCCAGCTTACCTTCCCCCAGCGTGGCATGCTGCGTCCCGAACACTTCGAAGAGGTCGCGGCGCTGGTGCGCCGAGAGGCGCCTGCTGCCGAGATGAAGCCGGTGATCGAGCGGGTGCGCAGCGAGCTCAACCCGCACCCGGCGGGGCAGATGGATCTCAACCTGCCGCTGCTCGATGGTGAGCCCCTGCCCGGCATGCAGCACAAATACCGCGAGACGGTGCTGTTTTTCCCCAGTCAGGGGCAGGTGTGTCACAGCTACTGCACCTTCTGCTTCCGCTGGGCGCAGTTCGTCGGCGACAAGGACCTCAAGTTCGCCTCCAGCGAAGCGGGTTCGCTGCACCGCTATCTGGGCGAGCACCCCGAGGTGCGTGATCTGCTGATGACCGGTGGCGACCCCATGGTCATGAAGGCCAAGCACCTGCGCCAGTACCTGGAAGGCCTGATGGCCCCCGAACTGGATCACGTCCAGGACATTCGCATCGGTACCAAGAGCCTGACTTTCTGGCCCTACCGCTTCGTCACCGACCCCGATGCCGAGGATATCCTCGAGCTGTTCCGTGAGCTGACGGCTGCCGGCAAGCACGTCGCCTTCATGGCGCACTTCAACCACTGGAAGGAGATGGATACACCGATCTGCCGCGAGGCGATTCGCCGTATTCGTGCTACCGGTGCCGAGATTCGCACCCAGGCGCCGCTGCTCAAGCACATCAACGACGACGCCGAGCAGTGGGCGAAGATGTGGACCACCCAGGTACGCCTGGGGATGATCCCCTACTACATGTTCGTCGAGCGTGACACCGGTGCTCGCCACTACTTTGAAGTGCCTCTGGTGCGCGCCTACGAGATCTACCGCGAGGCCATCAAAACGGTGCCGGGCCTGGCGCGCACTGCCCGTGGACCGTCGATGTCCGCCGACCCCGGTAAGGTGGAGATCCAGGGTGTCGCCGAGATCCACGGCGAGAAGATCTTCGTGCTGCGCTTTATCCAGGGCCGCGACAATGACTGGGTGCAGCGGCCCTTTTTCGCCAAGTATGACGAGAACGCCACCTGGCTCAATCACCTGCAGCCGGCGCTGGGGGAGAGCGAGTTCTTCTATGAAGCGGAATTTGACGCCATGAAGGACGAGAAGCAGGCATTGATCGTTAAGGCATCCTGAAATAAAGCGAAAATTAACGATCCCTAAACGCTGATGGCACCTAGACTGCACAGGTATCGGGCGGGCAATAGGAGAAGCTCGCACTGGTACCTGTTTTTTTTAGGAAATTTCGCTAAAGTAGCGAACTGTTAATGGCGATATCCTTGGCTTGGTAGCCGCCCTGCACATAGCGCCAATTCGCTCTACGCTGCGCAGAGGGGCTATAACTATGTTGAGGTTATCGTGACGCAGGGTCATTGCCCCTGGCAGAAAGCGCTCGGCAGGATCGCCGGTCGCGTCGTCAACAACATCAAGAGGTGTCTCATGAAACGCCATGCCTTCACTGCCGCTGCCTTCTCAGGCGCGCTCCTCGGCGCTGCGGCCTTTGCCGCACCCGCCGTAGCCAATGAGCAGTTCATCACCATCGGTACCGGTGGCCAGACCGGCGTTTACTACGTCGTTGGCCAGTCGGTGTGCCGCATGGTCAACCGTGGCAGCGACGACCACAACATTCGCTGCAACGCGCCGTCCACCGGTGGCTCGGTAGCCAACGTCAACGGCATGAAGAGCGGTGAGCTGGACATGGGCGTGGTGCAGTCCGACGTCCAGTATCGTGCCTACCACGGTGAGGCCAACTTCGAGGATGACGGCGCCTGGGAAGACATGCGTGCCGTATTCACCATGCACGGCGAGCCGTTGACCGTAGTGGCTCGCGCCAATGCCGACATCGCAACCTTTGACGACCTGCAGGGCAAGCGCGTCAATATTGGTAACCCGGGCTCTGGTCAGCGCAACACCATGGACGTGGTGATGAACGCCAAGGGCTGGACCACCGATGATTTTGCCCTGGCCTCCGAGCTTGATGCTGCCGAGCAGGCTTCAGCACTGGCCGATAATAACGTTGACGCCATGGTCTATGTGGTGGGGCATCCCAACGGTTCGATCCAGGAAGCGACAACCACCGTTGATGCGCGCATCGTGCCGGTGACCGGCGACGAGATCGATGCGCTGATCGATGAGTATCCGTACTACACCCGTGCCACCATTCCCGGCGGCCTGTATCGCGGTAACGACGAGGACGTCGAGACCTTCGGCGTGGCGGCGACCTTTGTCACCACAGCCAACGTCGACGACGACGTGGTCTACGAGACCGTCAAGGCGGTATTCGAGAACTTCGATCGCTTCAAGCGCCTGCATCCGGCCTTCGAGAACCTCAACGAAGAGGACATGATCTCCGATGGTCTGACTGCACCGCTGCACGACGGTGCCAAGCGTTACTACGTGGAGCAGGGTTGGATCGAAGAGTGATCCTGGCACGCCAGGAGTGAACTGACTCCACCTGACGATGCGCGGTCACCCTGGCGGGAGGCCGCGCATCGTGGTTTTGGACATGATGATCCGAGATTGAACTGAGTATGACGTCAAGCAACTTCGAGTGGATAGGATGCATCCGCGTCACTCGGCCAAGGGCAGGGCAAGCGTATGAGTGCTGACAAGAAAGCGCCGGCAAACGATGTCGATCTGGAGGAGATGGTAGCGGCCAGCGACTCCGGAGCGCGCAAGCCGGCAGGTATGCCGGGTAAACTACTGGTCGGCATCGCCGCGACCTGGTCGTTGTTCCAGCTATGGTTCGCCTCGCCGCTGCCGTACATCCTGGGGTTCGGGGTCTTCAATGCCACCCAGGCACGCTCGATCCATCTGGCTTTTGCACTGTTTCTGGCTTTCATGGCCTATCCGGCCCTGAAGCGCTCACCGCGTGATCGGATTCCGATCCAGGATTGGGTATTTGCCGGCGTTGCGGCCTTTTGCGGCGCCTACATGTTTTTGTTCTATGCCGAGCTGGCCCAGCGCCCTGGGCGCCCCCAGCCTCAGGACGTCATCGTCGGCGTAATCGGTATCATCATGCTGCTCGAGGCGGCCAGGCGGGCGCTGGGTCCGCCGCTGATGATCGTCGCCTCGGTGTTTATCCTCTACTCGCTGCTCGGCCCCTACATGCCCGGCCTGCTTGCTCACCGCGGGGTCAGTGTGGCGGGGCTGATCAACCACCAGTGGCTGACCACCCAGGGGGTGTTCGGTATTGCGCTGGGGGTCTCGACCAGCTTCGTGTTCCTGTTCGTGCTGTTCGGTGCCCTGCTCGACAAGGCCGGTGCCGGTAACTATTTCATCAAGGTCGCGTTCTCGATGCTGGGCCACTTTCGTGGCGGGCCGGCCAAGGCCGCGGTGGTGGCCTCGGGTATGACCGGCCTGATCTCCGGCTCGTCGATCGCCAATACTGTCACCACCGGCACCTTTACCATTCCGATGATGAAGCGGGTCGGGTTCTCGGCCGAGAAAGCCGGCGCCGTCGAGGTCTCCTCGTCGGTCAACGGCCAGATCATGCCGCCGGTAATGGGGGCGGCGGCCTTCCTGATGGTCGAGTACGTCGGCATCCCCTATGTGGAAGTGATCAAACATGCCTTCCTGCCGGCGCTGATCTCGTATATCGCACTGATCTATATCGTCCATCTCGAGGCGCTCAAGGCCAACATGTCTGGGCTGCCGTCGAGCAATCCGGCGCGCCCGCTGATCAATAAGGTGCTCGGTTTCCTGACCGGTCTGCTCCTGCTGATGGCACTGTCGTTTGCGGTCTACTACGGGCTTGGCTGGCTCAAGCCGGTGCTCGGCGATGCCACGCCCTGGGTGGTGGCAGTGGTGCTGGCGGTGGTCTATGTCGGCCTTCTCAAGGTCGGTTCCCGCTATCCTGAGTTGGAGATGGACGATCCGGGCTCCAAGGTGCTCAAGCTGCCCCAGACCAGGCCGACGGTGATGGTCGGGCTGCACTTCATCCTGCCGGTCATCGTGCTGGTTTGGTGCCTGATGGTAGAGCGCCTGTCGCCGGGGCTATCGGCGTTCTGGGCCACGGTGTTCATGATCTTCATCATGATCACCCAGCGCCCGATTACCGCGTTTTTCCGCGGCCGCAGCCGGCTGGCGGCAGATATCAAAGAGGGCTTTCTCGACCTGTGGGACGGCCTGGTGAGCGGTGCCCGCAACATGATTGGTATCGGTATCGCCACCGCCGCGGCGGGGATCATCGTTGGGGCGGTGTCTCAGACCGGGGTTGGTCTGGTACTGGCCGACGTGGTCGAGATCCTGTCGATGGGCAACCTGATGCTGATCCTGCTGCTCACCGCGGTGCTCAGCTTGATCCTCGGCATGGGCCTGCCGACCACCGCCAACTACATCGTGGTCTCGGCGCTGCTGGCGCCGGTGATCGTGATGCTGGGGCAGCAGAACGGGCTGATCGTACCGCTGATCGCAGTGCACCTGTTCGTGTTCTACTTCGGCATCATGGCCGACGTCACGCCGCCGGTAGGGCTGGCCTCGTTCGCTGCCGCGGCGGTGTCCGGCGGGGATCCGATCCGCACCGGCTTCCAGGCGTTCTACTACAGCCTGCGTACCGCGGCACTGCCGTTCCTGTTCATTTTCAATACCGACCTATTGTTGATCGACGTCAGCTTCCTCCAGGGCATCGTAATCTTCATCATTTCGACCATCGCGATGCTGATCTTTGCCGCTGGAACCCAGGGCTTCATGATCGTGCGCAACCGCTGGTACGAGAGCCTGCTCCTGCTACTGGTGGCCTTTACCCTGTTCCGCCCCGGCTACTGGATGGACATCATTCACGACCCTTATCAGTCGGTGCCTCCGGCGCAGCTCGAACAGGCGCTGGACGGTATCGAGGACGGCAGCAATATCCGCGTGCATATCGCCGGCGAAGACGCCTTCGGCGATCCCATGACGACCTATTTGTTGGTACCGGTGCCGTCGGGTGACAGCGGCGCCGAGCGACTCGAGAACCTCGGACTCGAACTCTACGTCGATGGCGATCAGGCAATCGTCGACTTTGTCGAGTTCGGCAGCCTGGCCGACGACATCGGCTTCGACTTCGACCAGGAGATCCTAGAGATCCTTGCGCCGGTGGATCGCTGGGCCAAGGAGTGGATGTGGATTCCAGGCTTCCTGCTGTTCGGGTTGGTGGTGTTGCTGCAGCGTCGCCGTCGTGAGCCGACGTCGGCACAGACGGCGTCAGCCTAAGGAGAGCTGCCATGTATCAGAAACTGTTGCTGCCCATCGACCTCAACGAGGAGGCGTCGTGGCAAAAGGCGTTGCCGACGGCGCTGACCCTGTGTCGCACCTTCGGCGCCTCGCTGCAGATCGTCACGGTGATGCCCGACTATCGCATGCCGCTGGTGGGGTCCTACTTTCCCAAGGACTTCGCCAAGAAGGCACGCGAGGCGCTTGCGGACGCCCAGCAGGCGTTCGTTGACGAGCATGTGCCGAAGGATATCAGCGTCAAGCATGCGGTGATCGACGGCTCGCCGTGGGAAGCTATCATCAAGGCGGCCAAGAAGATCGACGCCGACCTGATCGTGATGGCCTCCCACAACAAGCGCAAGTTTGCCGACTACGTGCTGGGCCCCAACGCCGAGCACGTGGTGCATCACTCGAAGATGTCGGTAATGATCGTTCGCTAGCTAGGTAAAGCCAACGCAGCGCTTCGCGCTGCAATCGCGAATAAATTCGCTCCCACAAGGGAGTAGCGCCAAGGCCAATGTAGGAGCGGCTTTAGCCGCGATGGGGTTGG
>NZ_FNGH01000003.1:313521-325657 GCF_900102875.1 Franzmannia pantelleriensis
CGCGCTGCAATCGCGAATAAATTCGCTCCCACAGGGTGTAGCGCCAAGCTCAATGTGGGAGCGGTTTCAACCGCGATGAACTCTGCCTGGCAGCCGCCAGCGTGTCCCTCAGGAAACGTTGAGCTCGCGGGTCTCGCGGGCGCTCTCGCCGGTGTCGTCATGCCACTCGAAGACCGCCTCGCCGCTGGCCTCGGGAGCGAGGTGGAAACGCAGGTAGGGGTTGGCCGATACCGACTGGTGCAACTCCGCCTCGAAGGCGATGTCGCCATCGACGCTGACCGTAAAGCGCTCGATGATGTGGCGTGGCAGAGTCTCGCCGTCATCGCCCTCGCGCAGGCCGGTCTCCATGGGGTGGGTGATCAGGGTGCGGATCTCCCCGGGCTGGCTGGCGCTGAAACTATCGGGCACTCTGACTCTCGGGTTGCTGAGCGACTCCTGGACGTCGTCGCCACGCATCAGGCAGCCGCTGACGGTAATACGTACCTCGCGGGAGGTAGCCCACACCTTGCCTTCGGCGCTGCGCGCCACGGCCACGACCTCTTGTGTCTCGTTCAGGCGCACCCGGGTCGAGACCTCGGGCTTGCCGGCCAACGGGGTGAGGTGAAATACCGCAATCTCGGGATTGGGGTTGCCGGCCGCGAACAGATGGATGCTCTCCACGTAGTCACCGTCGTCGAGGGACGCGTCGACGCCCACCGTCAGCGCGACCGCCGAACCGTCCTCGGAGACGTGGGGCAGGTCCAGCGTCAAGCCGTCTCCTTCAGGACTGGCATCGCCGACCACCTGCTGCGCCGCGTCGAGCCGCTGCCAGGCATCGCTGGCCAGCGCGGCGGATGAAAACAGCAGGCCGGGCGCTGCGCTGAGCAGGCCCAGGCACAACAGGCCGCCAACGCCCGAACCTAGCAGGCGGCGGCGCGTTAGCGTCGGGTGGCGGTGAGGATGGGGCATTGAGATCTCCATGGGTCAGCTACGGCAGTGGATTATCATACCTTGGACAGCGCCAGCGGGCCGCGGATTCCCAGCCCGGCCCCGCCAGCGATGCCGGCCACGGCCACGAAGCTGGTCAGCGCCAGGGTCGAGACGCCCGACAGCCCCTGGCCGATGGAGCAGCCCAGCGCCAGCACGCCGCCGATGCCCATCAAGGCGCCGCCGCCCATGCTGCGCAGGATGCGGGTGTGGTCGGGAAAGCCCTGCCAGGTAAAGCCACGGCTCGCCAGCGAGGTGATCAGCGAGCCGGCCAGCACCCCGGCCACTACCGTGACGCCGAAGCCCAGTCGGGTGCCGGTGGAAAGCATCAGGTACTGCAGGCTTTCTCCGATGGGGGCGATAAAGGTCAGGCTGGCCAGTCGCACCGGCTCGAAATCGTCGAAACCGAGCACGCCGGTGGCGTACCAGCCACTGGGGATCAAGGCGCCAATCACCAACCCGCCCAGCCAGTCGCGGGGCGAGGCGCGAAACGTCGCGCTGGAGAGCGCCCAGGTCAGCAGTCCACCCGCCAGCAGCAGGCTGGGCAGCCAGCGGGCCAGAGTGGCACCGAGGCCCGCCTGCATCAGCCAGCCAGGTAGGTCGCGGGCCGGCAGCGTTAGCGTGGTCGCGCCTTCCAGCCAGACCCTGAGCGGGGCGAGCACGCCGGACAGCGTCATATAGGCGGCGATCCCTAGGCACACCAGCACCACGAAGCTGCGCAGATTGCCGCTGCCCAGCAGGACCAGCGAGCGGGCGCCGCAGCCGTTGGCCATCACCATGCCGTAGCCGAACAGCGCGCCGCCCAGCGGCACCAGCAGCCACGACAGACTGGCAGTACGGTACAGGGCATCGTTCAGCGACAGCGGCGTCAGGCTCACCAGCACCTGGCTGCCGAGCAGGGCGACCACCATGGCCAGGGCGAAGGCGCGCAGCTTGCGCTGGTCGCGCTGGCTCGGGTCGGCGGCCCAGGCGTTGGCCAGGCCGCGCATCAGGCAGAAGCCGCTGAGTCTGCCGGCGACGCCGAACAGTAAGCCCAGCAACAGGCCCGACCAGGCCACCACGGCGGTGTGGGTCATTGCGTGTCTCCATGACGATCGAAAAGGCCACCCGAAGGTGGCCTCATTCTAGCCCGATTCCTGATCCAGTTCAGGCGTCGGTGCCCCAGGTGTCTTGGCAGATGGCGTTGTACCAGCCAACCGCGTACTCGGCTTCCATCTGCCGGATCTCGGGGCTGGCATCGCTGGGGCTGAGCCCACCGGAGCCTTCGACTTCGGCGATGACGCCGTCCTGGATCCGGTAGACCCCGGCCACCGAGATGCCGTACTCCGGGCCGATCAGGCTGTAGCAGGTGTTGCTCCAGTAGGGGTCAGGGGCGCTGTCGCCACGAAGTGATGCGACGATGGCGGCGGCCGCCACCTTGGCCTGGGCGTTGGCGCAGAAACCCGACTTGGGCATTGGCGCGGCCACGGTGGCATCGCCGACCACGTAGATGTCGGCGACCTGCTGCGACTCGAAGGTCTCCGGCTTGACCGGCACCCAACCGCTGTCGTCGGTGACGCCGGCGCGCTCGGCGATCCAGCCAGCCTTCTGCGGCGGTACCACATTGAGCACGTCGGCGCGGTGCACGGTGCCGAACTCGGTCTCGACTTCGCGGTTTTCGGCATCGACGCGGGTCACACGGCCGTCGCCGGAGAGACCGACCCACTCGATGCTGTCGCCGTAGAGCTGCTCCCAGCCGCTGGTGAACAGCCCCTGCTTGGAGAAGTTGTCCTTGGCGTCGAGGATCAGCACCTTGGAGCTGGGCTTATGCTGCGACAGGTAGTGCGCCACCATGCTGGCCCGCTCATAGGGTCCCGGCGGGCAGCGGAAGGGATTTTCCGGCGCCACCAGCACGAAGGTGCCACCATCTTCCATGCCTTCGAGCTGACGCCTGAGGAGTTCGGTCTGCGGGCCGGCCTTCCAGGCGTGGGGGACCAGCTCGGCAGCGGCTTCGTCGTATCCCTCCAGGGCGTTCCAACGGATGTCGATGCCCGGCGACAGTACCAGCTTGTCGTAGTGCAGGGTGTCGCCGTTGGCCAGACTCACGGTATGGCTGTCGGGGTCGAGGTCCTGGGCCAGGGTGTGGACCACCTCGACGCCGTAGCGGTCGCGCAGCTCGTCATAGCCGTGGGCGATCTTGCTCATCTCGCGCAGGCCGCCGAGATAGAGGTTACTGAACGGGCAGGTGTAGAAGGTCCGCGCCGGCTCGACCAGGGTCACCGCCAAGTTGGGGTTGGCGCGTTTGAGGTATTTGGCTGCGGTGGCGCCACCGAAGCCGCCGCCGATCACCACCACGCGGCCGTCGCTGTTGCTGGCAAAGGCTGGCGCGAAACCGCCGATCAGCGGCAGGCTGGAGGCGGCGCCCATGCCCTTGAGCACCTGGCGGCGGGAGACACCCAGACGGGGTTGGAATGGTGTGTTGTCAAAGCTCATGGGTGCCTCACTCCTGTTCCACGTTGGCGAAGTGTTCGGCCAGGCTGGTCAGCTCATCGTCGCTGAAGCCCTTGGCGATGCGGTTCATGATGGTGGTATCGGCCACCTCATCGCGCTTGAAGGCCAGTAGGCGTTCCTCGAGATAGTCGGCATCACGGCCGGCCAGCGGCGGTACGTTGCCGGTGCGTGCGCCGTCGGTACCGTGGCAGTTGGCACAGCCCCCGGCCATCACTTCACGCTGAAGGTCGTAGGCGTCGTCGGCCAGCACCTGCTGGGCGGCACCCAGCAGCAGACAGGCACCGAGTGCCGCCGTCGCCGCACGTGGTAGGCGTAGGTTCATCGTCAGATCCCTCACAAGACGTCGTTTATCGTTATCTCCTCGGCCCCCTCAAGGCGAACGGGAGCAGTCACGCTTAACAGCATAGTGCCTAGTGTCGGCATGGGGCCAAGCGCCATTGGCAATGATTATATGAAATTTCATTGTTATAGCCATTGGCTGGTCAGCATGCGGCGCGTTGAAAGCGTGCTAGCTGCACATTGGCGAACGCTGAACTACAGTGAGAGAGTGGGAGGGAAAGGCATCTAGCCTTGTGTTGGCCACCCGCGACCGCGGCTGCTACAAGCCCGATCCCGGTGTGCCGAATTACTGCTTGCGGGTTAAGGGGTAACGCCATGAATGCTGCTGAGACAAACAAACACAAGCAGTCGGATGCCACGGTCAAGATCACCATCAATCCGGTGGGAATGGACCGGCCACGTGCCTGGCTGGTGGCCGGTTTCAAGGACTTTCGCGAGGCCACGGCGGTCAGCCTGGCCTACGGGATGTTCTGGGTGGGCTTGAGTATCGCAGTGACTGCTGGTGCCTTCACGCTGGGCTATTGGCATTGGCTGCTGCCGCTGGTCGCCGGCTTCATGTTCCTGGGGCCGCTGGTCGCGGTGGGCTCTTACGGCATCAGCAAGCGCCTCGAGGAGGGACGGTCGCCGACGCTGGGTGACGCCTTTGGCGCCTGGCGCCCGCATGCCGGACAGCTGGCGATGATGGGCGTGATGATGATGATCTTCTTCCTCGCCTGGATACGCCTGGCAACGCTGCTGTTCGCGCTGTTCTTCGGCTTCGAGACGCCCAGCCCCGACACCCTGTATACGGCGCTGATCACTACCCCGGAAGGCTTTGGCATGCTGGCGGTAGGTACGGTGGCAGGGGGCATCCTGGCCTTTGGTGCCTTTTCCATCAGCGTGGTGGCGATACCCACGCTGATGGACCAGGACCTGACCTTCATGGAGGGTATCGAGGCCAGCGTGCGTTCGGTGGCGCGCAACTTCCGCCCCATGCTGCTGTGGGCAGCGATGTTGACCGGCTGCGTGCTGATCGGGGTGATGACCTTCTACATTGGCCTGGCGCTGATTCTGCCGGTGCTCGGTCACGCCAGCTGGCACGCCTATGAAGACCTGGTGCGCATCGAGACGCTGACCAAGACCTGAGGCTGTGGCAAGCCGACTGCCGATACGACTATGCTGGGGGCGACATCGCCCCCAGCGTCGTTGCGGCGCCGGATGGATACCCTCGATACAAGGATTGCTGCATGGCCGAATCGCCACCGCGTCTCGCGGGTCTGTTTCGCTACCCGATAAAGTCCACCGCCGGCGAAGCGCTTAGCGCTGCCTGGGCCGGCGAAGAGGGGCTGGTCGGGGATCGCCGCTACATGGTAGTGCGCCCCGACGGGGTCTTCATCACCGCGCGCAGCCACCCGCAGCTGCAGCGCGTCTCTACTACCCTGTTCGACGATGGTATCGTGCTGCATCACCCGGCGCTGAACGACTTGACCCTGCATCACGCCAATATCATTGGTGAGCCGTTGGCTACCCAGGTATGGGGCGACCACTTTACGGGCCTGACGACCACCGCCGACGCGGATGCCTGGTTGAGCGAGGCGTTGGGCGAGCCGGTACGCCTGCTATGGCTCGGGGAGCGCTCGCCGCGCTACCGCCAGCCACTGGGCAAACGGGTCAGCTTCGCCGACGGCTACCCGCTGCTGCTGATCGGGCAGGCTTCACTGGACGATCTCAACACCCGGTTTGAAACCCCGCAGCGCATGGCCCAGTTTCGTCCCAACCTGGTGGTGACCGGTAGCCTGCCCTATGCCGAAGATGGTTGGCACCTGCTGCGCATCGGCGAGGTCGAACTGCTGGTCGACAAACCCTGCTCGCGCTGCGCAATGGTCACGGTGGACCCGGCAAGCGGTGAGTTCCTGCCCGAGCGCGAACCGCTGCGAACCCTGGCCAGCTACCGGCGCGGTGCGGATGGCCTGATCTACTTCGGCCAAAATCTTATCGTGGCCCGCGGCGGTACCCTGGAGGTGGGCGCTGCGGTGGAGGTAGTGTCATGATGCATACAGCGATACGTCACAGCATCGGCATACTGCTGCTCGCAGCGCCGATGACGGGGCTGGCCCAAGGGGAGGCGCCGCCGACTCGGGGTAGCCACCCCATCGATCTCAAGGCCGACAGCTGCATGGAAGAGGGCGAGTGGCACACGCCGGCGATGCTGGACTGCGCAGCGGACGCCTACGATGACTGGCAGGCGGAGGTGGAGCGTCTGGCGTCGCGTTTGTCGGGGCGGCTGGGCGGCGAGGCGCGTGACGCACTGGCACTCGCCCAGCAGCAGTGGGCACTTGCCCGCGACGCCGACTTTGCCTTTATCGCGGCCTACTATGCTGACCTGCAGCACGCCGAGGAGGGGTATGCCGACGATGAGACGCGAGAGATGATCGGCGATACGCCCTGGCCGCTCGCCGAGCAGCTACGCCGAAACGCCGTGCTCGAAGACCGCGCCTATCAGCTGCAGCGCTATCTAGACGGCTTGGAGGAGTTGCCTGGCCGCTCGTCGCTGCCCCGTTAGCGAGGCATCAGTCGAGCATATCCAGCACGGTGCCGATGATATCGTCCATGGTCAGCAGCCCGACCAGCTCGTTGTCACGTAGCACCAGCACTCGCTTGACGCGGTTGTCGGTCATCAGTGCCGCGACATGCTTGACGTCGAGGGTCTCGCCCACCGAAATCACCGGCTTGACACAGACGTCATAGACGTTGACCAGGTCGATGTCGCCGCTCTCGGCGACGATGGTCTTGAGAATATTGGTGTAGGTGATCAGTCCCCAGGCGTCGTGGGGCGTCTGCTGCTCGACCACCAGTGACTTGAGTGAATGGCGCTTCATCAGCGCCAATGCCTCGCGCAGGGTGGCAAAGGCCGAGACCTTGACCACATCGCGCACCATGATGTCCTTGACCAGCATAGGCATGCCTTTCGTTAGCGCCACGCAGTGGCGAATGAATGAGTGGCTAGAGCGATTCGCGCAGATGCTGCTCGAAGCGTTCCAGCTGTGAGACGTCGAGACCGCCGAGGTGCTCGATGGGGATCGTGAACACCACTCCCCGGGAGCTCTCACCGTCGTGGTTGATGACTTTCTGCAAAGCCTTGAGCACGCTCAGCGACAGGCCTTTCTCAAGCACCATCAGCAGTACCGTCTGGCTGCCCTCGAAGGTCAGGCCGAAGAAGGTCTTCTTCGGCTCGCCGCCCAGCCCGCGTCCCGATAGCAAGGTGACCCCGCCGCCGCCACTGCGGTTGGCCTCGTCGAGGCACTCCTGCTCCAGCTCTTCGGGCACGATGGCCACCAGCGCGGAAAATTTCATGATCGAGCACTCCTCCATTTGACCAGGCGTTCCATGATGATGGCATAGCTCATCACCGTGACGATGGGAAATATCGAGGCGAAGGCGATCAGGCCGAAGCCGTCGATCAGTACGTCGCGGCCCTCGATATGGGTGGCAAGGCCAATACCCAGTGCCGTGACCAGCGGTACCGTGACCTCCGAGGTGGTGACCCCGCCAAGATCGAAGGCCAGCGCCACGATGTAGCGCGGCGACAGCGCGGTCAGCACGATCACCAGGCTATAGCCGGCGATGATGTAGTGGTGGATCGAGTCGCCGGTGATGATGCGATGGATGCCGATGGTGATACCAATTGCCACGCCCAGCGCCACCAGCAGACGAATCGCACGCCCGTCGATCTTGCCGGCCGCGGCCTCCTCGGCCTGCTGGCCCACGGCAATCAGCGCCGGCTCGGCCATCGTGGTGGCAAAACCGATGGCAAAGGCGAACAGGTATACCCATAGCCAGCTGTCGAACTGAATCAACTGTTCGGCCATGCTGCGGCCGATCGGAAACAGACCGAGCTTGAGGCCGACCACGAAGGCATACAGGCCGATGATCACCAGCGCGAAACCGGCTGCGATGCGCAGCCGGTTGGAGAGGGCGCGCTTGAGTACCGCGTACTGAAAGAACAGGATCACCAGTAGAATCGGCAGCACGTCGCGCAGCATGCTGAACAGATCAAGCGCCATCTGCAACAGCGGATTGGCGGCGTCGATGGCATCGTCACCGTTCATCACCAGTTCGGCATCCCCCGCGGGGCTCGCCTGACCGTAGACGATAATGCCATACAGCTGCACGCTGATCATCGGCACCATGACGGCCAGGCCAACCAACCCGAAGCCATCGATCAGCGGGTTGCGACCACGTATCGAGGTCGCCAGGCCGATGCCCAGCGCGGCGATCAATGGCACGGTGACGATGTTGGTGGTCACGCCGCCGGAATCATAGGCCAGCCCGACGATCTCCTCCGGGGCGAAGAAGGTCACCGCCACCACCGTCAGGTAGCCGATGATCATATACCAATGCAGTGGGTGGCCGAGGATCACCCTGAGTACGCCCATTGCCATCACTAGACCCACCGAAGCGGCCACGATCAGGCGCAGGGTCAAGGCATCGATGCGTCCGTCGCTGATCTCGGCGGCCTGATCGGCGACGGCAATCAGTGCCGGCTCGGCGATCACCGCCGAGAAGCCGATGGCGAAGCCGAAGCTGATCAGGATCGGCAGCGAGCCGCGTCTCGCGAACTGGTTGGCGAGGCTCTTGCCAACCGGAAAGATCCCCAGCTCCAGGCCGCGCAGGAACAACGCCACGCCGAGGGCCACGATCAGCAGGCCCATGGCCATGCTGCCCCCGCCTTCCGGCCATTGGCGCAGCACCAGCGCCTGGAACACCACCACCACGGCGATGATCGGCAACAGGTTGTTCACGGCGTGCAAGAAGGTGTGGGCAAAATCCTTCAACTGCTCAGGCAAGAGACCTCTCCTGTGGTCCGGGTGTGGTCCAGTGTGCCGGCAAGATGTGGCAACGGCGAGATTCTACACCAGGGAATATGGCAAAATAGTGCGACGGATCAATAACCGGTGCGAACGGAGCCGCTCGGGCCATGTGGCCGGGCCATCGCCTCGGTGAGCAGCGCAGGGAAAAGCCTTAATGGCGTCGACGCTGGGCCACGCCCATCGCTTGTACGCTTATTACAACCGCCTGTCTCCAAGGGGCCGCCATGCGCGTTTGTCATCGCCAACCAACCACGACCAGCCGCCTAGTGGTCGCCATGCTGTTAATGCTGCTGCCGCTGGCCGTATGGGCGCTGCCCGACCCTGAGGGTGAGGTCATCCTCACCGTGTCGGGTAATATTGCCCACACCAACGTCGGTGATGAAGCGCACTTCGATGCCGCGATGCTGATGTCGCTTCCGACGAAGGTGATTGAGACCCATACCCCCTGGACCGACGGACCGAGTACCTTCGAGGGACCGCTGGCGCGCGCACTGCTCGATGCGGTGGGGGCGGAAAGCGAGTTGGTGCGCGTGCGGGCGTTGAACGACTTCGCTGCCGATATCCCGATCGACAACTTTCACGATTACGATGTGATTCTGGCGCTCACACGCGACGGTGAGCGGATGCCGATTCGCGACTATGGCCCGATCTTCGTCCTCTATCCGTTCGATGACCATCCCGAGCTGATCAACGAGACGATCCGCTTCCGCTCGGTGTGGCAGGTGGTCAATATCCATGTCGACTGACTGCTCGGCGGCATGAGAGGCATCTAATGCTGCGCTATCCCGGTCGCCTCAAGCTCGGCGCTATTGCCGCGCTGCTGTTCTTCGTTGCCGCCATCACGGTAGCCGGGTTGGTGCTGTGGCGCCAGGAAAGCCTGGCACAGAGTGTGGGTGGCGATACCGCCTGGTCGGCCTACAAGCTGGATCGTGAAGCCATCCAATTGCGCTCGCAGCTGGCTAGGGCTACCCAGCAGGACATGTCCAGCGACCTGCGGCTGCGCTTCGAGTTGATGTATAGCCGTGTCAATCTGCTGCGCCGCGGTGAGCTCGCCGAGCTGCTCGACACCATTCCAAGAGCCACATCGTTGATGGCCTCTATCGTCGAGCAGGTCGATGCCATCGATGCCCGGCTCTACAGCGACGACTTTTCGCTGCAGGAGGGAGGGCGCGAGGCACTGGAGGCGCGTCTCGACACGCTTAGCCGTTACAGCGAAGAGCTGATCGTGGCAATCAATGCTCACCTGGCCGACACCACCACTCGCGAGCGCGAACAGCTGCAGCGCCTATACCGCCTGCTGCTGGCGCTGATCGTGGCGATGAGCGCTGCAGCAGCACTGGTGGTGGTGTTCCTGTTTCGCGAGGCGCGCGAGAGCGCCGCGGCTCGGCGTGCCACCGAGGCACTAAGTGGGGAACTCGAGATCGCCGCGCGTCGCGCCGAGGCGGCCAGCCAGGCCAAGAGCGAATTCCTGGCGACGGTCAGCCACGAGATTCGTACACCCCTCAATGGGGTGATCGGCATGAGTGAGCTGCTGCGCGAGCGGCCATTGGATGCCACCTCGAGGGATTACGCCGCCACCATTCACGAGAGCGGCGGGCAACTGCTGGGATTGATCAACGACATTCTCGATTTCTCCAAGATCGAGGCCGGACGCCTGGAGCTGGAGCACACCGACTACGACCTGCGCGCCTTGATGGCGCGAGCGGTGGCGCTGTTCGCCCCCCGCGCCAGCGCCAAGTCTCTGGCACTGCGCAGTGAGTGCGATCCGCGGCTACCGGCGCGACTCTACGGCGACCCTGGCCGGATCAATCAGATCATCCTCAACCTGCTCTCCAACGCGATCAAGTTCTCGACCAGCGGAGAGATCGTGGTGGCTGCACGGCGCGGCGAGGGCGAGCAGCTCGAGATCAGTGTCAGTGATCAGGGCTGCGGCATCGATGAGCACCAGCGCGAGGTACTGTTCGAGCCCTTTCGTCAGGGCGACGCCTCGACCGCACGGCGTTTCGGTGGCAGCGGGTTGGGGCTGGCGATTTGCAAGCAGCTGGCCATCGCGATGGGCGGCGAGATCGACTTTACCAGCCAGCCTGGGCAGGGCAGCCATTTCTGGCTACGCCTACCGCTGCAGGCGGCGCAGGAGGCCGACGCCGATATTGGCACAGGGACGAGCCCGACAGAGGGGATGTCGGTGAATTTCGAGGCATCGTTGCTGCTGGTCGAGGACAATCCGATCAACCAGCAGGTGGCGGTGGCAGGGAAAACGCATGAAAAACCGCTCTACGACGGGCCTCGTAGCGCTTTACCAGTAGGAGCTAATGTGGTCATCTAACGGCTTTTGCTCATAGATGACCTCATGCTGACACCATCGCTTATGCACCATTTATCGATCGTTCCCGACTTCCGCCAGGCCTGGAAAGTGCAGCATCAGCTGTCGGATATCCTGTTTCTGACGGTCTGTGCGGTGATCTGTGGTGCCGAGGGTTGGGACGAAATCGAGGATTTTGGCCACGCAAAGCTCGACTTTCTGCGCCAGTACGGCGATTTTGAAGCTGGCGTGCCGAGCCATGACACCTTGGCTAGGGTCATGGCCCTGGTGAATGCCGAGCAGCTGCAAAGCGCATTCGCCGAGTGGATGAAGGCCTGCCACGATGTGACGGAGGGCGCGGTGGTGGCCATCGATGGCAAGACGCTGCGTGGGTCGTACTGCCGAGGGAAGGGCAAAGGGGCGATCCACATGGTCAGTGCCTTCAGTGCGGCGAATGGTGTGGTGCTGGGCCAGGTCAAGACGGCCGAAAAGTCCAACGAGATCACGGCGATTCCCGAGCTGCTCAAGCTTCTCAATCTGCAAGGCTGCCTGGTGACGATCGATGCCATGGGATGCCAGAAGAAGATCGCCACACAGGTCCTGCAGAAGGGCGCCGATTACCTACTGTCCGTGAAGGACAATCAGCCGGCCCTGGCAGACGCCTTCGAGGCCGCGTTTCCTATGGCCAAGGTAGTCAGCTTCGAGGGTGACGCCTATGTCACAGATGAGAAGAACCGTGGCCGAAAAGAGACGAGGTACCATATTGTCAGCGAAGTTACTGAAGAGTTTCAGGAGCTTAGCTATGAATGGCCAGGCCTGAAAACGGTGAGCGTGGTGATGAGTTTCCGCCAGCAAGGTGATGACGCACCAGAGGCGCCAATGATCCGTTACTACATCAGCTCTGCCGAACTGAGCGCCAAGAAGCTCGCCGAAGCGGCTCGCCAGCATTGGTTTGTCGAGAATAAGCTCCACTGGTCCTTGGATGTGGCGCTCCGCGAGGATGCTTGCAAAATCCATCGCGGTCAGGCCGCTGAAAATCTCGCCAGGGTGCGTCATATCGCCTTGAATTACCTCAAAGGGGAGACGCGTTTCAAAGGCGGAATCCGGCGGAAGCAGAAGAAAGCCGCCCTGGATGAGACCTATCTGGCCGACGTTCTCGCGGTGTAGGATTTTTCATGCGTTTTCCCTG